>CAWIYC010000001.1:0-440449 GCA_963840235.1 uncultured Actinomycetes bacterium
GCTGATGAGGACGAGCAGTCTGTCCGCGCCTCCATTCGATGAGGAGAGAGCTATGCAAACACCGCTGGAAATAGAATTCGAGGAAATGGCTGCCAGTCCTTCGAGGGCGACCTGACCGCCGATCTGCTCGACTGGGCCGCCGGCGCCGGGGCGCGGGTCAGCGCGATCGACCCGACGCCTCCGCAGCGGCTGCTGGAGCTGCACGAGCGCAGACCCGAGCTGGAGCTGGTCCGGGAGACAAGCCACGAGGCGCTGGCGCATCTCGACCTGCCCGACGCGATCATCATCGACGGCGACCACAACTACTACACGCTGAGCGAGGAGCTGCGCCTGATCGAGGAGCGGGCCCCGGGGCCGGGGCGCCGCTGCTGATGTTCCACGACGTCAGCTGGCCGCACGCCCGCCGCGACACCTACTACGCGCCGGAGCGGATCCCCGAGGAGCACCGCCAGCCGCTTGCCCACGACGTCTGCATCGCCCCCGAGTGAGCCCGGCGTGGGCGAGGACGGGATCCGCTACGAGTGGGCCGCCGAGCGCGGAGGGCGGTCCCCGCAACGGCGTGCTCACGGCGATCGAGGACTTCATCGGCGACCGTCAGGAGTGTGCGGCTGGCGGTGATCCCGGCCTTCTTCGGCTTCGGCGTCCTCTGGCACAGCGGACGCGCCGTGGGCCGGACGCCGTGGCCGCGATCGTCGACCCGTGGGACCGCAACCCGATCCTGGAGCGCCTGGAGGCGGACCGGGTGACCAGCCTCTGCGTCCGGCTCGGGCAGGCGGCGCAGCTGGAGGCCGCTCAGGCGCGCCTCGCCCGGCAGGAGCAACTGCTGCGCGAGTTGCTCGGGTCGAGCGCCTTCGCGGTCGGCGACCGTCTGGCCCGCCTCCGCCATCGCGGCGCCGCCGGCTCCTGGCGCGAGCAGGTCGAAGAGGCGCTGGGCGCCCGCGACGCCTCCGGCTGAGGCGCCGCCCGAAGGAGCGCTCAGCCCGGCTTGTCCGTGCCGCGGGGTCTGAACGCCCGGGCGAAGGCGCGCAGCGGCGCCGTCAGGCGCCAGCTCGGCCCCGCTGGTCACCTCGTCGAGCTGACGCTGGAGGTGCTTGGCGCGGGCATTTCCGATCACCTCGGCGACGCTGGCGAAGGCGCGGGCGGCTTCGCGCTCTGCCGTGGCCCGCCTGGCCTGCTTCTTCCAGTCGATCTCGCCCCCCTCGGGGCCGACGATCATGTGCTCCCACTTGTCGGCCAGCTTCATATGGGCCTCGATCCAGCCCTCGACCTCGCTGATCAGGCCGAGCGAGTGATGGTGGATCACCTGGAAGTCGGCGGTCACCACCTTCTTCCCCGCCTCACGCGCCTGCATGCAGATGTCGAAGTCGTATCCGTGCAGCGCCTGGCCCAGGGTTTCGTCGAAGCGGAGGTTCTGCACTGCCCACGGGGATAGCGCCATGACGAAGCCGTCCAGCATGTCCACTTCGCCGAGCCGGGCGTGGGAGGGGATGTTGGTGCGGTCCCAGGTCAGCGCCGGCACCTCGCCGCCGCCCATCTCCTTGTAGCGGTGCGTGAAGGAGGCCCAGGTGGTGGACCCTTCCCACCAGGCGATGCTGCGGACACCGATCGCCCCGGCGCAGCCGACCAGCGCCACCTCGGGGTCGCGCAGCGCTTCGCGGATCGTCGCGCAGAAGTTGGGGTCGACGATCTCGGCGTCCTGGTGCATCAGCACCAGCGCCTCGAGGTCCTCGCGGTCGAGGACCTGGTTGATCATCAGGTTGTAGTTGCGGAAGATCGTCCCCGCGCTCTCCAGGCCGAGGATCTCCGAGTCGGGCTCGGCGACGAGGTTGATCCCGGGCTCGGCGTAGCTCTTGAAGTCCGGCCGGGAGGTGATTGCGCAGCCGAAAGCGATCAATTGGCGCGGGTGTGAGCTGGTGTTGGGATTGGGCGCTGGAAGTCGGACATCGCGGGTCGGGCGCCTCAGCCTCGTAGCATCAGCGCCCAGTGGAGTCCGAGAAACTACCCGAGAGCAGCAATTACGCGAAGTTCCAGACCTCGAACCCGGTGGTGCGGGCGCTCTTCGACAGGTTCTTCAGCCGCGTGCGGGGGATCGTCGAGGATGTGCAGCCGGCCTCCGTGCTCGACGCGGGATGCGGTGAGGGAGAGACACTGGCGCCGGCTGACCGGTGCGCTCCCGGAGCGGGTGGCGGCACTCGACATCAGCTCCGAGGCGGTCGAGTTCACCGCCCGGCGGTTTCCCTCGGCGGAGGTGTGCGCAGGGGTCGGTCTACGAGCTTCCCTTTCGCCGACGACGCCTTCGACCTGGTCCTCTGCCTCGAGGTTCTCGAGCACCTGCGCGATCCTCCGACGCCGCTTTCGCGAGCTTGCCCGCGTCAGCGCCGGGTCGGTCGTCGTATCGGTGCCACACGAGCCGTGGTTCCGCGTCGGCAGCCTGATCCGCGGCAAGTACGTGAGGACACTGGGCAACCATCCCGAGCACATCAATCACTGGAACCCGCGAACGCTTGCGACCGCTGCTCGAGACCCGGTTCGAGGTGGTCAGCCTGGACCGCTCGCTTCCCTGGCTGATCGCCCACTGCCGGCTCCGCTGACGGGCCGGGTCGGAGCCGGCGCCGACGACGCCGTCGATCTGGGGCTCGTCGGAGCCGGGGCCCGTGCCCTCGCGGCGAACGAGGACCAGCATCTGGCCCAGCAGTCCCAGCGTCAGCAGCTGGATCCCGACGACGATCAGCAGCACTCCGAGGAAGAGCAGGGGTCGCTGTCCGATCGCCTCGCCGCTGATCTTGAGGATCGTCAGGTAGACGGAGATCGCCAGCCCGACGATCGTCAGCGCCAGGCCCGAGCCCTCCGAAGAGGTGAAGCGGGCGGTTCTGGTAGCGCCCGAGGAAGGTGACCGTGAGCAGGTCGAGCGCACCCCGCAGATAGCGCTCGCAGCCCGAACCGCGAGCGCCCGTGGCGGCGCTCGCGGTGGTTGACCGGCATCTCGGCCACCCGCCATCCCTGCTGGGTCGCCAGCACCGGGATGAACCGGTGCATCTCGCCGTAGATCTCGAGCGAGCGCGCGCACTCTCCGCGGTAGGCCTTCAGGCCGCAGTTCATGTCGTGCATGCTGCAGGCCGGAGAAGCGGGAGGTGACCCTGTTGAAGACGCCCGAGGCCAGGCGCCGGCTGAGCGGGTCGCGCCGGTCGCGCTTCCAGCCGGAGACGATGTCGGCGCCCTCCTCGAGCCGCTCGAGCAGGGCGGGGATGTCGGCCGGGTCGTCCTGGCCGTCGCCGTCGATGGTGACGATCACGCGTCCCCTGGCTCTGGGCGAAGCCGGTCGCCAGCGCCGCCGACTTACCGAAGTTGCGCCGCAGCCGCACCCCCGCAGCCAGGGCCGCTCGGCTGGCGATCCGCTCGACCAGCTCGAAGGAGCCGTCGGTGGAGCCGTCGTCGACGACGATCACCTCCCAATCCGCGGTCCGAAGGCGCGCAGACGCCTGCTCGATCTCCTCCAGCAGGGCTGGGAGCGCCTCGCCCTCGTTGAGGGCGGGGATGACCACCGAGAGGTCGACCTCGGCGCTCATCGCAGCCTGCACAATCCGCAGCGGGGTCGCGGCAGTGAGCAGCTGCCAGGGCGGGTCGGCGTCGTCGCCGGCAGCCGCAGCTCCGCCGGCGACGCCGGCGCCAGATCCCCGACCGGGATCGATGCCGCGGCGAAGCGCCGGACCGCCACCGGGCCGCCGGCGCCGGGCGTCCTCAGGACCGCGCCGCCGGGGGCAGATCGATCGACACTCCCGTGCCCTCGGGAGCCGCACGCAGGCGGCAACTGCCTCCGCGCCGCGGGCAGTGTGGCGGGCGCGCAGCGCCAGGCCGAGCGCCGTCGACCAGGACCGCGTCGGCGCGGGCGCGAATCGGCTCTCGGTTGCCCGAGAGGTCGCTCCGGCGTGAAGCCCGAGCGCGCCGTACGTGCCGCGCGGCCTCCAGGTAGGCAGCCGGTCGGCGGCTCGCCCCTGGCTCGTCGACCTCGGCGAAGGGGAAGCGAGAGCGTCGCGTCGATGCCGGCGCTGTCCGCGGGTCGAAGGCCGGATCGGCATTGGCCCGGCGAGTCGAGCGCGGCTCAGCTCGGCCCGTAGCGAGGGCGATGTAGGTGACGGTAGGCAGGCCGGCGCTCGTCCCGCAGCCACGCCAACGTTGGTTGCGACGCCGACTGCGGCCACCGCAGAACAGGACGCCAGCGATTGAAGCGCGGCTCCAGCGGACCCCCGCGGCGCCTCGGCCGCGACCAGCAGGACGGCGATCGCGCCCGGGAACAGGTAGCGGGGGTCGTCGGGCGCGCGGAACCTTGCGCGAGGCTGACCAGCGCCCAGAGCACGACCGGCAGGGCCAGGACCGCCCACAGCGTGTCGGGGATCCGCCTCGCGAAAAACGCCAGCCGAGCGCCGCGATCGCGATCAGGGCAAGGGTCGCACCGACCCGGAACGGCAGACGCGCCGAACGGGTAGTCGAGTCCTGTGAGAGCCCCGAGCACCGCGCTGAAGGCCTCGAATGCCCGGCGCTGGGAAGCGGAGAATGTTGCGAGGTCGATCTGGTTCCCGCCGTTGATCGCCGCGCCGAGGGACCATAACCACCAGGCGCCGTAGAGGGCGAGCGGGAATCGCAGCGACCCAGAGTCGCCGCCAGCGCTCTCGCGGCGATCAGCACGAGTAGACCCCGATCGCGGCGACGAAGGCGAGCGCGACCGTGTAGGTCGCGAGCCCGAGGCAGAGCAGGGCGCAGGCGCCGAGGTCGCCGCCGCGGTCGTCGCGCTCCAGCGCCAGCAGGGCGCCGATCCCGCAGCCGAGGGCGCCGACCACGGTGAAGCCGTTGCCGGTGAGGACGTGGAGCGAGTCCGAGCCGAAGACGAGGAGAACCAGGCACGGGGCGAGCGCCACGATGGCCGCCGACCCGGCGCTTCGCGAAGACGAAGAAGAGGGCGACCGTGAGCAGGATCGCTGCGACAGTCAGCAGGCGGAACGGGAGGTAGGTCGCGCCGAAGATCTCCAGGCCGAGCTTGTAGATAAGGCGTGAGGTCAAAGTCAGATGCCCGCCGTGCGGCTGCAGCGCATCACCGAGGCCAAGGTCAGGGCTCTCCATGAACCAGACGAGCTCGTCGATGGTGAAGGTTCCACCGCGACCGAACCAGAGGATCAGCGCCCCCGCCGCGACCATCGCCAGGCCGAGCGCGGCCCTCGCCAGGCGCTTCTGATCGGATTGGGCGAGCCAGGCCCTCACAGCGGGCACACTCGCAACGGCGACGCCCTGCTCAGCAGCTGCCATGGCCTCGACGCGCCATCAGCCGGGAGGGCGAGCTCAACCGGCGCGTTGGGGAGAAGGGTGCCGAGTGGGATCGAGGCAGCGGTTGCGAACCGGCGCAGCGCCAGCTGTCTCGCTGGGCCCCGGGTCTCCAGGGTGGCGCCTCCTGGGGGAAGATCGATCGCCAGACCGGCGCCGGGCGTTGAGCGCATCACTCGGCACCCCGCCTTCTTCGGGCCGGCGCCAACTACCGGAGTCAGCGCCGGCTGCATGGCGCCAACAAGACCACGGTCGACGCGTGCCCGCACCGACTCCGGCTGGCCCGGGACCTCCTGCGCCGAGAAGCCGACACCCCCGTAGCGCCGAGCAGCGGCCAGGTAGCTCGCCGTAGGCGGCTCACCCTTCTGGCTCAACTCGGTGAAAGCGTCGGTGAGCCCAAGACTGTTGCCCTCGGGGATGTAGTCGGGGGCGGCGTTCGGCCCGGCAACTTCGAGGGCGGTCAGATCGGCCCTTGAAGGTGTCGCGTAGAAGGTGCGCCAATTGGCCCCGCCGTCCCTGAGCAGGGCCACGTTTGTGGCTGCCCCGACCGCCGCGACCGCATAAAGCGAAATCAGAGCGAAGCGGCTCCAACGGGCGCCACGAGCCGCTTCGGCGGCGACCAGCAGGAAGGCGATGGCGCCCGGGAAGAGGTAGCGGGGGTCGCTCGGGCTCCGGAACTCGCTCGAGTTGACGACCAGGGCGATCAGGCTCCAGAAGATGACCGGCACTGCCAAAATCGCCCACAGCCTGTCGCGGACTCCCCCGCGTAACAGCAACCAGCCAAGCGCGGCGAACGCGACCAAGGCCAGCGCGGAGCCTGCCGCGGCGGCCGCATTGCCGAACGGGTAGTCGAGGCCGGTGAGAGCTCCGAGCGTCGCGGAGAGCGTCTCGAAGGAGGTGGCGGGGATGAGCAGGACGTTGGAGATCGTGGTCGAGCTCTCGCCGCTCCCCGGCAGGTCCCTCGCCCATAGCCACCATGCCGTGTATAGGGCGATTGGCAGCGCCGCAACCCAGAGCCTCGTCAGCCGCTTCGAGTCGAGGCAGAGGTAGACACCCGCGGCGACGGCGAAGGGGATCGCCACCGTGTACGTGGCGACGCCGAGGCAGAGCAGGGCACAGGCGCAGAGGTCGCCGGGGAGGTCGTCACGTTCGAGGGTCACCAGGGCGCCGATACCGCAAGCCAGGGCGCCCACCACCGTGAAGCCGTTCCCGTTGAGGGAGTGCAGGGGGTCCGAGCCAAAGACGAGCAGAACGAGACACGGCGCGAGAGCCGCAAGGGCGCCGACCCGCCGCTTTGCGTAGACGTAGAGGAGGCCGACCGCGAGCAGGACCGCCCCGACGGTCAGCAGCCTGAAGGGCAGGTAGCCCGCTCCGAAGACCTCGAGCATGGCCTTGTAGACGATGCGCGAGGTGAAGGTGAGGTGGCCACCGTGCGGTTCGAGGGCGGAACTCAGATGGAGATCAGGACTTTCGGCGAACCAGATCAGCTCGTCGCCGGTGAAGGTCAGCCCCCTGCCGAACCAGATCATCAATGCAGCCCCGGCGGCCATCGCCGCGAGGAGGCCGGCCCGAGCGACCCGGTCCTGATCTGAAACGGTCAGTTTGCTGCCCTTTCCTGCGATGGCGTCGCCGGACCCTAGCCGCTCGCCCTCCCCCTATGCTGGCCGCATGGCAACCGCGATAGTCAGCGGCTCGGGAGGCCTGATCGGGTCGGAGTCGGTCAGGTGCCTGGTCGAGGATGGCTGGGATGTGGTCGGGCTCGAGAACGACATGCGGGCACGTTTCTTCGGCCCCGAGGCCTCGACCGCTGCGGTGACGGCAGGACTCGAGGCCGACTACTCGGAGTTCGTTTCCCTGGAGGTGGACATCCGCGACGCCGAGGGCGTCGATCGCGCCTTCCGCGAAGCGCCGGGCAGGGTCGAGCTGGTGATTCACACCGCTGCCCAACCGTCACACGACTGGGCCGCCCGCGAGCCCCTGACCGATTTCGGTGTCAACGCGACCGGAACGCTGAACCTGCTCGAGGCGACCAGGGCGCACGCGCCCGTCGCGCCCTTCGTCTTCTGCTCGACCAACAAGGTCTACGGAGACACGCCCAACCGGCTCCCGCTGGAGGAGCTGGAGACCCGCTACGAGCTGCCGGAATCGCACCGCTTCCACCAGGGGATCGACACGTCGATGTCGATCGACGCCTCGACCCACTCGCTGCTGGGCGTCTCCAAGGCTGCGGCAGACCTCCTCGTGCAGGAGTACGGCCGCTACTTCGGCATGCCGACGGTCTGCTTTCGCGGCGGCTGCCTGACCGGGCCTCAGCACGCCGGCGCCGAGCTTCACGGGTTCCTCGCCTACCTGATGCGATGCACCGTTACCGGAACCCCCTACACGGTCTTCGGCTATTCGGGGAAGCAGGTCCGCGACAACATCCACAGCGCCGACCTGGTCGCCTGCTTCATGGAGTTCCACCGCGCTCCCCGGGCCGGCGCCGTCTACAACATCGGGGGCGGGCGATTCAGCAATTGCTCGATGCTGGAGGCGATCGATGCCTGCGAGCGGATCAGCGGGCGCGAGCTCAGCTGGGAAGCGAGTCCCGATGCCCGCATCGGCGACCATCAGTGGTGGATCTCCGACCTCTCCGAGTTCCGCGCCGAATACCCCGGGTGGAGGCCGCCGCGCGGGATCGAGGAGATCCTCAAGGAGATGCACGACGCCAACGTCGAGCGCTGGGCCGCGAAGGCTTGAGCCGGTCACCTGCGGCCGCCGCTCTCGACTCGGACCTCGAGGTCCGAGTCGATACGCCCCTTCCGGCCACCTTCGAGATCGGTCGCGGCAACGCGATCTTCCTGCTGGGGTCCTGCTTTCATCGCCGTCTGCCGATCAGGGCCCTGCGCGTACTCATCGGTGGTAGCGACGCCCGGGCTGCGGCGACCCGGATGCCGCGGCTGGACCGCCCCCACTACCGCAGCGGCTTCTGGGCGATCGTCCCCATTCCCCGGAGTGAGCCCGAGGGCGCGGCCGAGGTCGCGGTCGAGGCCCGGCTGGGTGAAGGAGAGGTGGCACGGGCCCGGCTGGGGACGATCGAGCTGCTCCCGGGCATGAGTGCGAAAACCGCCGATCCACGGCCCGGCCCGGTGCAACTGGGGTCCCGACCGGAGCTGATCTCTATCTGCATGGCCACCCACAACCCCGACCCCGACCTGCTGGCTGCGCAGGTCGCCTCGATCCGCGCCCAGACCGATCGCGACTGGATCTGCGTCGTCAGCGACGATTGCTCGGAGCCCGCGAGCCTGGCCCGGATCAGGGTCGAGCTCGGCGACGACCCCCGCTTCAGCCTGTCGCCGTCGGAGCGCCGGCTCGGCTTCTACCGGAACTTCGAGCGGGCCCTGCGCCTGGCGCCGTCGGAGGCCGCCCTGGTTGCCCTCGCCGACCAGGACGACCGCTGGTTCCCGGAGAAGCTGGCGGTGCTACGGGGGGCGATCGGCCACTCCCAGCTCGCCTACAGCGACCAGCGGCTGGTCAGCCCCGACGGCGAGGTGCTCGCCGACACCTACTGGACGACCCGTCGCAACAACCACACCAACCTCGCGTCGCTGCTGATCGCCAATACCGTCACCGGCGCAGCCTCCATCTTCCGGCGCGAGCTGCTCTCCTACGCGCTGCCCTTTCCCCCGGCGCCGGGGTATCCCTACCACGACCACTGGCTTGGCCTGGTGGCGCTGGCGACCGGGAGTCTCGCCTACGTGGACCGGCCCCTCTACGACTACGTCCAGCACGGCGACGCGGCCCTGGGCCACGCCCGCGCCAACGCGCCGGCGAGTGCCCGGATGGCGTGGCTTCACCGGCTTCGCCGCGGCCGGCGGCCGATGGTCGGCTGGCGCTCGACCTACTTCCTCGAGTGCTGCCGGCTGACGCTGATGGCAACCGTGCTCCTGCTGCGATGCGACGACCGCCTCAGCCCGGCCAAGCGGCGCACCCTCGAGCGCTACCTTCGGGCCGAGCGCTCGCCGCTGGCCGCCTCCTGGCTGCTCGGGCGCTCGCTGAGGTCGCTGAGCGGGCGAAGCGAGACCCTCGGCGCCGAGCGCAGGCTGGCGACGGGCATCGCCTGGAGGCACGCGCTGGGGCTGCTGGCGCTGGGGCGGGACCGTCCCTGGCCGGGCGTCAGTCAGGACGCAGCCCTGCCGGAGGGCTACCAGCCGGGCGCGGCCCACCGCCCCGAGGATGACTGACGCCATACTTCCCGTCCGATGAGCGCGGTCTCGGAGTCCAGTCCGTTGGAAGGCGGCCCCCGGGCCGGGTCGGGTACCAAGGCGCCGCCGGGCCCGGGAGATTCCCCGGCGCCGGTGGCGATCGAGGTCCGCGGCGTGGCCAAGACCTTCAGCCTCCCGGGCCACCGCATCGACACGATCAAGGAGCGGGTCGTGCACCCGTTCGCCCGCCCGGAGGTCCACGAGCTGCACGCGCTGCGCGACGTCTCCTTCGATGTCCTGCAGGGGAGAGTTCTTCGGCATCGTCGGCCGAAACGGCTCCGGCAAGAGCACCCTGCTGAAGGTCCTGGCGAGCATCTACCAGGCGGACAGTGGCCGGGTGAGGATGGCGGGCACTCTGGCGCCCTTCATCGAGCTCGGAGTCGGCTTCAACACCGAGCTGACGGCGGAGGAGAACATCGTCCTCAACGGGGTGATGATGGGCCTGACGCGGGGCCAGGCACAGGCACGGATCGGCACCGTCCTCGAGTTCGCCGAGCTGGAGGAGTTCGTCGACATGAAGCTGAAGAACTACTCCTCGGGAATGCTGGTTCGGCTCGCCTTCTCGATCATGCTCCAGGCCGACACCGACATCCTCCTGATCGACGAGGTCCTGGCGGTGGGAGACGCGGCTTTCCAGCAGAAGTGCGCCGACGTGTTCAAGCAGATGCGCGACTCGGGGCGAACGGTGATCCTGGTGACCCATGACATGCGCTCCGTTGACAAGTATTGCCATCGGGCGCTCCTTCTCAACGACGGCCGGATCGAGTCGATCGGGGACCCGCACGAGGTCGGCAGGCGCTACCTGCAGCCTCAACTTCGAGGGGGCGGCGGACGAGCACGGGATCGAGCGCGTCCGCACCAGGGAGGAGACGGCCGCGGCATCGGAGGTTCGCCTGGCCGACGTCTGGCTGGAAGGGCGAGGACGGCTCGAGGATCCTCAACGTCGAGCAGGGCGCGACGATCAGGCTTCAACGCGATCATCGAGGCGCGGCGGGAGATAGTGGCGCCGACCGTTGGCTTCAGCTTTGCCGACGCCAATGGGGTCGATGTCTTCGCGCTCGAGCGAGAGTCCGGGGGACCCCGGCCCCTGCTGGAGAAGCTGAGCGGCGGGCGAGCGGGCGCAGGTCGACCGGCACCGTTTCCAACCGCCTCGCCAGCGGCCGATACGACATCGGCTGCTGGGTCGGGCGCAACAACTACGCCGTCGGACGTTGCCATGCACGTACCGCATGCGCTCGACTTCGTCGTCTACGGGCGGCGAGACGTGGCCGGGCTGGTGGACCTCGACCATCAGCTCGAGGCCGAGATCGTGACCGAGGCCCCGGAGGAGCGGTGAGCACCGTCCCGGCCGAGCCCGAGCTGAAGGAGATCCACGGGCCCTCGGCGATCGGCGGCGGGCGGAGGCGATTCCTGGAGCTTGCTCTGGCTGATCGCCCAGAACGAGTTCCGCAAGGCCTATTTCGGCACCGTGCTCGGTTACTTCTGGTCGCTGGTGCGGCCTCTGCTGTTGTTCGGCGTCCTCCTGCTCGTCTTCACCAAGGTCTTTCGCCTCGGCAGCGGAGTTCCCGACTACCCGGTGCTGCTGCTGCTCAACATCGTCCTCTTCACACTTGTTCAAGAGGCGACCGGCGGCGCCGTCACCTCGATCGTCGGCAACGAGGGGATCGTGCGCAAGACTCAGTTCCCGCGGCTGGTGATCCCGCTCTCGATCGTCCTCACCAGCCTCTTCAACCTGGGGCTGAACCTGATCGCGGTCTTCGCCTTCATCTTCATCTACGGGGTGGATCCGCTCTGGACCTGGCTGCTGCTGCCGGTGCTGCTGGCGCCGCTCCTGCTGCTGACGGTCGCCCTCTCGATGTTGCTCTCAGCGCTGTACGTCCGCTTCAGGGACGTCGCCATCATCTGGTCGGTCGCGGTGACGGTGCTGTTCTACGGGACGCCGATCCTCTACCCGATCGAGGTCGTCCCCAAGGGCCTGCGCACGATCGAGCTGTTCAACCCGCTGGCGCCGATCTTCGTGCAGGCGCGGAAGTGGATCATCGATCCCGATGCTCCAGGGGCCGTCGCCGCGGCCGGGGGCTGGTCACGGCTGGTGCCGGCGATAACGATCTTCTTCGCTCTCTGCGCCCTGGCTGTTTGGATCTTCAAACGGGAGTCGCCCAGGGTCGCCGAGGCGCTCTGAGGGGGCCGCCGCGGTCAGGCGCGCTTGAACAGCTGCACCGAGGCGATCCGCCGCATCGGGTACTCGTCGTACGGGAGGTCGCCGCGCCAGCGGTTGTGGGCCTCGGCCGAGACCAGGTAGGTGTCGGGGTCGGACTCGAGGCCGGCGATCGCCTCGCCCAGCAGGGGCAGGGGCAGGCCCGACCCGGAGACGATCCGCTCGAGGCGCTCGAGGTGGGCTTCGGCCCCCCACCCGGCGAAGACGTGATCGACGGCGTGGACCGAGCAGCCGGCACCGGGGTCGAGCAACTCGTCGATCGCTCCCATCACCCGGTCCACGGATGGGAGCGGCAGGTGCTCGAGCACGGAGACCGAGTAGATCGCGGCGAACCCGGGCTCAATCGGCGCCTCGGGGGGAAGCGGTCGCGCACGAACTCCAGGTCGGGGTAGAGCCGGCGGAACTCCTCGTAGCTCCGGGGGCCGTTGTCGCTGCCGTCGTAGGGGTCGACGACGGTGACCTCGTAGGAGAGGTGCGAGAGCAGCCCCGCCAGCAGGGGCTCACCCGCCCCGATCTCGAGGATCCGCCCGCCGGGCTCGACGTTTCCGAGGACGGCCTTCAGCATCCAGCAGCGCTGGAGGTCCTTCATGTCCCCGCTGGCGCTCACCAGCCCGGGGAGGTGGTCGGCGCTGTCGGCGAAGTCGCGGGCGGTGCCGTAGGAGATCGGCGCCAGCGGGAACCGGCCCCGGTAGCGCTCGGCGATCTCCCAGAGGCGGCTGCCGGGGACGAGGGGCGGGGCCCCGCCGCCCTCAGCCTGCGATTCCGCCATGGTCCGCGACCTCCTCTCCGCCGGCGCGCGGGACGAGCAGCCCACGGTAGAAGTCCGAGAGCCCGGCTGCGTTGCGCTCCCAGTTGAGGTTGGCGCAGGCGAACTCGCGCCCGCCGCGGCCAAGGCGCGCCGCCAGCGCCGGGTCGGCGATCAGCTGCCGCAGGCGCTCGGCTATCTCAAGAGCCGTTCCCACCTCGAGCAGGATCGCATTCTCCCCGTCGGTTAGGTCGTTGCCCACGTTGCAGCGGGGCAGGATCACCGGCCGCCCCATGGCGAGGAATTCCGGCACCTTGGAGGGAAGCCGGTAGCGGTTGAAGACGTCGGGAGCACCGGGCTGGACGAAGCCGTCGGCGAGGGCGAGGTACCCGGGCACCTCCTTCCAGGGGACGACGCCGACCTCGACCACGCTGTCAGCCACCGCCCTGGCCGAGCGCGGGTCCAGGCCGCCGCGAACCGTGCTGCCGACCTGCACCAGCTTCACCGCCAGGCCCTCGCGCTGCAGCAGCTTCACCGCCAGGTAGAGGCTGAGCATCTCGTGCTGGTTGGCGTAGTGAGTGGTGCCGTGGTAGACGAGGACGAAGTCGTCGGGGGCGAGGCCGAGGAGGTCGCGCCCGAGGGCGGGCTCGAGGCCGGGGCCGAAGCGGTCGGTGTCCACCCCCGGGCGGGCGAGGTGGTGCGGCCGGTGGGCGGAGTTGAATTCGTTCAGCTCCTCGGTGATCACGGTGATCCCGGCGGCTTCGCGGAGGAACTCGGGATAGCGCGAGGGATGAACGAGGTCCGCCGGCACCAGCTCGTCCTGGACCGAGGCCGGCAGCGCCAGCAGCTCCTCGATCGGCATCTGCAACGCGGCGCTGAGCAGGTGCTCCTCGTTGTCCTCGAGGTGGACGACGTAGGGGATGCCGAGCTCGCTGGTGAACCTGGCCGTCTCCCGGCGGACGTTCTCGCGCGGCGTCCAGGCGCAGATCAGGGACTCCCCGGGGTCCCGCCGCCACTGCTCCAGCTTCGACGGCAGCCCGGCGCGACCGATGCACTCGAAGCGGGGCTCGCCGACCCGCTCGAGCCGGTCGGTCCCGCCCTCGCAGGCGAGGGTCACCTCCCAGCCGAGGTCGCTCAGCAGGTTGCCGAAATGAAAGGCCTGGATGCCGCTGTTGGAGTCGAACAGGCCGTAGTGGATGATCAGAAGTCTCATCCCCGGCCGCCCGCCGGAACCGGCTCGAAGCTCGCCCGGCGCCTGTCGAGATTCGGGTTGTAATACGGGTCGCCACCCCGCAGGCGCTCGTAGAAGCAGTCGACGAAGAGCGCCCGGTCGACGACGTCGAAGGCGGCCCTCCTGGTGGCGGCGGTCTCGTGGCAGACGACGGTCGGCGCAGCGGCGTAGACCGGAGTCCGGCCGATCTCGAGCGAGCGGCAGCAGAGGTCGAAGTCCTCGAATCGGGTCCGGTAGGCCTCGCGGAAACCGCCCAGCTCGGCGAACAGGCGGCGATCCACCAGCATGCACTCGGCGCTGACGGCGGAGAC
Organism: uncultured Actinomycetes bacterium; assembly: GCA_963840235.1. Lineage (GTDB taxonomy): Bacteria > Actinomycetota > Thermoleophilia > Solirubrobacterales > 70-9 > JBBRHQ01. Next base: position 14,063 of record CAWIYC010000001.1, read on the forward strand.
CTCCCGGTCGCAGCAGAGGTTCCCGTAGTAGCCGTCGCCGTCGGCGGCGATCCCGGCGAGAGCGGAGCTGGCCGGGTCGGCGAGACCAAGCACCAGCCCCGCCTGCTCGACGGTCCCGTCCGGTCGCGCCAGCAGCGGCCCCACCGGCCCGGCTCCGGGCGTGGCGGCGAGCATGGCGAGCCGATCGATCCAGCCGCCGTCGGGCACCTCGATCGCGTCGGAGAGAAAGACCAGCAGCCCGGCCGCCGCCTGGTCGGCCCCGAGGTTGTTGGCCGCCGCCCTGTGCAGAGCCCCCGGCCGGCGCTCCACCCGGCGCACGCGCCCGGGAAGGGCCGGGTGGCCGGGAGGGACGACGGCAAGTACCTCCACGCGGTCCGGGTCCGTGGCTGCCAGTACCGAATCCAGGCAACGCCCGAGCCGGGTCTCGTGACCGTCGGCGGCGATGACGACGCTGGCCTCGGCGGGGCGGGCGGGTTCGGGCACGATCCGGGTGCGGTGGGGGATCGAGGTGTGGGGCCGGGCTCGGGCGGCGATGCCGCGTCGGGCGAGGTGTGCGTTGACGGCCTCCGCCTGCAGCTCGGAGATGCCCTGCTTCTGATCCTCCCCGGCGGCGATGCTGCCGGGGACCGCGCGCCAGTGGTAGAGGATCTCCGGTATGTGGCGGATGCGGTCGGTGCGCTCCGAGAGCCTCAAGAGGAACTCGTAGTCCTGGATCGAGTCGAAGGTGGGATCCATCCCGCCGGCCTCCTCGGCCAGGCTGCGGCGCACCGTCAGCAGGTGGCCGATGTACATCGCCCCAAGGGCGTACAGGGGCGAGAAGTCGGGCTTGAAGAAGGGATCGCGCCGACGCCCGTCGGCCCCGAGCTTGTCCTCGTCGCTGTAGAGGACGTCGGTCTGCGGATGGCGAACGAGCTCGCGCACCACCCCCAGCAAGGCCCCCGGGGCGAGCAGATCGTCGTGGTCCAGAAAGGCGACCAGCTCTCCCTCGCAGGTCGCGAGTGCGCTGTTGGTCGCCACCGAGATTCCGGAGTTGCGTTCCAGGTAAATTGCCTTGACCCGCTCCTCGGCCCCGGCGTGGCGCTCGATCGTGCTGCGGACGGCCCCCCCGGTGGACCCGTCGTCGGCGATGCACAGCTCCCACTCCGGATAGGCCTGCGAGATCACCGAGCCGATCGCCTCCTCGAGCAGCCGGGGATCGGTGTTGTAGGTCGGCATCACCACCGAGACCAGCGGCCGCGTTTCGAGCGAGGCCAGCTGCGCCTCGAGCACCCGCTCTTCCCCGGCCCCTCGGCGGGAACGCCTCACCGGCGACCGATGAGCCGCTTCGCGGCCCGCAGCGGACGGGTCACCCGCCAGCTCAGGGTTGCCTCGTACCGCGCCGCCACCCGCTCGCTGATCGCCCACGAGCCCGGTGACGAGTCCGGCTCCAGCTCCAGCTCGGCGATCCGGAAGGCCTTGCGCGCAAGTTCGCGGTCGAAGCTCTCCCGGAGGTCGTCCAGGGCCCGACCTCCCTCGGAGTCGAGCCGACCGAACAGCGCCGCCAGCCCGCCGTCTTCGGGGTCCTCCTTCCGGCGGGGCGCGCCGGCGCCGGCCGGGCGCCTTTGCAGCGCGACCCAGTCGCGGTGCCCCGGGGGAGGGGATGCTCCGTCCCCCCCGGCGACGGGCACGGCGAAGATCAGCAGACCCCCCTCGCCGAGGAGCCGGTGCACCTCCGCCAGCCACTTCGGCCACTCTGCCCGCAGCCGGGAGAAGGCCGAGAGCGAGAAGATCAGGTCGAACTCGCCGTCGGCAAACTCGAGCGGTGGCGACGGCGCCGTTCCAGCGTCGGAGCCGGCGCCCAGGTGCCGGTCGAGGTCGAGCCGGCGCACTCCCGCCGCGGAGAAGCCGGCCGGGGCCATTCCCGCGACCTCGAGCGCCGGTGAAGGTGCGATCGCCGTCATCGCCGACATCGTATGGCGTGGATTCACCCGTCGAAGGCGAGCAGACGCTCGACCTCGGCCATGGCGACGTCGTCCAGCGAGTCGGCCCAATCAGACGGCCAGTTGACCCGCGAGCCCGCCGCCCGCTCGTCCAGTCGCTCGGATCGCTCCTCCGCCTCCGCCAGGGCTGCGCTGACCGCCTCGACGGTGGGCTCGGTCGCGATCAGGTTGGAGGAGATCCTCGCCAGCGCCGCCGCGTCCTTGTTCTCGAAGGTGTTGGTGACGGTGGGCATGCCGGCGGCCGCCATCTCGATCGGCGGGAGACTCGGGTGGGGGGTGTACATGAGGCTGAGTCCGGCGTCCGCGGAGCGCAGCAGCTCCGCATACTCCGCCTGCGAGGTGCGGGGGGCGAGCCGCAGCGACCTCCCCGAGCGGGGCAGGATCAACTCGCTGTCGCGGGCCTCGACCGTGCCGATCCCGACCAGGTCCCAGCCGGAGAATCGGCCCTCTGCAAGGGCGCGGTCCAATGCCATGGCGCCGATCTCGTAGAGGTTCCTGGCCGCGTGCTCCTCCGGCCGCGCGTAGAACAGCAGCCGCCTCGGCCCCGTCCGGCGGAGGGCATCGCCGCTGACCGGGCCGACCGGCGTGATCGCGTTGTCGAAGCTGGCCGACGCCGCGTCGCCGGCCTCCGACCCCGCCGAGTAGACGCCGACCCGGTGGGCCGCGAACCACTCCCGCAGCAGGTCGGTGGAGAAGAGGCCCGTGTGCGGCAGCTCGTAGCTGCGGCGGCAGAGCGCGGCGGCGCTTCCCATCGGGAAGATGAACGGCTCGTACTCCTGGATCAGGTAGAGGAACCGCCGGCAGCGAAGCTCGGGCAGCGCCGCCGCGGCGACGTGGGCGGCGGTCCAGTGAGTCGCGATCAGGGTGTCGGCGGGGTTGACCTCCAGGGGGCGGCTGCGATCGGCGGCGAAGGCGACCTCGAGCGCGTCGATCCAGCTGCCGATCCCCTCGTAGCGCGACAGCTGCTCCCGCCAGTCGGCGGGGAGCTCGGGGCCCTCCAGCGCGATCAGGCGCACGCTGTGCCCGCGCTCGGCCAGCCTCCGGGCGAGGTTGAAGACGGCGATGAAACCGCCGAAGAAGTGCTTCAGGTCGATCGCCGGATGGACTATGTTGACGCGCCTCGGGGCGCCTTCGTCGAGCGCGAGGTTGAGTGGCTCCAGCTTGTCGACGAGCCAGAACGCGCCCTGCACCCGCCGCACGGACTGCGCGGCGCCGAACAGCATCTTCCCCGCGGCCAAGGCGCCGGCAGCGGCCACGGGGATCGAGAGCAGGATCGCGGGCACGCCCCAGCCGGCCGACTCGGAGCCGACCCCGATCGCGACCCCGGCGACGAAGGCGGCGGCCAGGGGTACGGAGGCCAGGGCCAGAAGCGCCCGCTTGCGCGCCGCGGTGCCGGCCACGAACCTCGCCATCGGCGCCCTCAACCGGACTGAGAGCCGTCGCATCACGCGGCCGCCTGAGGGGCGCCTTCCGGCCTGGAGATGCTTCGCGCCGCGACGCCGGCGTCATGGGTCGCCGTGATCGTCAGGCTGAGGGCCAGCTTGGCCAGGATCCCGAGGTAGACGAGGACGTTCTCGGCGGCCGGGCGATCCGGCGCGTAGAACTTCCGGTAGAAGCGGCCCATTCCGCGATGGAAGGCGATCTCCTGCCGGAACCGTCGCCTGCCGGTGCTGCTGCCGCCCTTGACGTGCACCGTCGTGCCCGCGGGCTCGTAGAAGATCCGCCATCCCTGCTGCCAGAAGCGGTAGCACCAGTCGAGGTCCTCCATGTAGAGCCAGTACCCCTCGTCCAGGGCTGCCGGCCTCCCGGACGGCGTCCATGCGCACGAGCATGAAGGCGCCGTTGACGGCGTCGACCTCGCCGGGCTCGTCGTCTCCGAGGTCGGTGGCGCGGTACTGGCTGAGGCTGGACGGGGCCCCGGCCTTCCGCCCGACGCCGGCGAAGTGGGCGAGCGCCCCGAGCGGGGTCGGGAAGGAGCGCTTGCAGGCATGGTCCAACTCGCCGGAGGGGGTGATCAGCTTGCAGCCGACCATCCCGATCCGCGGATCGGACGCGAGCCTGCCCAGGCAGGCGTCGACCGCCCCGGCGGTGATCTCGGTGTCCGGGTTGAGCAGGAGCACCGACTCCGCCGCGGTCTCCTCGAGGACCAGGTTGTTGGCGGCGGAGAAGCCGATGTTCGAGCGCCGGACCAGCCGCACCCCGGGGAACTCGGCGGCGACCATCTCGGGCGTCGAGTCGGGGCTGCCGCTGTCAACCACGGTGACCCGGTGGCTGACCGAGGGCGGGTTGGCCTCGATCGAGCTGAGGCACCGTCGCAGCAGGTCCTTTGCCCCATGGCTGACGATCACCACCTCCAACTCCGGGGAGCCCATCGTCGTCCTCAGTACGCGCCGTCGCCGCGGATCATCGCCAGCGGCGTGCGCAGGAGGATCGCCAGGTCGCCGGTGATCGAGACGTTGTCGAGGTAGTCGCGCTCCAGCGCCAGGCGCTCCTCGAAGGTGAGGTCGCCGCGCCCGTAGACCTGCATCGGCCCGGTGATCCCCGGGCGCACCATCAGCCGCGCCCGCTGGCGCTCGTCATAGAGGGCAACCACCGCCTCCTCCTCGGGCCGCGGCCCGACCAGCGACATCTCGCCCCGCAGCACGTTTGCGAGCTGGGGCAGCTCGTCGAGGCTCCAGCGCCGCAGCATCCGCCCGACCCGGGTCACCCGCGGGTCGTCAGGGATCTTAAAAGCGGGCTCATCGAGAGTGGAGAGGTCGACCAGCTCGGCCAGGCGCTCCTCGGCGTCGGGCACCATGGTGCGGAACTTAAACAGCGAGAAGGGGCGTCCGCCCCTGCCCCCGCGGCTCTGGCGGAAGAGGACGGGGCGGCCGCTGTCTGCGAGGATCAGGACCGAGATCGCCGCCAGCAGCGGCGCCAGGAGGACCAGGAGCAGCGCCGAAACGGCGACGTCGAGCCCGCGCTTGAGCATCATCGTCGAGTGCGGGGGGTCGGAGAAGCGGAAGTCGAGCACCGGCAGCTCGGCCAGGCGGTTGAGCTCGATCCCGGGCCCCAGCAGGCCGTAGTGGCGCGGCAGGAAGGTCAGTCCCAGCCCCTCCCCCTTGCACTCCTCGATCAGCTGCTCGGCGGCCGGCTCGGTCATGTTCTCCTCGGTGACGATCACCCGCTCGACGTGGTGGGCGCGGGCGATGCGGGAGATCTCGTCGGGGCGCCCGAGCCGCGCCAGCTTGCCGGCGTCGGGCGCCTCGGTGGGCGAGAGGTAGCCGATCAGGGTCAGGTGGGTCTCGGGGTGGGTGGTGACGCGGCGGGCGATCAGCGTCGCCCGCCCGGGCGGTCCGATGACGATCGCGGTCGCCGGCCCGACCAGCCACTTCCAGCTCGAGCGCAGCGCCCCCCGCAACAGCAGGCACCCCAGAAACGCCCCCACCCCGAGCGCGATCGCGCTCTGGGCCGAGAGCGAGCCCGCCGGGGAGATATCGAGGACGCCGTCGATGACGAGCGTCCCCAGGATGGCGGCCGAGATCAGGGCCCCGAGCTCGTCCAGGGTGCTGTGGCGGATGCGGCGGTGGTCGTTGTCATAGAGGCCGTGGAGCTTGAAGACGAGGATCCAGAGCGGGCTGGCGAGCGCCGCCCAGAACAGGGTCGCCACGTCGGTGGTCGAGGTGGCGGCGGTGGCCAGGCAGATCGCCGCGATCAGCGCCGTCCAGTCGCCCAGCGCCAGCAGCCGCCGAAAGAGCGCCCCGCGGCGCCGCGCCCCCTCGGCCCCCGGCGCCCCCAGCCCCAGGGCCCGGGCGCTTCGGCGCCGGCGTGGTGCCGGCGGCACCCCTGCCTCGCCGCCGGCGTTGGGGGGAGGGGCCGGGGCGCCCTCGGGCATGACCGGACCCTGGCCCGCGGGCCCGGCTCCGTGCGTGGGCGCGGCCTCGTGCGCGGGCGCCTTGGCCCCGGTTCCGGTGACCGGCGAGCTCGGCACCCCCCCGGCTGTTTTCGCCTCCTGTTTCACCCTGGGGAGCATCTCCTCCTAGCGTCCAACGTAACGACGTTTCCGATTTGGCGCTTGCGCTGGGCGATTGTGGCTGCTGGGGCGCCCGTGCGCTACCCGCTCCCGGTGTCCGCGAGCTGGGGGGCAAGCGGGTTCAGATCCCTCACCTTGGCCAGGTCGGCCCGGGCGGCGGCGGCGTTGCCCGCCTCGTGCTCGACCCTCGAGCGCAGGAAGTAGAGCTGCCAGTTGCGGTCCTCGCGCTCGATCGCCTCGCTGAAGCGCGCCTTAGCGCCGCCATAGTCGCCCCCGAGCTCGGCCAGCAGGCCGAGCTGGACGTAGGGGGAGGCGGCCCAGGGCTCGATCGCGCGGGCGTTCTGGGCGTGGTTGACCGCGTCGGATATCTCACCCGCGGCGGCGGCCCGCTGGGAGGCCTGGATCTCGCGCTGGACCAAGAGCGGGGCGATCAGCGCCGCCGCCGAGACCCAGGCCGCCACCAGCCCCAGCGCGATCAGCCCGTAGCGCCGCCCGGAGTCGGGGATCCCCAGCTCGGTGTCCTCGGCCGCGAGCTGCTCGGAGCGCGAGCTCAGCAGGGCGCCCGCGGCCAAGAAGAAGACCGCCCCCAGCCCGGCCAGCTCCCAGAACCAGTCAAAGGCGGCGGAGACCGCGAAGGCGACCGCCAGCGCCAAGAGCACGGCGCAGCGCTCGCGCTCGGCGCCCGAGGCTCCCCGCCAGGCCATCAGCCCGATCACGCCCACCGAGCCGAACAGGCCCAGCAGCAGGAGGCCGCCCAGCGAGCCCAGCTCGGCGAAGGCCTCCAGGTAGAGCGAGTGGGCGTCGTGCACCGGCAGGCGGATCGAGCGCTGCTTCTCCCAGGTGAACTCATAAGAGCCCGCCCCCTGGCCCAGCAGCGGTCGGTCGGTGAAGTCGCGGTAGGCGACCCGCCAGAAGTCGCGCCGCCCCGAGCCCCCCAGGTCGGTGAAGTGCTTGGAGGGCTGGTTCTTGGAGAGCTGCAGGTCGTTCTCGGAGAACTTCTCCCAGGCGCGGGGGCCGAGGGTGAGCGCGGCGACGGCGACGAAGGCCACGGCGAAGACGGCGATCGCGGCCAAGAGCGTCTGGTTGCGTGAGAGCCGCAGCGCCGCCACGGTCAGCGCCCCCTCGCGGTGCTCGAGCCAGCGCAAAAGCGCGAAGCAGAGCAGGGCGGCGGCGATGGCTGCGGCGAGGATCACCAGCACCTGGTGGCCCTGCTCGGTCGCGGCGGAGCTGTTGGGGCTGTTCTCCAGCGCCGAGCGTCCCTGGACCGCGAGCACCGCCGGCACCGCCGCTCCGGCGGTGATCAGGAGGGTCGCGGCCAGCCAGAGCCGGTCGCGCGAGAGGGTCAGCAGGGCGATCGCGCCCACCGCCAGGGCCAGCACCCCGCCGCGCGAGTAGGTGAAGTAGAGCCCCACCATCGCCACCGGGATCACCGCCACCGCGGCGAAGCGAAGCGCCGTGGCGCCGGCGCGGCGCGAAAGCCAAAGAAGCATGACCGCCGCCAGCGCGAACATCGTCCCGTTGGCGTTCCAGTAGCCGAGCGGGTAGGTCAGCCTTTGCCCCCACTCGGGCGGCTGGCGGATGTGCATGAGGTCGGGCAGGAGCCGGCTGGCAACCCCCAGCACGGCGATCGTCGCCAGGGCGATCGCCAGGCCCTCGGCGAAACGTTGGCGCCGCCCGCGGGTTTGAGTGATCAGGAAGGCGGCAATGAGGATTCCGAGGTAGACCAGGATGCGGTCGGCCTCGGTAACGCTTCGCTCCGTCGAGCCCGACCAAAGCGAGGAGGCAGCGCTCAGCAATGCCAGCGAGAAGAGAAGACCGCCCGCCAGATAGAGAGGGCCCGGGACCCTTGTGCGCCCGGCCGCCCCGAAGACCAGCAGCCCGACCGCCACGAGCCACACGCAAAGCCCCGCGATGTGGCGGGTCTGAAGGTCGAAGCCCCCTTCGCTCACTCCTCCCAGCGCGATCGCCAAGAGCAGCGCCACCGGCGCTACCAGGGCTCCGATCTCCGCTAACCTTTCCCGCCATGCAGGGGAACCAGAGCCATCCGCTTGCGCCTGCCCGGCGGGCTGCTGTCCTTCTCTCGGCGACTGTAGTGCTGGCATTTGCGCTTCCGTCATTTGCTCAAGCCGACTCGGCCGGTGTCCAGTACAAGGACGCCCTGCCGACCGCGACCGGGAAAAAGAAGCAGAAAAACGGCTCGGGTGACAACTCGAACTCCGGCTCGGGGGGGCAGGACAATGGCTCTGGCTCTTCGGGCGGATCCTCTGGTGGGGGCACTGGCTCCGGGGGGCAGGGAGGCTCGGGGTCTTCGGGCTCCTCCTCCACCGGCGCTGATTCTGGCGCATCGGCCGCCTCGGGCGGCGCCGCGGCCGGCGCCGGCGCGACCGGCGCCGCGGCCGGCAGCGACTCGCTCGGCCTCGCCAAACCCGCCAACGCCAGCTATGAGACCTCCTCGAAGGACGGCGGCTCCTCGCCGCTGAGCATCGTGCTGATCGCGATCGCGGTCCTCGCGGCGATCTCGGCCGCGGTCGTGATCCTGCGCTCCCGCCACAAGCGCCAGCAGGGCGACGCGCTCGACCCTCCGCCCTACGCGGGGTAGCCTCCCTCGCTCCAGGCTCTCCGCATCGGTGAGGTCCGGTATGGGTGACCTGCCGCGGATATCGGTGGTCATCCCGAGTTGGAATTGCCTCGGGGACCTGCGCGAGTGCCTGGGCTCGCTGGCCGCCCAGCAGGGCGTGGAGGCGGAGCCCTTCGTCGTCAACAACGGATCCGAGGACGGCACCGGCGAGTTCCTTCGGGAGTCCGGCGTCTCCCATCTGTCGCTGCCGCGCAACCATGGCTTCGCCGCGGCGGTGAACCTCGGGGTCGCCCGCACCCAGACGCCGATGGTGATGGTGCTGAACGAGGACACAGTGCTCGAGCCAGATTGTCTGCGCCGGCTCGCCTCGGCGTTGGAGGCCGACGCCTCGCTCGGCGGTGTGCAGCCGCTGATCCTCCAGCTTCAGCGCGGCGGGGTGCGCCAGGATCCGGCGGCTCCAGACACCGTCGTCTACAGCCACGGCCAGTCGCTGACCCGCGACGGCAGGGCGCGTGAGGACGGGGCCGGGCGACCCCGCAGCGCCACCCTGATCGAGCGCCGCGAGATCTTCGGTGTCTGCGGCGCGGCCTGCCTCTTCCGGCGCGAGCTGCTCGAGGCGCTGAGCGGCTACGACGAGAGCTACTTCGCCTTCTATGAGGACGTTGACCTCAACGTTCGGGCGCGCATCGCCGGCTGGCACTTCCAGCTGATGCCGGATGCGTTCGTCTGGCACATCGGCAACGCTGCCTGGCGCGCCGGGTTCAAGCGCCCCGGCGCCGAGAACTCACGGCTGGTGGCGCGCAACCGCCTCGCCACCCAGATCAAGTTCATGCCGATGCGGTCGATCCCCCGGATAGCGGCCGTCGAGGTCGGTTCGCTGGTCCGGGCGCTCGCCCAGCGGCGGCTTGGGGCGGCGCTCGCCGGGAAGCTGGAGACGCTGCGGCGCCTTCCTGTGCTGCTTCGCGAGCGGCGCCGGCTGCGAGGGACCGGCAGGCCGGATCGGGCCAGGGCGTGGCTCGGCGTCGGCTGGGCCCAGGGAAGGGTTGGCCCTCAACCACGCCCTGACGAGCGCCCCGGGTGTCGGCCGAGCGGTGAGCGACCCAGGGGCGATGGGCAGCGCACGACCTCGCCCGCGCGCCGCTGGTGCTTCGCGACGCCCTGACGACGCCCCGGGTGACGGCCGGCCGGTGGCGACCCGGGGCAATGGGCAGGGGATGAGCTCGCCCGCGCCTGCCACTGTCTCCGCCGGCCAGCGGGCCGGTCGCAGCTAGCCCTGCCTGGTGGGGGCGGAGTCCGGCTTCGACCCCGGTGGTTGGCGCTTGCGCTTCCAGACCCGGCCGCGGGCGCGGCGGGAAAGGCGGTCGATCAGCGAAAGGTTGATCAGGCCGTTGGCCGGAAGCTCGCGGCGTCCCAGTCCCGCGGCGGCGTGCCAGCCTCTTGCGCGGCCGACGACGCCCTTGGCGGTGTGGTCGAGGGCCAGCTGCCCGGCGCAGACCCCGGCCTCCGAAGCGATCGCCCGGACGGCGTTGGCCGGCTTGCGCATGATCCCGTAGCGGCGCAGCATGTATGCCCGGCTCCAGCCGGTGTGGACGTACTTCTCACCGGAGTGCTGCCCGAGGGTGGCGGAGCCGACGTGCCGGCCCCGGGCGTCGCTGGCAAGTGCGCACCGCGCGCCCTCGGCATGCAGCCGCAGCGCAAGGTCGAGGTCCTCGTAGTAGAGGAAGATCCTCTCGTCAAAGCCGCCGATCTTCTCGAAGGCGGCGCGCCTGTAGAGCGCGGCGCCGCCCGTGGGCCCGAACGGTGGGGGTGCGGTCTCGGCCACCTCGACCGGCTCTCCCTGCAGGTAATCGAAGGCCATCAGGGTCCTCGCGTCTGCGGTCACCCCGGCAGAGTCGATCAGCCCCGGGTTCTCGTCCTGGAGGAGGACGCCGGCGACCATCTCCACCCCGTCGCAGCGGGCCAGCATCGCCTCGACGAAGCCAGGCTCGCACTCGACGTCGTCGTTGAGGAAGAGGAGCGGGTCGCCGGCGATCTCCATGGTCGCCTTGTTCAGGGCCACGCCGAAGCCCCGGTTGCGCTCCATGTAGACCACCTCGACCCAGGGGAAGTCCTGCTCCAGCACCTTCAACGACCCGTCGGCCGAGGCGTTGTCGACGACGACGACCCGGCAGGGGGTGGTCTGGGCCTCGAGGCTGGCGATCGTCCGCCGCAGCAGCCCGGCTCCGGTCCAGTGGGGGATGTAGATAGTCGGATCCATCACGCCGCGGCGCTGAGGTCGTGGCACGCGCGACAGGCCGCCCGCGGACCAGGGTACGGGACGCCGCAGCTTGCGGATCTTGCGGGACCCATCATGCAGGATTCTCCGGGAATCGCTCGTGCCACCGGGAACGCTAGCCTTGCGCAGCGCATGGACCCCCTGAAAGGCCTGATCCTCTCGGGCGGCGCCGGAACCCGGTTGCGGCCGATCACCCACACCTCCGCCAAGCAACTGGTCCCGGTTGCCAACAAGCCGGTGCTGTTCTACGGGATCGAGGCTCTGGTGGAGGCGGGGGTGAGCCAGATCGGCATCGTCATAGCCCCCCAGACCGGGGAGGAGATCCGCGAGGTGGTCGGGGACGGCGCCTCGTTCGGGGCCGAGATCACCTACATCCTCCAGGAGGAGCCGCTGGGGCTCGCCCACGCGGTGCTCACCGCCGAGGAGTTCCTCGGGGACTCGGCCTTCGTCATGTATCTCGGCGACAACCTGCTGCGCGACGGGATCAAGGGGCTGGTGAGCAGCTTCCGCCAGAACGAGCCCGACGCCCTGATCCTGCTGACGCGGGTGTCCGACCCGAGCTCCTACGGCGTCGCCGAGCTCGACGGAGAGCGGATCGTGCGCCTGATCGAGAAGCCCAAGGACCCGCCCTCCGACCTCGCGCTGGTCGGTGTCTACCTGTTCGGGCCCTCCATCTTCGACGCCGCCCGCGGCCTCTCCCCGTCCTGGCGCGGCGAGTACGAGATCACCGAGGCGATCCAGAGCCTGATCGAGGACGGCCGCCGGGTGCAATCCGAGGTCGTCAAGGGCTGGTGGAAGGACACCGGCAGGCTCGAGGACATGCTCGAGGCGAACCAGCTGGTGCTGGAGGAGATCGAGCACAGGCTCGACGGGGAGATCGAGAACTGCAAGATCGAGGGGCGGGTGATCCTCGAGGCCGGCGCCTCGGTCGCCGGGTCGGTGATCCGCGGGCCCGCCGTGATCGGGCCGGACGCCCGGATCGAGGAGGCCTATGTCGGTCCCTACACCTCGGTCGGGGACAACGTCACCATCAAGCGCTCGGAGGTCGAGCACTCGATAATCCTCTCCGGCTCGGTGATCGAGGATCTGGGGACGAGGATGGAGGCCAGTCTGATCGGCCGTGACGTGCGTCTGACGCGCCGAAGCTGGGCGCTGCCGAAGACGCTGCGGATGCTCGTCGGAGACCACTCCGAGATAGAGATCGTGTGAGCGGGCCCGCCGGAGACTGCGCTGGACGGGACCGGCGATGAAGGTTCTCGTCACGGGGGCGGGCGGGATGCTCGGCCACGACGTCGTTCTGGCGGCGGCCAACGCCGGTCACGAGGTGATCGGCTTCGGCCACATGGAGCTCGACGTGACCGACGCGGACACCGTCGCCCGCAAGATCGAGGCGGAGCGGCCCGACGTCGTCATCAACTGCGCTGCCTGGACCGACGTTGACGGGGCCGAGGACTCCGAGCCCGCGGCGATGGCCGTCAACGGGACCGCGGCGGGGAGCGTGGCCGGTGCCGCGGCGGGCGCCGGCGCCAAGCTCGTCTACGTGTCGAGCGACTACGTCTTCGACGGCGAGAAGGGCTCCCCCTATGTCGAGACCGACCAGCCGGCCCCTCTGTCCGCCTACGGTCGCACCAAGCTGGCGGGAGAGGAGGCCACCGCGGCGGCCAACGAGCAGAGCTTCGTCGTGCGCTCCTCCTGGCTCTTCGGCATCTACGGGCCGAACTTCGTCGAGACGATGCTGCGCCTCGCGTCGGATCACGGCGAGGTCCTGGTGGTGCGTGACCAGGTTGGCTCGCCCACCTACACCTGGCACCTCGCCTACGGCATCGTGCGGCTGATCGAGGGCTCCGCCTTCGGGATCCACCACATGGCGGCCGAGGGATCATGCTCCTGGTACGACTTCGCCCGGGAGATCTTCGACCAGGCCAAGGTCGAGTGCAATGTGCTCTCCGGGACCACCGAGATGCTGGGCCGCCCGGCCCCTCGGCCGCCACTCTCCGCCCTGGCGAGCCAGCGCGAGCACGCGATCCTGCTGCCCTCATGGAGGGACGGTCTGGCCGGCTACCTGGCCCAGCGCTCGGCGGAGAGCGCAGCGGAGCCCAGGGCGTGAAGCTGCTGGTCTCGGGCGGGGCCGGGTTCATCGGCTCGAACTTCGTCCACTGCCGCCTGGCAGAGCACCCGGGGGACTCCGTGCGGGTGCTGGACAAGCTCACATACGCGGGCCGCCGCGAGAACCTCCAGGGTCTGCCCGAGAGGCGCTTCGAATTCGTCGAGGGCGACATCTGCGACCGCGACTCGGTCCGCGCCGCCGTGGAGGGGTGCGACGCGATCGTCAACTTCGCGGCCGAGTCGCACGTGGACCGCTCGATCGAGAACCCGGGCGAGTTCATCACCACCGACGTCTACGGGACCTACGTCCTGCTCGAGGCCGCCCGCGATCTCGGGATCAGGCACCTGCAGATCTCGACCGACGAGGTTTACGGCTCGATCGAGGAGGGATCTTTCACCGAGACCTCGCCGCTGGATCCCTCCTCGCCCTACTCCGCCTCGAAGGCCGGCGGGGACCTGATCGTCTCCGCCTTCCAGCACACCTTCGACGCCGACTCGCTGATCGTCCGCGCCTCGAACAACTACGGGCCCCGCCAGCACCCGGAGAAACTGATCCCGCTGGTCGTCCTCAACGCCCTTCACGGCGACCCGATCCCCGTCTACGGCGACGGCGGGCAGGTTCGCAACTGGCTCTTCGTCGAGGACTTCGCCTCGGCCATCAGCATCGTGCTCGAGCAGGGGGAGGCGGGGGAGGCCTACAACGTCGGCGGCCCCGACGAGCTTCCCAACCTCGACGTGGTCGAGCGGATCATCTCCCTCGCCGGGGCTGAGCGCTCGCTGATCGAGTACGTCCGCGACCGGCCCGGCCACGACCGCCGCTACTCGCTCGCCTCCGACAAGCTCGAGGGCCTCGGCTGGAGGGCGGCGGTCTCCTTCGACGAGGGAATCGAGCGGACCGTGGGCTGGTACCGCGACAACGAGGAATGGTGGGGGCCGCTGCGCTCGGGCGAGTACCGCGAGTACTACCTGCGCCAGTACGGCAAGGCCCTGGGCTGATGCCGCGCGTGCTCGAGACGAGGCTCGACGGCCTGGTGCTGCTCGAGCCGGAGGCCCATGGCGACCCCCGCGGCTTCCTCGTCGAGACCTACCGGGCGGACTCCTGGGCCGAGGCGGGAATCGACCTCCCCTTCGTCCAGCACAACCACTCCCGCTCCTCCCGCGGCACCCTGCGGGGAATCCACTTCCAGACCAGTCCCGGCCAGGCCAAGCTGGTGCGCTGCGTCAGGGGCCGGATCTTCGACGTCGCCGTGGACCTGCGGCGCGACTCCGAGACGTTCGGGGAGTGGGAGGGCTATGTCCTCGACGACAGCTCCCACCGCCAGCTCTACGTCCCGGTCGGATTCGGTCACGGCTTCTGCGTCCTCAGCGACCTGGTGGATGTCTCCTACCTGCTCTCCAGCGTGTATGACCCGGCCACCGAGTCGGGCATCGCCTGGGACGACCCGGAGGTCGGGATCGAGTGGCCGCTGGAAGGGGCGGAGCCGCTGCTCTCCGAGCGGGACGTCTCGGCTCCGCGACTCTCGGAGGCCGCCGGCTCGCTGCCGTTCTGAGCGTCCTCAGTACGCGCCGTCGCCGCGGATCATCGCCAGCGGCGTGCGCAGGAGGATCGCCAGGTCGCCGGTGATCGAGACGTTGTCGAGGTAGTCGCGCTCCAGCGCCAGGCGCTCCTCGAAGGTGAGGTCGCCGCGCCCGTAGACCTGCATCGGCCCGGTGATCCCCGGGCGCACCATCAGCCGCGCCCGCTGGCGCTCGTCATAGAGGGCAACCACCGCCTCCTCCTCGGGCCGCGGCCCGACCAGCGACATCTCGCCCCGCAGCACGTTTGCGAGCTGGGGCAGCTCGTCGAGGCTCCAGCGCCGCAGCATCCGCCCGACCCGGGTCACCCGCGGGTCGTCAGGGATCTTAAAAGCGGGCTCATCGAGAGTGGAGAGGTCGACCAGCTCGGCCAGGCGCTCCTCGGCGTCGGGCACCATGGTGCGGAACTTAAACAGCGAGAAGGGGCGTCCCCCCCTGCCCCCGCGGCTCTGGCGGAAGAGGACGGGGCGGCCGCTGTCTGCGAGGATCAGGACCGAGATCGCCGCCAGCAGCGGCGCCAGGAGGACCAGGAGCAGCGCCGAAACGGCGACGTCGAGCCCGCGCTTGAGCATCATCGTCGAGTGCGGGGGGTCGGAGAAGCGGAAGTCGAGCACCGGCAGCTCGGCCAGGCGGTTGAGCTCGATCCCGGGCCCCAGCAGGCCGTAGTGGCGCGGCAGGAAGGTCAGTCCCAGCCCCTCCCCCTTGCACTCCTCGATCAGCTGCTCGGCGGCCGGCTCGGTCATGTTCTCCTCGGTGACGATCACCCGCTCGACGTGGTGGGCGCGGGCGATGCGGGAGATCTCGTCGGGGCGCCCGAGCCGCGCCAGCTTGCCGGCGTCGGGCGCCTCGGTGGGCGAGAGGTAGCCGATCAGGGTCAGGTGGGTCTCGGGGTGGGTGGTGACGCGGCGGGCGATCAGCGTCGCCCGCCCGGGCGGTCCGATGACGATCGCGGTCGCCGGCCCGACCAGCCACTTCCAGCTCGAGCGCAGCGCCCCCCGCAACAGCAGGCACCCCAGAAACGCCCCCACCCCGAGCGCGATCGCGCTCTGGGCCGAGAGCGAGCCCGCCGGGGAGATATCGAGGACGCCGTCGATGACGAGCG
Organism: uncultured Actinomycetes bacterium; assembly: GCA_963840235.1. Classification (GTDB taxonomy): domain Bacteria; phylum Actinomycetota; class Thermoleophilia; order Solirubrobacterales; family 70-9; genus JBBRHQ01. Next base: position 29,690 of record CAWIYC010000001.1, read on the forward strand.
TCCCCAGGATGGCGGCCGAGATCAGGGCCCCGAGCTCGTCCAGGGTGCTGTGGCGGATGCGGCGGTGGTCGTTGTCATAGAGGCCGTGGAGCTTGAAGACGAGGATCCAGAGCGGGCTGGCGAGCGCCGCCCAGAACAGGGTCGCCACGTCGGTGGTCGAGGTGGCGGCGGTGGCCAGGCAGATCGCCGCGATCAGCGCCGTCCAGTCGCCCAGCGCCAGCAGCCGCCGAAAGAGCGCCCCGCGGCGCCGCGCCCCCTCGGCCCCCGGCGCCCCCAGCCCCAGAGCCCGGGCGCTTCGGCGCCGGCGTGGTGTCGGCGGCACCCCTGCCTCGCCGCCGGCGTTGGGGGGAGGGGCCGGGGCGCCCTCGGGCATGACCGGACCCTGGCCCGCGGGCCCGGCTCCGTGCGTGGGCGCGGCCTCGTGCGCGGGCGCCTTGGCCCCGGTTCCGGTGACCGGCGAGCTCGGCACCCCCCCGGCTGTTTTCGCCTCCTGTTTCACCCTGGGGAGCATCTCCTCCTAGCGTCCAACGTAACGACGTTTCCGATTTGGCGCTTGCGCTGGGCGATTGTGGCTGCTGGGGCGCCCGTGCGCTACCCGCTCCCGGTGTCCGCGAGCTGGGGGGCAAGCGGGTTCAGATCCCTCACCTTGGCCAGGTCGGCCCGGGCGGCGGCGGCGTTGCCCGCCTCGTGCTCGACCCTCGAGCGCAGGAAGTAGAGCTGCCAGTTGCGGTCCTCGCGCTCGATCGCCTCGCTGAAGCGCGCCTTAGCGCCGCCATAGTCGCCCCCGAGCTCGGCCAGCAGGCCGAGCTGGACGTAGGGGGAGGCGGCCCAGGGCTCGATCGCGCGGGCGTTCTGGGCGTGGTTGACCGCGTCGGATATCTCACCCGCGGCGGCGGCCCGCTGGGAGGCCTGGATCTCGCGCTGGACCAAGAGCGGGGCGATCAGCGCCGCCGCCGAGACCCAGGCCGCCACCAGCCCCAGCGCGATCAGCCCGTAGCGCCGCCCGGAGTCGGGGATCCCCAGCTCGGTGTCCTCGGCCGCGAGCTGCTCGGAGCGCGAGCTCAGCAGGGCGCCCGCGGCCAAGAAGAAGACCGCCCCCAGCCCGGCCAGCTCCCAGAACCAGTCAAAGGCGGCGGAGACCGCGAAGGCGACCGCCAGCGCCAAGAGCACGGCGCAGCGCTCGCGCTCGGCGCCCGAGGCTCCCCGCCAGGCCATCAGCCCGATCACGCCCACCGAGCCGAACAGGCCCAGCAGCAGGAGGCCGCCCAGCGAGCCCAGCTCGGCGAAGGCCTCCAGGTAGAGCGAGTGGGCGTCGTGCACCGGCAGGCGGATCGAGCGCTGCTTCTCCCAGGTGAACTCATAAGAGCCCGCCCCCTGGCCCAGCAGCGGTCGGTCGGTGAAGTCGCGGTAGGCGACCCGCCAGAAGTCGCGCCGCCCCGAGCCCCCCAGGTCGGTGAAGTGCTTGGAGGGCTGGTTCTTGGAGAGCTGCAGGTCGTTCTCGGAGAACTTCTCCCAGGCGCGGGGGCCGAGGGTGAGCGCGGCGACGGCGACGAAGGCCACGGCGAAGACGGCGATCGCGGCCAAGAGCGTCTGGTTGCGTGAGAGCCGCAGCGCCGCCACGGTCAGCGCCCCCTCGCGGTGCTCGAGCCAGCGCAAAAGCGCGAAGCAGAGCAGGGCGGCGGCGATGGCTGCGGCGAGGATCACCAGCACCTGGTGGCCCTGCTCGGTCGCGGCGGAGCTGTTGGGGCTGTTCTCCAGCGCCGAGCGTCCCTGGACCGCGAGCACCGCCGGCACCGCCGCTCCGGCGGTGATCAGGAGGGTCGCGGCCAGCCAGAGCCGGTCGCGCGAGAGGGCCAGCAGGGCGATCGCGCCCACCGCCAGGGCCAGCACCCCGCCGCGCGAGTAGGTGAAGTAGAGCCCCAGCAGGGCCACCGGGATCACCGCCACCGCGGCGAAGCGAAGCGCCGTGGCGCCGGCGCGGCGCGAAAGCCAAAGAAGCATGACCGCCGCCAGCGCGAACATCGTCCCGTTGGCGTTCCAGTAGCCGAGCGGGTAGGTCAGCCTTTGCCCCCACTCGGGCGGCTGGCGGATGTGCATGAGGTCGGGCAGGAGCCGGCTGGCAACCCCCAGCACGGCGATCGTCGCCAGGGCGATCGCCAGGCCCTCGGCGAAACGTTGGCGCCGCCCGCGGGTTTGAGTGATCAGGAAGGCGGCAATGAGGATTCCGAGGTAGACCAGGATGCGGTCGGCCTCGGTAACGCTTCGCTCCGTCGAGCCCGACCAAAGCGAGGAGGCAGCGCTCAGCAATGCCAGCGAGAAGAGAAGACCGCCCGCCAGATAGAGAGGGCCCGGGACCCTTGTGCGCCCGGCCGCCCCGAAGACCAGCAGCCCGACCGCCACGAGCCACACGCAAAGCCCCGCGATGTGGCGGGTCTGAAGGTCGAAGCCCCCTTCGCTCACTCCTCCCAGCGCGATCGCCAAGAGCAGCGCCACCGGCGCTACCAGGGCTCCGATCTCCGCTAACCTTTCCCGCCATGCAGGGGAACCAGAGCCATCCGCTTGCGCCTGCCCGGCGGGCTGCTGTCCTTCTCTCGGCGACTGTAGTGCTGGCATTTGCGCTTCCGTCATTTGCTCAAGCCGACTCGGCCGGTGTCCAGTACAAGGACGCCCTGCCGACCGCGACCGGGAAAAAGAAGCAGAAAAACGGCTCGGGTGACAACTCGAACTCCGGCTCGGGGGGGCAGGACAATGGCTCTGGCTCTTCGGGCGGATCCTCTGGTGGGGGCACTGGCTCCGGGGGGCAGGGAGGCTCGGGGTCTTCGGGCTCCTCCTCCACCGGCGCTGATTCTGGCGCATCGGCCGCCTCGGGCGGCGCCGCGGCCGGCGCCGGCGCGACCGGCGCCGCGGCCGGCAGCGACTCGCTCGGCCTCGCCAAGCCCGCCAACGCCAGCTATGAGACCTCCTCGAAGGACGGCGGCTCCTCGCCGCTGAGCATCGTGCTGATCGCGATCGCGGTCCTCGCGGCGATCTCGGCCGCGGTCGTGATCCTGCGCTCCCGCCACAAGCGCCAGCAGGGCGACGCGCTCGACCCTCCGCCCTACGCGGGGTAGGCAGAATGAGACACGATCGAAGTCAGCTGGTGGGTCGTCTGCGCGCTTCTTCGGGGCCGGGGATGCGGTTTCGCACCCGCGCCCTGCTCGCGGCAACTCTCTCCCTCGCCCTGCTGGCGATGGTGCCGGCTGCCGCCCCGGCAAGGGTGCCGAAGCTGTTCTGGGGCGTCGTCCCGCAGGCCACCCAGCCCCTCAGCCACCTGCAGCGGGCAAGGAAGGGCGGCGTTGACAGTGAGCGAGTGGTCGTCTCCTGGCCCACGGTCCAGCCCACGGCCGGCAGTCCCCCGAACTTCTCCGGGGTGGATCAAGTGGTCGAGCGGGCATCGCGCGCCGGGTTGGAGCTGTTGCCGACGATCTACGGATCCCCCCCCTGGGTCTCGAAGCCGGAGAACACCCTGCCGGTTCGCACCGCCAAGCAGCGCAGCGCCTGGATGTCCCTGCTGAAGAGCTTCGTCAACCGCTACGGGCCCTCGGGCAGCTACTGGTCGCAGCATCCCGGAGTGCCGAGGAACCCGATCCGGGCGGTCCAGGCATGGAACGAGCAGAACTTCTTCTATTTCGTCAAACGTCCCTCGGCCTCCCAGTACGGAAAGCTGGTCAAGATCAGCCACCGGGCGATCGCCAGCGCAGACCCGAGGGTGAAATTGATCCTCGGAGGAATGTTCGGGCTCCCGGCCAACCCGCCGCCAAAGGCCTACTTCGCCTCGACCTTCCTCTCGAAGATGTACAAGTCCACCCCCGGGATCAAGGCCAGCTTCGACGGCGTGGCCCTGCATCCCTACACGCGGTCGTTCAAGTACCTGAAGCCGCAGATAGTCGCCCTGCGGGCCGTGATGAGGGCCAACCACGACGCCGGGACCGGGCTCTGGATCACCGAGCTCGGATGGGGCTCCGGCCGCGGCGGAAACTCCTTCGAGAAGGGTCCCAAGGGACAGGCACGCCAGCTCAAGGGCGCCTTCAACGTGCTTCGCAGCAACCGTCGCAAGTGGCGCATCAAGCGGGTCTACTGGTTCTCGCTCGACGACTACAGCGGCAGCTGCAACTTCTGCGACTCGACCGGGCTGTTCGGGGCCGGGTTCAAGCCGAAGCCGTCCTGGTACGCCTACACCAAGTTCAGCGGTGGCAACCCGAACGCGAGGGTCGCCGGCGAGTCCGCGGCAAGGGCCTTCGCCGGGCCCGCCGCCGATCCGCTCCCCTACGAGCACCCGGCCGCCTGGCCAGGGCGTTAGTCCGCTCCCGGGCCGCGGGCCCCGGGCGTAGCACGGCGTTCCACTGTCGGGTCTTGGTGTCGCAGGTCACCGACCCGACGCTGAAGCTGGAGCGGAAGGTCCCGGTCGCCTGGCGCCCGGTCACCTTCCCGGTGATCTTGAGCTTGTCGCCGTCTGACTCGGTGATCGAGATCGAGAACTTGCCCTGGCCGTTGATGGTGGCCGCCGGGATCACATAGTCCTCCTCGTCACCGACCGGCGATTGCCCGTTGCTGCAGCCCCCGGAGACCCGGTAGCTGCAGCGGATCGCCTTGGCCTTCGTCTTCGTCGCGGTGAAGCTGACGATCGCGGGGCAGGGGCGCGATCCGTAACATCGCTGGGTTGAGAATGAGCGCCAAGCCAACCCCCGGATCCACCACTTGAGCCCCGCAGGCAAACCCAAGGTGGCCGCCGCATCCGACCCGCTGGCCCCCTTCAGCCAGCCGGTACGGCGCTGGTTCGAGGGTGCCTTCGAGGGTCCCACCCCCGCCCAGTCCGGGGGTTGGCAGGCGATCTCTGAGGGCCAGAGCACCCTGATCTGCGCGCCCACCGGGTCGGGAAAGACCCTGGCCAGCTTTCTCTGGGGCATAGACCGCCTGGCCCGGGAGCCCGCGCGCGGGGACGGAGACGGCGTCCGCATCGTCTACGTCTCGCCGCTGAAGGCGCTCTCCTACGACATCGAGCGCAATCTGCGGGCGCCGCTGCGCGGGATCGGGCCCTCCGCCGCCGGGATCTCGGTCGGGCTGCGAACCGGCGACACCAGCCAGGCCGACCGCCGTTCGATGCGCCGGGACCCGCCGGACATCCTGATCACCACGCCGGAGTCGCTCTACCTGATGCTCTCCTCCGGGGCCCGGGAGATCCTCGCCTCAGCTGAGGCCGTGATCGTCGACGAGATCCACGCGGTGGCGCAGTCGAAGCGTGGCTCCCACCTTGCGCTGACGCTGGAGCGCCTGGAATGGCTCAGGCGGAGGGCGACCGGCGGAGAGGGAGAGGTGACGACCGAGCTCCAGCGGATCGGGCTCTCGGCGACGCAACGGCCGCTGGAGCGAATCGCGAGCTTCCTCGTCGGCCCCAACCGTGAGTGCAGGATCGTCGACGCCGGGAGGAGGAAGGCTCTCGATCTGGAGATCGTCGTCCCAGTCGAGGACATGTCGGAGCCGGGCGCGTCGTCGTCGGGTGGCGCGGAAGGGGGGGACCACTCCTCGGCTCCGCCGAGGGGTGGTGGGCCCAATTCCGTGACAGGACCCGCCGGGGAGCGCACTGACCCTGACCCGAACTTCGACCCGGCGACGAATCCGAGAAGCATCTGGCCGGCGATCTACCCGGAGCTCCTGCGGCTCGTGCGCGAGCACACCTCGACCATCGTCTTCGTCAACAACCGCCGCGGCGCCGAGCGCCTCGCCAAGCGCCTGAACGAGCTCGCCTACGAGGAGCTGATGGAGGGCAAGGACGACGACGCCCCCGAGCCCCCTGTCGAGCTCTACGACATCGCCCGCGCCCACCACGGCTCGCTCTCGCACGAGGAGCGGATCAACGTCGAGGAGCTGCTGAAGTCGGGCAAGCTGCCCTGCCTGGTCGCCACCTCCTCGCTCGAGCTGGGGATCGACATGGGAGCGCTCGACCTGGTGATCCAGGTCGAATCGCCGAAGTCGGTGACGCGTGGCCTGCAGCGAATCGGTCGCGCCGGCCACGGGCTCGGCGAGGTCTCGAAGGGCCGGATCTTCCCCAAGTTCCGCGGCGACCTGCTCGAGTGCGCGGTCGTCGCCAGGCGCATGCGCGATGGCGAGATCGAGGAGACGGTGATCCCGGCCAATCCACTCGACGTGCTGGCGCAGCACCTGGTTTCGATGGCGGCGCTCGACGAGTGGGAGGTGGACGAGGTCGAGCGCCTCGTCACCGGCACCGAGCCGTTCCGCGATCTCTCCCGGGACCAGCTCGAGAACGTCCTCGACATGCTCGACGGCCGCTACCCCTCGGACCGCTTCGCCGAGCTGCGCCCGCGGATCGTCTGGGACCGGACCGCCGGGACGATCCACGGGCGCAAGGGAGCCCGGCAGCTGGTCGTGACCAACGCCGGGACGATCCCCGACCGCGGCCTCTTCGGCGTCCACCTGCCAGACGGCCGCCGGGTCGGGGAGCTGGACGAGGAGATGGTCTACGAGGCGCGGCCGGGTCAGACCTTCCTGCTGGGAGCCTCGACCTGGCGGATCGAGGAGATCACTCGCGACCGTGTGATCGTCACCCCCGCCCCCGGGACGCCCGGCGCCGTCCCCTTCTGGCGCGGCGACGGCATCGGCCGCCCGGCCGAGCTCGGCCGGGCGATCGGCGCCTTCGCCCGGGAGGCCGTGTCCCGCGAGCCCGACGAGCTCGCCGCCTCCTACGACCTCGACCCGAGGGCGGCCCGCAACCTCGTCTCATATCTGCGCGAGCAGCAGGCGGCGACCAGGGTGGTGCCCTCCGACGAGACGATCGTGGTCGAGCGCTTCCGCGACGAGATCGGCGACTGGCGGGTCTGCGTCCTCTCTCCGTTCGGGGGCCGTGTCCACGCCGCCTGGGGGCTGGCGCTCTCGCAGAGGATCAGGGCGGATCGCGAGCTCGAGGCGGACGCGATCTGGTCCGACGACGGGATCGTGGTCCACCTCCCCGACGCCGACGAGGCGCCCCCGGCGGACCTCGTCCTGGTCGATCCCGACGAGCTCGAGGACCTGATCGTCGCCGAGCTGGCGGGGTCGGCGCTGTTCGGCGCCCGCTTCCGCGAGAATGCCGCCCGCTCGCTGCTGATCCCGCGGGCGTACCCCGGCAAGCGCACCCCGCTCTGGCAGCAGCGGCTGAAGTCGCAGAGCCTGCTCGAGGTCGCCAGGGACTTCCCCCGCTTTCCGGTCATCCTCGAGACCTACCGCGAGTGTCTGCGCGACGTCCTCGACCTGCCGGCGCTGGACGACATCCTGCGCCGCCTGCACTCGCGGCAGCTGACGCTGGTCGAGGTCGAGACCCAGACCGCCTCCCCGTTCGCCTCCTCGCTGCTGTTCGACTACGTCGCCACCTACATGTACGAGGGCGATACCCCGAACGCTGAGCGCCGGGCGGCGGCGCTGGCGCTCGATCGCGAACTGCTGCGGGAGCTGCTGGGCCAGGACGAGCTCCGCGAGCTGATCGAACCCGAGGCGCTGGAGGAGGTCGAGGCGCAACTCCAGCACCGCACCGAGGCGGGACGGGCGAAGGACCGCGACGCCCTGCAGCAGGTACTGCGCAACCTCGGCGACCTGACCGGGGACGAGTGCACCGACCGCGTCGCCGAGGGCTACTCGGCGACCTCGATGCTGGAGAAACTGGTCTCCGAGCGCCGCGTGGCCATGATCCGGGTGGCCGGCGAGGAGCGCTACATTGCCGCCGAGGACGCCGGGCTCTACCGCGATGCCCTCGGTGTGCCGCCGCCCGCGGGACTCCCGGAGTCGTTCCTCGAGCCCCATCCCGAGCCGATGGCGGCCCTGCTCGGCCGCTACGCCCGCAGCCACGGACCGTTCCCGACGGCGCATCCGGCGCGCCGCTACGGGATCGACCCGGCGCCGGCCCTGCGTGAGCTCGAGCGCGCCGGCGCCCTCATCCGCGGCGAGCTGCTCCCGGGCGGCACCGAGCGCGAGTGGTGCGACGCCGACGTCCTGCGCCGTGTCCGGCGCGCCAGTCTCGCCCACCTGCGGCGCGAGGTGGAGCCCGCCGACCGCAGCCAGCTCGCCCGCTTCCTTCCCAGCTGGCAGAACGTCGACGCCTACCGCTCCGCCGGGGCCGGGGTTGACCGGCTGCGGGAGGCGCTGGTCCCGCTCCAGGGGGTCACCCTGACGCCGAAGGTGTGGGAGTCCGACGTGCTGCCGCGGCGCCTGGGCGCCTACAGTCCCGCCTGGCTCGACGAGCTCTGCACCAGCGGCGAGGTCGTCTGGATCGGCGCCGGCGCGCTGGGGCGAAGCGACGGCCGGGTCGCGCTGTACTACCGCGAGGATGTGCGCCTGGCGGGGCCGCCGCCGTCGAACGCGAAGCTCGAGCTGCCCGAGGGCGAGGTCCACGAGGCGATCCGCGAGCGGCTCGGCTCCGGGCCCAGCTTCTGGCTCGACTTGGTGGCGGACATCGAGGCGCCGGCGGAGGAGCTTCACACCGCGCTCTGGGACCTGGCCTGGGCCGGAGAGGTCACCAACGACGCCTTCGCCCCCCTGCGGGCGCCGAGGCTGCGCTCCGTAGGGGGCTCGGAGCGCCGGGGTCGCCGCTTCTCCAGCCGCCGTGCCGGCGCCGGCGCAACCGTCCAGGGGCGCTGGTCGCTGACCGCCGAGCTCTTCGCCGACGCCCCGGCGATCGGGCCGAGGCTGCGCGCCCAGGCAGAGCTGATGCTCGAGCGCTACGGGATCGTCACCCGTGAGACGGTCCTCGCCGAGGGTGTACCCGGCGGCTTCTCGACCCTCTACGCCGAGCTCGGAAACCTCGAACTGCTCGGGACCGCGCGTCGCGGGTACTTCGTCGAGGGCCTGGGTGGCGCTCAGTTTGCCCTCCCCGGGGCGGTCGAGCGGCTGCGGTCCCTGCCCGCAGCGGACGGCTCCCACATGCTGATCGCGGCCACCGACCCCGCCAACCCCTACGGCGCCTCGCTGCCCTGGCCGAAGCTCGAGGGCCGCCGCCGCCCGGCACGGGCGCCGGGCGCCCACGTCCTCCTGCGCGACGGCGAGCCGATCGTCTACGTCGAGCGGGGGGGACGCGGAATCCTGCGGTTGACAGGGCTCGAGGAGCCGGAGTTGGCAGCGGCGATGGGTGCCCTGGCCGAGGCGGTGACGGCGGGGTCGCTGCCCAAGCTGGGGATCGAGAAGCTCGACGGAGAGCCGGTGATCGGCTCCGGGCACGAGGAGACCCTGATCGCCGCCGGTTTCAGCCGCGGCCCGCGCAAGCTCACCGCCTCGGCCTAGATGGCAGAGGGCGACACGATCCTGCGGGCGGCGAGGCGGATCTCCGAGGCGATGGGGGGCGAAACGGTCGCCGTCGAGGCGCCGAACCCGCGAGGGCGCGCCTGCGGGGTCGGCGCCCTCGACGGGCGGGTGCTGCGCGGAGCCGGGGCCCGGGGGAAGAACCTCCTGATCGACTTCGGCGGCCTGACACTGCACAGTCACCTCGGAATGAGCGGTTCCTGGCAGGTCTACCGCCGCGGCCAGCCCTGGCGCAGGCCCCGGCACCGCGCCTGGGCAGTGATCGGCGGCGCTCGCCACGAGGCGGTGCAGTGGGGAGGCCCGACGCTGCGGGTGCTGCGTTCCGAGCAGGTTCGCCGCGACCCGATGCTGGGCCGGCTCGGCCCCGACATCCTCTCTCCTGGCTTCGACCCGGAGGCCGCCATCGGGCGGATGCGCCGGGGGGATCAGCGCCGGGGACTCGGCGAGGCTTTGCTCGACCAGCGTCTGCTTGCCGGCATCGGCAACGTCTTCAAGAGCGAAGCCTGCTTCGCCGCTGCGGTCGATCCCCGGCAGCGGCTGGGGAACGTCTCCGAAGCCAAGCTCGGCGCCGTCATCGAAACCGCTCGGAGTTTGATGGGGGAGGCGACCAGGCGCGGGCGCCGCCCGCCGCAGGTCTACGGTCGCGCCGGCGAGCCCTGTCGCATCTGCAGCACCGCGATCTGCTCCGAGGGCCAGGGAGACTCGAACCGGACCGCATACTGGTGCCCCCGTTGCCAGGCACCCTGACGCAACGCCGACGGGTTGGGCGATAATCGTCGGGTGGCGGTTTCCGAGGAGAGTGCCGTTGAGCTGTTGAGGCGGGTCCCGCTGTTCTCGCAGCTCGAGGAGGACGAGCTTGTCCGGTTCTCACGCGTGGCGGTGCCGCGCTCCTTCCCGCCCGGCACCCGCGTCTTCCACGAGGGCGATCGCTCCGATGCCTGCTACATCGTTCGCTCCGGCAGCTTCCGGGTCACCCGCGAGCACCCCGACGGCCGCGCGATCACCCTCGCCAACCTCGGCAGGGGCGACATCTTCGGCGAGCTGGCGATGCTCGACGGCGAGGTGCGCTCGGCCAGCGTCGAGGCCCTCAGCGAAGGCGAGCTGCTGGCCCTGCCGGCCACCGACGTCCGGGCGCTGCTGGCCCGCCACCCCGGGATAACGGTGAAGCTGGTGGCGGCGCTGGTCGGGCGCCTTCGCGCCGCCAACGAGCGGATCGCGCGCCAGTCCTTCCAGACCGTTCCCAGCCGGGTTGCAGGGGTCCTCTCCCAGCTGGTCGCCGAGGAGACCCCCGTGGCCGACGGCGGCGGAGTGACCATTCGCATGAACCAGGCCGACCTGGCCCAGCTCGCCGGAACCTCGCGCGAGAGCGTCAGCCGCTTCCTCGCCGAGCTCGAGCGCGCCGGAGTCGTCCGCTGCGGCCGCGGCCGGGTGACGGTGCTGGAGCCGCCGAAGCTCCGCAACTACATCTTCTGAGCGCCGTCCGGCGGCGAGACGGGGTTCGCTTTCGGCGACCAGGCCGCGGCGTTCGGATCCTCGGCGCCGGCGAACGGACCGGCTGCGGGAGGATCGCTCGGCTCGACCTCGCTCCAGCGGTCGGCGAGAGCCTTCTGCGTCCGGGAGGCTAGCTTGGACCTCGGCCTCGGCCCAGCGGTGCCTGCGAGTAGAACATCTCGTGCTCGCGATGGGAGTTCGCCAGGTTGCCAATTGACGAATTGCGGCCGGCCAATGGGAGCCCGCCAGGCATCTCCGGCTCTAGGATGCGAATCGGTGCCTCGCGGCGACGAATACATCTCCGATCCGGGCGGGGACGCCGTCCTGCATTCAAGTCGCCATTCGGTTTGCGTCCAGGACAGCGGCTCGCGTTGAGTCCCGGATTCGAGGCCGAGAGGGAGCGGATGGTCGAGCGCCAGTTGCGGCGTCGGGGGATCGGCGACGAGCGCGTGCTGGGGGCGATGGCGCAGGTTCCGCGTGAGGCCTTCGTCCCCGAGCGGCAGCGCTCCCGGGCCTACGCCGACGCGGCCCTGCCGATTGCCGAGGGTCAGACGATCTCCCAGCCCTGGATCGTCGCTGCGATCTGCCAGGCGCTGGCGCTGGGAGGCAGTGAGCGGGTGCTCGAGGTCGGCACGGGGTCGGGCTACTCGGCCGCGGTCCTCTCGCGCCTGGCGGCCGAGGTGATCACGATCGAGCGCCATCCGAGCCTTGCCGCCGGGGCTGCGGAGGTGCTCCGCTCCCAGGGCGCCGACAACGTCGAGGTAGTGGTCGGTGACGGGAGCAGAGGTCTTCCCGAGCGTGCCCCGTTCGACGCGATCGCGGTCCACGCGACCGCCCCGGCGCCGCCGCCGGCGCTGCTGTCGCAATGCCGGGATGGCGGTCGCCTGGTGATCCCGATCTCCTCCGATGGCTTCGACCTGCTGACCACCTATGCCCGCGCCGGCGAGGAGTTCGAGAGCGAGGTCATCGGCCCCTGTCGCTTCGTCCCGCTGATCGGCGAGGAGGGCTACTGAAGCGGGAGCCCGTCCGGCCTACTGGATCTCGGCGTCGTGGCCCGGGCCGCCGTCGAGGCGGTCGCTGCCGCCGCCGCCGACGAGGCGGTCCTTGCCGCCCATCCCGCGCAGGGTGTCGTTGCCGGCGCGGCCGAGGAGCGAGTTGGCGCCGCCGTCGCCGATCAGGGTGTCGGGGCCCGGGGACCCCTCGAGAGCCTCGACCGAGCGCCCGACCTGCCCCGGGTTGCAGGAGCCGCCGGCCCGGGTGGCGGCGCCGCCGATGCGGGCCGTGACCCCGAGGTTGTAGCGCTCGAACGAGGCGTTGTCGTGTCCCGGCCCACCGTCGAAGAGATCGCCGTCGCAGGGGTCGCCGCCGACCAGCAGATCCGAGCCCTTGCCCCCGACCAGGGTGCTGCGGCCGCTGTTGGCGGGCGTGTGCGTGTCGGTGCGGGCCCCGACCAGTCCGTCGTTGCCTCCGCCGCCGGCGAGGCGGTCGGGGTCGTTGTCGTCCCCGGCCTCGATGATGTCGTCCCCGCGCCCGCCGCCGAGGTCGTCAGCCCCACGGCCGCCGTCGATCCGCACCTGCACCCCGACCGGCACGCTGGCGGCGATCCGCACCGTGTCGTTGCCGCCGCCGGCATCGACGAGGAGGAACCTGACGTCGCCCGGACAGCTGGCGCCGCCATCGCTCATGGCCTTGCAACCGATCAGGTTCGACTTTGCGAGAGGCTGGGTCGAGTCCTGAAGGAGCAGGTCCGAACCGTCATAGGAGACCGTTGATCCGGTCGGTGCCGGGTGCGCCGCGGATGCTCAGGGTCGCGGACCCGTCGATGCTGCGGTTGCGGATCGCCGCCGGGCCGCCGCCGGTCTGCTCCGACTGGCAGGAATCGAACTGGCCCCCACCGCTGCAGCGGGCCCCGTCGGGGCCGCCGAACAACTCGTCGCCCCCGCCTCGCCCGTTGAGGTAGTCGTACCCGGCGCCGCCGTCGAGGCGGTTGGGACCCGAGTCGCCCATCAGATCGTCGGGGTAGGAGGAGCCGATCAGGTCCTCGAAGCCGCTGAGCCGGTCACGCCCGTCGCCGTTGGCCGAGCCCTGGGCGAGGTCGGCTTCGACCGACTCACTGGCGCTGGAGAAGGAGGCGATGTCCTGGGCCCCCGGGCCGCCGGCCATCTTGTCGAAGCCGAGGTCGCCGCGGACGATGTCCCGATCGCCGGAGCCCCCGACGACCTTGTCGCTGCCGAGGTTGCCGACGACGACGTCGCTGCCGCCGCCGCCGTCGAGGTCGTCGTCACCCAGGCCGCCGTCGATGTAGTCGTCCCCCGGACCACCCGAGACGGGATCGTTGCCCTGGTCGCCGAAGATGCGGTCGCCGCCCCCGCCGCCGTCGAGCCTGCGCTCGGTGGCGCGGCCGCCGTAGAGGCTGTCGTCACCGGAGCCGCCGTCGAGCCAGTCGGGCCCCTTACCGCCGGAGAGGTGGTCGGAATCCCCGCCCCCGTAGAGGTGGTCGGGGCCCTTGGCGCCGTCGAGGCGATCGTCCCCCGCGCCGCCGTAGAGTCCGTCGCCGCCCTTGTCTCCCAGCAGCGCGTCGTCGCCGGCGCCGCCGTCGAGGCGGTCGCTGCCGGTCTGGCCCAGAAGGATGTCCCCGCCGCCCCCTCCATAGAGCGAGTCGTAACCGCGGCCGCCCTTGAGCTTGTCGCTGCCGGGGCCGCCACAGATCGTGTCGTTGCCGTTGGGGCCGCCGCTGATCCGGTCGTTGCCGCCGCCGCCGTAGATGACGTCGCTGGCCTTGCGGCCGACGATCACGTCGTTGCCGCCGGTGCCGACGATGGTCGCCCGCTTGCCCCCGCAACTCGGCGCGGCCGCGGCTCCCGGCGCAACCGCGCACAGAGCCACGGCGGCGACGATTGCCGCTGTCCCAGCCGTCCTCGAGGTCCCGGTCGCCATCTTCACCTCTGCTATCGGCCCCCGGCGCTGCCTGACCTCATCCGGTCAGACATCCGTCCAGGCCGCGGCCGCTGATCGCGGAGGAGGGGCCCCGGGGGCCCGGATGGTGGGGTGGCCCCGTGTCGGATACGCTCGCAGCGCGATGAAGGGCGGCATATACGTTCTCAACTTCTACTCCGCGGTTTTCGTCGACCAACTCAAGCGCGGCCGCAAGACGGCAACGATCAGGATGGGCGACAAGAGCGGCAAGTACGAGCGCGGGCAGGTGGTATGGGTCACCGTCGGCTTCCGCCACAGCCCCCGCGAGAGGATCTTCTCAGCGGTCATTGACGACGTCGAGGTGAAGCGGATCTCCGAGCTCTCTCCCCGCGACATCGAGCACGACAACCCGGAATTCCGCCGGCTGGAGGAGACGGTCAACTTCCTCGAGCAGATCTACGGTCGCACCATTGGCACCGAGGACATCGTCACCGTGATCCGCTTCTCGCAGATCCTCGAGCCGGCGGCCTCTCACTTCGGCAACGGCGAGACCCCCTCCCAGAACTGAACCGGCTCGGCGGCGCCCGCGTAGGAGTCCAAAGACGTGGCCTCATATCGCTTCCTCTCCACCTGGCTGCTCGAGTCCCCGTGTGAACCCGTCTGGGACGCGATCTACGACCAGGCACGCTGGCCGCAGTGGTGGCGTGGGGTCGAGGCCGCCGACGAGCTGAGGCCGGGGAAACAGAGCGGGGTTGGCACCGTTTCCCGGCTGATCTGGCGCAGCCGGCTTCCGTATGAGCTCTCCTTCGAGGTGACGACGGAGCGGGTCGAGCCGCCGCACCTGATGACCGGACGCGCCGTCGGCGAGTTGACCGGGACCGGCACCTGGCGCCTGTTCGAGTCCGGCGGCGTCACCGCGGTCACCTACGACTGGGACGTCAGCACCTCGAAGGCCTGGATGAACCTTCTGACCCCGGTGGCCCGGCCGCTTTTCGAGTGGAACCACGACTGGGTGATGGCCAGGGGGGCGGAGGGGATCGCCAGGCTGCTCGGCTGCCGGCTGCTCGCGAGCGGATAGCCCCCGGGCCGGTGGCCTAGGCTTTGTCGCCTTGACCCCCGGACGCCGATTCCTTCGGCCCGCGCCGATGACGCTCGCGCTGGCCATCGGGGCGCTGATCGTGTGGCCCTTCTGGTCCAGCCCACTCGGCGCCGACCCCGACCAGCCCCAGCCGCAGGCCCGGCTCGCCGGCGCCGGCCTCTATCCCCCGTTCAACCCGGACGTCCGTGACTACGTCGCCCGGTGCAGGGGGCGATCGGCGCCCCTCTCGGTCAGGGCGATCGGCGACACCCGGGTCGCGGTCGGGCGCCTTCCTGCGCGCGGCGGGCTCTTCGAGGTGCCCGCCGCCGCCGATGGCGAGTTGACGGTGAGCATGACCCGGTCCGGGCTCCGGCGCACCTATCGCGTCCGCTGTTTGCCCCCCGGCTTCCCGAAGTGGAGCTATCAGCGCCTTAGGCGCCCGCCCCGCGGGATGTTCGTCGTCAGCATCAGGACCTCGCTGCGGGCGCGACCCTGGATCATCGTCTTCGACCAGAACGGCACCCCGAGATGGTGGTTCAACCCGTCGACCTCTGCCCTTTGGGCGCAGGTCCTGCGCGACGGCACGGTCGAGTGGCCCCGGGCGTTCGGAGACGGTTACGGGCAGAACCCGCGGATGGCGCACGAGATCCGCTCCCTCTCGGGGCGGCTGCTGCGCACCGTGCGGACCCGGGGATCGATCACCGACGGCCATGAGTTCCAGCAGCTTCGAAACGGCCACGTGCTGATCGACAGCTACAGGACCGCGAAGGGGGCCGACCTGCGGCGGTTCGGGGGGCGGAAGCGGGACTCGGTCGTCCTGGCCGAGGTACAGGAGGTCAACAGGCGCGGCCGCGTCCTCTGGTCCTGGAACTCCCGGCGGCACATCAGCTTCGCCGAGACCGGGCGCTGGTGGCCCAACGTGCTCGTCAACCCCCATCCCGGCACTCACGGCAGGCCGATCTATGACCCGATCCACATCAACGCTGTCGAGCCCTTCGGCCGCGACCGGCTGCTGATCTCGACCCGACACACCGACGCCGTCTTCTGCATCGAGCGCTCCAGTGGCCGCGTCCTCTGGAAGCTCGGTGGGAGTAGGACCCGGCGCTCGCTGCGAATAGTCGGGGACCCCTACCCGGTGCGCAAGCTCTTCGGGGGCCCCCACGACGTCAGGTTCGCCGGCGATGGGACCCTGAGCATCTACGACGACGCCACCCACCGCCGCCGCCCGCCGAGGCTGGTCCGCTACCGGCTGCAGTTGGAGCGCCACCGGGCCGTCTACATCGGCGCGCTCGAGGATCCGGCGGCCCACCGCAGCCACTGCTGCGGTTCCGGCCGGGAATTCGGCTCCGGCTGGCTGGTGGACTGGGGCGACAACCGGTTGCTGACGGGTTTCGACCACAGGGGCCGCATCGCCTTCCGCATGCGCATGGCCGCCCCGTCCTATCGGGCCGTGCCCGTGCCCCGCGGGGCCGTCACAGCGGCAGGCCTCCGGCGGGGCATGGATCAGATGGTCGCCGGTCGCTGAGGGCTCTCCGCGGGGCCGCCCGGCCCCGGCCCTGACCGGGCTCCACGGGCCGGCTACTTGCGGCCGTTGATCGCCTTCACTCACGTTGTTGCCCAGATCCCGGCGCGATCCAGCTATCCTGATTGCGCTCTGGCACTCTCCTATGTAGAGTGCCAAGCCGCCTTACAGGCGCAAGAAAAGTCCAAACTTCTGACCACACGGAGGTAGAACGAATGAAGCTGAAGCCCCTCGGGGACCGGCTGATCGTCAAGCCGCTTGACGAGGAGGAGACGACCGCCAGCGGCATCGTCCTTCCCGACACGGCGAAGGAGAAGCCACAGAAGGGCACGGTTGTCGCCGTCGGCGACGGCGCGATCAACGAGGACGGAAGCCGCCGCCCGCTCGACGTCAGTGAGGGCGACGAGGTCCTCTACTCCAAGTACGGCGGGACCGAGGTCACTGTCGAGGACGACGAGCTGCTCGTGCTACGCGAGTCGGACGTCCTCGCCAAGGTCTCCTGAAAAGACTGAAGGAAGGAACGGATTGAGATGGCTCACAAGGAGCTGAAGTTCAACGAGGAGGCCCGCAAGGCCCTCCAGGACGGGGTCGACTCCGTCGCCAACGCGGTCAAGGTCACCCTTGGCCCGAAGGGACGCTACGTCGTCCTCGACAAGAAGTTCGGCGCCCCGACGATCACCAACGACGGCGTCACCATCGCCCGTGAGATCGAGGTCGAGGACGTCTTCGAGAACCAGGGCGCACAGCTCGTCCGCGAGGTCGCCACGGCGACCAACGACGTCGCCGGCGACGGCACCACGACGGCGACCCTGCTGGCGCAGATCATCGTCCACCAGGGGCTGAAGAACGTGGCCGCCGGCGCCAACCCGCTGGCCCTTCGCCGCGGCATCGAGAAGGCCGTCGACAAGGTCGTCGATAACCTTCGCGAGAAGCAGTCGAAGGAGGTCTCCGGCAAGGAGCAGATCGCACGCGTCGCCGCGATCTCGGCCGCCGACGACGAGATCGGCAACGTCATCGCCGACGCGATCGAGAAGGTCGGCAAGGACGGCGTGGTCAATGTCGAGGAGGGCCAGACCTTCGGCATGGAGCTGGAGTTCACCGAGGGCATGCAGTTCGACAAGGGCTACATCTCGCCCTACATGGTCACCGACCAGGACCGCATGGAGGCGGTGCTGGACGAGCCCTACGTGCTGATCGCCAACCAGAAGATCGGCTCGGTCCGCGACGTGCTGCCGGTGCTCGAGCAGGTCATGCAGGGCGGCAAGCCGTTGCTGATCGTCGCCGAGGACGTCGAGGGCGAGTGTCTGGCGACGCTGGTCGTCAACAAGCTCCGCGGCACCTTCACCGGGGTCGCGGTCAAGGCGCCGGGCTTCGGCGACCGCCGCAAGCGGATGCTCGAGGACATCGGCATCCTCACCGGCGGCGAGGTGATCACCGAGGAGATGGGTCTGAAGCTGGAGAACACCCAGCTCTCCCAGCTCGGCAAGGCCCGCCGCGTGGTCGTCTCCAAGGACACGACCACGATCATCGACGGAGCCGGTGAGGGCGACGACATCAAGGGCCGGATCAAGCAGATCAAGCAGGAGATCGAGAACACCGACTCCGACTTCGATCGCGAGAAGCTCCAGGAGCGGCTCGCGAAGCTGGCCGGCGGCGTTGCCGTCGTCAAGGTCGGCGCCGCGACCGAGACGGAGATGAAGGAGAAGAAGCACCGCGTTGAGGACGCCCTGCAGGCGACCCGTGCGGCGCTCGAAGAGGGAGTCGTGCCGGGCGGCGGCGTCGCGCTGCTGAACGCGCAGGACTTTCTCGACTTCGACTCCTTCGAGGATGCCGACGAGCAGACGGGTGCGAGGATCATCCACCGCGCGCTCGAGGAGCCGGTCCGCCAGATCGCCGAGAACGGCGGCCTCGAGGGCTCGGTCGTGGTCAACAAGGTGCGGGACATGAAGCCCGGAGAGGGCCTCAACGCCGCCACCGGCGAGTACGGCGACCTGATCAAGGACGGCGTCATCGACCCGACCATGGTCACGCGCTCTGCCCTGCAGAACGCGGCCTCGATCGCCAAGAACATCCTCACCACCGAGGCGATCGTCGCCGAGCCGCCCGAGAAGGAAGGCGCCGCGATGCCCGGCGGTGGCATGCCCGATATGGGCGGGATGATGTAGCCACGCGGTACCTTTCGCCCCAACAGGCGAGTGTTTGACGAGAGGCCCGGGCAAGCGCCCGGGCCTCTCGCTTGCCCGGTCGTGGTTCGCCGCCTGCCGAGACTGCAGATGGTCACCGCATAGGTGTCGAATTGCAGTCTCGGCCTGGCCGGGCGAGTCTGTCGCCCGGGCTGGCGGTCAGCCGGTAGCCAGGACCTCGGCCATCCGCCGCGGCTCGACTCCGAGCTCGCGGGCGTCGGCGGCGCCGCGCTCGCTGACCATCGGTACCTCCATCAGCTCCGCCTCCTCCCAGGTCGCGAAGACCGACTCGCCGAAAAGTCGGCGCAGCGCCAGCAGGCTCCAGCGAACGATCGGCAGCGGCACGTGGACCAGTGGCCGCGGCCGCCCGGCGATGCGGCTGACCAGGTCCGACATCTGGTCGTATGAGAGGACGTCCGGCCCGGCGAGCTCGTAGCGGTCGCGGCCGGGGCCGTCGAGGCCGCCGATCACTGCGCTGGCTGCGTCCTGGGCCCAGATCGGCTCGTACAGCGCCTTGCCCGAGCCGGCGACGGGCAGCACGGGCAGGAAGGAGAAGCGCCGCAGCAGGGTTATCCACGGATCCGAGTGGTCATAGACGATCGAGGGCGCGAAGACCGTCGTCTCCAGGGCAGAGGTGTTGACGGCGTCCTCGGCCAGCGCCTTGGCGCGGAAGAAGCGGGTGCGCTGGATCGTGCTGGCGTTGAGCGCCGAGAAGAAGACGAAGCGCTCGACCCCTGCCTTCTCGGCGGCGCGCAGGAGCCGCACCGTCGCCAGCCCGTTCAGCTCCTCGATCCGCCGTGGCGGCTGGTCGCGGATCGTCGCCGCCAGGTGGATCACGGTGTCGACGCCGCGCAGCGCCTGGCGCAGCCGGTAGGGATCGGAGAGCTCGCCCAGGTCGCCGAGGGTGATCTGGACGTCCACCCGCAGCGGCCCCAGGCGCCGGGGCTCGCGCACCAGGCAGCGGACCGGGTCATCGCGCTCGAGCAGCAGCGGAAGCAGGCGCGAGCCGATGCTGCCGGTAGCGCCGGTCAGCAGCAGCATCGCTTTTCGGGGTTCGTGCGGCTAGGGTCGGCGACAGTGACCATCCTCGCCGGAACCCTAGTCGCTGGATTGCCCCGATCGACGATCCCCCGGCCACAGGGACATCCTTCATCCATCTCCGTAAAATGGCCGCTCGGCTTGACCGGCGCAGCCCGGCGGGCACCGAGAAAGACGACTCCCAGGAGAGGGCCCAGAAGTGACCTACGTCATCGCGGAACCCTGCATCGGACAGAAGGACAACTCGTGTGTCGAGGTCTGCCCGGTGGACTGCATCCACCCGACCCCTGACGAGCCCGACTACGACTCGGTCGAGATGCTCCACATCGACCCCGACGAGTGCATCGACTGCGACGCCTGCGTTGAGGCCTGCCCCGTTGACGCCTGCTTCGCCGAGGATCAGCTCCCGGGCGAGTGGGCCAAGTACGCCGAGATCAACGCCGGGTACTACAAGTCCTAGCGTCCTCCGGGCGGCTGAGCGCTGCCCGGGCTGGGCCTACTGGATGACCGGCAGCTCGGTGCCGCTGACGGGCGGGGGCTCGGCCGCCGCCGGGACCGCCTGAAGCACGGGCAGCTCCTGCGGCGTCGTCGCGACGATGCCCCGGGCCGCCTGGCGGATCGCCTGCGAGGCGGGGGCGTCGGGGTTTGCGGTCACCAGCGGCTCGCCCGAATCGGCATGCTCGCGCAGCTCCTCCGAAAGCGGCACCTTGCCCAGCAGGGGGACGTCGAGCTCGTCGGCGAGCATCTCCCCGCCGCCCTCGCCGAAGATGGTGAAGCGCTGGCCGTCGGGAGTGGTGAAGCCCGACATGTTCTCGATCACCCCGAGCACCTCGAGGTCGACCTTGTCGGCCATCTCGGCGGCGCGCCTGGCGACGGACTGCGCCGCCGGCTGCGGTGTCGTCACCACGGCGATCTTCGCCTGCGGCAGCAGCTGGGCCAGGGTCATCGAGACGTCGCCGGTGCCGGGAGGCAGGTCGAGCAGCAGGTACTCGAGCTCGTCCCAGGCGACGTCCTCGAGGAACTGCTGGATCGCCTTGTGCAACATCGGCCCGCGCCAGACGACGGCGGCGTTCTGCTCGACGAAGAAGCCGATCGACATCACCTTGACGCCGCTGGAGGTCTCCAGCGGCAGGATCTTTCGCTCGGCGTTGACCTCGGGCTTGCCCTCGACCCCGAGCATGCGCGGGATCGAGTAACCGTAGACGTCGCAGTCGAGCGCGCCGGCCGAGTGGCCCTCGGCCTGGAGGGCCGCGGCAAGGTTGGCCGTCATCGTCGACTTGCCGACTCCGCCCTTGCCGGAGGCGATGCAGATCACGTTCTTGACCTGGGCGAGGGCGCCCTCCGGCAGCGTGCCCCGGCCCAGCGCCTGCTGCAGGTTCCCCTTCTCCTCGTCGCTGAGAACGTCGAAGCCGACCTCGACCCCGGTGACCCCCTCCAGCGAGGAAACCTGCTGGGCAACCGCCTGCTGGAAATGGGAGCGGATTGGGCAGCCCGGGGTGGTGAGGGAGACGACGACGTCGACCCTGCCGCCCTCGTGGACCTCGATCGAGCGCACCATCCCCAGCTCGACGATCGAGCGACGCAGCTCGGGGTCGATGACGGCGCGAAGTTTTTCGGTTATCTCTTCCTTCGTTGGCAATGCCATAGCCCCATTGTCTCAGAGGGGGAGAGTCTGCCGCCGCCGGGCCCTTGGCCCCCCGATGCAGCCGAGCGAAGGAGGGGCGATGACACCGGGGCGACGGAGCAGGCGCTGGATAGGCGTGGGCGCGGGGATCGCATTGGGCATGCTCCTCCTCGGGGTCTCCGAAGCGCGGGCGGCGAAGTACTCGGTGGCCCAGTGCGGCTGGCACCTCGGCAACGACGCGGAATGGGACCAGAGCGCCGGCCCCGGGAAGTTCCGGCCCGACGCCTACTGCGTCACCCCCGAGGACAGCGACCCCTTCGACGGCGCCCACCTGAAGAGCTTCGTTCGCCCCGAGGGGGGAACCGTGTCCGGCACCCGGTTTGCACGCTGGCGCTGGATCGCCCCGGCGGGCACCGGGATCGTCAACGTCCGCGGTAGCTGGTGGCAGGCGCTGCACGATGGCTTCGAGCATCGTCTCGGGACCAGCGACGGGGCCGGCGGGTTCTCGGTCCTCGCCTCGGCGGACGCCACCGGAACTGCGCCCGACCCCTTCGCCGCCGGGTTCGAACAGCCGCGGCGGACCTTCGAGAGCCGCCTGCTCTGCGCCAGGCCGGCCGATCGTCATTGCGACCTCGACCCGGCCTCGTTCGCCTCGGTCCGCGCCCTCACCCTGACCCTGGCCGACGACTCAGCGCCGCGGCCGCGCGCCGGCGGCGCCATCGTCGCCCCGGGCTGGCGCCGGGGAACCCAGGGGTTCTCGATCGATTCGGCCGACAGCGGCTCCGGGGTCCGCCTCACCGAGACTTTGATCGACGGCGCCCGCAGCACCCTGACCGAGCACGGCTGCTTCCAGAAGCTGATCGGCGGCGAGAGGCGGGCGACGCGGATGCGCCCCTGCGAGCTCAGCCGGGTTGCGACCGGGTCGTTCGCGACCGGGACCCTCGCCGATGGGCCACATCAGCTCAGCGTCTGCGCCGAGGATTTCGCCGGCAACCGCGCCTGCAGCGCCTCGCACCGGCTGCTGACCGACAACACGGCGCCCGCCTCGCCGGCCGCCCTGGGTCTGCGGGGAGGCGGGGGTTGGCGCCGGAGCAACGACTTCGACGCCGTCTGGACCAACCCCGACCAGGGCGCCGCTTCACCGATCGCCGCTGTCGCCTACCGTCTCACCGGCCCCGGTGGCTATGACAGCGGGGTCCTGTGGCATTCAACCACCGGGATCGCATCCCTCGAGGACCTCAAGGTGCCACGCGCAGGGGCCTACTCGCTCTCGGTCTGGTTGCGCGACGAGGCCGGCAACGAGTCGCCGGCCAGCGCAGCCCGGGTGACTCTCCTGTTCGACGACATCGCCCCCTCTGCGGCCTTCCACCTGCATCGCGACCCCGCGCACCCGGAGATGCTCGCTGCGCTCGTCGCCGACGCCGACTCGGGCCCGGCGAGCGGCGCGATTTCCTACCGCCGCGCCGGTGGCGGGCGCTGGCTCGGGTTGCCGTCCTCGCTGCGGACGCCACCGGGGCGGCACGGGGAGGCCGAGCTGATCGCCCGCTTCCCCTCGGACCGGGTCAGGCCCGGTTCATACGAGCTTCGCGCCACGGTCGCCGACGGCGCCGGCAACGAAACCTCGACCACCAGGCGCAGCGACGGCAGCCCGATGGTGATCCGGGCCCCGCTGAAGGCCCGGACCAGGCTCAGCGCGAAGCTCCGCCTCGAGGGCAGCCGCGGGCGGGTGCTGACGGTTCCCTTCGGCGCCCGGGCCACTCTCATAGGCCGGCTGGCGCGCGGCGACGGTGCCGGGCTGGAAGGGCGCGAGGTCAGGATCGCGATTCGCCCCGTCCCGGGGACGCTGGGCAGCGGCTCGGCTCGCAGCGTCCGCACCGGGATCCGTGGCGGCTTCCGGGTCCGGCTCGGCGCCGGCCCCTCGCGCCGGATCCGGGTCTCCTTCTCCGGCACGGAGGCGCTCGGGCGCGCGCGCAGCGCCCCGATGCTGCTGCGGGTCCGAGGCGGGGTCGAGCTTGGCGCCTCGCCGCACTCGCTTCGCACCGGCGAAGCGCTGCGGCTCAGGGGGAGGATCGGCACCCGTGGAACGGCGCTTCCACCACGCGGCAAGCTGGTCTCAATCGAGTACCTGGAGCGGGCGAGCGGACGCTGGCGCCCGGTGCTGATGACCAGGGCCCGCCGCGACGGCCGCTTCCGGGCCCGCTATCGCTTCCGCTACGTCAACGGGGTGGCCCGGATCAGGCTGCGTGCCCTGGTCCCGCCCGAGCGGGGCTGGCCCTACGCCGGTGGCGCCTCGGCACCGGTGCTGGTGGTGGTGCGGGGTTGAGGGCCGCCGCGTGCAGCTGCGGCCGGCGGTGCGCGGGATCAGGCGCCGAGCCGCACTCGCTCGGCAGCGGCGCTAGGGGTCAGGGGCGGGGGAAGCGCGGGGCGCGGGGCGGGAAGCGGAGGGAGTTCAGCGCCCGCCTGAGCACGGCCCGGCTGGAGTCGAAGTTCTGGATTCGGAACGGGTTGTGGCTGCCGAAGTCCTGGTAGTAGACGAGCATCCGGGTCTTGCGATGGGCCCGCGCCCAGCGCAGCAGGCGACGGACGAATGCCGGGTCGTCGGCGCCCCAGACCCCGAACTCGGTCAGCGCGAACGGCTTGGGCCCGGCGTAGCGGCGGTAGAACCGGGTGATAGCCGCAAAGTCTGTGTAGCGGGAGTAGATGTCCGTCCCGACCCAGTCGAGGTATCGGTTCCCCGGGAAGTAGGCGGCGGCGGAGTTGCCGTGCACCGCGGGCGAGCCCTGCGGCAGCGGGCTCCAGATGACCGAGACCGGCGCCCTGGGCAGGGTCCGGGGCTCCTTGCCGAGCTTGCGCCTGATCGGCGGCAGGTGGAGCTTGTGCAGCCTGTGGTCGATCGTCTTGCGCTTGGCGCCGCCGTGGAGGATCAGGTACATGCGGCGGAAGGCCTGCTTGTACCAGTAGGTCGTGTGGCGGCCACCGCTGCCGCTGCCGCTGCAGCGGATCGCGGTGTAGGGATTGAGACAGCGGTTGGGCTCGCCCAGCGGCCGGATATATGCCGGCATCGCGTGGGCGGCGAAGCTGCGGTTGAGACGCAACAGGTAGTCGTCGCCCTGGGCGCGGGCGATCTCCTTCGGGGTGATCAGCTCGTGACGGTCGCTGCCGGCTGCAGTTGAGATGTGCAGCAGCGGCCGGGCATGGACCTGCTCCCAGCGCGGCAGCGAGATGTGGACGGAGTTTCCGTAGGGGTGGTAGGTCTCGATCACCGCGGGGTGGGCGCCGACCGCCCTGGCGAAGGACTCGAAGCCGGACGCCTCGCCGGTGTCGGTAACGCCGAAGAAGACCTTGCCCTTCGGCGGCAGGTTCTCGCGCCGGCTCTGCTTCTTGCTCGAGTGCCGCGCCGCTGCCCCGGCCTCCGGCAGCGGGCCGGGGACCGTCGCGGCGGCGCAGGCAATGCAGAGTACGCCGACGGCCAGCGCCACCCGAGATCGCCGGCGCGCAGCACTGGGGGAGGATCGCTGGCGCGCAGCACTGGGGGAGGGGCGTCCCATTCGGACTCTCATCGGCAGCACGGGCGCCCGGCTGAACCCGCGCCCACCGCCAGTGGGACGATCGCCGGGGCTCAATTCCTCCCGATGCCGCCCGTCGAAGGCTCCGGCGCCGGGGGACGGGCGGTGACACCCGGATAGCGGCGCGAGTCGAGCTTGCGCCTCAGCACCGAAAGGCTGCCCGGATAGTTCTGGATCCGGAACGAGTTGCTGGCGCCGAAGTCCTGGTAGTAGACGAGCATCCTGGTGTGCCTGTGGCGGCGGGCGAAGGCGAACAACCGCCGGACGAAGAGAGGCGAATCGGAGCCCCACAGGCCCCACTCGGTCAGCGCAAACGGCTTCTGGTGGCCCTTCGCGAAGCGCCTGTAGAAGTGCCGCAGATCGCTCCAGTACGGGTAGCGGGAATAGAAATCCGTCCCCACCCAGTCGACGTAGCGCTCACCCGGGAAGTAGTGGGCGGGACGGTTCGCCCGCACCGAGGGTGAGCCGGCCGGCAGCGGGCTCCAGATCAGTGCCACCGGCGCCCTCGGCAGCTTGCGGGGCTCGTGCCCTCCGGGACGGCTGATCCGCGGCAGTCCGAGCCGCTTCAGCTTGCCGTTGATCTGGCGCCGCCGGCCGCCGCCGTGCAGCAGCACGTACATGCGTCGAAACGCCTGCCGGTACCACTTGGGGGAGTAGCGGGAGGCCCTGCGGTTGCCGGCGCAGTCCACCCCGGCATAGGCGTTGAGGCAGCGGTTGGGCTCGCCCAGCGGCCGGATGTAGGCAGGGAAGCGGTGTCGGGCGAAGCTGCGGTTGAGGCGCAGCAGGTACTCGTCGCCCTTGCCGAGGGCGATCCCCCGCGGCGTGATCTCCTCGTGCCCGTCTCCGTCGACGGTCGAGATGTGGAGGATCGGCCGCGCTCGCACCTTCTCCCAGCGCGGGATCGCCTGGTGGAGGCTGTTGCCCCAGGGGTGGTAGGTCTCGATCAGCGCCGGGTGCTTGCCGATCGCGTTGGCGAACGACTTGAACCCTGAGGCCTCGCCGGTGTCGGTGACGCCGAAGAAGATCTTTGCGCCCGGCGGCTTGAACGGGCGCCACGAGGCCGCGGCGACCGCAACCAGGGAGAGGGCGAGGATCGCCACCGGGGCGGCCAGGAACAACCTGCGCAGGGGCGTGCCTCTCCGCCAGCGGAGCCGGGCACCTGTATATCTCCCGCCGGGTCTGTCCACGATCGCACGCAACGCGCCCGAGCCGGCGCCGTTGCGAGCCGGCCACACTATGGAACACCTCACGCCTGACCGCAAGTTCCTTCCCAGCCACCTAAATCTTCGCAGGCGTCATCATCAGCCCTGATGGCCAAGGTCCTCTTCGTCTGCCTCCACAACGCCGGGCGCTCGCAGATGAGCGAGGCACTCTTCGCCCGCGCCGCCGCCGGGCGCCACCAGGCACGCTCGGCCGGGACCACCCCGGCCGAGCACCTCCACCCCGAGGTCATCGAGGCGATGGCGGAGCTCGGCATCGACCTCTCCGCCCGCGTCCCCCGCCGCCTCGAGCCCGCCGACGCCGAGTGGGCGGACGTGGTCGTCACCATGGGCTGCGGCGATCAGTGCCCATATGTCCCCGGCAGGCGCTATCTCGAGTGGGAGCTGGCAGACCCCAAGGGCCGCCCGGCGGCGGAGGTCAGGGACACCCGCGATCAGATCGCCGCCCGGGTCGAGCAGCTGGTGGCGGAGCTGGACGCCGCCTCCGACCCCGGCCTGGCCCGGTTCGAGTCCCTTGTGGCGGACGCGATCGACCGCCTGCCCGAGCAGTTCCAGGAGGTGGTCGCGAAGGTCGCTGTGGTCGTCTCCGACCTCGGCGAGGAGTCCCGCGCCTACGGGCACTACTTCGGCGACGGCGTTGCCCGCGAGCGCTACGAGGACCGGATCGTGATCTACCGCGACACGCTCGAGCGCGACTTCGGTCACGATCCGCGGCTGCTGGCGGCGCAGGTCGAGCGGACCCTGCGCCACGAGTTGGCCCATCACCTCGGCTGGGACGAGACCGGCGTCGGCGGTCTCGGCCTGTAGGGTTGGCGCCGATGTCGGGGGCGACCATCTACACCAGCGCCGGGCCGATCACGATCGAGCTCTTCGACGAGGACGCGCCGAAGACGGTCGAGAACTTCCGCAAGCTCTCCGCCGACGGCTTCTACGACGGGCTCGCCTTCCACCGGGTGATCAAGGACTTCATGATCCAGGGCGGCTGCCCGGAGGGCACCGGCAGGGGTGGCCCCGGCTACACCTTCGAGGACGAGTTCAACCAGCACAAGATCGAGCGCGGCGCCCTGGCGATGGCCAACGCCGGTCCCAACACCAACGGCTCGCAGTTCTTCATCGTCACCACCGAGGCGGCGCCCTGGCTCGATGGGAAACACACCGTCTTCGGCCGCATCACCGAGGGGATGGATGCCGTCGACGCGATCGAGGGGACAAAGACCGACTCCTCGGATCGCCCGCTCGAGCCCCAGGGCATCGAGCGGGTGGAGCTCTCCGCGCCGGACGCCTGACACCGCGTCCGGCCGTCTGGCGACGGATGCGAACCGCCGGGCTCATCCTCATCGCCGGCGGCCTGATCAGCCTCGCGCTCGACACCGCCGGGGTCCCCGAGGCACTGCTGGGCTTCGCCTACCACAACCTGCTCTCCGGCCTCGACGTCCCCAAAGATCCTTCGCCCACGGCCGAGGACATCGTCCGCTACTCCGCCTGCTACGCGGCGCTGGTCGAGCTGCTCGCCGGGGCGGTCCTCGTCTGGCTCTCGTTCCGGGAGGGCTGAGCCCGTGCTCAGCCGGTGAGCGGGGCCATGGCTTCGTTGAAGAGCCTGGTGTGCAGGTCGACGTCGGCCTCAGTCGTTTGCGGCGACATCAGCGCCATGTTGTGGAAGGGGGTCAGCAGGATCCCGCGGTTGAGCGCGTGCAGGTGCAGGTAGCGCTCGAGGTCGGGATCGGAAGAGGCGTGCGCCTGGGTCCCGTTGCGGGCCGGCTCCGCCTCGAAGCGGTACTCGGCGCGGCAGCCGAGCTGGGTCACGTTCCAGGGCACCTGGTGGCGGGCGGCGACTTCCTCGATCCCCTCGCTGAAACGGGTGGCGAGGGGAATCGTGTGAGCGAACGCGTCCTCGGTGAGGACATGCTCCAGCGTCGCCCGCACCGCGGCGAGCGAGAGCGCGTTTCCGGCCAGGGTTCCGCCGACCCCGCCGGTGTCCTCGTAGTCGGCGGCCTCGTGGGAGAGCATGCGCTCGGCGGCGTCCGCTCTCAGACCCAGCGCCCCGGCGGGGACGCCGCTGCCGATCGCCTTGCCGATCGTGACCATGTCGGGCTCCAGTCCCCAGGCCCCAGTGCACCCCCGCGGCCCGGCGGAGAAGGTGTGGGTCTCGTCGATTATCAGCAACGTCCCGGTCCGGCTGGTCAGGTCCCGCAGGGCCTCGTGGTAGCCGGGGTCGGGGAGGATGATCCCCATGTTCGTCATCGCCGGCTCGGCGAGGACGCAGGCGATCTCCCCGGTGCTCAGGGCCTGTTCGAGCCCGGCGAGGTCGTTGAACTCGACCGCCACCGTGGTCTCGGCGGGGTCCACCGGCGCTCCGACATTGCCGGCGCGCGAGCGCGTTCCGCTCGGGGTCGCGACCGCAAATGCCTCATCGACGGTGCCGTGGTAGCAGTAGCTGTAGACGAGGACCTTGCGGCGGCCGCTCATCTGCCGGCAGATCCGCAGCGCCGCCCGGTTGGCGTCGGTGGCGGTCAGGGTGAACATCCAGTGGTGGACCCCGAAGCGGCGCGCGAGCTCCTCGCCGACCCAGGCCGAGTCCTCGGTGGGCAGCATCGTCGTGATCCCGTTGCGGGCCTGGCGGGCGACGGCCTCGGCCACGGACGGGGGCGAGTGGCCGGGCATGGCCCCGGTGTCGCCGAGGCAGAGGTCGACGTAGGTGTGCCCGTCGACGTCGGTGATCCGTGCCCCGCCCGCCTCAGCGGCGAAAACCGGGAAGCCTCCGGCCCAGCGCATCATCCACGGCATCGGCACTCCGCCGACGAGCGAGTGCAGCGAGCGCTCGTACAGCTCGCGCGAGCGCGGATGGGCCCGGATGAACTCGGCCAGCTCGGCCTCGAGCAGCGACGGAAGCTTCTCGCGGTCGATCTCCCTCACCGCGCTGATGCTATGGAACCGGGGGCTGCGGCGGGATGGCTCAGCTGCCGCGCTGGGAGCGCAGGACGCTGACCATCAGCTCCATCGCTGCGGCGACGTCGGGGCTGCGGAGGATCGAGATCGCCTCGCGGAGCTTCATCGGCTCGGTGCGCTCGCGGAAGCGCGGGTATGCCTCGGTGATCGCCTCCGGCCCGTCCATCGCCAGCCTGAAGCCGCCCTCGTAGGGGATCTGGCCGAGCGTCCCCATCAGCATCATCAGGTTGGAGATCATGGTCATGATGTCGGGCCGCGTCAGGGCGCTGAAGTTCTCGTCGAACTCCTCGAGGATCGCGTTGAAGCCGGCGAGCACGCCGCTCTCTGCCAGCAGCTCGACCGTCTCCAGCGCCTGCTCGACCTGGCCTGCGTTGCGGGCAAGCCGCAGCTGCAGCCGCTCGAGCGCGGCGCGCTCCTCGGCTGTGAGGGGTGTCGTCTCGTCGCTCATCGATCAGCCTCCGAACAGGTTCGCGAACCAGTAGGCCTCGAAGCCGGACTTGACCGCTCGGAAGGACCGCATCCCCCCGAGCATGCGGCAGTCGGGGACATCGGTGCGGCCGTAGAGCTTGTCGCTGAAGTCGCACCAGACCGCGGCGCCCTCGTAGCCGGTGTCCATGACGCAGATCCCGACCATGTTGTAAAGCTCGCCGACGAAGGTCCCGCGGACCTTGTCGATGATCTGGGTGGCGACGTGCTCTGCCTGGAAGTGGGCGAAGACCCCGGCCATGCCGAGGCCGATCGTCGGCGCGACCACATCGCCGATCCCCCAGACGTTGTCGAATTCCGGCGAGACCATGGACGGCAGGTCCACGTCCATGTAGCCGCCCTCGGCGACCATCCCCGAATCCCTGATGACCGCCGGCGCCCGGTGCTCGGGGACGACCAGGGCGAGGTCGTAGGGCAGCTCGCGCCCGTCTTCCCCCCGCAGGACGCGGTTGCCGGAGTCGTGGCCGGCGAGCTGGAAGCCGCCCTCGAAGCTGACCTGGCGCTGGTCGAGGAAGCGGCCGAAGCCGTCCACCATCAGCGGCCCGAAGGTCTCCATCGGCTTCTCCCAGGTGTGGAAGACGGAGATCTCGGTCTTCTCCGAGACGCCACGCTGCTCGGCCAGGTAGCGGAGCATCATCGCCGCCTCGAAGGGGGCAGGGGGGCAGCGGTAGGGCCAGGACTCGACTCCGACGACGACCCGGCCGCCCTCGAAGTCGGCGAGGCGCCCGCGGGCGGCGAGCGCGTCGTCGAGCTCCCAGGGTGCCTCGAGCCCGGCCAGCTCCGGGGAGCGGCCGATCTCGGCCCCGAGCGAGACGATCAGGTAGTCGTAGTCGAAACCGCCGGCCGAGTCGGTCTCGACCCGGCGGGCATTGGGGTCGATCGCGGTCACCTCGGCCTGGACGACCCGGGTGCCGTAGCGCCCTTCGAGGATCGAGAGCTCGCGGCGCACGTCATCGGGCTCGCGCTTGCCGGTCATCACCCAGAGATAGCTGGGCCGGTACTCGTGCCAGCGGTTGCGGTCGATCAGAACGACCTCGAGCTCGCCCTCCTTCGACCATCGCCCGAGCCGCTTCGCCGCGACGGCGCCGCCGCTGCCGCCGCCGAGGACGACGACCCGCTTCATCGGGCCGCTCCGATCGGACTTTCCTCCGCCGTCGCCGACGGATCGTCTATCCGCGGGCGCCCGTCGGGCGCGGCCTCGCCGTGGCCGAAGTGGACATCGGGAAGGATCCGGTCGAGCCAGGCCGGCAGGTACCAGGCGGCCGAGCCGGAGAGGCGCAGGAACACCGGCACCAGCAGCAACCGCACCAGGAAGGTGTCGAGCAGGACAGCGATCCCGAGGATCACGCCCATCTCCTTCGGCGGCAGCGGCCCGGAGAGCGCGAAGGTGAAGAAGACCGCGACCATCACCGCTCCGGCGGCGAGGATCACCCGTCCGGAGTGGGCGAGGCCGCCGACCATCGCTTCCTTCGGGTCACCGCTCCGCTCCCAGTGCTCGCGGGCCGAGGAGAGCAGGAAGACGGTGTAGTCCATGGCGATGGCGAAGATCATCGCAAAGAAGAAGACGGGGCCCCAGGCGTCGAGGAAGCCCTGAGGCTCGAAGCCGAGCAGGCCGGAGAGGTGTCCCTCCTGGAAGATCAGCTTGGCGACGCCGAAGGCGGCGCCTGTCGCGAGCAGGTTGGTGGCGACGCCGATCGCGGCCACGAGCGGCGCCTGGAAGGCGAACAGCAGCAGCAGGAAGCCGAGGCCGAGGACGACTCCGATGACCAGTGGCGTCTTCGCCGAGAGCGCGGCCTCGAGGTCGTGGTTCTCGGCCGCCGCGCCGCCGACGAGGGCGCTGGGCGGAAGGTCCGCCCGGAGGCGGTCCACGGTCTCGCCCAGAGAGGTGGTCGAGGGGCCGGCGGCAGGGACGACCCGGGTCAGGGTGAGCCCGCCGCCCGGCTGGGCCGGCATCACCATCGCGATCCCGGGGTCACGGCGAGCCACGGCCCCGATCCGAGCGGACTCGCCGCGCGGGGCGACGACCTCGAGGGTGCCGGGAGTGCCGGGGCCGAAGGCGGCGCTGATCTGGCGGTAGCCGACGCGGGAGCTGTCGCTGCCGGGGACGACCTTGATCGAGGGCATGCCGGTGCGCAGGTCGAGGACCGGGAGGGCCAGCCCGGCGAGCACGACAAGGGCGACCCCGCCGAAGACGAGCGGCCGGCGCCAGAGCAGCTCGGCCCAACGGGCGAAGGCAGGCGAGCGGTGCTCGCCGCTGTGGGCCCAGGGGAGGCTGAGCCTGTCCACCCGCGGGCCGAGCTTCGCCAGCACCGCCGGCAGCAGCGTCATGGTCGCGGCGAGGACGAACAGGACCGCGACCATGATTCCCAGCGCCATCGACCTGAAGGCCGGGCTCGGGACCAGCATCACCGCCGAGAGCGAGATGAGGACGGTGACGCCGGAGAAGAGCACGGCCTTGCCAGCGGTGTCCATCGTGGTCGCGACCGCGTCCACGGGATCCATCCCGGAGCCGAAGTGGGCGGCGCGAAATCGCATGACGATGAACAGGGCGTAGTCGATCCCCAGCGCCAGCGCGAACATCAGCGCGAAGTTCATCGCCCAGATCGAGATCGGGGCGATCAGGGTCCCGAGGAAGAGCACCCCGGCCGAGGCGATGAGGCCGAGGATGGTCAGCATCAGCGGCAGGCCGGCGGCGACGAGCGAGCCGAAGGCGAGGACGAGGATCACCAGCGTCACCGGCCAGGAGATGAACTCCGAGCGCAGCATCGCATCGCGGTTGGCCTGGTTGAAGTCGGACCACATGCCGGAGGCGCCGGTCAGGCTCACCTGCACCCCCGGAGCCGCGACGGCCTCGAGGTCGCCCTTGAGGCGATCGGCGGCGGCGACCATCTCGTTCGGGTCCCTGGCGGCGCCGCTCGAGATCACCGCCGTGTGGCCGTCGGCAGAGATCGAGGCGCCGGCGCGGGGGGAGTTGACGACCGAGACGGCGCTGTCGGCGCGAAGCACGGCCATCGCTCGCCTGATCGAGCGCCGGAAGCCCCGGTCGGAGACGGTCTGGGTGGGGGAGTGGACCGCCACCTGGAGCGCGTAGGAGCCGGCGCCGGCGAAGTTGCGGTCAATCGCCTGGCGGGCCTGGACGGACTCGGACCCGTTGGCCTGCCAGCCGGCGCCTGAAAGGGCCGTCTCGACCCGGGGGGCGAGGATGCCGAGGCCGACCGCGATCAGCGCCCAGGCGATGAAGACGTGTCGCCGCTTGGTCGCCGCCAGCCGGCCGAGGCGGCCGATCGGTCCGAGCTCTGGCTGGCTCATCGGGGCTGCTCACCCGCCCCGCGCAGGCCGAGGTAACGGCGCATTATCCAGGAGCTGGGGCAGTTGCCGAAGACAACGAAGGCGAATTGGTTGACCGCGACGAACAGGGTGAGGAGGAGGAAGAGGGGGCTGACCAGCACGGTCAGGACGACGCTGAGCGCCGTCATCGTTCCCGCCATCAGGAAAAGGACCCGCTCCAGCGGCCAGGGCGAGCCGGCTCTGGGCCTGGAATGGGACTTCCGTGGGCTTGGTGCTCGGCATGCGGTCGCCGCTGGCATCGCTATCCTTTCTTTATGCTGAATACAGTTGAACAACTTTACAATTGTAGATAGGATAGTAACAGATGGATACGCCGATGACAGCCGACGCCGCCGAATTGATCGCCCGCCGCTTCCGGGCGCTCTCCGATCCCACCCGGCTGCGCATCCTCGACCTCCTGCGCGAGCACGAGGAGGCCTCGGTCGGCGAGCTGACCGAGGCTCTCGAAGGCAGCCAGCAGAACGTCTCCAAGCACCTCGCCGCGCTCCACGCCGAGGGTTTCGTCGCCCGGCGAAAGCAAGGGACCAGCGCCCTGTACCGGATCTCGGATCCGGGGGTGCTGGAGCTGTGCGAGCGGGTCTGCGTCGGGATCGAGACCCAGCTGGCCGAGATCGGGTCGGCGATCCGGGGCGCGCCGCGCAACCCGGCCGCCGCGCCGGCGCCTCGGCGCTGAGCCGGGCGAGTTGGTGAAACATTCCCCGCGGTCGCGGGCGCACGGATAAGCTCGCCGGCGATGCAGGAGAGCTTCGACTACGTCGTCGTCGGCGCGGGCTCGGCCGGCTGCGCGGTAGCCGCGCGGCTGAGCGAGGACTCCTCGGCCCGGGTGCTGGTGCTCGAGGCCGGGGGCAAGGACCGCTCGCTCAACATCAAGATCCCGGCGGCATTCGCCAAGCAGTTCAGGACCAAGCTCGACTGGGACTACTCGACCGGCCCCGAGCCCGCCCTCGACGGCCGCGAACTGTTCGTGCCTCGCGGCAAGGTCCTGGGCGGTTCCAGCTCGATGAACGCGATGATGTACGTGCGCGGCCGGCCGCTCGACTACGACGGCTGGCGTGACGGCGGCTGTCCGGGCTGGGGTTACGAGGACGTGCTGCCCTACTTCAAGCGGGCCGAGAACAACGGGCGCGGTGCCTCCGAGGTTCACGGCGCCGGCGGCCCGCTCGAGATCGTCGATCAGCGCTCGCCGCGGCCGCTGACCCGGCGCTTCCTCGAGGCGGCGCAGGCGACCGGGATTCCCGCCAATCCCGACATCAACTCGCCCGAGCAGGACGGGGTCACGCTGACCCAGGTGACGCAGCGAAACGGCCGCCGCTGGAGCTGCGCCGATGGCTACCTGCGCCCGGCGATGCAGCGGCCGAACCTCTCCGTGGTCGCCGGCGCCCAGGTGTTGGGGGTGGTCTTCGACGGCGGCCGGGCGAGCGGGATCCGCTGGCGCGACCGTCGCGGGCGGGAGGCGATCGCGCGGGCCGCCCGCGAGGTCGTGCTCTGCGCCGGCGCGATCGGAAGCCCCCAGATCCTGATGGTCTCGGGGATCGGGCCGTCCGATCATCTCGGTCCGCTCGGGATCGAGACCAGGGTGGACCTGCCGGGAGTCGGCGAGAACCTCCAGGACCACCCGTTCGCCCTCATCAACTACGAGTCGACCGAGCCCGAGAGCCTCGCGGACGCGGAGAAGCCGAGGGCGCTGGCGGAATGGCTGCTGCGACGCAGCGGCCCCCTGACCTCGAACGTCGGCGAGGCGATGGCCTTCGTCCGCTCCCGTCCCGGCCTGCCCGCCGCCGACCTTCAGATCCTCTTCGGCCCCGCCTACTACCACGACCACGGCTTCGACAGCCATGACGGGCACGCCTTCGCCCTCGCCACGACCCTGGTCGCGCCGAAGGCGCGCGGCCGCCTGCGTCTGCGATCTTCCGACCCTCTGGCGAAGCCACAGCTCGTCGGCAACCACCTCTCCGAGGCCGAGGACATGGCGGCGATGGTCGCCGGCTTTCGCAGGCTCCGCGAGATCGCAGCGACCGAGCCGCTCGCCTCGGCCCGCGGCCGCGAGCTGGTCCCCGGCGAGGATGTCGAGAGCGACGAGGAGGTCGAGGCCTTCCTGCGGCGCGAGACCGAGCTGCTCTACCACCCGGTCGGGACCTGCCGCATGGGCAGCGACGAGGCGGCGGTGGTCGATCCGCAACTGCGGGTCCGGGGCGTCGAGGCCCTGCGCGTCGCCGATGCCTCGGTGATGCCGGTGATCACCGGCGGCAACACCCACGCCCCGACGGTGATGATCGGCGAGAAGGCCGCCGATCTGGTCCGCGGCGCGGCCTAGGCGCCTGTCTCGGCTGCGCCCTTCTCCTGCTCGCGCCGCTTCCTCGCCCGCTCCCCGGGCCGCCAGCCGCTGACCAGCCCGGCAACGAGGGTGACGAGGAAGATCTGGCCCAGCAGCATCTCGAACCCGGAGACCATCTGCCCGGGCTGGCCGGCCGGAACCAGGTCGCCGTAGCCGACGGTGGTCAGCGTCGTGTAGCTGAAGAAGATGAAATCGCTGCCCGCCGGATTGGGGACGCCGGAGAAGAAGATCGCGTCCTGGATCCGGGCGATCGTCCCGTAGGCAAATGCAAAGAGCAGTCCGAGTGCCGTGTAGACGCTGATCGCGCCGAGAATCGTGCGGGCGCCAATGTGCGGTGCGGTGACGACCGTGACCAGGACCTTCGCCATCGCGATGCTGACCAGACTCACCGTGATCAGGGAGGAGATCGACTGCCAATAGTCCTGGTCGGTGATCGCGGCGATGACCATCAACAGGATGGCCAGCAGGGCCAACCCGATCGCCCGGCGTATCCAGATCGGTTTCGCCTGGGAGGCGGAGAGGGCGAAGACCCCGAGTGTCGTCGCGGTGACCGAGATCGCGACCGCCGTCCAGCCCTTGTCCGGGAGCAGCGACGACATCACGTAGGTGGTCAGCACCAGCAGCAGGACGATTCCGTAGAAATCGTTGACCCGCTCCGCGAGCGTCTCCATGTGGTGACCGTCCCAGCGGCCAGTGCGCGACTTCTCCATCAAGCGATCGTTCGGCTCTGCGCCTGCGTTTCCTGCCGGGCAACGGGTAGCTGTCCCGCAATTACGGGCGGTTCGTCCTGCAATGAGGTCGGATGGCGACCATCATCCGGGACGGCACCGCGGCAGGAGCCGGTGAAGTTCCCGGAGCATCAAACGGGGGTGCTCGAAGACATCGCCGTAGGTGTAGCGGCGGATGTCGTCGCCGCGGGCGTACGCTTCCCGTTCCCGGCGCCGGTCCAGCTCCCAGGCGTGGCGCGAGCGGTGATATCGGTACCCGTCGAGCTCGACAGTGAGGCGCAGCTCAGGCCAGCGGCAGTCCACCCGCCTCCCGCCGGCAGGACGGTTGGTGTGCGGAAGGACGAGCCCGGCGTCACGGACGATCTCCAGAAAGCGCTCCTCGAGCCTGCTGAGGGTGATATCGACGTCGCCGCGGAGGACTCGGCGGAGCCGGGCGGTTCCCGGGCTGTTGGGTCGCCGGGAGATCGCCGCCTCGAGGGCCTCGGGGGTTGTGCGGTGGAGGACGTCGGCCTCGTGGACCGCACGCGCGAGCCCGTCAACGCCGAGCATTGTGGCGAGATCGACGAGGGTTCGCTCGACTGTCGTCACCGGGATTCTGCGCCAGCTGATGGCGTCGCGGGGATCGAGACCACGCGACCGGTGGGTGACGACACCGACGACGCGCCGTTCGGTTCGGGCCGTTACCTCGGGCCTTGGAGGGGACCCATTGAGCATTCGAAGGAGATGAGCAGCTGCCCGTCCGCTGAGGACGGCACCGCGGCCGCAGGCCAGCACCGCCGCCATGTAGTCGGCCTCGATGCTCGGCGCCCGGTGACCGACCCGATAGACGCCCGGGTGCTCCCGCAGCAGCAGCCCCTTACGCAGCCTGCGCTGGACTCCCGCTGCCGACATCCCCACGTCGAGGAGCTGCGCTCGCGTGACGACCCCATGCTGCGCGCTCGCGATTTGCGCGATCTCCCGAGCCGTCGTCCTGGATTGACTTCCCATAGGGACTCCAAGGCAGGACGGCACGGGTTTCGCCCCGCCAACAGTCGGAGCGGAGGGGGTGGGATTCGAACCCACGGGACGCCCGAAGACGCCCAACGGCTTTCAAGGCCGCCGCATTCAACCGCTCTGCCACCCCTCCGGTGCCGGGCCGGCGGGGCTAGCCTAGCTTCGCCGAATCGCGCGAGACCACGAGCCGGTACATGGGCGCCTCGAGTCGGGGGGCACCAGGCCGAGATTGCGGATGCCGAACAACGGCGGGTAGAGCAGCCTCGCCGGCCAGGGCGGCCGTGAGGCTCTGGCCAGGGACCTGCGCGAAGCGAACAACCGGCGATGGCGCCGGCGCAGCTGCCGGTAGAGCCACCGCTGGTTCCGTCTGCCGTAGGCCTGCATCCGGGGGCCGGCGACGCGCCTGCGGTAGACCGCACCCGGGACCCTGACCCCCATCCAACCCGCCTCGACCAGCTTCAGCCAGAGGTCCCAGCCCTCCATCCCGTTGGGGAAGTCCCAGCCGCCGACCGCCTCGACCGCCTCGCGGCGGAGCATCGACCCGGAGGGGATGAAATTGGCGAAGGTCAACGCCCAGGGATCGAACCGGGCCGGCGCCCGGAAGGTGCCGCGGTACGCGCCGAACAGCTCGAAGTCGCCGAAGGCGAAGCCGCAACGCGGGGCTTCGGCGAGCGCGTCCGCGAGCCGCTCCAGCGACCCGGGCAGCAGCAGGTCGTCGGCGTCGAGCGGGTAGAGGTAGGGGGCGGCGCTTGCCTCGACGCCGCTCATCCAGGCGGCGCTGATGCCGACCCTGGGGCCGGCGGACGATCCGAATCCCCGAGGATCGAAGCCGGTCCAGCGCCTCCGCGGTCTCGGCTCCGGCCGAGCGTCGTCGACGACCACGACCTCCACCGGCTCGCGCTCCTGCACCGACTCGACCGCTTCGGTGGCCAGCGGCCCATCCTCGTGGCAGGGGATGATCACGGCGACGCGCGTTTGCACGGAGGAGACCTTGCCAGGATGGTGGGGTGCGCCGCCTGCTGATCCTCGCCTGCTCGATCGTCTTCCTCGACGTCTCCTTCTACGCGGCGATCGCGCCGCTGCTCCCGAGCTACGTCGACGACCTCGATCTGAGCAAAGCCCAGGCAGGGGTCCTAAGCGCCTCCTACGCGGCCGGGACGCTGATCGCTGCCCTTCCGGCGGGCCTGGTCGCTGCCAGGGTCGGGCCGCGTCTGACGGCGATCGCCGGACTTGTCGTGCTTGGGCTATCCAGCCTCGCCTTCGGCTTCTCCGATCAGATCGCCCTGCTCGACGCCGCCCGCTTCTGCCAGGGGGTCGGTGGGGCCATGGCCTGGGCCGGCTCCTTCACCTGGATCATCACCCGCGCTCCCGAGGACCGCCGCGGAGCCGTGATCGGCACCGCGATGGGGATGGCTGTGGCGGGGGAGCTGTTCGGACCGCCGCTGGGAGCGCTGGCCAGGGTGGCCGGCACCGAGGTGGTCTTCGGTTCGGTGCTCGCGGTCGCCGCCGTGCTGGTCGCGATCGCGGCGAGAACGCCCGACTCCGCCTCGCGGGAGCGTGCGGGCGCGGCCCGGCTCCGGGCCGCGCTGGGCGCTCGCCCAATCCTGGTCGGGGCGGGCCTGGTCGCCGTCCCCTCGCTGATGTTCGGCGCGATCGCGGTCCTCGTCCCCCTGCGGCTCGACGCACTCGGCGGCGGCAGCGGGGTGATCGCCGGCAGTTTCGCTGCCGGCGCCTTCTTCGAGGCCATCCTCTCGCCCGCCGTCGGTCGCTATTCCGACCGCGCCGGCAGGCTGGCGCCGTATGCGATCGGGATGTCGATCTGCGTCGGGGCGATGGTGGCGATCGGGCTCGGCGGCCGGCTCGGCGTCGTCTTCGCCGCGACCGTGCTCGCCGCCACCGGCGCCGGGTTCTGCTTCACGCCGGCGACGGCGATGCTCGCCGACTCGGCCGATCGGATCGGCCTGCACCAGGGCATCGCGGCAGGTCTCACCAGCGTCGCCTGGGCGGGGGGGCAGGTGCTGGGCGGCCTCGGCGGCGGCGGTGCCGCGCACCTCTTCGGGGACGCCGCTCCCTGCCTCGCGATCGCTGCGGTGATGGCGGCCGGGGCTGTGGCCTCGCGGCGCCTCGCGGCGGTGCGCCCGGCCCTGGCCAAGCGCGGCGCCTAGGGTTGCGCTGATGGCTTCCACGATCTCACGCCGGAGCCGGGAAGGCGGCGGTCAGCGCCCGGCGGGCTGGACCAACTGGGCCGGGGATCAGTCCTGCGCTCCGGCGGAGATCCTTCGCCCCCGCAGCCGTGACGAGCTCGCCGAGGCGGTCGCCGCGGCCGCCGCGGCCGGGCGCACGATCAGCATTCCCGGCTCCGGGCACTCCTTCACCGAGGCGGCGATGACCGACGGCTCGATGATCCGGGTCGAGTCCCTGGCGGGCGTGATCGAGGCCGACCGCGCCTCCGGCCTGGTCAGGGTCGGAGCCGGCACCGTGCTGGCCGACCTCAACCTGGCTCTCGCGCGGCTCGGGCTGGCGATGGAGAACCTCGGCGACATCGACCGGCAGACGATCGCCGGGGCGATCTCGACCGCGACCCATGGCACCGGCGCCGGGCTCCGCAACATCTCGGCCCAGGTCGAGGCGATGGAACTTGTCCTCGGGGATGGCAGCGTCAGGGAGCTGACGGCGGAGGGCGAGCCGCAGTTGCTGAGGGCGGCACGGGTGGGGGTCGGGGCGCTGGGCGCGATCTCGGCGGTGACCCTGCGCTGCGTTCCCGCCTTCACCCTGCACCGGATCGACAGGCCCCGTCCCCTGGACGAGGTCCTTGGCTCCTTCTTCGAGCTGGCCGCAGAGAACGACCATTTCGAGTTCTTCGTCTTCCCCCACACCGACTCGGCGCTGACGATCCGCCGTAACCGCACCGAACGCGAGCCCCGCCCGCGTGGGGCGCTGCGCCGCTACGTCAGCGACGTCGTCCTCGAGGAAAGGCTCGGAGAGGCGATGCTGCGCGCGACCAGGCGGTGGCCGGGCCTGATCCCCCACTCGACCCGGCTGGCGGCCCGGGTCCTCTCCCAGGGCGAGCACATCGATCGCAGCTACAGGGTCTTCTCCAACCGGCGCGAGATCCGCTTCACCGAGATGGAGTACGCGATCCCCCGCCAGAGCGGGCCGGAGGCGGTCCGCCGGGTGCTCGACCTGATCCGAGAGAGCCGGCTCGAGGTGGCGATGCCGATCGAGTGCCGGGTGGTCGCCTCCGACGACGCCCTGCTCAGCCCCTCGCACGATCGTGAGACCACCTACGTCGCCGTGCACCAGTACCCGGGGATGGAGTGGCTGTCCTATTTCGAGGCGGTGGAGGAGATCATGGACTCCTACGGCGGCCGCCCCCACTGGGGCAAGCGCCACTTCCAGAGCGCCGGCACCCTGGCGCCGCGCTACCCGGAGTGGGCCCGGTTCCAGGCGGCCCGCGACGAGCTCGACCCCGGAAGGGTCTTCGCCAACGAGTACGCGACCCGGGTCCTCGGGCCCTAGAGAAAGGTGCGGCCCTCGCCGCGGTAGGTCGGGACCTGATCGACAACCTCGCCGCCCTCGACCAGGTGGAGGGAGTCGAAGCGCTCGCAGAGCTCGCCCGCCTTTGTGTGGCGGAAATAGACGCGGTCGCCGATCCGCAGCCCGTCGGCGGCCGCGCCCAGAAGCGGCGTCTGCACCTCGCCCGCGCCCTCCTCGGGATCGAGACGGAGGGCCTCCGGCAGCCACGGCGAGGGCAGGCGCACCGCGTCGCCGCTGCCCGAGGCGAGGTATCCGCCGCCGAGCGCTGTGACCATGCCCGGGCCTGGGCGGCGGACGACCGGCAGGGCGAAGGCGGCCGCCGGGGTCGGGGTGAAGCGGCTGTAGTGGTCGAAGAGGACCGGGGCGTAGAGGCCGGAGCCGGCGGCGAGCTCGGTCACCGACTGATCGGCGGCGGTCTGCTCGAGGCTGCCGGTGCCGCCGCCGTTGACCAGCTCGAGGTCGGCCATCTCCCGTACGGCGGCGACGATCTTCCCGCGCCGCCGCCCCAGCTCCCTGCTCGAGCGCCGCTGCATGAAGCGGATCCCCGCCCCCCGCAACCTCCTCCCGGGGGGCCGGTCTCCGACGCCGGCGATCTGGCCCTCGTAGGCCATCAGCGCGACCAGCCGTAGCTGTGGGCGGCTCTCGATCTCGCGCGCCATGGCGACGGCGTCTGTGACCGAGTGCACGGGCGAGCGCTTGGGGCCGACCTTGATCCGGCCGCCGAACGCCCACCAGCCGGCGTCGACGTCCAGGCAGACCCTGACCGGCGCCGCTCCCGAGCCCAGCACCGACTCGATCATGTCGAGGTGCTCGACGCAGTCCACCATCACCACCGGCGCCCGGTCGGGATTGGCGGCGCTCCGCATCGCCAGGTCCGCAAGGGACTTCCGGTCGGCCGTCGGGTAGGCGAGCAGCAGATCCTCGAAGCCCTCCGCCGCCAGCCACAGCGTCTCCGGCAGGGTGAAGGTGAGGAGCCCGGCGAATCCCTGCCCGCGAGCGAGGACCCGCTCCAGCAGCGCCCGGCAACGCACCGACTTGGTCGCCAGCCTGATCGGCTTGCCGCCGGCGCGGCGGGCCATGTCGTCGGCATTCGCCCACATCGCGTCGAGATCGACAAAGGCGAACGGGGCCTCGACCTCGGAGAAGACCTGCTCGTAGCGGCTGTGGGTCTGCTCGGGGACGGGCACGGCGGCGAGCCTACATCCCGGCTACGGCGGTACTCAGGTCCGGCTCGATGTCAGTCCGAAGGCGGCCAGCCGTCGAGGTCGCGAAGGGGCTCCAGCAGCTCATCCGCCGCGGCCCGCTCACGCATCTCCGGATTCGCTTCGATGGCGGCACGCAGCTCGGTCAGCGCCGGCTCGCTCTCGCCCATCTGGGCCAGACAGCATGCGAGGCGGTAGCGGACGAACGGGCTCGAGCGGTGCTCGCCGGCCTCGCGTTCGAGCACCTCGACAGCCTCGGCCCATTGGCCGCGCCGAAAGGGCCCGTCGGCCAGGTAGATCGGCTCCCACGGAAGCGAGTGGTAGGGCTGGTCACGCCAGCCCCCGATGGCGAGCACGACCGTTTCCCCAGCCAGGGCAGTTGCCACTCGCCGCGCCTGGGGGTCGGGGGCCAACACCGCCTGCCCTGCCTCAAGCTCGGCCCGATTCCCGCCGATCACGAACTCAACTCGGCCTCGCAGGACGACGTATAGCTCCTCCTGGCCGGGCGATTCGACGTGGTCCTCGATCACAACCTCGCCAGCACCGGCGTGGTAGGCGTTGACGCCGAAAGCGCCGATCCCAAGCAGCCGGCGGACGGGCACCCAGCGGATCGGATCGGCTCCGAAGATGATCGGGTCCTCGTCGAACATGGACACCACCCTGGGATCGGATCTCCCGGCACTCACACCCCAATTATTAGCTTGGGCCGCCCTCCACAGCTCCTCTCCTACAATCGGGCGCCCGGAGAGGTGGCCGAGTGGCTGAAGGCACTCGCCTGCTAAGCGAGTAGGGGGCGCAAGCTCTCTCGAGGGTTCGAATCCCTCCCTCTCCGCTGAGTGGATCTGGAGAAACCATTCTCGACACCAGCCGAGACGGCGGCCTGAGCCGGTAGATGTGGCGGCGGCCGGCAACCTGGATCGCCTGCCTCGCCACCCTCGCCGGGTCGGCGCTGCTGACGTCCTGGATCCTTCGCGGCGGAGATGGCAACCCGGCCACCGCGGCCGCGGTCACGGTGGTGGTCGAGCCGCCAACCGGTCGTGCCCAGGAGGCCGAGCGGGCGCTCGAGCCGGTCGCGATCCGCCCCCACGAGCGGGTCCCGAGCATCGGCCTGCGACCGGCGCGGCGACCGTACTTCTCGATAGTGAGGCTGCTGCCGGGCCGGCGGGTGGCGATGTCGCGCCGGCCCGGCGGCGCCCCGGTGACCACCCTCGGGCCGCGGACCGAGTTCGGCTCGCCGCTGGTCTTCGCCGTCGCCCGCAGCCGCGGTGGCTGGATCGGCTTCGATACCCCGTTCATGCCCAACGGGAGGCTGGGCTGGGCCCGTTTCGACCGTTCGCAGATGGAGCTCTACTGGACCAAGTACTCGCTCCACGTGGACCTCTCGAGTCGCAACCTCGAGGTTCGCTACGGGGGCAGGGCGCTGTCGAGCTACCCGGTCACGGTCGGCGGGGCAGGCACCGAGACGCCGCTCGGTCGCTTCGCCGTCACCGACGCCCTCGCCTTCGACTCGAGCCCCTACTACGGCTGCTGTGCCCTTGCCCTCTCCGGGCACCAGACGAAGCTGCCGTTGGGCTGGATCGGGGGGAACCGCCTGGCGATCCACGGCACTCCGGGACCGGTTGGGCTGGCCGCGTCCCACGGCTGCATCCGCGCCACCGACGAGACGATGAAGGCGCTGTTCCGCCGGGTCCCCCTGGGGACCCCGGTATTCGTCTCCGGCTGAGCGCTAGGCCGAGACCTCGGTCTGCTCGGCCAGCGTCGCCTCGAGCTCGGCGGCGAGGTCGTCGAGGTCGGAGACGACCTCGCGGTCGCCGGTGAGGCCGAAGAAGACGCCCCCGTTGTAGCTGACGACGCCGATCGAGAGCGCGTGTCCCTGCGGCGACAGCGGCACGCAGGGATAGACCTCGAGCAGGCGCCGACCGAGCAGGTAGAACGGCATCTGCGGCCCCGGCACGTTGGAGATCACCAGGTTCCAGGTCAGCGGCCGCGAGATCGCCTCGGCCAGCAGCCGGTTGATCGTCGGCGGGGTCCAGCCGGTGGCGTCGATTATCAGCGAGGCCGCCCGGGCCTGCTCGGAGGCCTTCAGCCGGGCCGTCTCCCGCTTGACCTGCTCCAGCCGCCGGCGCGGGTCGGCGACGTCGAGCGGCAGGCGGACCTGGATCGACGCGATCCGGTTGCCCATCGCGCTCTGCTCCTCGGGGCGCCGGATGCTGACCGGGACCAGGGCGATCAGGTGGTCGGGCAATGCCTGACCGCGACCCGGGTGCCCTTCGGGAAGCTCGCGGGCGCGGCGGGCGAGGAAGCGTCCGAGCGCCCCGGCCGCGACTGAGAGGATGACGTCGTTGACGGTCGAGCCCTCGACCGAGCGCCCCGCCTTGAGCGCCTCCAGCTCTGCCCGGACCCAGGCGACACGACGGTCGCGGCCGATCTCGACGTTGAGCGGGCTGTGGGGGGCGCCGGGGCCCCCGGCAGCGAGCCCGGCGAAGCCCTCAGCGGTCTTCATCGTCCGGGCGGCGGTCTCGACAAAGGGGGTCGTCAGGGCGCCGCGGGCGACCCTGCCGGCGGCGCGGATCGGGCGCCGGACGGTGTCGGTGGCCTCGCTGACGAACAGCATCCCCGGGCTCGACTGGTCCGGCTCCCACGGTTCCTGGGGCCCGGGGTCCGAGCCCTCCGGGTCGGGGTCGAGCAGGATGGTGCCGACGTCGACCGCCGAGACTCCGTCGACGAGCGCGTGGTGGGTCTTGGAGAGGTAGGCGTGGCGCCCCTTCTCCAGCCCCTCGATCAGGTACAGCTGCCAGAGCGGCCGGGCGAGGTCGAGCGAGGCGGACATGACCTGCCCGATCAGCTCGCGCAGCTCCTCGCCGCCGCCGGGGGAGGGCAGCGCTGCCCGCCGCACGTGCCAACGGATGTCGAAGCGGGTGTCGTCGGTCCACTTGGGGTTGGCGAGCCGAACCGGGGCCCTGGTCACCCGCTGGCGGTAGCGGGGGATCAGGTGAAGGCGTGAGGCGACGTGGGCGAGCAACTCCTCGAAGGTCGGCGGCTGGCCCTCCATGATCATCGTCCCGCCGACGTTGACGTGGATCGGCCCGCGCTCCGCCAGCAGCGATGACATGTCGGAGGCGGAGAGCCGCTCGGCCACGATCCGAGACTAGCCGGAGTCCGGGCTGAAA
This sequence comes from uncultured Actinomycetes bacterium, assembly GCA_963840235.1. GTDB lineage: Bacteria > Actinomycetota > Thermoleophilia > Solirubrobacterales > 70-9 > JBBRHQ01. Next base: position 74,394 of record CAWIYC010000001.1, read on the forward strand.
CGTCTGCGCCGCCCAGGGGACTGCCGGGCATGAGGACGAAGGCGATCGCCGCGGTTGCGCTGACGCTGACCCTGGCCGGCTGCGGCGGCGCGATGGCCGAGCAGAGCGGGCCGGGGGTCAACGGCTCCGACATGGACGGGGCCGCCGCCGGCTCAGCGCTGCCGGATGACCCGCCGGGATCCCAGGGCGCCCGGGCAGCGGGGAAGTCGGCGGCACCCAAGCCCCCCAGGTACACCGGCACCCGGGTCAAGGTCCGGGGCAGCGAGTACGGCAGGGTCATTGTCGATGCCAGGGGCCGCACCCTCTACCTGCTCGACAGCGAGACCGACGGCCGCAGCGAGTGCTACGGCGATTGCGCCCGGGCCTGGCCACCGCTGCTGACCAGGGGCGCTCCCAAGGCTCGCGGCGATGCCGGGCAGGGCCTGCTCGGGCGCGCCACCCGCCGCGGCGGCGGCCTGCAGGTCACCTATCGCGGCCATCCGCTCTATCGCTACGCGCCGGAGGGCCCCCGCGAGATCCTCTGCCAGGACGTGTTCGAGTTCGGTGGCACCTGGCTCGTGGTCAGGCCGAGCGGCAAGCCGGTCCGCTAGCGTCGCTCGCTGCCGGCCGTGCGGCCGCCTGCCGGCGCGGCGCACCTCCGGCACCGGCGAGCGGGGAGAATGGGAGCGATGAGCTCCGCCGCCCGCCGCACCAAGATCGTCGCCACCGTCGGCCCCGCCACCTGGGAGCCGGAGATGCTGGCCGAGCTGATCGGCGCCGGCGCCGACGTCCTGCGGCTCAACTTCTCCCACGCCGGGCCCGAGCGCCAGACGAAGACGATCGACTCGATCCGGGGTGCCGCCGAGCAGGTCGGGCGCGAGGTCGCGATCCTCGGCGACCTTCCCGGGCCGAAGCTGCGGATCGGCTCGATGCGCGGGGACGTCGTCGAGCTCGACACCGGGAGCACGGTCACTCTCACCGCCGATGGCGAGGAGGGGGACGAGCGCAGGATTCCGGTCTCCTGGGCCGGCCTCTCGCAGGCGCTCGATCCCGACGAGCTCGTCTACCTCGCCGACGGTGCGATCCGGCTGCGGGTGCTCGGCGCCGCCAGGGGAGAGGTCGAGTGCGAAGTCGAGGTCGGCGGCGCCCTCAGCTCCCACAAGGGCATGAACCTGCCGGGCGCCGAGACCGGTCTGCCGGCGATCGGCGACGACGACCTGCGCTGGGTCGACTTCGCCGTCCGCGAGCGGGTCGATCTGCTGGCGGTCTCGTTCGTGCGCCGCGCCGCCGACCTGGCCCCGGTGGAGGAGCGGTTGCACCAGCTCCGCTCCGATATCCCGCTGATCGCCAAGATCGAGAAGCCGCAGGCGGCCGAGAACGCCGATGAGATCATCCAGGCGGCCACCAGCGGGATCATGGTTGCCCGTGGCGACCTCGGGATCGAGCTGCCGCTCTCCCGGGTGCCGATCGTGCAGAAGGAATTGATCCGCAAGGCGGGCAAGCATTCCAAGCCGGCGATCACCGCGACCCAGATGCTGGCCTCGATGGTCAGCGCCAAGCGCCCGACCCGGGCCGAGGTCACCGACGTCGCCAACGCGATCTACGACGGGACCGACGCGGTGATGCTCTCCGAGGAGACCGCGGTCGGACACAACCCGATCGAGGCGGTGCGGGTGATGGACCGGATCGCCCGCGAGACCGAGACCGACCTCAGCTACGGCGAGTGGCTGCTGACCCGGACCGAGAAGGCGACCCAGGACGTCGCCGACTCGGTCGCGCAGAGCGCAGTCGGCTCGGCCTACCGGCTCGGTCTGGCGGCGCTGGTGGTGCCGACGACCAGCGGGCGCACCGCACGGCTGATCTCGGCCCACCGCCCCAACGTGCCGGTGCTGGCGATCTCACCCCGGATCGAGACTGTGCGGCGGATGAACCTGCTGTTCGGGGTCAAGGCAGTGCTCAGCGACCAGACGAGCGAGATCCGAGACCTCCTGCACGACTGCGCCGCGCTGGCGGCCGTCCACGGCATCGCCCGGCCAGGCGAGCTGGTCGGGATCGTCGCCGGGCTACCGGATCAGGAGCTGGGGACCAACCTGTTCGAGGTCCACCGGGTGCCCTGACGGCTGGGAAACCCTCTCGCCGTCCGCCCCGGTGGTGGTTAATATGCGGCCCGTGGGCAGGGAAACCTCATTCGGGCGGAACGGGCTCCGGGCGACGGGACTGATGGCGCTGCTGGCCGCGGCGATGCTGCTGGCGGCGATCAACGCCGGTGATGCCTCGGCAGCCAGGGTCGAGTGCCCCGGCACCTTCCGCGTCCTCCACAACGATCACATCGGGCGGCTCTCGCTGCCCCACGGCCGCTACCAGATCACGATTCTCCAGAGCGGAAGCCCGAGCTGCGCCAAGGCCTCGGCTCTCTTCACCCGCTTCCTCGAGGACTACGACGGCAAGCTTCCCAACGGCTACCGCGTCAGCGTCGCCAAGCGCGCCTTCGTACAGAGCCCCGGAGTGGGCTTCGCCGTCAAGCGCAACGGGGGCGGAGGCGGCGGCGGAGGCGGCGGCGGCGCCACCCGAAGAACGGCTCCTTCTGCCCCGGCGCCTTCCGCGTCCTGCACAACGACCACATCGGCAAGCTGCAGCTGCCGAAGGGCAAGTATTGGATCATCCTGCTGCAGAAGCAGGGCCTTACCTGCGCCCGCGCCTCCTCTCTCTTCACCCGATTCCTCAGCGACACCAGCGGCCGCCTGCCGAACCCCTGGCAGGTCAACCCGCAGACGGCGAAGTTCAGACGCGGGGCCCACGGCAACGGCTTCCGCGTCAAGCCGACGAGCTAGCCGCCCGGCAGCGGCTGCCACGAGATCCCGAACAGGCTTGCCAGGTGTCGCCTGACGGCACGCCGGCGCGAGCCATCGAGCTTCATCACCACGATGTCGACGAATCTGGTTCCGCGATGCGCCTGGTAGGCCGCGATCCGCCGCCCGTTCGGCGAGTAGGTCGGCTCCACGAGGATCCCCGAGCGATTGAGGACCACGCGGCGTGTGCCGTTGAGGCGCATGGTCACGAGGTGGGCACCGCGGCTGACCGCGATCCTTCCCCCGCTGGGTGAGAAATCGGGCTGGACTTGGCCATCGGCGCGGTGGGGCTCGTCGGCGACTAGGATCCGCTGGTGGGATCCGTCCGGGCGCATCAGCCAGGTGTGGGCGCTGCCGCTGCGGTTGCTGACGAAGGCGATCAGCTGTCCGGTCGGGGACCAGGCCGGCTCGAAATCGTGGCCGGGGTTGGTAGTGAGCCGGGCAAGCCCGGTGCCGTCCGCGCCGACCGTGTAGATGTCCTGGTTCCCGCCGGCGATCCGGACGAAGACGATCCTCTGACCCCCCGGGGAGAAGGCCGGATTGCCGTCTCGCGAGGCACCGCCGGTCACCTGATGCAGGTCGGTGCCGTCGAAATCGACGACGAAGATGTCGTCGTCATTCTCGAAGACGATCCGCTTCCCGTCCGCCGAGTAGGACGGCTCTCCCTGAACGGTCGGGTTTGAGATCGTGGTCGTCAGGATCGTCTTCAACCCGCTCCCGTCCGGGTGCATCGCCCGGATCCGGTAGCTGTTGGTTCCGGGAGCGACCGCCGAGAAGGCGATCCGCCCAGACCGCCCGGGGAAGCTGGCCGCGGCGCCCGCGGGCAGGGCGCAGGCGATTGCGAGGGCAAGAATCGAAGCGCCGAGCGGTCGGCTCATGCGAGGGACGATAGCCCCGCTCCGCGGCCTCCGGAAGGCGTCCTGGCCGCCTGTCCGACCCTCAGCGAACGGCGCGGACGTTGAAAGCCGCCGTGTCCAGCGCTCCCATCATCCGCAGCCACAGCGGCAGGTACATCTCCATTCCCCGGGCGGCGCTGATGTCACCGAGGTCGAGGATCGAGTCGTCTGCCCAGCCGAAGCTCCGAAGCAGTCCGCCGACCTCGTCCTTCGCCCCCTCGTCGTTGCCGGCGATGAAGATGCTGGTCGGCTCCGAGAGTGAGCCGGGGTCGACCATGATCGAGGCGTTGACCGTGTTCAGCGCCTTCACCACCTTGGCCGAGGGATGTGCCGTCTGGATCCGCTCGCCGAGGCTGTCGTCGTTGCAGACGCTCAGCGTCGGCGGCATCCCCTTGGAGAAGTCGAGCGGGTTGGCGACGTCGACAAGCACCTTGCCCGTCAGGTTCTCCGCCCCGGCTGCCTCCAGCGCCTCGAGCGAGGCCGTGCCCGCGGTGCAGTTGAAGACGATCTCGCCGGCCCCGGCGGCCTCGGCAAAGGTCCCATGCCCGGCGCCCGGTCCGGCCGACTCGGCCCAGCCGCCGGCGGCCTCGTTCCCGGCGCTGCGCGAGCCCATCGTCACCTCGTGTCCCAACTCGACCAGCTTCGAGCCGATCGTCCGCCCGACCCCGCCCGTGCCCAGCAACGCAACCCTCATCTGGCCTCCTCCGGTCTCGATTCACGTACCCGACCGAGGCTAGCGATGCTCCACCCCGGCCCCGTGCCGGCCGACGGCGGGCTTCCGCCCTTTCGCGGAGGCTGTCGCACAGCGACAAGGCCAAGCTCGCTTGCACCTCCGCGAGCGCGGTGAGACTACTCCCCTCGCAGACGCCTACACTCGCCCGGCGACTAAGATGCGTCGAAATGGCGAGCTCTTCGGCGGAAACTAACCGCCAACTCCGTCGCCGCACTCAGACGAGTTCGATGGACTCGGAGCGCCTCTCAAGGGCGATTCGACGCGCCGTCATCGAGCAGTCGCGGCGGGCGAACGTCGGCCATATCGGCTCGTCACTGGCGATTGCGGACCTTGTAGCGGTGCTGTACGCAGGTGAACTTCACCTTGACGTCCCCGACCACGACCGCTTCGTGCTGTCCAAGGGCCATGCCGCGCTGGCCCTCTACGCCGCCCTGGAGCTAACCGGGCGCCTCCCGGAGGGCACGCTCGACACCTTCTGCTCGGATGGCACTCTGCTCGGTGTCCACCCCGACCACGAGCTCGAGGGCGTCGACTTCTGTACGGGCTCTCTCGGACATGGCCTGTCATTAGGCGTCGGGGCCGCGCTCGGCGCGCGCCTGCAGGCCTCATCTCGGCGCGCCGTAGTGTTGCTCAGCGACGCCGAGCTCAATGAGGGCTCGGTGTGGGAGGCGGCGATGTTCGCAGCTCACCATCGGCTCGACAACCTTGTGGCCCTCGTCGACGTCGACGGCCAGCAGGCGCTCGGCTACACACGCGACGTACTGGACCTCGGCCCGATCGAGCAGCGTTTCGCGAGCTTTGGCTGGGCGCCGAAGGTCGTCGACGGCCACGACCACACCGCGCTGGCCAGGGCACTCCAGGCAACCAGGGAACGCAGTGCCTTGCCGCAGGTTGTGGTGGCGATGACGACGTTCGGCAAGGGCGTGTCGTTCATGGAGTCCCGCATCGAGTGGCATTACCTGCCGCTCAGCGAGGAGCAGCACGGCCAAGCGCTGCGCGAGCTTGCGGAAGCGGCGACATGAGGGGCGCGTTTGTCGCCGAGCTCGCCGAGCTGGCGGCTCGCGACGAGCGGGTCATCCTGCTCACCGGCGACCTGGGCTTTTCGGTGCTCGAGCCGTTCTCCGCGCGCTTCCCGGACCGCTTCTACAACTGCGGCGTCGCCGAGCAGAACATGACGGGCATCGCCACGGGCCTGGCCGAGGCAGGCTTCGTGCCGTTCACCTACTCGATTGCGACCTTCGCCGCGCTGCGCCCCTACGAGTTCATTCGCAACGGCCCCCTGCTCCACCGCCTGCCCGTGCGCGTTGTCGGCGTGGGCGGGGGCTTCGACTACGGCCACAACGGCGTCACGCACTTCGCGTTGGAGGACTACGCGGTAATGCGTGCCCAGCCCGACCTGGGCGTAGTCGTGCCCGCCGACGGCTCGCAGGCCCGAGCGGCAGTGCGCGCCACCGCCCATGTCGACCGGCCGTTGTACTTCCGTGTGTCCAAGAAGGGCGACCCGGTGCCGGGGCTCGACGGCCGCTTCCGCCCAGGACGCGCCGAGCTCATCGGCGACGGGACGGACGCAGCCATCGTGGCCATCGGCTCGATCGCGCACGAGGCCGTCGCAGCGGCGCGGCTGCTGGGCGAACGCGGCATCGGCGTGACGGTGGCTGTCGTCTCGTCCTTCAACCCGGCCCCTGAGGACGACATCGCCGAGCTGCTTGATGCTGTGCCGCTGGCGCTCTCGGTCGAGACGCACTACCGCACCGGCGGTTTGGGCTCGCTGCTTGCCGAAGTCATCGCCGCCCGTGGGTTGCGGTGCCGGCTGGTGCTCGCCGGGGTAGACCGAATGCCGCGCGGCCGGGTGGGCTCACAAACCCACCTCGAGGACCGCTTCGGCCTCTCTGCCGAGCGCCTGGTAGCGACAGTCGACCAGGCGCTCACCGCGCCGGCTGTCCCGCCGCCACCCGTCCGAAGATGAAGCTCAGCGCCGTCATCGCCTGCTTCCGGGACGCTCCGGCGGTGCCGATCATGCACGCGCGGCTCGTCAAGGCTTTCGCCTCGGTCGGCGCCGATTTCGAGATCATCTTCGTCAACGACGGCTCTCCCGACAACGCGCGCCAGGTCCTTGCCGAGCTGGCCGCGCGCGACCCCAACGTGGTCGTAATCAACCACGCCCGCGCCTTTGGCTCGCAGAGCGCATTCACCTCCGGCATGCGCATTGCCACTGGAGACGCAGTCGTCCTGTTGGACGGCGACCTGCAGGACCCGCCCGAACTCATCCCCACCTTTGTCGCCCGCTGGCAGGAGGGCTACGACGTGGTATACGGCGAGCGCGTGCGGCGTCAGGCGCCGTGGTTGATGCGCCTGTTTTACAAGGGTTTCTACCGAGCCTTCCGGCGCCTTGCCTACGTCGAGGTCCCGCTTGACGCCGGCGACTTCAGCCTCATCGACCGACGCGTGGTCGACGCGATGAACGCGCTGCCCGAGAGACAACGCTTCCTCCGGGGGCTGCGCGCGTGGGTGGGCTACCGGCAGGTTGGCGTCGAGTACGTGCGCCCAGAGCGCATGTTCGGCCGCACGACGAACTCGTTCCGCAAGAACCTGGGCTGGGCGCGACGGGCGATCGTCTCGTTCTCCTACGCCCCGCTAGACGTCATCACCGGCCTGGCACTTACCGTCGTGGGCGTTTCGTTCCTCGGCCTGTTGGTGCAGGTCGTGCTGCGCCTGGTCGACCCGGGGTCGGCGCCAAAGGGCCTAACGACGTTGATCGTCCTCGTCCTCTTCATCGGAGGCATCCAGCTGCTGTGCCTGAGCATCATCGGTGCATACCTCGCCCATGTGTATGACGAGGTCAAGGGTCGCCCAAGCTTCGTCGTCGAGTCGATCCTCAACCCACCCGAGGGCGCCGAGCTGCCCGAGGGCGCCGTCGTCGGTCACCCCGCCGGCGAATCGCTGCAACGATGACCGTGGTCACCCACGACGCGCTGGCGCAGGCGCTGCGCGTCACCCGCTTCACGGCCCGCGCGCCGGCGTGAGGGCGCTCGTCACCGGCGCTGGGGGTTTCGTCGGCGCCAACCTCGCCCGCCACCTGCGCACCGCTGGCCACGAGGTCCTTGCCGTCGTTCGCCCCGGCCGCCCTCCTTGGCGGTTGCAGGATGCGGGCGAGGGCATCGATCTGGTGGAGGTCGACCTGGCGCAGCCGGCGGGTGTGCGCGCTGCGGTCCTCGAGCACCATCCCGACTGGATCTTCCACCTGGCGGCCAGCGGCGCCTACTCGTGGCAGACCGACCTGCGGGTCATGACGGCGGTCAACCTCGAGGCCACAGAGTCGCTGCTCGCGGCCGCCCGCGATGCCGACGCGCAGGCGGTCGTGTACGCCGGCTCGTCGTCGGAATACGGCTACCAGGACCACCCACCGGTCGAAGGCGAGCGCATCGAGCCCAATTCACACTACGCCGTGACCAAGGCGGCCGGCACGCATCTCTGCCGGCTGGCCGCGGCCACGCACGGCCAGCGGGCGACGACCCTGCGTCTCTACTCGGTCTACGGGCCATGGGAGGAGCCCAACCGGCTCATGCCCACGCTGGCAGAACGGGCGCTGCGTGGCAGCTGGCCGCCACTCGTCGACCCCCACACCTCGCGCGACTTCGTGTGGATCGACGACGTGTGCGACGCTTTCGTGAGGGCCGCCGTCGTGCCCCTCGACGACCCGGGCGCGGTGTTCAACGTCGGCAGCGGCCGCCAGTCGACGCTACGCGAGGTCGTGACCGCCGCCCGGGAGGTATTCGACGTAGCGGCCGAGCCTGATTGGGGTTCAATGCCCCAGCGCGCCTGGGATACGACGGTCTGGGTGGCCGACCCGCGGGCCGCCGCTCAAGTGCTCGGTTGGCGCGCGACCACCAGCCTGCACGAAGGCCTGCGCCGACTGGGCGCTTGGCTGCGTGAGCACCCCGAACTGGCCGCGCGTTACAGGGCGGCTGACTAGGTTGCCGGCCCCGCTTCGTTCTTGACGCTTCTCAGCCTTGACGCTTCTCAGCCGTCACACGTTTGACTGGTTCGCTAGCTCAAAGACGGCTACCTCCGCTCATGGCTGGTCCTAGCTCTACTAATGGCGGCTGAATTGTCCCTGGGTGCTGGGACCGACCCCGGATTATCCGCCGCACCGCGGTGGCCAGCGCAACCACCCAAAAGACCCAGAGGAAGATCATCATCACCACGTATGCGATTGCTCCCGGTCTCGAGTACACGTCAGAGTTGAGATAAGTGATTAGGAGCGCCGGAATCACGGCCACTTGCAGTAGAGCCGTTTCGCGCAAGTAGCCGGCCATGATGAAGAACGGCAGAGCCCATACGAGATATTGAAATAGGAAGTTCGGGCTGAAGACGAAAACGGCGAGCCAGAGGAGGACGACGCCGTCGATAGGAGCGGGTCGATAGTAGAAGAGGAAGGCCGCGAGAGCCAAGAGCACAATCAGAGTTATCGAACCGCTCGCGCGACTGATCGAGTTGGCAAGATCATTCGGAGTCCCGGAAACGGCGAGCGCGGGGGACAGCCGCCGGTCCACCGCGAACCCGGGATCGGCGATCAGGCTCAGCCCTCCGCGACCAGGCACGCCGATGTAGGCAAGCCCTTTCTTAAACCCGGCAGGCTCGGCCAGTACGAACGGCAGGCACATCAGTGCGACGAAGAGCACGGCTGATGCGACCAGCTTCGCCCCCTCCTTGACCGAGCGCGCAGAGGCCATTAGCGGCAGGACCAGCAGCATCGGCACGGTCTTGATGATCGCGCCGATTCCGATCAGAAGGCCGGACTCGAGCGCACGCCGGGACTTTGGCCTTCGCTCCCAAACCATGAACGCGAGGACCCCGGGCAGGATCGCGACCGGGTCTACCTGCCCGTGGTATCCGGAGATCGCGATAAACACGGGCCCAAGCATGACCAGGGAAAATCCGGCCACCCGGCTTCCGGAGCCCGCCCCCCGCCATCCAAGATAGACGTAGACGGCTAACGCTATGCCGAGGTCAGCGAGGATCGGTAGCAGCTGCACGACGCCGTCGAACGGCAGTCCCGAGCTACGAGCGAGCTTGAGGGCGCCGACCAACCAGAGCAGATAGGCGGGGGGATAGTTCCACGAGAAGAAGCCGTTCGGGATGCTGTTGATGCCGTACGAGTGGAGGATGCTCGTCTCAGACCTCAGCCCGACCCCTTCGAAGGCGAATATGTCGCCGCTTCCGAACCAGTGGAAGGCAAAGAACAGCCTTACTGCGATGCCCGCGAGGCCGACCCCCGCAATGAACCACAGTGGATGACGACGTATCACGGCCATACTCTCCAGCTCAGCGTATAGCGAGGGCAGCGCAGCCCACGGACGACCTGGGTCTCGCCGACTCAGGCAGCCCGCTTGCAGTTGCCACGATCGCCGCGAGAGGCCGGCGCAGCCTCATCGACGGTGTGGAGCGCCCCCGTCTGCGCTACTGAGGTGATCGGAGTCGAGCCGCGCCGGTCGCCGTGTCGAGCACTAGCCATCGACGTATACACGGCCGAGGAACTACGACTGAAGTGCTTGACCGAGGCTAGCGACCTTCGGTCCCCGGCCGGAGCACCCTCCGCTGCGCGGCCGGACCCGCCACCGTAGAATCGACCGCTCGCGGGCTCATTCCCGCCATCAGCGCCCGTAGCTCAGTTGGATAGAGCGTCGGTCTACGAAACCGAAGGTCACAGGTTCGAATCCTGTCGGGCGCGCTCCGCTTTTCTCTTCGTCACGCCGACGAGTTGAGCGCCCAGCTTCTGTGCGCGGCCAGCTCGCGCTCAACGCAGGAGCGAGGCGTCGAGGTGATCCAGCAGCCCGATGGTGCGTGGCTCACGGCCCGGCTCGAGCACGATCGCTCCGCCGGGCCAGTAGGCGTGCGGCGGAGTGGCGTTGTGAACGAGGAGCGGCTCGTGCACCCAGCAGCCCGTGTTCGCGATGCGCGGCTGTCCTCCCGGGCCCTGCCAGCGCCGCGGATTGTCGTCGCCGAGGGGCCCGCGGCGGTGGACGTGCCCGAAGATGACCCACTCGGCGTCGATCTGGAGCCGATGGACAACTCGTGCGAGTGCGGGGATGCTCGCCCGTCGCATCTGCGTTCCGAGAAGAAGCGCTGGAAACGACGCGATCCGGTTGCCCATCAGGCGCCCCGGGATCGCGGGCATGGTGGCAGCACGCAGGAACTCGTGTAGGTCGTCCATCAGTGCTGCAAGCGGGCGGGGCAGCCAGCGGGTCAGCAGCGCCTCGAGCCGCGTCAGAGAGGGCCCGCCGGCCCGCTCGTAGTCGACCGGCGTCGCCCCGTCCCGCGGTAGGCGTCCCAGGAGGCCCCGGGCAATTCCATAAGACGACTCAGGCAGCAGGTGCCGGTCGAGATAGTGACCGTGGGTCGCCCACACGCCCTCCGCCAGCCAGGCGCCCGGATAGCGGACTTGGACCCGGGCGGGCTCCAGCCAAGAAGTGACTCGCGCCAACAAGGGCGTGGCGTCGATGGGGACAGATGCATCGACGGGCAGCGATGCCCCCTGGGCGGCCAGCCAGGGACGCACCAGGGCAGCATCATGGTTTCCGGGCACGACGATAACCTCGCGGTCGCTGCCAAGGCGCGTGCCGACAGCTCGCAGCACCGGCTCGGCGACCTGCATCGCTCGTGCCGAGCGCCCCTCGAGCAACTCGACCAGGTCGCCGAGAAGCACCAGCCGCTCGACCTCGGCGATCGCTCCGAGAAGTGCCTCAAGCGCCTCGGCGTGGCGCAGCACATCCCGTCCCAGGCGGGAGCCGAGATGGAGATCGGAAACGACGAGGGTGCGCATGCACTCGACCATCGCACAGGCAATGCACGGCGCCGGCTCCACAAATTGACCGCCGCGATCACGGTTGGCCACTCAATGCTTGAGGAGAAGCCGGGGCGATCAGTTCGACGACCCCGCAAGGGAACGATGCCGGATCGGTCAGGCAAGCAAGCCTCCCAACTCACGGGTGAAACTCCTCGAACACCGGAAGACTCGTCGCGACCTCCTGTGCAAGCCAGGAAACCTGTCCAGCCGTCGCCCACCGGAGCCGGCGCAACATTGGTCCCGATCGACTTTGATCGGACCGACGACCATGATCATGTGCGAATGAGCCGCGACCGACTGTCGCGCGAGTTGTCCGGCGAAGGGCAACGGGGACGGATTGGACCCTATGTCCGCCCCACTTGCCAGCGTTCGCATCGTGGACGAGGAAGCGATCACCGCGCATCCAGCATTCCGGGACCTAATGGATCAACTCGCCCGGCAGATGGAGCATCTCGACCCCTCCGTGGCCCCGAACCGGATCGACTTGCTCTGCGCCCAACTCCAGCGAATGCTCAGAGAGGGCACCGAGCACGACGACTGGATCGTCGCCTTCCTAGAGCGGCTTGATAAGCACGCATTCCTTCGAGCGCCGCTCGAGCGCCTTGACCAGCTTCAACGAGAACGGGCAAGCGTGAGGGGCCCTGGGCGGCTCTGACCCGAGGCGCCAATTCGACTGCCGGCCCGCAAGGAGAGGGGCGCGACGAGGAGAAGAAAGCAAGCGGCGCCCCACGGGTCAGATCCGAACGACGACGACGCGTCGTGACGGGGCTGCGGAAACGTGAGTACGGTTCCCTGAGCGTGATCGCCCCATCAAAGACTGCTAAGGCACCCACCGACGTTCCGGAATCGACCGAGCCGTTCTGGCGAGAGTCGATGGCTCGCTACGAGCAGCCGGTGCTGGCCCGGAGCCTCTGTGACCTTGCGACATCCGTGGTGCCCTATCTGGCGCTGACGGTGGCGATGTATCTCTGCCTCGAGGTCTCGCCATGGATCACGCTCGCCCTGGCCGTGCCGGCGTCGGGCTGCCTGTTGCGGACGTTCATCGTCTTTCACGACTGCGCCCATGGCTCGTTCCTGCCAACGAAGCGAGCCAACTTGTGGCTGGGGCGGTTTACCGCCCTGCTCGTCTTCCAGCCGTTCACGAATTGGCGCCACAATCACGCAGTGCATCACGGCACCTCCGGCGATCTCGACCGGCGGGGGACCGGAGACGTGATGACGCTGACGCTTGACGAGTACGCGTCGAGTCCGTGGAGGCGGCGGCTCGGGTATCGGCTTTTCCGCAATCCGGCGGTGATGTTCGGGATCGGCCCGATCTGGTCCCTGATGATCGGGCCCCGCTTCTGGTCCCGCCAGATGCGCCCGCGACAGCGCCATAGCGTGATCGCGACGAACATCGTGCTCGCCGCGGTCATCGGGGCGATCTGGTGGCTCGTCGGCCTGCAGGCCTGGATCCTCGTCCAGATGCCGGCCGCCGTCCTCGCCGGAACGGCCGGGGTGTGGCTGTTCTACGTGCAGCACCAGTTCGAGGAGGTCTACTGGGAGAGTTCAGAGGGGTGGACCTATGCCGAGGCAGCCCTGCGCGGGAGCTCCTATCTGAAGCTGCCGAAGTTCTTCCAGTTCTTCACGGGCAACATCGGTCTGCACCACGTCCACCACCTGAGCGCGAAGGTGCCCAACTACAACCTGCAGCGCGCCCACGACGAAAACCCGATGTTTGGCGATGTTCCGACGCTGACTGCCCGCGACGGGCTGCGATCGATCCGGTTGAAGGTGATCGATCGGCAGAGCGGCCGGCTGCTGACGTGGGGCCAGGTCAGAGCCCTTCTCACTGCGACGCCGTCCTGACCTGCCGAAGCCCGCCCTCCTACCGGTCGAAGAACAGCGGGGTCCCTACGGCGACCCGTGCAGGGTCGCCACGACGCGACGCGAGGTCGGTTGGTCACGGTGCTCGCAGAGGTAGATGCCCTGCCAGGTTCCGAGCGCCAGTGATCCATGCGACACCGGAATCGTCAGCGAGGGCCCGATCAGCACCGACTTGACATGGGCCGGCATGTCGTCCGGCCCCTCGAGCGTGTGGCGCCAGTGGGAATCGTCCTCTCGCACCGCATCGTTGAACCAGGTCTCGAGATCGGCGCGCACGTCGGGGCTGGCGTTCTCGTTGAGCGCGAGCGAGGCGGACGTGTGGAGGATCAGCAGATGAAGCAGCCCGATCTCGAGCTGGGCGATCTCGGCGATCTCGCCGACGATCTCGCTGTCGATCAGATGGAACCCGCGCGGCCGGGGCGCGAGCGGGATGTGTCGCTGGATCCACATCGGCTCAAGGGGTGTTGCGAGGTTCCACCCTAGGGGTTCTGGTCGCGGCGCCCGCCTGGGCCGAACATGGTCATTGCAAGCAGCACTCATCAAACCAAAGGAGAAAGCAATGACCCCCAAGACCAAGATCCGCAACTCGATCGCCGCCCTCGCCGTGTCGGTCACCGCCCTCGCCGGCTTCGCCGGGATGGCCAGCGCCGCCTCCCCGGCCCCGACCAAGGTCCTGATCGAGGCCGAGTCGGGTGGCTTCTTCGGCTACGTCAAGAGCCCCAAGCTCGAGTGCAAGTCCGAGCGCACGGTCGTCGTCTACAAGCAGCTGGGCTCCAAGCAGAAGCCTGCCACCGACAAGCGCGTCGCGATGGACATCGCCCAGGCCAACAACGACGGCTATCAGTGGAACATCGGCAACCCCGGCCTCCACTCCGGCCGCTACTACGCCCGCGCCACCCGCACCCCCAACTGCGCACCCGCGAACAGCGTCACGCTGCGCGCCCAGCAGTAGGGCAAGCGAGACTCACTCCCTGCGAACCGCCCGGTGGCCTCAGGCCGCCGGGCGGTTCTTGCGTTGTCCACCACCGGTCGAATTCGACGTTGGGGCTCCCAATGGGCACGGAACTTGCAGTCCGGCCGGCACTTCGCCTCGGCTCCGCCAGTCACACCACGCCGCGGTTGAGGTGCCGGTAGACCCGTCTGTTCCGCCGGTAGAAGCGCATGAAATGCTCGAACTGGCGGTCGTGGACGCGGGCCGCGGCCGGGTCGGGCCTGTAGGTGGTCTCGATCCTGACCGAGGCCGGGATCTCCTCCGGCGTGATCTCCCCGAGGGCGGCGAAGGCGGCGAGGGCAGCGCCGGCGGCGTTGGCGTAGCGGGGCTCGGCGACCTGGGCGACATCGCAGCCGAGGACATCTGCGAGGGTCTGGCTCCAGGTCGGTGAGAGGGCGGCCCCGCCGATGAACCCGAGTGTGGAGAAGCGATTGCGGGAGAAGCGCTCCACGTGTCCCTTCAGCCAGCGAAGGTTGTAGGCGACCCCCTCCATCACCGCCCGCACGTAGTGGGCACGGGTCGTCGCCAGGGACTGGTTGAGGAAGGCGCTTCGAGTGAAGACGTCGGCGGCGGGGGCGGCGACGCCGGTCAGCCAAGGGGTGAAGATCAGCCCGTCGCTGCCGGGCGGCACACTCGCTGCGTCGCGCTCGAAGCGCTCGAATACGTCTGGCGGGGGTGCGGCCGCCTCGCCCCCGGCCTCATAGAAGACCGTGTCGCGCAGGAACTCGAGGCAGCGGCCGGCCGGTCCCTGCTCGGCCACGACCATGTGCCGTCCGGGGAGCCCGGCGGGCATGGTCGCGATCAGGTGTCGCAGATCGGTCTTCTTGGCGGGCACGAGACAGGACAGCCACGACGTCGTGCCGATCGAGAAGTAGCCGCGCCCCTGCTCGACGATCCCGGCGCCCACCGCGGCGGCCTGGAGGTCCGACATGCCGGTGAGGACCCGCGTCTCGCGGCGCAGCCCGAGCCGTTCGGCCGCCTCTGCCGTCAGCGTGCCGACCACGGCGTCGACCGGCAGCAGCTCCGGCAGCTTGGCCGGATCGATCCCCGACCTGCGCACCAGGACAGGGTCGTACCGGACCCGCTCGACATCGCGGTTGTCGGTAAGCCAGTACGGGTACATCGTCCCGAAAGAGGCCGCGATCCGGCCGGTCAGCCGCAGGTTCAGGTAATCCATCGGCTCGAGGAAGGCCCGAGTCGCCTCGTAGACATCGGGGCGGTCGTGCATGAGATGGAGGACGTGGCCGAGGCCGTCCATCCCGGCGAGCACGGGCGCCCCGCCGGTAAGCCGCAGCCAGCGGGGTAGCCGGCGCAGGTCGTAGCCGCCGACGCTCACCGGACCGCCGACGAGCTCGCGCACGTGTGGTCCGCCGCGGGTGTCCATCCACGAGATCGCCCCTGACAGCGCTCGCCCTTCCGCGCCCACCGGAACGGTCACCGCCCACTGGGTGGTGCAGCGGACCGCAAGGACGTTGTCCGCGGCCAGGCCGGAGCGCTCGAAGGCTTCGCGCGCCGCCCCGCAGACCGCCTCCCACCATCCATCGGGGTTCTGCTCGACCCCGCCCCCCGGCACGTGCATCGTCTCGATCGGGCGCGTCGCGGTGCCGGCGATCGTTCCGTCCCGGGCCACGAGCGCCGCCTTGACCGCCCCGGTCCCCATGTCCACCGCGAGGACGTACCCGCTCCCGGACGCGCTCAATTCAGCACTCTCTCGCCGTAGAGCACTCCCGCGGCTGTTCGCGCCGCCGGGTGAAGCCGGATCGGGTCCGGCCAGAGGCGCACCGCGGCGCGGAGCTGGAGCAGCGTCGAGGCGAGCAGCGCCTCACGGGCCGGGTCCCACGAGAAACCGAAGAGGTCGCGGATCTGTGGGGGAAGGAGGCCGACCGAGGTCAGCTTCACGATCTCGCTCACCGGCGCCAACAGGGGCCGAAGCCAGCCGTCGAAGCCCGGCTCGAACACGATTGCGACCGCCTGGTCGCGTTGATCGGGGGAAATCCAGAGGCTGCCGTCGTCCAGCCGGGCCCGGATGTAGCCCCGGAGGTCCGCTTCGCTGGCCGGCATCGCCGAGGCCGGCAGGCCGAGCAGCTCGCCGACCCGCCGGTAGTCCTGCCAGTAGGCCTCGCGCTCGGACCGTGCGAGCGAGCCGAAGAGGCGCTCGAAGTAGACGAGGGCGGAGTCGGCGAGGGTGGCCAGCACCCAGAGTCCCAGCTCCGGGTCGGAAGCAGCGTAGGGAACCCCCGGCGGGACCGGGCCGTACTCCCCGGTGGTCGTGCCGCGCACCCGGTCGTGCATCCTGCGAACGGCCGTCCCCGGTCTCTCCGGCCTGAGCGGGCGAGCCGAAGTAGATCCGCGACATTCGCTCGTCGGTGCGCAGGAGGCGTGCGTGCGGGTCGTCGAGAATTACGGAGTGCTGGCGAAAGCCGACCACGGCGAGCGGATCGCAGGCCTGCATCAGCAGGGCCCGGATGCCCGAGAAGGCGATCAACCGCTCGCGATGGACCCGGCGGATCATCGAGTCGGCGGGGAAGAAGCCCTCGACCTCGGCTGCGGTCACTGCCCCCTGCGTTCCCGGCAGCCGGGGCAGCAGCGAGACCAGTCCGGCGAGCACGCTCACCCCGCCACCCTAACCCGGAAGCGAGGCGTAGACGGCGTCGATCAGGGCCCGGTTGCGAGGGTTCTGCCAGCGCGGCCCCGCCCGGTTCAGGGTGTAGCCGAAGGCGAGGCGGGCGTCGGGATCTGCGAAGCCCAGCGAGCCGCCGGCGCCGAAGTGCCCGAAGCCCCGCGGGCCCGGGCCGAGCGGGCGCTCCGGCTGGGTGAGCTGGAAGCCGAGGCCGAAGCGGGAGGGGCGTCGCAGCACGAAGTCCACTCCGCGGGACGTCTCGGCAGTCGCCTCCCCGATCGTCCCGGCCCCCAGCAGCCGCACCCCGTCCACGGTCCCCCCGCAGGCCAGGGCGCTGTAGATCCGGGCGATCGCCCTGGCCGTCGCGTGGCCGTTGGTCGAGGGCATCTCGGCAGCCCGCCAGGCCCTGGTGTTGACGGTGCCGAGCCCCGATATCCCGGGCGGGTTGAAGTAGACGCTGCGCAGCAGGTCCTCCCGGCCCTGATCACCGGCGGTCATCCCGGTGGGAGGGCCGGCCCCGGAGCCGGGCGGCTCCACGCCGAGCAGGAAATCGGCGATCCGACCGTCCTCCTCGGGTCCGATCCCGAAGTGGAAGTCGGCTCCGAGCGGCTCCGCGATCCTGCGTCGGAAGAACTCCCCCACGGTGATGCCGCTGACACGGCGCACCAACTCCCCGACCAGGAACCCGAAGGTGTTGACGTGGTAGCCGTGGGTCCGGCCGGGCTCCCACCAGGGCTTCTCCGCGGCCAGCGCGGAGGCCATCGTCGCCCACTCGTACATCGCGAACTCGGGCAGCGGGCGGCGGATCCCCGGCAGGCCGGCCCGGTGACCGAGGATCATCCTGGCGGTGATCCCTTCCTTTCCGCCGGCAGCGAACTCGGGCCAGCAGCGGGCCACCGGTCGGTCGAGATCGATCCGCTCCTCTTCGAACAGCATCAACAGGCAGGCGGCGGCCATCGCCTTGCCGACGGAAAAGACGTCCACCAGCGTGTCGCGCCGCCAGGGACGCCGTCGCTCGGCGTCCGCCCAGCCGCCCCAGATGTCGACCACGGGCTGCCCGTCGAGGGTCAGGGCGACTGCTGCACCGATCTCCCCGCGGTCGCGGAAGTTCCCGGCGAGCGCCTCCCGCACCGCGGCGAAGCGCTGCTCACAGATGCCGTGGATCTCGGGCATGTCCGCCATGGCGCCATTCTGCCGCCGCCGGGCCGCGCGGGTCCCTGCGCTCAGACCGGCAGCATCCGTCGCAGCGCCGTCGCCTGGGCTCGGGTCAACCTCGCCGCTTCGCGGCTGAGGCGGGGGACGAGGCGCCGGGCCGGGTCCTGCTCGCGTTCGGCCTGGAGCTCCTCGATCCCCTCCCTGACGGCGGCGCGGACCGCGTCGCGCAACCGCCCCGCGCCGGCCGCGTCGTCCCAGGAGGAGCCGAACCCGCGGGGCTCGATCGGCGCGGCGATGCGTCCGTAGATGCGCTGCGGCCGGGGGAGCGGGGTCGGGCCGAGGCCGCGCACCACCGGCGCCAGTATCTCGGGATCGACGTCGATCCGGCTGGCCAGCGCCCGGGCCGGCGCGAAGATCGCGTCGTCGGCGTCGGCGACGACGTCCCACATGTCGTCCACCCCGATCATCGAGAAGGGCACCACCGGGTAGCCGAACTCGAGGGCGAGGCGGGCGAACCCGATCCGTTCACGCCAGACCAGCGGGTAATGATCACCGCGGCGGCGCGCCACCTCGCGCCCGCCTCCGGGGAAGACGAGCACGGCCTCTCCGGAGCCGAGCAGCCGACGCGTGTTCTGCCGCGATCCGCTGACCGTGCCGAAGTGGGTGAGCAGGTCGCGCCACAGCGGCACCCGGTAGTGCTGGCGCTCGCCCAGCGAGCGGACCAGCACTCCGGTCCGCTCGTGAACGTCGAGAACGAGGAAAGGGACATCGAAGACGCCGAGGGTCGTGTGGTTGCCGACCAGCAGGTAGCGGCCGTCGGCGGGGAGGTTCCCGAAGCCGTCGATGCGGGGGTCGGTCAGCGCCCGCCAGGGCGCCAGCAGCGCCTTGGCCGCGGCGAACTCCGCGGCGCTGGGGACGTGGAAGTCCCCGCCGCTCACGCCTCCGGCGCGGGCGAGCCGGTGGCATCGAGAAACCCTGTCAGGAGGTCGCCCGGCGCCGGCGCGCCCGCTCCCCCGGCGCCGTAGAGGGCGCCGCTCCGGGGCGGCGAGTCGGGCGGGTCCTTGGCGTACTCGACGGCCGCCCGGAGGTCCTCGGCGAAGGCCTCCGCCACGCCGGGCTGGGTGTTCGGCCGGGTGACGCAGAAGTGGACGCCGGGCGGCTTCTGGCAGCCGTTGAGCCGCCAGCCGCGCTCCTGGAGGGCGTCGTTGAGATGCCAGATGTCGATCTGATCGGAGCCGAAGGCGACCATGAACGGCGAGTAGCCCAGGGTTCGCAGCTCCGGGTTCGACTCGACCGCCGCCCGCAGCTTCGTCGCCGTGACCAGGATCGGCTCGGCGAGCTCCAGGTAGCCGCGCTCCCCGAGGGCCACCATCGCCGCCCAGGTGGCGGCGATCAGGCCGCCCGAGCGGCTGCCGGCTATCCCGGGCGAGGCGTAGACGCCGCCCGGCCACTCCGTATAGACGAAGTACTGCTTGTGGCGCAACTCAGGAGTGCGGTAGAGCAGCACGCCGGTGCCCTTCGGCGCGTAGCCGAACTTGTGGGTGTCCGCGGAGATCGAGGTGACCCCCGGCAGACGGAAGTCCCAGGCCGGGATCTCGTGGCCGAGCCGTTCGGCCCAGGGCAGGATGAAGCCGCCGAGGCAGCCGTCCACGTGCAGGCCGAGGCCGTGCTCGAGCGCCAGATCGGAGAGCGCGGCTATCGGGTCGATGACACCGTGCGGGTAGGTCCCGGCCGAGCCCACCAGCGCCACCGTGTCGGGGCCGATCGCCTCGGCGACCGCCCCGACGTCGACCGCGAAGTCCTCACCGACCGGTGCATGGAGGAGCTTCACGCCGAGGTAATGGGCGGCCTTGTCCAGCGCCACGTGGGCGGTGACCGGGACCACCACCTCCGGGTTTGCGATCCCGCGTTCGCGGCCGCGTTCGCGGTATACGAGGAGGATCTCGAAGAGGCTCTCGCTGCCTCCGAAGGTGACGACGCCGCAGGGCGCGTCGCCACCGGCCCGCGCCGCCTCGGCGCCCAAGAGCTCCAGCGCCATCGAGAGGATCTCGCCCTCGAACTTGGTGGCGCTCGGGTACATGTCTCGCTGGAGCACGTTCATGTGCGAGAACAGCCGGTAGACCTCGGCCAGAAAGGCGAAGTGGTCCGCGCCGCCGTGGTAGAGAGAGCCGGAGACCTTGCCGGCGCGCGCCGGGGCGTCTTCGCGCTCGGCCATCTCGCCCAGCATCGACAGCAGCTCATCGCGGGGCATCCCCTGCTCGGGTATGCGGCGCCGTATCTCGTAGCTGTCGCGGTAGGGGTAGAGGAAGTCGAGGATCTCGTTCGGCGCGCTGGTCTCGGACGCGTTCATCTCAGCCCCTCTCTCGCTGAACGGCAGGAGGCTTCACCGTACCCGCCGGGGGCGGATCCTGTCGCCTGCGCCGAGATGGCGAACCCCGACCGTCCACCTGCCTGAGCCCTCGACGTCTAGCCGGGTCTCGAAGCCGAGCTCACTCAGTTCGCGCCGGCAGGGATCACCGCCGATCCCCCAGTCGAGACGGATGCAGCGGACCCGCCCGGTCCAGCGCCCGCCGGCGCGCAGGACACGGGGCTCCGTCCCCTCGATCGTCATGTAGAGGTAGTCGATGTCGCCGTCGGGCATGTGGCGGTCGAGGAGGGCGTCGATGGTGATCGCCGGAACCCGGGTTGACTGCAAGGAGTCGCCGGGGGCGCTCTGGCGCACGGTGTAGCCGAAGGCCTGCTCGCCCTCGAGGATGAGCTCACCCTCCTCGTCCCAGATCGCTGCATGGACGACCTCACATCGCCGGCCGAACCGGGCGACATTGCGGCGCGCGACCTCGACCGTCCACGGGTCCGGCTCGACGCCGAGGATCCGGGCCCCCGGATAGCGGCCGGCGAGGCTGGCCATGGCGCTGCCGTTGTTGGAGCCGAGCTCGACGATCTGCCTGATGTCGCCGCAGGCGACCTCGGGCGGGGGCAGGTGGATCCCGTCGAGGTAATCGCCGACAGCGGTTACGAGGTCCGAGGTGCCGGGTCGCACGAAGAGCGCCTGCCCGCCGAGCTCCTTCATCGGGATCGGACGGGGTGTGGCGCCAGGGCCGCGTCCGCGCCCGGAGAGCTGGCCGCGGAGCGCCACCTCGAGAACGCGCAGCTTCCCCCGCCACCCCTGGGCTATGCGGGTGGCCCGCAGGGTCTGGCGGACGAAGGCGCCGAGGCGACCCCTGAGCCGCCAGAGCCGGGTGAGGTTACGGCGGCGCAACCTGCGCCTGTGATGGCTCGGCGTCACAGTTTCATGATCCTCAGAATCCCTTCACGAGGGCCCCGCAACCTGGAATGATCAATCGGGTTTCAACAGATGATGATCGCTGTCGACAGACGTGGTCGCGCCCGAACGGCTCTGATGTTCGTCGCAGCCCTGGCGCTGCTCGCGTCCGGCGTGCTGATGATCCCCGCGGCCCGTGGCGCCTTTCCGGGCAAGCCGGGGCGGATCGTCTTCGACGACTCCTTCCAGAGCGGCGGGGGGTCGTCCGAGTCCGACTGCGTCAGCAGCTTCGACGCGATCAAGACGATGCGGCCGGACGGCAGCCATCGCATCTACCTCGGTCGCGGTATCAACCCCGCCTTCTCGCCCAGCGGCCGCAAGATCGCCTACAGCGTCTGCGACGGGGTCCAGAGCGATCTGATGATCATGGACGCCGACGGCGGCAACGCCCACGCGGTGCTGAGCAGCGCCGCCAACGAGGACCAGCCGACCTTCAGCGCCGACGGCAAACGCCTCTTCTTCGTCCGCGACTCGGGCGGCAAGGGCTACGGCGACGTCTACTCGGTCTCCACCGGCGGTACCTCGCTGGACCGGCTCACCCACAGCGGCGGTGAGGTCGGCGAGGACAGCCCGCAGGCATCGGCCAATGGCCGCTTCGTCGTCTTCGACCGCTACGGGCGGATCTTCACCATGCGCCCCGACGGCTCCCGCGAGAAGTTCCTGACGAACGGGTATGACCCGGCGATCTCGCCAAACAGCCGCCGGGTCGTCTACTCCCACGCCGGACAGATCTTCGTCATTGGCTCCGGGGGAGGCAACCCGCACCCGGTGACCCACTTCAAGCAGACGAGCGACGTTTCGAAAGCGGCACTATCGCCCGCCTTCTCGCCGAGCGGGCGCTGGATCGCCTTCGCGATTGAGCGCTGCGTCAGCTACGGCCCCGGATGTCATGACTCGCAGAATCTGCTCAAGGTCCGTGTGCGCGACGGAGAGCTGAAGCGGCTGACAACGACGAAGGTCGGCGGCTTCCATCCCGACTGGCAGCCCCGGCGGTAGGCGGCCGCAAGCGCATACCCTGGGTGTTGGACACCTAGGGTGTCTTGTCGGCGGGAGAATCAACCGGTTGGGTACGGCGCAGAGCCTGCCAGCCGCGAGGGGGTTTCGCGGCGTAACCCGTCGCAAACGGCTGGTGAAAGGGGGAAGGGTGTGAGCATCTCGATCAGGCGTTCGCCGCGTAGCTGCGCAAAGGGCATCGCAGCCATCGCCCTCCTGGCTCTCGGGTTGATCGCGGTACCCGTGCTCCCGGCCCCGGGTATTGCCGAAACCGCGCTGGCCAGCGGCTCTGACCAACTCAGCCTGCGGGTTCTGTCCGCCCGGCCCGACATGGTCAGCGACGCCGACGCGTTGGTGCAGGTGGACGTGCCCTCAAGCGCAGATCCCGGCAGGCTCACGGTGAGCGTCAACGGCAGCGACCGTACCTCGAGCTTCCAGCCGGTGGGGGGCGATCAACGCCGGCGTCGGGCCCTGATCGGCGGCCTCTCGGCGGGTCCGAACACCGTCCGGGCGACGCTGAGCGGACAACCCACGGCAACCCTGATGCTGGTGAATCATCCGCGCCAGGGCCCGATCTTCTCTGGCCCCCGGCAGACGCCGTACGTCTGCACTACGGCCAGCGGTGGCCTCGGCTCGCCAACGGACAGCGACACCTGCTCCGTCCCGACCCAGGTCTCCTACTACTACAAGTCAACCGACGGCACCTTCCATGCGCTCGCCAACCCGGCGAGCCGACCAGCCGACCTGGCCCAGACGACCACCCGCGACGGCGAGACCGTCGACTATGTCGTCCGGCTCGAGTCGGGCGTGATCGACCGCTCGATCTACCGCTGGGCGGTGCTGGCGCCCGGGGGAGTCACCGCCGACGGCTGGAACCATCGGCTGATCTACTTCTACGGCGGCGGCTGCTCGGCCGGGCACCAGCAGGGCGTCGCCGACGCTGACAGCGTGCTCGACGACCGCATGCTCTCCCGCGGCTACTCGGTCGTTGGCTCCAGCCTCAACGTCCTCAACACCGCCTGCAACGACATGCTCTCGGCTGAGGCCACCTCGATGATCAAGGAGCACGTGATCGAGAGCCTCGGCGAGCCGCCCGCCTGGACGATGGGCTGGGGGAGCTCCGGCGGCTCGGTCCAGATCCAGATGATCGCCCAGAACTACCCGGGCCTGCTCGACGGAATCGTGCCGGGGGCCAGCTTCCCCGACAACTCCGCCTCCGACTACCCGGACTGCAGACTCCTCGTCAACTACTTCGGCACCGCCCAGGGCTCCGCCCTGACCAACGCCCAGCGGAGCGCGATCACCGGGCTCAGCAACGCCAACGGCTGCAACGCGCTCAACAACGGGGCCGATGTCGTCCGTGCCAGCGAGGGCTGCATTGAGGGCGTCGTCGGCGTGGCGAACATCTTCGACCCGGTGACCAATCCGGGCGGTGCGCGCTGCACGATCTGGGACAGCATGGTCAACGTCTACGGCACCGATCCCGCCACCGGCTACGCCCGTCGCACACTCGACAACGTCGGCGTCCAGTACGGCCTCGCGGCCCTGCAGGAGGGGGCGATCAGCGTCGATCAGTTCCTCGACCTGAACGAGAAGATAGGTGGATTCGACAACAACGGCGACCCCAGAACGCAGCGCTCGGTGGCGGATACCGCCGCACTGGCGACGGTCTACCGGACGGGGCGCATCAACCAGGGGGCGGGAGGCTACCCCGATGTCCCGGTGATCGACGTGCGCAACTACTCCGACAACAGCGTCGACGTTCACCAGTACCTCAATACCTTCCGCATGCGCGCCCGCCTCGACCGCTTCGGCGGCGACCACGACAACCAGGTGATGCTGCGGGCGATGGGCGGAACGAACGTGAACCGGATGCTGGACACGGCCATCAACACGATGGGCACCTGGCTCGACAGCATCGGGGGCGACGGCTCCGCCGCTCCGAAGAGCGAGAAGGTGGTCTCAGACAGGCCGTCGAACGCGGTCGACGCCTGCTGGATCGGGGGCAATCGCATCGACGAGCCGACATCGCTGAACGGCACAGGCCCCTGCTCGACCACCTACCCGGCGCACAGCCTTCCCGCAAACCGGGCGGGCAAGCCGGTGGACTCGATCGTCGCCAAGTGCCGGCTGGCGCCGGTGGACTTCGGCGGCTATCCGGCGATGTCAGCGGTTCAGCAGAGCCGGCTGCGGGCGATCTTCCCCGGCGGCGTCTGCGATTTCTCGCAGGCTGGCGTCGAGGAGCAGACCGTGGCGCGAACCTGGCTCACGTTTGCCGCCGGCACCGCCTCGGACACCACGCCCCCAGACACCACCCTCTCCTCCGGTCCGGTCGCGACGGGGGCTCCCGCCACGGTCGAGTTCGGCTTCTCCGGCAACGAGATGGGGGTCCGCTTCCACTGCAGCATCGACGGCTCGGCATTCTCCGCCTGCGAGTCGCCGCACACGGTCGGCCCACTGGGCAGCGGCCCGCACTCGTTCAGGGTGGCGGCGATCGACCCGGCGGGCAACACCGATTCGACGCCGGCCACGTCGACCTTCTCCGTCGGGGCGGACTCGCCCCCGGCGGTGTTCCTCGTCAGCCCATCCGAGGGCGCGACCGGGGTCGGGCGGACGGCGCCGATCGTGGCGATTTTCGACGAGGCGATGGACAAGCCGTCGGCCGAAAGCGCCTTCTCGCTGAAGCGGACAAGTGATGGCGCTGCGGTGAGCGGGAGCCTTGGCTGGTACGGCAACGCCCTGATCTTCGTTCCCAACTCGCCTCTCGCCGGCGGCAGCGGCTATACCGCCGCCGTCGGCACCGGGGCGCGGGACTCCGCCGGGAATCCGCTGGCCGCGCCCAAGAGCTGGCAGTTCACGACGGCGACCCAGCCGCTGATCGCGCGGCGTGGTGCCGGGCGAGAGCGCCACCGAGGTCCTGCCGAACGGCGTCGTCGTCGTCGCCTTCGACATGGCGATGGACAAGCCCTCGGCGCAATCGGCGTTCTCGCTGAAGCGCACCAGCGACGGTGCTCCTGTGAGCGGGAGCCTCGGCTGGTACGGCAACGCCCTGATCTTCAAGCCCAGCGCCGACCTTGCCGGTGGGACCCAATACACAGGCACGGTGTCGACCGCGGCGAGGGATCTTGCCGGGCACCCGTTGCCGGCGGCGAAGACTTGGCGGTTCACGACCACCAGCCGGCCGATCATCGATCTGGTTTACCCGACCGACGGCAGCACCGGCGTACCCCGGACCTCAGTCGCACTAGCCGTCTTCAACAAACCCATGGATAAGCCGTCTGCGGAGAGTGCCTTCTCCCTGAAGCGCACTAGCGACGGCGCCCCGGTCAGCGGCAGCCTCGTCTGGTGGGGCAACATCCTCATCTTCACCCCAAGCTCGCCGCTTGCAGCGAACACCAAGTACACCGCCGCGGTCGCCGGAACGGCACGTGACCTCGTCGGCAATACGTTGGCGAATCCCACTAGCTGGCGCTACACGACTGGGAGTTGAGAGGGCGCGGATCCGACTGACTGCCTGGGATGCGGTTTGACCTGGACGCCCGGCACCCCGGGCCTCTCAGCCAGTGGTACTGAAGAGGAGGACACTGCAGTCGATGCCCGCGGGAGTCCTCGCCATCGGTCGACATCTGCTCTTTCGCGAGATAGGCAACGGCGGCTGGATCCTGATCGTGGCCCTGGTCGCGGTCTTCCTGCTGATCCGGTACTGGCCGGCGATCGCGGATGCCGTTGAGAGGAAATGGCGCTCGAAATGACGACCTCGACCCACATCCGGGTCAAGGTCAGACGGCATCGCAAGCCCTAGGCGGCCGCGTTCGTGGCCTCCTCGAGCCAGGGCGCCGGCTCGGCCCGCGCCTCGCGCACCGAGAGCTGTTTGCCGCAGCGTTCGCAGATGCGACGGTCGTTGACGCGGCCGCCGCAGCCCTTGTGCACGATCCTCAGCGGCGGCCCCTGCGGCGCGGGCACGTGGCGATCGCCCCAGCCCATCAGCGCAACCTCGACCCTGCTGATCTCGGCGGCTAGCTAGGCCATGGTCAGCCCGCCGCTGACCGAGAGGGTCTGACCGGTGATGAAGCCGGCGCGCTCCGAGGCCAGGAAGGCGACGGCTGCGGCCACGTCCTCGGGCTCGCCCAACCGCCGCATCGGCACCGCGCGCTCCAGCGAGGCGATCAGCTTCTCGCCCTTGCCCCCGGCCGCGGCCATCTCTTCCAGCAGCGGCGTCCGGGTCGGTCCGGGGCAGACGGTGTTGGCCGTCACGCCCGCCCCGGCGGCCTCGCGCGCAACCGTCTTGGTGAAGGCGATCACGCCGCCCTTGGCACCGGAGTAGACCGACTCCAGCGAGGACCCCACCCTGCCCGCGTCGGAGCCGATGTTGACGATCCGCCCCCAACGGCGCTCGACCATCCCCCCGAGCACCGCCCGCGTCAGGCGCAGGCACCCCTTGAAGTTGATCTCGATCACGCGGTCCCAGAAGGCCTCGTCGGTTTCGAGGAAGGGGACGAGCTGATCCCAGCCGGCGTTGTTGACCAGCACGTCCACTGGCCCGAGCGCGGTGCCGACCCGCTCGACCGCCGCCTCCACCGATGCCGCCTCGGTTATGTCGAGCTCGACCGCCATCCCGCGGCCCCCGCTCTCCTCGATCGCCGCCGCTGTCGCCGTGGCCGCGTCGCTGTTGAGGTCGCCGATCGCCACCGAGCGGCCGTCGGCCGCGAGCGCGAGCGAGATCGCGCGGCCAATGCCGCCTCCGCCGCCGGTGACCAGGGCAACACGATCGTCCAAGGCCGAAATAGCCTAGCCCGGCCAACGCGACAGAAAGAGGAGAGAGATGGATGAGTTGACCGACGTGCGCTTCGAGGTCGAGAACGGCCTGGCCTGGATCACGATCGAGCGTCCCGAGCGGATGAACGCCTTCCGCGCCCGCACGGTGGACGAGCTGATCCGCTGCTTCAAGCGGGCATGGGCCGACCCCGTCGTCGGCGTCATCTGCCTCACCGGCGCGGGTGAGAGGGCCTTCTGCAGCGGCGGCGATCAGAAGCAGCGCGCCGAGAGTGGCGACTACGGGCCCTCCGAGTCGGGGCTGTTCGAGGTCGAGTACCTGCACCGGGTGATCCGCGAGGTCCCGAAGCCGGTGATCGCGGCGGTCAACGGCTACGCCATCGGCGGTGGCCACGTCCTCCACGTCATCTGCGACCTGACTATCGCCGCCGATAGCGCGGTCTTCGGCCAGACCGGGCCACGGGTGGGCTCCTTCGACGCCGGTTTCGGCTCGAACTACCTCGCCCGCGTCGTCGGCGAGAAGCGGGCCCGCGAGATCTGGTTCCTCTGCCGTCGCTACGACGCCGAAACGGCTGAGCGCTGGGGGCTGGTCAACAGGGTGGTGCCGGCGGCCGACCTGCGGGCCGAGGTGAGGAAGTGGGCAGACGAGATCCTCGCCCTCAGCCCGACCGCCCTGCGCTTCCTCAAGCAGTCCTTCAACGCAGACACCGAGCACCTCGCCGGCCTCGGACAGCTCGCCTTCACCGGGCTCGAGCTGTTCGTGGACTCCGACGAGGCGGCCGAGGGGCATGAATGCCTTCAACGAGAAGCGGGAGCCCGACTTCGCTCCCTACCGCGCCCGGGCGTCGGCCTGACCGGGCACCGCCGGCTCGCGGTCAGCGCCAGGTGACCGCCCAGTCCGCCGGCCGCCCCGGCTGCGCCGGCAGCCCGAAGACGACGAGGCCCCCCGCCCGGTGATGGGCGACGCGGCGGCCTTCGGCCCAGGCCGTGACGCGGCGGGCGCGGCGGGGCACCCCGCCGACCCGCAGCAGGAGCCGCTCGCGGGCTTCGACCCGCAGGTAGCCGCGCAGTCGGCTGGACCCTCGTTCGACTCCGACCCGCGGCAGCCGCAGCGAGAACCGGCGCAGGTGTGGGGTGATGCGGAAGCCGTGCTCGGTGGCGCTGACGCCGGCGAGGTTGATCGCGTTCATCACCATCCAGGTCGGTTGTTCGGTGATCTGCCCGTCGTAGTCCGAGTAGAGACCGACCCCGCAGTTCGCGGGCCTGCTCGCGTAGAAGGCGTTGCAGGCGTCGTCGACCGAGATCGTTCCCCCCCAGTGGCGGGGGAAGGCCCGGGCGTGGGCGGCGAGGGTGTTGCGCGTGTACTCGCTCCAGGCGTAGCCGGCGGCGTGGGGGACGGTGCCGTCGAGGCTGGCCAGGGCCCAGGTCAACCAGCCGTTGACGTCGTACCAGACGCCGCCCACGTACTGGGAGGAGCCGTCGAAGGCGACCGCGCTCGGCGGCTCGGTGACGGCAGGGTCGCTCCTTGCGGGGGACTGCGCCGAGCCGATCCGGGCCGGTCCGTTCAGCGACGGGGGCGCGCCGACGCCGGTGAGGAAGCGGCGGATGTTTGCGACCAGGGTCCTCGCCCGGGGCTGCGTGGGAACACCGGCGAGGATCGCCCACGGCTGGGGCTCGCCGAAGATCGCCCCGTCGCCGATCTGCACGCCTGCCGGCGTGTATCCACGCGAGTACCAGCCGCGCCCCGTCCACTCGCGCCGGACCACCCGGCGCAGCTCGGCGCCTCGCTCCCGCAGCTTGCGGGCGAAGGCGCTGTCGCCGCGCAGCCGGGCGAGCTCCGCCAGGCGCGGGTAGGCGTAGGCCAGCTGGTCGGCGACCAGCATCGACTCGCCCATGTTGAGGAATATGGCCGAGAAGTCCGACCAGTCGCCGTTGCTGCCGGCGAGGTAGCCGCCGTGCGGGCCCCGCAGCGACTCCTGGTGGCGAAAGGCGATCTTGAGGTGCTGCCAGGCGCTGACCCGCCTGGCGCTGTCCTCGAAGGGCAGCTTCTCGGAGAAGAACGGGAGGTCGCGCGAGCCCAGTCCGTATTCGGCCGCGGCCAGCAGCAGCCAGAAGTCGAGGTCGACGGACGTTCCCAGCTGGTTGTAGGGCTCGCACAGAGGGCCGCTGCCGTAGGGGATCCCGCCGCCCACCCGCGACTGCAGGCCGATCGAGTAGCGGAGGATCTCGCGGGCCATCGCCGGCTCGGCGTAGACCAGCGGGAGCAAGTAGTGCAGCCAGCTGCGCGAGCCGAGGTTGGCGCCGCCCGAGTACTGGTAGTAGCCGCCCTGGGTGACCGTGTGGTGGCCGCACGCCTCCTCGTAGACCGAGGCCGAGCGCAGAATGTAGGCGTCCCACTGAAGCTCGCGCCCAACCCACGCCTTGCCCGGGCCGAACCGGGCCCGTGGCAGCCAGGCCGACCACCGGCGCTCGCTGGCCCGGAGGGGATCGGGCGCGCGGCGGTACCTGGAGACGATGCCGCCGATCTGGCGCGGGTGTGCGATGCCGTAGGCGTAGCGGAGGGTGACCGATTGCCCAGGTTCCAATCGCAGGGGAGAGCGAAAGGCGAAGAGCGCCTTGCCGATCGCGCCGGTGGCCGAGGGCGGGGCGATCGAGCCGCTGAGCCGGTCCGCGGCCACCTCGGCCGGAGCCGCCCGGCTCCCCGCGCCGAAGAACTTCGACGCCGAGGTTTCATGTCCGTGCACCGGCCCGCGCAGGGCGGCGGCGAAGATGCTGAGTGGGCGCGCGTCGCCGCTCTCACCGGCGGCCTGGGCCACGCTCAGCGTCCGCGTCCGTGCGCTCCAGCCCGGCGCGGCCGTGCCGCGGTGGCGCTGGTTGAACTGGTCAAAGGGGTTTACGTCCCAGTACTCGAACCACGACACCCGTCTCGTGCGCCGGCCGGCGTTGCGGATGACGACGTCGTGCAGGAGCAGCGGGTCGTCGCCGAAGGGGGTGTAGGTGTTCTCGCGGACCTCCAGCCCGCCTGCCCTCAGCCGGCGCTCGTAGTAGCCGACCCCGAAGCGGCGCCCGGTCGCGGACCCGGCGGGGCGGTCGAGGTGCAGTGTGCTCAGAACCTCGCCGCCGGTGTTGAGGTATCCGTAGCCCCCGGCGTAATGCCGTTCGGCCGGCTCGTAGCGGTTGGCCCACTGCGCCAGCCGGTCCTGGCTCCAGAGCTGGGTGTAGCCGTGGTTGTAGGCGGCGGCGACGATGTGGTCGTTGCCGAGCTGGTGCTGGGCGGCGGTGTCGCCGCCAAGCTCCGGCTGCGCGGCCCAGGGCACCACCTCCTCGTCGATCCCGTAGCGGTAGGCGGGGAGTCCGAAGCGGTCCACGGTCCAGCGCCCGAAGGCACCGCTTCCGTAGGCGGAGGCGATCGCCGCGGGGCTGTGGTCAGCCGATAGCGGCGGAGGGGACGAGGCGCCCGCGGCTG
The DNA here is from genome assembly GCA_963840235.1 of uncultured Actinomycetes bacterium. Taxonomy (GTDB): domain Bacteria; phylum Actinomycetota; class Thermoleophilia; order Solirubrobacterales; family 70-9; genus JBBRHQ01. Next base: position 104,884 of record CAWIYC010000001.1, read on the forward strand.
CTGCCGTGCCGGCGGCCGGCCCCGGTGTCGCCACCAGCGCCAGCGCTGCGGCAATCAGCGTGCCGACCCGCCCACCCCAGGTCGCTCCCCGAAACATCAGGGCCAACCTAGCAAGCGTCTTCAGCGGCGCGTGGCTGCCCATGTCCGACCGCGGTGCCGACGGTCCCGGGGCCGGACCCGGGGCTCAGCCTCCGCGGCCGAGCTCCCGCAGGGCTTCGCTTCCGCCCTCGAGCACCGGTTCGCCATGGGCAAATAGAAGGCACTCGATCGGCTCCTCGGCCAGCGACAGCGCCCGCTCGCGGATCCTCCGCTTCACCGGCTCGGGGTCATCGCCGATCAGCTGGTCGGGGACGAACCCGACTCCGCCGTAGTTGATCAAGGCGTCGGCGAACAGAAGCGCTCCGGGGCCGACCTCGAGCCGCAGCACCGTGTCCTCGGGGCAGATCGCGTCCATCTCCAGCGCCACAACGTCTTCGGCGAGGCGCTCGCCGAAGGCAAAGCCGGCCACCTCGGGCCCGTCGGAGAACTCGTGCAGTCCTGCCTCGTGGCAGCGGATCGGGCAGCGGTAGCGCTCGGCCAGGCGCTCGCCGTGGCGCAGGTGGTGGCGGTTGCTGAGCACGACCGCATCGATCCCGCCATGTTGCTCGAACCAATCGGCGCCCCCGGCCGGCAGCAGCGGGTCGAAGGCGAGCCGCGAGGTGGCGAGGTAGTGGCAGGCGACCTCGATCTTGATCCGCGGGTGCACCGCGGTCCAGCGATGGAGCCCGGGGAGGATCTCCTGCGGGCGGCCGGGGTCATCGGCTGCAGTCATCGAGAAGCCTTGCTGATCCGCGTCATCACGGCAACGAGGCTAACGCGATAGGGCCCAGGAAGCGGCATCATCCCCGTGTGAACGTTGAGCTCGGATACCGCCCGGAGCGGCGGTGATCGACCTGCACTGCCACATCCTGCCCGGGATCGACGACGGGGCGCAGGATGTGAAGGAGAGCGCAGCGATGGCGCGCCAGGCCCAGGAGGACGGCATCGAGGCGATCTGCGCCACCCCGCACATCCGCCACGACCACGACGTCCGCATCGCCGAGATCGGGGTCAGGGTCGAAGCGCTCAACCGCGAACTGCGCGAGCGAGGCATCGGGGTCGAGATCCTCCCCGGAGGTGAGGTGGCGGAGACGGCCGTCGAGGACCTCAGCGAGGAAGATCTCTCCCAGGTGACCCTGGGCGCCGGCCGCTGGATTCTGCTCGAGCCGGCCCCGGGGCCACTCTCGGACAGCCTCGAGCGCCGGGTCGAGCACCTCGCCCGGCGCGGGCACCGGGCGCTGATCGCACATCCCGAGCGCCACCTCGGGGAGGACATCCTCGAGCGGCTGGCCCGGCTCATCGGCGACGGCGCCCTGGTCCAGGCCACCGCGGACTTCTTCCTCCGCGAGGACACCTCGGCCGGGATGTTCGACCTCGCCGAGCGTGGCCTGGTGCACGTGCTCGGCAGCGACTCGCACTCGTCGCGTTTCGGCCGCGCCGCCCGCCTCGCCGACGCGCTGCGCCTGCTGGAAGGCGTCGAGCGCCTGGCGCCCCACCTCGATTGGGTCGTGGGCACGGCCCCGCGGGCGATCGTCGAGGGAGAGCCCCTCAAGCCCCCCTTCGAGCCGGCCTGAGCCGATCTTCAGTCGGCCGCTGTCAGCTCGACCCGCCGGGCGAGGTCCTCGACCACGCTGCTGGCGCCCGTCCCGAGACCGTGCCGGAGGAAGTTGGCCGCGCCGGCGGCGGCGCCGGTGACCAGTGCCTCCTGCCACTCGCGTCCCTCGGCGAAGCAGGCCGCGATCGCGCCCATCATCGAATCGCCGCATCCCTCACGCGCGCCGCGATCGAAGTGGGGTGGCGTCAGCCACCAGGCCCCGTCGCCATGCAGGACGAGCGCCGGGCGCTCGGCGCGGGTGACGACGACGGCACCGGCGCCCCGCCGCCGCAGCTCCCCGGCGGCCGAGCGCAGCTCTGCGTCGGTTCCGACCGGCCCGGAGACGAACTCGGCCAGCTCCCAGTCATTGAGCTTGACCAGGTCGGGCGAGCCCTCGAGGGCGCTGTCGAGGCGCGGCGAGGAGAGATCGACCAGCACCTGGGCGCCGTTCTCGCGCACGTCGGCGACGAGGCTGCCGTAGATGCCCAGCGGTAACGTCTCGGCCGGGTAGGGGTTGCAGACGGCGAGTACTCCCGCGTCCAGGGCCGCCGCGCAGGTCGCCGAGAAGAGGTCGTCCACCTCGTGCCGGGAGGGTGGGGGGCTCGCCGCCAGCGAGATCAGCTCACGCTCGCCGCCGCGGCGGTCGTTGACGTAGCAGCCGCTGGGCCCGGCGGTCTCGATCATCCGCAGCTTCCCCGGCAGCTCCTCGATCAGCGGACGCAGCACGGCACCGGTCTCGCCGCCGATGAATCCGCACAGAACCGGGTCGGCACCGAGCTCACCCGCCATCCTCGTGACCCAGACTCCCTGGCCGGCGGCGTGGATGTGGATGTCGTCGCCCTCGGCGGTCCGCGCCTCGATGCTGATCGACAGCAGCGGATTGGGTCCGAAGACCGCCAGCCTGCCGCCGGCGCCCGCCTGTTCGCCCATATTCACGATGCCAACCCTAAGCCCGATGCCACGAGGCGGCCTCCGTGCTCACGCCGAGCGGCAGTGCTGGCCAGCCAGCCAGTAGTAGTATGGCCCGGTTCCGGCTGGCGAGCGATGGAGGGCGAGCGATGGAGGTCGGTATGAGGTCATCGGGCGATCTGGAGCGGGTTCGGATCACCGAGCGCGAGCACTGGCAGGAGGGGCCGCCGCACGAGCTCTTCCGCGAGATGCGCCACGGTTGCCCGATCCACTGGACCGACGGCGTCAGCGAGTACCCCGAGGAGGCCGGTTACTGGTCGGTCACCAACGCGGACGACGTCTACACGGTCAGCCGCGATTGGAAGACGTACTCGTCGGAGCTTGGCGGCGTCACCGCCATCAACGCCGGCTTCCCGATCGAGCTCAGCCGGGCGATGTTCATCGGCATGGACCCGCCCAAGCACGACCGGATCAAGGCCCTGTTCCAGGCCGGCTTCACGCCGAAGCGGATCGCCGCCCACGAGGACGAGATCCGCGAGATCGTGGCTGACGTGCTCGAGGGGCTCGAGGGCCGCGAGAGCTGCGACCTCGTCGCCGACGTCGCCCAGCCGGCGGTCTCGCGAGTGATCGGGAGCTTCATGGGAATCCCGAAGGAGGATGACGCCGTCTGGGCCAACCTGATGAACTCGGCCCTGGGTGCAGGGGACCCGGACCTCAACCCCGATGGGGTAGAGGGCGTGATCGAGCACGACATCCCCGAGATATTCGAGCGCTGTCTCCGGATGGTCGCGGCCCGCCGCGAGAACCCCACCGACGACCTCACCAGCGTCCTCGTCCACGCCGAGGTCGACGGACAGAAACTGGAGGAGCACGAGATCGTGATGGGCTTCTTCCTCCTGGTCGCTGCCGGCAACGACAGCACCAAGGCCACCTACTGCAGCGGCATGCGGGCGATGATGGAGCACCCTGACCAACGGCGGCTCCTGGTCGAGGATCCCTCCTTGATCCCGAGCGCGGTCGAGGAGTGTCTGCGCATGTACCCGGCCTTCGCCCACTTCCGCCGCACCGCGACCTGCGACACCGAGCTCGCCGGGAAGGAGATCCGGGAGGGCGAGAAGGTGGTGATGTGGTACGTCTCATCGAACCGGGACGAGACCCGCTACGAGGACCCGGACCGCTTCGACGTGCGCCGCAATCCCGAGCACCAGGCCTTCGGCGCAGGCGGGCGCCATTTCTGCCTGGGAACGGCGCTGGCGCGGTTGGAGCTGCGGATCCTGTTCGAAGAGACGCTTGCCCGCTACCCGGGGATGGAGCTCGAGGGCCGCCCGACGATCGTCGAGTCGGCCTTCCTCAACCAGCCCAAGACGTTGCCCGTGCGGCTCTCGCCCTAGCCCGGCACAGCGGCATCAGCGGGTGAAGTCCTGGTCGATGCGCCGCAGGACCTCGTCGGCGGCGACAGCCGACCCGGCATCGTTGAGATGGATCCCGTCGGATTCGCGCACGATCGTTGCCTCGCCGTCTATCTCCATCGCGTCGCGGTAGCGTTCCCCCGGGGCGAAGACGGGGACTGTGTCGATGATCCGGATCTGGCTCATCCAGGGCTGGGCGGCGACGCGGATGGCGGCATTGACCGTCCTCTCGACCGTCTGGCGATAGCTGTCTCGCGGAGTGGGGACGGTCAGCCAGTAGACCCGTGTCTCACCCGCCTGCCGGTAGGTGTTCATCATCTGGCGCAACCTGCCGGCGAAGATCGCAGCCCATCTCGTTCCGCAGCAGGAAACGCTCTTGCCGCCCGGTCCCGGGAGAGGATAACCCTCGTTTGCTCCGATGAAGACGACGACCGCCTGCGGGTGGTGGTCCTTGACCTGTGCGGTCGAGAGCTGACCCCAGTCCACCAGTACCGGGTTCGAGATCCCCGTTCCCGGATGCGAGTCCCGGACCACCTCGACGCCTTCGGGAGTCAGTTCCCTGGCCAACTCGGCGTCGAGGGGCTGCGAGAGCGAGTCGCCGGTGACGAGCAGCGATTCGAGCTGCTGCTTCCGGGGCGGCCTGTTGCCGATTTCGACGGGATCGAAAGCGTCGGGGGTGATCGGCGGGATGCGGCCGGCCTGCGTCGTCATCGGGCCGGCCTTGAACTCGCCTCCGTTGTCGAGGTCTTGGTTCGGGTTGAGCGGGGAGGTGAGCTTGTGCGAGACCTCCTGGAAGGGGAGGTTGTCGGCAATCGTGCTCGTTGGCCTGCCGACGGCGGTGATCAGGTCGCGCCCGATCCCTGGCGCTTGCTCCTGGCCGGCATGGAGCACGGTGCCACCGGAGAAGATGATCAGGATCAGCATCACCACGGCGACGGCGAGAACCGATTGTCGGGCGCTGAAGCGGCGCACCCCCTCGCGGTCGAAGCGGCTCATCTGGCTGTCGTCTGAGTGCTGGGTCATCTCCGGGTGGTGGGCAGGCTAGAACTGGAAGTAGATGAAGGGAGGGACTCCCTGGCTGGGCACGGTCGCGCCGACTAACAGGATGGTGATCGCGAGCGCGCCGGCGAGGACCATCGGGCGCAGGCCTTCGATCCGGACCTGGAGCCGCTCGATCGGGCGCGGCGGAAGCAACTGCATCCCGACGACGACGACAATCGCCAGAGCCACCGGGATCGTGACCAACGTCAGCGGGCCGGGGACGAGGAGCCGGCTGATGTAGTCGCCGAAGAGGCTCAGATCGGTCGAGCGGAAGAGGATCCAGCCGAGGACGATCAGGTTGAAGGTGGCGAACCAGCGCAGCCAGGCCGGCGTCCGGCGCCCGATCCGCCCGCCGAGGACGTGCTCGACCACAAGTCCCAGACCCTGGAAGGTCCCCCACAGCACGAAGGTCCAGGCCGCTCCGTGCCAGAGGCCCCCCAAGACCATGGTGATCATCAGGTTGCGATAGGTGAAGAGGCGGCTGCCGCGGCTGCCTCCGAGTGGAATGTAGAGGTAGTCGCGCAGGAATCGCGACAGGGTCATGTGCCAGCGGCGCCAGAAGTCCCGGAAGCCGGTCGCCCGGTAGGGGCTGTTGAAGTTCTGCGGGAAGATGAAACCCATCAGCAGCGCCAGGCCGATCGCCATGTCGGTGTAGCCGGAGAAGTCGCAATAGATCTGCGCTGCGTAGGCGTAGCCGGCGACCAGCAGATCCGGCCCGGCATAGGCCTGGGGGACGGCGAAGGCCGGATCGACGATCGTTCGCGCCAGGTAGTCGGCGATCATCACTTTCTTCACCAGCCCGAGCCCGACCAGTGCCAGCCCGGCGCCAACCGCAACCCTGCTCGGGTCGCGGGGCGCTCTGAGCTGGGGCAGGAACTCGCTGGCTCGGACGATCGGCCCTGCCACCAGGTGCGGGAAGAAGCTGAGGTAGATGGCCGCGTCGATCGTCGATGCCGGCTCCACCTGGCGTCGCTTGACGTCGACCACGTAGGTGATCGCCTGAAAGGTGAAGAAGCTGATCCCGATCGGCAGCGCCACAGTCAGCAGGGGAAGGGGGGCGCCGAGATGAATCGTGTTGAGCAGGTCGGAGATGTCCTGGACGAAAAACGAGTAGTACTTGAAGACGGCCAGGGTCCCGAGATCGAGTCCGACGGCGATTCCGGCGATCCAGCGGCGGCGGATCTCGTCGTCCGTGCGTCCGAGCAACTGCGCCGCGATCTGGCTGATCAGGGTGATCCCGGCGAGCAACAGGCAGAAGCGCGGGTTGGCCGCTGCGTAGAAGACGTAGCTGGCGAGGACGATGAACGGCTTCCACAGGGGCTGGCGCGGCATCAGCGCCCACGAGAGCGTGAGCACGACCGGGAAGAAGATCGCGAATTCGATAGTGGGAAAGAGCAGCGGTCATCCTTCCTGTAGATGCCCTGCCGCGCGCCATCGGCGACGGGCGATCCTAGCTGGCTCGCAACTGCCGGCGCTCAGACGTGTTTCTATGGATAGGTGAATCGATCCAGACTGCAGATACCGTTGGGCGCCCTCGTGGCTGTGTTGTTGGTGGTCTCCATTCCCGGCGGGGCAGCGGCCCGGGGCGGCTGCGGGGACATCGAGCAGGTCAAGGCCACCAAGGACGTCAACCCGAGCGGACCCGAGCCGCTGGCGGTCGGCGACTCGGTGATGCTGCTGGCGCTCAACGATCTCGCCCATGTTGGTTACAACACCAACGGGCAGGGATGTCGCTCTTTCGCCGATGGGCTCGGTGTGATCCGCGCCAAACGCAACAAGGGTCAGCTGCCCCGCTTGGTCGTGCTCGCACTCGGCACCGACGGACCGGTCAGCGCCGCCAAGATCAATACCGCGCTCCGGATCGTCGGTTCGAAGCGAGTGCTGGGGCTGGTGACGCCGCGTGAACTGGGAGGGAACGCAGGCTTCGACGCGACCGCGATGCGCAGGGCGGCCGCCAAGAACCCGACCCGGATCGTGCTCTTCGATTGGGTCAAGTTCGGCAAGGATCACGACGGTTGGTTCCAGCCCGACCATGCCCACCTCTCCTACGTCGGCGCGGCGGCGTTTGCGCGGCTGCTCGGCAAGGGGACCAGATTCGCCCAGCCGAACCAGTTCCCGGATGGCACGCGCTTTCCTCACTAGAGCCGCAATTGCAGCCTCGGCGGCGCTGCTGATCGCCGGGCTCGCGGGCGCCCAGGGCGCGCTGGCCGAGCGCCGCTCAGCCGAACAGGTGGAGTGCCAGGGTCAACATGCCACGATCGTTGGCACCTCGAGACCCGACCGGCTCGCCGGCACGAGCCACCCTGACGTGATCGCCGCGCGCGGCGGCGGGGACGAAGTCTTTGGCAAGGAGGGCGACGACATCGTCTGCGGGGGCCGCGGCGCCGACTTCGTCTTCGGCGGGCCCGGCGAGGACGAGATAGATGGCGGCAACAACCCCGACACGCTCCGCGGTGACGCTGGCAACGACACTCTCCGCGGCCAGTGGGGCCCCGACTACCTCCAGGGAGGTCCGGGCTCGGATCGGATCGTCGGTGGGCCCGACTCGGGCACCCCGGCCGGCGCCGACGTCGCCTCCTTCGCCGGCAAGGGGCCGGCCGTAACCGTCGACCTCACCAGGGGTGAGGCCGATGGGCAGGGCGTCGACACGCTGATCGGCATCGAGGGCGTGCTCGGCTCGCTCCAGGCCGACACGATCGTCGGTGACGAAAATGCCAACGCGCTCTCGGGCTCGGCGGGCTCGGACACGATCGAGGGCGGCGGTGGAGACGACCTGGTGGGCGGCGGCCCCGGTGACGACACCGTCCAGGGAAATGACGGCGACGACCGGATCCTCGGCACCACCGGCTCCGACACGCTCTACGGCAATGCCGGCCAGGATTTCCTCGAGGGCTACAGCGATGACGACGTCCTCCTCGGTGGGTCCGAGAACGACAGCCTGCTAGGCGACGAGGGCAGTGACAAGCTCTACGGGCAGGGCGGAGACGATTACCTGGACGGAGGCTCCGGAAATGAGAGCGGCGCGGGAGACACCGGCGACGGTGGGCCGCAGATCGTCGCAGACACCTGCCTTCGTCTCGAGATTTCCATCAACTGCGAGCTCTGATACCTGGATCCGCGTTCGCTACGATGCCGCACCCTTTGGACTGCCAGGGAGAAAGGACGAAATATTCTCTTATGCCCAATACCGTTCGAATCGTGATCACCGTCGCGGCCGCTGCGTTGACCGCTGGGGCGCTTCTCGCCACCAGCGCGGGCGCATCGCCCGCGGCCACCGCGTCGAAGACCTGCAGCATCAGCGGTCAGCAGCGCGACTACGGCCACAACATGTACCTCGACGCGCTTTCGGTCCGCGGGGCCAGGTGCGGCAAGGGCAAGGCTGTTGTCAACGGCTACACCAAGTGCCGCTACAAGCACGGCGGCCTCAACGGCCGCTGCCCCAATCGCATCAAGAAGTACAAGTGCGGCGAGGGAAGGCGCACGGTCGCGCCGCACATCCAGTACAGCGTCAATGTGAGCTGCAAGCACGGCTCCAAGCGGATCAAGTTCACCTACACCCAGCAGGTGTAGGGGAGAGGCCTTGCAGAAGGTCGCGTCCAGGCGGGCGCTGCCGTCGATCCTGGTTTTCGCCGGGATCGGCGTCGTGCTCGCCGCAACCTCCTCTCCGGCCCCGGCCTCGTGTGGGGGGGTGGAGCGGGCGCGGCCGAAGAAGCAGGTCAACCCCGGCGGCAAGGCTCCCCTTGCGATCGGGGACTCGGTGATGCTGCTGGCCATCCCCAACCTCGCCCGGGTCGGCTTCAAGGTCAACGCCAGGGGCTGCCGTCAGTGGTCGGAGGGCACAAGGATCCTCCGCCGGTACAAGCGAGCCGGCCGCCTGCCGCACCTGGTCGTGATCGGGCTCGGCGCCGACTGGGTGATAACGCGCCGTGATGTCCGCCGCACCCTGCACATCCTCGGCCCCAAGCGCGTGCTGGGGCTGATAGTCCCGCGCGAGCTGGGGGGTGGCACCAGCAGCGATGCCGACGTCGCCCGCCACGCCTACCGCGCACACCACAAGCGGATCATGCTCCTCGACTGGGTCAGGTTCAGCCAAGGGCATGGCCACTGGTTCCAGCCCGATGGAATCCACCTCACCTACTCCGGTGCCAGCGCCTACACGAAGCTGGTCGGCAAGGCTCGTCCCTTCGCCGCTGCGGGCGAGTTCCCCCGGGGTCGCCGCTTCCCGCGCTGAGAGGCTGGGCTTGGAGCCGCCGGCGTGTAGACAATTGCCGCAAGGGTGAGGATTGGTGAGTTCGTCTCGGCTTGTGAGGCGAAGCCACCCCAAGGACGTATCGGCTGCTCAAGAACTTCAAGGATTTCGTCACCGAACCCGGCCTCCGCGTCCCCCGCAGGCAGCCCGAATCTGGGAGCATGCGAGCGCAGTGAGCGTGATCAGCCTTCCCCTGCGCAAAGCGATCGCCGTCGCCTGCGTTCTCTGCGCGGCGCTGCTGGCCTGGGCCGGCGTCGCTTCGGGCTCGCCGCTGATCCATGCCCACCGCGGCGGAGCGGTCGTCAACGGCGAGCCGACCTATCCCGAGAACTCGATGCCCGCCTTCCGCCAGGCCGCGCGGAACCGATTCGTGCTCGAGCTGGACACCAAGCTGACAGCCGACGGCGTGCCGGTCGTCTTCCACGACGCCACCCTGGAGCGGGTGACGCCTTGCGCTGGGCTGCTTGCGGATCGCACCCTGGCCGAGCTCGGCCACTGCAAGTTGGATGTGCTGGGGGCTCAGGACGACCTCAGCCAGCTGCCCCGCGGCGACCGCCGGCGGGAGCCGATCCCGACCTTCTCCTCCGTCCTGCGCCTGCTTCGCAAGACCGGAGCCTCGGCGAACATCGAGATCAAGAACATGCCCACCGATCCCGACTTCGACGCCAGTTCCGGCTTTGCCACCACGGTCACCGGCGCGATCAAGCGCAGCGGAGTCCCCTCCGGCCAGCTGATAGTGCAGAGCTTCTGGCCCCCGAACCTTGCGGTGTCCGAGCAGCAGTTGCCGAATGTCGATACCTCCTTCCTCAGCATCTCGGGCACGAACGCCTCGGGGCCGGCCCTGGCCCGGGCGAACGGCTACGAGTGGGTCTCGCCGCAGTGGCCGGTCTCCCAGGATTACGTCTCAAGCGCGCACTCACTGGGGGTGCGGGTCGTCCCCTACACCGTCGACGACACGGCGGGCATGCAGGCGGCATTCGATCTCGGCGTGGATGCCCTCATCACCAACGACCCCACCCGGGCCAGGCGGGTGTTCGAGCGGGCCGAGGGCACGCCCCCCGGGATCCCCGCAGCTCCCTCCGCGTCCGCCTGCCGCCGCACCGCCGCCCACCGCACCAGGCCGCCTATCCGCGCCTTCGATGCGGCGCCCGGAGCGCCGCGGGTGTTCGCGATGCAGTTCAAGCAGGAACTGCGCCACGTCGAGAACTACCGCTCCTTCCGGCTCAAGATCGAGTGCATGATCCGCCAATACGTCGTCCCCTTCAAGGCCACCGGGCGGCCGAACGTCGTCGCCTTCAACGAGGACGTCGGCCTGATGACCCTGGCAACAGGCTCGCGCGGTGCCGCGGCCCGCGACATCTTCGGCCAGCCCGGCGGGCCGGCCGGCTGCAGCGGCTCACCGCCTCCCTGCGCCACCGTGCTGGCACTGCTCTCCCTGGGAACGGCCTACGACCAGCAACGATCCGCCTACGACGACCGCTTCCCGGGTGTCGGACCGTTCGCCGCGCCCTTCCTGGCCGCGACTGACACCTTCGCCCGCGGCTGGATGCAGGTCTTCTCCGACATGGCCCGTCGCTACCACGTCTACATTCTGGGCTCCAACGATCAGGCCCCGTTCCGCGAGTCCCGCGACCCCGCCGAGATCGACACCTTCCGCGACCCCGACCTGCCCCGGCCGCGCAGCGTCTTCGTCGCCACCGCCCCCGAGGTCTACAACGAGGCGTTCCTGTGGGGGCCGCGCTACGTGCGGAAGGAGGGGCCGCTGCCGCTGCGCAACGTCGTCTCCCAGAACCGCAAGGTGCCGCTGACCCCGATCGAGCAGGCCCTCCAGCTCACCCCCGGGCCCGCCAGCGGGGCCGATGGCATCGCCAACGTCCGCCCCTACCGGCTCGGGCACACCCGGGCCCGGATGGCGTTCGCGACCAGCCTGCCGGCCTTCAGATACGGCTATGAGCTGGGGCTGAGGCCGCCGGCGCTCGATCCCTGCTCGGACCTCTCCACCTACTACATGCCTTGTCTGGACCGGCTCGGCGCCAACCTCGTGATGCAGGACGAGGCTAACTCCGGGCCATGGGCGGGCCTCGGCGGTCAGGGGGCGTGGCAGCCGCTGGAGTGGATGGGCTCGACCTGGCGCTCGAGCGCCGACCCCACCGTCTCCTTCGACTACAACGTCACCCCGCACATGGTCGGCAACCTCGCCGACCTCGCATTCGACGGCCAGACCGCGATCACCCAGCGCGGCCTGCGGGGCCCCCGGCGGTGCACCTATATCGGCAACGGGCGAGCGCGGCCGCAGGACCAGGCGCCGTTCCGCCGCTACGCAGGGCCAAAGCGCCAGTTCCTGGCGATCGCCCCCTGGGTCAGGCGGGACGGACCACGGGGAGACCTGGTCGCCACAGCCGGGCGGCTCAACGCCTACTCAGGGAGCAGGATCGAGAACGACTACCTGGAGACGTCGGTGATCGCCGACCTCCCGTTCCCCCCGGACCGCGAGCGTGCCAACTGCCTCGGGGTCCCGGGCAGCGGGTAGGACAGCCGCCGCCGGCCCCGGCGTTACGGGTCAACTTCGGGGGAACGGCGCCGCGGCGAGCTTCAGCGGCGCCCCCACCCCGGTCGGCTGTTCCTGACCCAAGGGAGCTAGCGGTGCTGGTGGTGCCGCCTGACGAACCTGAAGCACTGCCGCTTGCTGGCGAACCCGTAGCGGATGAAGCCACCGTGCCGGCACTGCCACTTCGAGGTGGGCAGCGCCGGCGCGTCGGTGACCACCGCCCTGCCAAGCAGGACGCCGCCGAACCAGTCCGCCGACGGAGCGCGGCAGTCGGCCGGCTCCGGCGTCTCGGGAAGGACGGGCCAGTACTCGAAGCTGTCGAGTCCGGAGCCACCGTTGTCCACCAGCCTCACACTGAACCCGAGGAATCCGGGCGCGGAGGGGAACGGGCCCTGGACGGTCATCACCGCCGTGTTGGCAGTCACGTCGAGGCAGCTCACCGGACCGGAGATCGGGAGGATCTGGCCGGCGATGAAGGAGACCGAGCCGCCGGGGTCCTCGCCGGAGGGCCCGCTGAAGGCGTCAACCTCGATCTCGGTCGAGCTGAAGTCGTCGACTATCAGGTTGTCGCCGGTGGCCGTGGCCGTGTCGAGACGCGGCGCGGGCGGCGGCCGGTGCCCGGCCGAGGAAGTCGCCGGGGCGAGCAGCGACGCCACGAGAACGGCGGCGAGGCCGAGGATCAGCCGGTTTCCGGGCGCCGCCACTAGGCCGCGCTCCCTCGCTGCCGCTTTTCCTTCTGCTCGGTCAGCTCGGCCATTCGCGGACGCAAGGTCCGGCCGGCGCGGGTGCGGTGCTGCTCGTCTATCTGCTCGAGCTTGGCCAACAGGTTCTCGGCCATCCTGATCGAGGCCGCGTCGATCAGCCGCCCGTCGAGAGAGACCGCCCCCTTGCCCTCTGCCGCCGCCTCCTTCATCGCGGCGATGATGCGGTGGGTCCGCTCTACGACCCGCTGATCGGGCGTGAACACCTCGTTGGCAAGCGGCACCTGGGTCGGGTGGATGGCCCACTTGCCCTCGTAGCCGAGCACGGCTGCACGCCGGGCTGCGGCCGTATAACCGGAGGGGTCGGTGAAATCCCCGTAGGGGCCGTCTATCGGCCGCAGCCCGTTGGCGCGGCAGGCGACGGCCATCCGCGACAGCGGGTAGTGCCATTGGTCGCCCCAGTGGACGTCGCGCTCGCCGTCGGCCAGGGCGTCGGTCAGCACCGAGTAAGCAGGGTCGACGCCGCCGATGGTGGTGGTGTGGCTCTGAAGCGAGGCGGCGTAGTCGGCAACGCCGAAGACCATCGCCTCCATCCGCTCGGGACAGGTTTCGGCGATCTCCTCGACGCAGGACATCCCCTTGGCCGTCTCGACCAGCACCGAGATCCCGATCCTGTGCTCGAGCCCCACCGCCTCCTCGATCTGGCCGAGGAGAGTCGCCACCAGGTTCACGTCCGCAGAAGTGTTGACCTTGGGAATCGTGATCGTGTCGATGGCGCTGCCGGCGGACTCGACCACGTCGACCAGGTCGCGGTAGCACCAATGCGTGTCGAGGCCGTTGATCCGGATCGAGACCGACGAGGGCGAGAAGTCGAGCTCCCCCAGGGCGGAGATCACGTTCTCGCGGGCGCCGGCCTTCTCCTCGGGCGCCACCGCGTCCTCGAGGTCGAGCATGACCACGTCGGCCTCTGCCGACGCCGCCCGCTCCAGCATGCGGGCGTTGCTGCCGGGGACCGCAAGCTCGCTGCGATGCAGACGTGTGGGTCCCTTCAACCTCGACCTCCTCCGATCCCCCGGGGGGGTTGAAGCTAGCCCCTGATGTCCCGGCGGTCAACCCGGGACCGGCGATGGAGCGCCCAAAGCCCGCCATCGACTAATGCCTTCCTAACACTTTGCTAACCTTCCGGCGGAATTCAGAATCCTGCTGAGTCTCCGCCGATCTTCGGGCGGGGGACGGGGGACCCACTTGTTGGGGCGAATCGCGGCCATAGGGCCGTGTAGCGCTAGCTCTTCAGCGCGAGCCCGTCAGCTAACCCCGGAAGCGACGAGAGCGGAGCGTGATGAGTCCCATTGCCGTACTGACGAGGTTTCGGTCGCCTACGTGCCTGATCGCGGTCGCGGCGCTTGCGCTGCTTGCGATCGCGACGCTTGGACCCGGAGACGCCGGCGCCGCCAGCGGCGGCATCGGCACCACCTCGAGCAGCGGCGGGCAGTCCGCCAGCAAGCGGCTCGCCGGCCGGTATGACCGGATCTGGTTCGCCTTCCCCCGGGGTTCGAGGCGCTGGGCTCACAGGACCGGCAGATGCGAGTCCGGCGGCAACCCCCGCGCGATCGGGGGCGGGGGCCTGTACCGCGGCGCCTTCCAGTTCCTCAAGTCCACCTGGCGAAGCTCTCCGAAGAGCCCCGGAGGCGACCCGATCTCCTACTCGTACCGCACCCAGGCTGTGGTCGCCGTCCTGCTGAAGCGCCGCGACGGCGCCGGGCACTGGCCGGTCTGCGGCTAGGGCCCGGTCTTCTCCAGCCGCTCCGCCAGCCGCTTCATCCCCAGCTCCCGCGCGGCCCGGGCCGCCGATCGGGTGTCCGTCGCCCGGTCCGGTGGCAGCTCGACCGCGGCATCCTGGAGCGTCGCGATCCGCTTGAACGCGAGCAGCTCCTCGCGCGAGCCCAGCAGCGAGGTGCGGAGCTTCTGCCGACTCTCTCCGGAGGCCGCGTCCAGCACCGCCTCGAGCGATCCATGCCTGAGCAGGAGCTCCGCGGCGGTCTTCTCGCCGACCCCCTTCGCCCCGGGGATCCCGTCGGAGGGGTCTCCCCGGAGGGCGATGAAGTCGGGGACCAGCTCGGGGCCGATGCCGTAGCGGCGCCGCACCTCGGCCGGGGTAACGACCTCGGCGCCTCGCCCACCGGTGCGCACGTAGAGGACGTTGACGCTCTCGCTCGCGCACTGGTACATGTCGCGGTCGCCGGTCAGCAGCAGCGCCTCGCCGCCGGCCTCGCTCTCGCTCTTGGCGAAGGAGCCGAGCAGGTCGTCGGCCTCGAGCGAGTCATGGTCGGCGATGGCCCAGCCGAAGGCGCTGAAGAAGGCGCCCGCACAGGCGAACTGAGGCTCGAGCTCGTCCGGCACCGGCTCGCGGTCCGCGTGATAGCCGGAATAGAGCTCGACCCGGTAGGTGGCCGCGTCGGGTCCGAAGCAGAGCACGACCGCGCGGGGAGCGTGAGCCTCGACCTCGCGAAGGATCAGGTTTGCGCTTCCGAGCAGGGCGTTGACGGGGCGGTCGTCGCTGCCCCGGATCGAGCGTGGCAGCGCGTAGAAGGCGCGGAACAGCATCGAGGGAGCGTCCACGGCGAGCAGCGGGGCGGGCACCCGCCCACCGTAGCGGCACGGCTATGGTGGCCGCCGATGTCAAGCGACTACGTCTTCACGATGCACCGGGTCTCGCGGACCCACCCGCCCGGGAAGGAGGTGCTGAGCGAGATCTCGCTGAGCTTCCTGCCGGGGGCGAAGATCGGCGTCCTCGGCTACAACGGGGCGGGCAAGTCCACCTTGCTGCGGATCATGGCCGGGGTCGACACCGGGTACCGCGGCGAGGCCGAGCTGCGTCCCGGCGCGAGCGTCGGCATGCTCGAGCAGGAGCCCGTGCTCGACGAGGCCAAGGACGTCAAGGGCAACGTCGAGGACGGGGTCCGGGAGCTGCGGGACCTGCTCGACCGCTTCAACGAGCTGGCGGCCAATTACTCCGACGAGACTGCGGAGGAGTTCGCCCGCCTCCAGGACCGGATCGACGCTGCCGACGCTTGGAACCTGGAGACGATGCTGGAGACTGCGATGGACGCGCTGCGGCTGCCGCCCGCGGATGCCGACGTGACCAGGCTCTCGGGAGGCGAGCGGCGCCGCGTCGCCCTCTGCCGCCTGCTGCTCTCGGCGCCGGATCTCCTGCTCCTCGACGAGCCCACCAACCACCTCGACGCCGAGTCCGTCGCCTGGCTCGAGAGGCACCTGGAGGAGTACCGGGGGACGGTGGTGGCGGTGACCCACGACCGTTACTTCCTCGACAACGTCGCCGGCTGGATCCTCGAGCTGGACCGCGGCCGCGGCATCCCCTTCCGCGGCAACTACTCATCCTGGCTCGAGCAGAAGCAGGAGCGCCTGGCCCAGGAGGAGCGAAAGCAGACGGCGCGCCAGCGCACGATCGCGGCCGAGCTGGAGTGGGTCCGCGAGAACCCGAAGGGCAGGCGAAAGAAGTCGAAGGCGCGCCTGGCCCGCTACGAGGCGCTGCTGGCGGAAGAGCAGGAGGTGAAGCTGGAGGAAGTTCAGATCCACATCCCCGCGGGCCCGCGCCTGGGGAGGCTCGTGATCGAGGCCGAGGGGCTTCGCAAGGGGTTCGGCGAACAGCTGCTGATCGAGGACCTCTCGTTCTCGCTGCCGCCGGCCGGGATCATCGGGGTGATCGGGCCAAACGGCGCCGGCAAGACGACGCTGTTCCGGATGATCGTCGGTGACGAGGAGCCCGACGCAGGTGAGTTGCGGCTGGGGGAGACCGTCGAGCTCGCCTATGTGGACCAGTCCCGCGACGCGCTCGACCCCGAGATGACGGTCTGGGAGGAGATCTCCGGCGGCGAGGACGAGATCAAGGTGGGGGAGAAGTGGATGAATTCGCGCGCCTATGTAGCCGGCTTCAACTTCAAGGGCTCCGACCAGCAGCGCCGGGTGGGGACCCTCTCCGGTGGGGAGCGAAACCGGGTGCACCTGGCCAAGCTTCTGCGCTCGGGCGGGAATCTGTTGCTGCTCGACGAGCCCACGAACGACCTCGACGTGGACACCCTGCGGGCGCTGGAGGAGGCCCTGCTCTCGTTCGCCGGCTGCGCCGTGGTGATCTCGCACGACCGCTGGTTCCTCGACCGTGTGGCGACACACGTTCTCGCCTTCGAGGGCGACTCCCACGTCGAGTGGTTCGAGGGCAATTTCGAGGCCTACGAGGAGAGTCGCCGTCGCCGCCTCGGCGCCGACGCGGATCAGCCGCACAGGATCGCCTACAAGCGGCTCGTCTCCCGTAGCTAGGGGCTCTTCTCAGGCCGCGAAGCGAACCCTGCTGCGGGCGCGGCGCTTCTCCGCCTCGACCTCCCGGTTCTTCGGGGGCGCCGAGGTGGTGAGCCCGTCCAGCAGGGCCATTGTCGCCGCAGCGACCTCGTCGACGGCCCGCTCGAAGGTCTCGGCGTTGACCTGGGAGGGCTTGCTCGAGCCGCTGATCTTGCGCACGTACTGGAGGGCGGCCTCTTGCACCTCCTCCTCGGTCGCGGGCGGATCAAAATTGTGGAGGGTGCGGATGTTTCTACACATGGCCATGAGCCTAATGGCTCATTAGTCGAGGCTGCAACCGGGCCCGGAAGTCGCTATCAAGGGGAGATCACTTCCGCACGAACGACCAGGCAGGGTCTTCGCGGGGGGATGTCCGCGGTCGCCTTGGCGGCGATGCTGACATTCCTCGCCTGGCCCACCAGCGCCGCTCCGGAGGGCCAGATCGTGGTCCGCGGAGCCGCCTCGGGCTCGCACCTGAGACTGACGGCCGGCGCCAAGCGGATTTTCGTCCACGGCTACATGGCGGCCTCGCGACCGGCCGGATGCCGCTTCTCCCTGCGCCGCCGGGAGGCCGTCTGCCCGCTCTCCGGCGTCTCCTCGATCGTGGTCGTGATGGGTCCTTCGGACGACAAGGTCGAGGTCCTCGACCGGTTGCCGATCCCCCTCACCGCCTATCTCGGCAGGGGCTCGGACAAGCTGATCGGCAACGGCGAGCGCGACACCTGCTACCCGCAGGGGACCAGGCGCAACCGCTGCGTCGGCGGTCCCGGACGGGACATCTGCATCACCGGCAAACGCAACACCGACTGCGTCGGCGGCGCAGGCCGCGACTACTGCAGGGCGAACACCGGCAGCGATGGCTGCTGGGGAGGGCCCGGTCGGGACGTATGCCGCATGGGTCCGGGGCACGACGGCTGCCACGGCGACGGCGGCAACGACCTGCTGTACGGCGGGCCGAGCAGCGACCAGCTCTACGGCGGGCCCGGCTACGACTACTGCGACGGCGGCCCTGGCAGGGGCCGCTCGCACACCTGCGAGGCGGGCCCGCGCCACTGAGCGGCGCCGGCAGGGACTAGGCTGCTGCCGATGGAGACCGGGATCTCGCGGACACGGATCAATCCGGATCCTGACGAGCGGTTCGTCCCCCTGCGTCGGCTGCTCGGGGTCAGCACCTTCGGTCTCAACCAGATAGTCCTCGCTCCGCGCCAGCGGGGCCGAATTCATCGCCACCGTCGCCAGGAGGAGGTCTACTTCGTCCTGGAGGGTGTCCTGACCCTGCTGGTGGAAGGCGAGGAGTACCTGATCGAGCCCGGAGAGCTGGTCCGGGTCGGGCCGGAGATGCGCCGTCAGCTCGTCAACCGCGGGCCGGACCGGCTCGTCCTCCTCGCCCTCGGCGGCTCCGCGGAGCACAGCGGCCGCGACGGAATGGCCTATGGCGACTGGGATCAATCCGAGGCTGTATCGCCGGCGGACCTGCCGCTGCCGACGGACCTGCCGCAGTAGGCCTGAGGCCGCGGCCGCAGCCGGCGCCGCCACCGCACGCAGTCCCCTGCCGAGGGCTTCGCCGAGTTCTGGTTGCGCTGGGCCCATGCCGAACCCCTCCCGATCTCACCCAACACCGGAGATTCGGCCAGTTCCACCAGCAGCAGTGGGCCGCGTCGCGGGCGGCCGTTAGGGTGGCGCCATGGGACTTTTCGGAAAGGGCAAGCGCAAGAAGGCCGAGGAGTTGTTTGCGACCGGGTCGAGAGGGGCCGGAACCGTGGTCGGGGTGCAGGACACCGGGATGACGGTCAACGACAACCCGAGGGTGAAGATGACCTTCAGGGTCGAGCCGCTCGACGGCGGTGAGGCGTTCGATCTCGAGAAGACGACCACGGTCTCCCGGGTCGAGATCCCCCGCCAAGGGGATCGCTACCCGGTCTTCTACGACCCCGGGGATCCAGGCCTCTGGGCCTATGCGACGATCGCCGACGACAACGGGCGAACGACCATGCGCCAGCTCTTCGGCGACGTCGCCGAGACCTTCGTCGGCATGAACGCCCCCGCGGCTCCGGCCCCTCAGGCAGGGGTCCAGGACACGGTCGAGCAGATCAAGCAGCTCGCCGACCTCCACTCCCAGGGCCTGCTCACCGACGAGGAGTTCGCGGCGCAGAAGGCAAAGCTGCTGGGCTGAGCCCGGCGGCGCCGGCTCTCCCCGCCCAGGCTCGGCCGCGGCGCCGGCACTCTCCCGTCCAGGCACCGTCGCAGCCGGCTGAACGGTTTCAGCCCCCAGGGGTGCTGAAACCGTTCAGGGAATCCTCGATCAGGGCCTGGCGGCTACGGAGCGGCGACGCCGCCCCCGCCGATGGACGGTGGCGAGGATGGCGGCGAGGGGGGTGCCGGCGGCGGGCTGGGTGAGGGTGAGGGGGAGGGGCTGGGGCTGGGGGCCGAATCGGGCGGCTGGGTGCCCTGCTTGTCTCCCTGCTTCTTGCCCTTCTTCGACGGCGCCGTGGTGGTCGTCGAAGGCACCTCGGAGGCGGAGCGAGTGTTGCCGCTGTGCAGGGCTTCGAGGTTCGGGGTGTCGGAGGGGACAGGGAAATCGGGGCAGTTGCCGCCCTGGGCCGCCGACATGAACGACTGCCAGATCGGGCCGGCGGTCGGGCCGCCGAAGCCGGTCGGGTCGCGCGACTCGGGGTGGCCGACCCAGACCGCGGTGGAGTAGAGCGGCGTGTAGCCGGCGAACCATGCGTCCGACTCCCCCTCAGAGGTTCCCGTCTTCCCGGCCTCGCCGGCGCACCCGATCGATGTGTACCCGGCACCGGTCCCCTGGGTGATGACGCCTTCGAGCAGCTTGGTGACGTCGTAGGCCTCGCCTTCGGTCATCACCCGGTTGCCCGAGTCGGGGTCGGTCTCCTCGACCTTGCCGCCGGGGAACTCGACCCTGCTGACCGCGGTCGGCGCGTGATGGATGCCGCCGGAGGCCAGGGTCGCGTAGGCGCTGGCCATCTCCAGCGGCGTGACGCCCACCCGGAGGCCGCCGATTGCCTCCGCCGGCAGCGACTCCAGCGGCGAGGTGATCCCCATCTGGTGGGCGGTCCGGGTGACGTTCTCGGGTCCGACGTCGAGGTCGAGCTGGGCGAAGACCGCGTTGACCGAGTCATAGGTGGCCTCCGAGAGCGGCATCACACCGCCCCCGGGCTCGGCGTTGTTGACGGTCCAGGTGCTACCCCCCGGGGTCACCAGGGTCTTCGGCGAGGTGCCGTCGTAGTAGGTGGTGTAGGGGTCGATGCCCTGCTTGATCGCCGTCGCCAGGACGAAGGTCTTGAACGAGGAGCCGGGCTGGCGGTGCGCCTGCCAGGCGTAGTTGAATTGGCTCTCGGGCGAGTACTCGCCCTGGCTCGAGGCGAGGGCAACGATCTCGCCGTTGCTGGGGTTGACCGAGGCCAGAGCCGCCGCCGGACCGCCGCCCGAGTAGCAGACCCCGCAGGCGTCGACCGCCGCCTGGGCGTAGCTCTGGAGGGTGGGGTCGATCGTGGTGTAGGCCTTGAGCCCGCCGTTGCGGACCGTGTTGACACCGTAGCGGTCGATCAGTTCCTGCTGGACCAGGTCGAAGAGGAAGGGCTCGCGGATCGTCCGGTACTTGTCGCCGGGACTGAGCCCGAGCCCCCGAGCGCGCGCCGTGCGGTAGCGCGCGGGGCCGATGTAGCCCTGATCCAGCATTGCCTTCAGCACCTCGTCGCGGCGGTCCAGCGCCGCCTGCGGGTCGATGAAGGGGTTGTAGGCCGAGGGAGCCTGGGGGAGGCCGGCGATCATCGCCGCCTCGGTCAGGCGCAGCTCCTTGGCGTGCTTGCCGAAGTAGGTCTCAGCCGCCGCCTCGACCCCGACCGCGGTCTCGCCCTCGACGGTTCCGTATGGCGACGAGTTGAGGTAGGCGGTGAGGATCCACTCCTTCGAGCGGACAGCCTCCATGTCATTTGCGAGATGGGCCTCGATCACCTTTCGCTCGATCGTGTCCTGGGGGTTCTGGATGTAGAGGTTCCGCACCAGCTGCTGGGTGATGGTCGAGGCTCCCTGGACCGGCTTGCCGCCGGCGAGGATGTCCTCCCATGCGGCGCGGGCGATTCCGGCCGGGTCGATTCCGCCGTGGTTGTAGAAGTTGTGGTCCTCGATCGCGATCGTTGCGTCCTTGAGGTTCTGCGGGATCGCGGGCGATCCGACCGGCTGGCGGATGTTGCTCGATTGGATGAAGCCGAGCAGACTGCCGTCTGCGGCGTAGATCGCCGACGAGCGCCCCTTCTCGATCCGGTGCAGGCTGGAGAGCGGCGGGGCCGAGTCATAGATGTTGATCACCCAGCCTGCGGCGACCCCTCCGGCGACCGCGACCATGGCGACGACGACCCCCAGCGCGAGCAGGAGCTTCTTCCACACAGGCGCCGGCGCACCGCGCCGGCGCCGTCTCTGCGCCCGTGTAGCCATCCGCTAAGGATGGCATTTCGGCCATTCCAGCCGCGGACCTGCCTGTCCGGCTGCAAACAGCGTGCAACCCGGGGCGCCGGCTCAGGCCCGGGCGCTGCCTCCGGGGAGCCGCTCCCCAGGGACCCAGGCGGCATGGAAGCCGAGCGGCACCCGCACCGGGATTCCGACCCGCGCGACCGGCTCCTCGTCCACGCGGGCAGCGTCGAGGACGACGACCTCAGAGCGCCCGCAGCCGCTGTCATAGACGTAGGAAACGATGTATCCGTCATCCTCGTCCGTGCCGCCGGGGCGGGGGGCGAACGGCGCCTCGCTGCCCCACCGGCCCTCCCCGAACCAGTGGGTGCGCGCCTTTCCGGAGGTGAGGTCGTAGCGGCTGAGTCCGTCGAAGGCGAGGCTGCGCTCGGCGGAGATGTGCATGGTGTTGGCATAGCGGGCATGGGCGCCGTTGCGGCGTTGGTCGATCGAGGGAAACTCGGTGTTGGCGTCGTCGAGTTGCTGCTCGCGGGCGCGGCCGCTTCGAAGGTCGAAGCGGTAGCGGTGGATGTGGGCGTCGAGGCGCAGGTAGGTGAGCATCTGCGCCAGCGGCCCCTCCGACCCGGACTCGGGTTGGGGCTGGACGACCCGGCAGACATCGAGGACGATCTCGTCGCCCTCCTCCCAGGCGTTGATCGAGTGGTAGATGTAGCAGGGATCGGCCTCGAACCAGCGGATCTCATGCGGCTGCCCGTAGCGCGGGATGACGCCGAATCGGGAGGGCAGCTCGCGGCGGAAGTCGAGCTTGTGGCGGCCCCTGCGGGCGGCCTCGGCGTCGGCGAGCAGCGGCAGGTCCATCAGGATCGAGTGCCGCCCGGTGATCGCCATGTCGTGCGGCAGCCGCGGGCCCGGCAGGTCGATCGGGACGAAGTGGCGGACCTCGCCCTCCGGGCCGACGACGCCATAGCGCATGTAGGGCGGGGTCGGGCCGTAGTCGAAGAACATCAGCTCGCCGCTGCTCTCGTCGGCCTTGGCGTGGGCGGAGACCTCGCAGCGCAGGGTTCCGCCGAAATCGTCGGCCCCGAGGGTATCCAGGGTGAGGGGATCGACGGCGTAGGGCTTTCCGGCCCGGTACCAGGTTGCAAGCAGGCGGTCGCCGTGGAGGACCAGGTCGGTGTTGGCGGTGTCCTTCTCGGGCGCCTCCGGCGGGTTGTCGGCGAACGGCTCCATGATCCCGCCCCAGACCGCGCCGCCCCGCTCGCGCTCGCGCAGGAAGCCCTCGGTCCGCACCCAGCGGTTGCGATAGGAGGCACGGCCCTCGGCGAAGTGGACCGAGTGCAGCATCCCGTCGCCGTCGAACCAGTGGTAACGGCCGATCGGCTCGTGCTGGGGGTTGGGCCCGTTGCGGACGTAGACGCCGTTGAGGTCCGCCGGGATCTCGCCCGCGATCACATCGAGGTCCTCGACCACGACCTCGTCGCTGACTGGCGCGTATGGTCCCTCGAGGTATGGATTGCGCTCGACCGCAACCGAGACCGGATCGTGATGGAGCGTCATAGTCCTCCTCCTGGCAGGGGCCGGGCGACCCTAGCAAGCGCTGGCGGAGGTCAGGCGATGCTCCTCGACGACCTCATGCCCAGCTACGACGCCACGCGGGTCGAGCACCGGATCGTCACCGCAGGCCCGGCCGAGGTGTTCACCGCGGCCGAGGAGGCGGACTTCCTCGACGCGGTCCGTGGGAACCCGGCCGTGCGGGCCATGTTCACCCTGCGCGGAGCCGCCGAATCGGTGGCGTCCGCGGTCCGGGGCCGGCGGCCACACGACTCGCCCGAGCCGGAGTCGCTTCGCCTCGCCGATCTGCCCCTGCAGGGAGAGTGGGTCCTGCTGGGAAGGGATCCCCCCGATGAGATCGCCTTTGGCGCAATCGGCCGCTTCTGGGGCGGCGACACCCGGTGGGAGGCAATCGAAGCCGCCCGGTTCGGCACCTTCGACCGGCCCGGCTTCGCCAGGATCGCCTGCAACCTGACCCTCCGGGCCTACGGAGAGGGCCGGACGCTGATCAGCTACGAGGCACGGACCAGCGCCACCGACGAAGCCTCGCGACGGGCGTTCCTGCGCTACTGGCGGGTCGTCTCGCCCTTCGTGGGCCTGGTCATGCGCTCCACCCTGCGGGTGATCGCGATTGCGGCCGGGCGCCCGGCCGGGGCGGGGCCGAAGGGTCCGCCGGTCTAACCTCCCGCTATGGGTTTGCCCGGTTTCACCCGCTTGCCGGCGACGGCCGTGAGGTTGCCTGCGGCGGGTGTGGCCCTGGCCTGCGTTGCCCTGCTCGCCGCCCCGGCGCTGGCCGCACCCGTGCTTTCCGGCAAGGCCTCCCGCCGGGCAGCCGGAGCCGCCAGCCTCGCCTTCACCCAGAAGCAGCCCTGGGGCGACTCCTACCGTGTCGGAGGGTGCGAGCGCGCAGCCGCCAGGCGGATCTTCTGCCGCAGCACGGTCAGGGGCCGCGATCCCTACCAGCTCAACGACCTCCACATCTGCAAGCTGACGATCAAGGCGAGGCTGGTTGACCGCCCGGCACCGCGCAGGGACACGGTGAAGGCGAGAATCGTCGGGCGACGCTGCTCCATCACCCACACCTGACCTGAGCGGCGTCCGGGTCTGGCCCACAAACGCGAAGAGGCCCCCTCGAAAGGGGGCCTCTTCGGAGTGCTGCGGTGCTGGGGGCCGGGCTACTTGATGACCGCCTGGAGCAGCATCCAGCATCCGTCGGTGGAGGAGGCGTCGTGGAAGCCTCCCCCGGCGAGGAGCGACGGCTGGTAGATGAGCTGGTTGTCACCGCCGGAGGAGCAGCGAAGGGCGCTCGAGTACTTGCTGCGCATCGCCAGGTACTCGCCCTTGTTGACCGGGACGTTGACGTTGAACGACTCGACGTTGTAGTGGTCGCTGTTCCAGTTCTGCTGGCTCTGGCCCTGATAGTGGATGACCGGGCCGTTGCGGAGCACCTTGGCGGTGTTGGCCATGCCGATCGTGTCCACCTTGACCTTGGCGATCTGGAGCCGGAACTGGCCGGGGCCGCCGGCGATCACCTTGATCTTGCGGATCGTGCCCGACTTCGGGGCGCGCTCGTGACCGGGGTTGCCGTAGGACACCGTCTCCACCCGGGTGCAGGACTTGCCGGGGTCCTGGTGGGTGCAGGGGTGCTTGGGCAGCGAGTTCGAGGGCTGGACGCTGGGATTGAGGTCGGAGCCGAACTTGGCCGAGGCCTGGCCCGCGGCCGGGATCGCCGCCAGCGCCGTGGCTGCGAGCGCGGTGGCGATCGCGGTGCGGGCGAAGCGGCTGGACTTGGTCTGGGTCTTCATCTCTGGTTTCTCCTTCGGATCTGTGTCTTGGTTGGGTGCTTCGGTGCTGCCAACCAAGCTTCGACCTGGAGACCAGTCCCTCCCAGGGGGCCAAGGGCGCAAGTGGGGCCCCCGCGGGGGTGAACCGCCTCACCCCTTGGTGGCCCCGCGATTGCCGCGGCCCGCACCTCGGCTGAAGGCTTTCAGCACCCATGGGTGCTGAAGCCGTTCAGCGAATGCTCCGAACCCCCTGGGGGAAGCGAGCGCGGCACGGCCGGTCGGCCAGGCGGGCGCTACCAGCGAACGGGAAGGGTCTTCAGCTGGTTGAGGAAGGGGGAGAGCGCGGGCTCGGGCCTGCCCGCGATCTCCATCCCGGGGAAGCGCTTCAGCGTCTCCTCGAAGAGGATCTTCAGCTCGAGGCGGGCGAGGGCCGCCCCGAGGCAGAAGTGGCGCCCGCCTGCGCCGAAGGCCTGGTGCTCGGGGTTGCGGAGAACGTCGAAGCGGTCGGGGTCCTCGTAGACGTCCTCGTCCCGATTGCTGGAGACGTACCACATCACCACCTTGTCGCCGTCGGCAATCGGGCAGCCGGCGATCTCGGTGTCCTTCATCGCTGTGCGGCGGAAGTGGGCGAAGGCCGGGAACATCCGCAGGCACTCCTCCACCGCACCCGGGATCAGCGAGGGATCGTCGGCCAGAATCTTCATCTGGTCGGGATGCTCCATCAGCGCCCGCATACCGCTGGTGTAGGTCGCCTTGGTGCTGTCGTTGCCGGCGGCGACGAGGAGGAAGAAACCCATCACGATCTCGTGCTCGGAGAGCCTCTCGCCCTCGATCTCGGCGTGGACGAGGACGCTGGTTAGGTCTTCAGTCGGGTTCTCGCGGCGATCGGCGATCATCGCCCTGACCCGCTCGAAGATCGCCGGGATGTCCTCGTCGAGGATCGCCTCCGGGCCGCCCGGGTTGAGGTCGGGGTCGCCGAGGCCCAGGGTCGTGTTCATCAGGGTCGCCCAGGCCTCGTCCTCCTCCTCGGGGATGCCCATGAAGCTCCCGATCACCCGCGAGACGACAGGCTGGGCGACCTCGGTGACCAGATCGCAGCCGCCGCGCCCGGCGACGCCGTCGAGGACGCGCTCGGCGGTCGCCCGGATCTCGTCCTCGTGCTCAGCGATCCGCTTCGGGGTGAAGCCGCGCTGGAACAGCATCTTGATCCGGTCGTGCTTGGGCGGGTCCATGCCGATGAACATCGCCTGCACCAACTCCAGCGGGAACTGGTGGGTGAGGCCGGTGACGCCGCCGCGCTCGGAGGAAAAGGTGCGCCAGTCGAGGCTGACCGTGCGCACGTCCTCGGCTCTGGTGACCGACCAGATCCCCTCCTCGTTCTCGTAGTCGCGGATCTCGCTCCAGTGGACCGGGCACTCGCGGCGCAGGCGCTCGAAGGTCTCGTGGGGCGGGCCGTCGACCCACTCCTCCTGGTCGACGACAGACAGCTCCTCCAGGGGCTTCTGCTGGGGTTCAGCCGCCATGCCTCCTCACCCTACCGCCTGCTGGGCGGGGCTCGGGGTGGACAGGAACCGAGGCCGGATCCAGTGTCGGTCCCGAGGCATCACTCGGGCCTCCGACTTACTCTGCATGGTGTTTCGTCCCCCGCCCGGGCGCCCGCGGCGAGGACGACGGTGTCCCTTGCCCCTCTCTGCCTGCGGCCGGACCCTGGCCGAACCCCCACCCGCCCCGCAGCACCAGATCCTGCCTGACAGAATCGGCGAAGGTGAGCGAGAGCGAGAGAGACGGCGCCGTGCCGGCCCCGCGGCCAGGGCAGATGCACCTCTTCGAGCCCGCCGACGAGGCCCTGGCGAAGCGGGTATTCGGCTATGTCGAGAGACGCCTCGCCGGCCCCGGCTCGCTCAACTCCCCGAAGTCGGAGCAGGAGCTTTCCCGGCTCGCCGGCGAGACGATCACTGAGTCCGGGCTGGGGGCCGAGGAAGCCTTCCGGATCTTCGAGGAGATCCTCGCGCCCGCCTGCGTCAACACCAGCCACCCGCGCTTTCTCAGCTTCGTCCCCAACGCACCGACCACCGCTTCGATCCTGATCGACCTGGCCGTCTCCGCCTCCGCGATCTCGGCCGATTGGTGGATAGAGGCATCCGGTGCCATCCATGCCGAGAACGAGACCCTGCGCTGGATCGCCGGGACTCTCGGCTGGCCCGCCGACGCTGGCGGAGTCTTCGTCAGCGGCGGCACCGCCGGCAACCTCAGCGCTCTGGCGGTCGCCCGCGACACCTGGCGCCGCCGCAGGCGGGAACCCGGCCGCGCGGCGATGGCGATCACGGGCGGGGGGCACTCGTCGCTGCGGCTCGCTGCCCGCATACTCGACGTCGAGGTGGTTGAGATCGCCGCCGATGATCGGGGGAGGATGCTGGGCCCGCCCCTGAGCGCCGCTCTCGACGCCAGCGGGCACGAGGTCTTCGCCGTCGCAGCCACCGCCGGCTCGACCAATTTCGGTGCTGTCGATGATCTCGATGCGATCGCCCGGAT
Source organism: uncultured Actinomycetes bacterium (assembly GCA_963840235.1). Classification (GTDB taxonomy): domain Bacteria; phylum Actinomycetota; class Thermoleophilia; order Solirubrobacterales; family 70-9; genus JBBRHQ01. The sequence goes on from CAWIYC010000001.1 coordinate 132,061, forward strand.
CTGCGGGGAGCGGGGGATCTGGATGCACGTGGACGGCGCCTACGGTGGAGCCGCGGCGCTCGTTCCGGCCGAGCGGCGACTCTTCGCAGGGCTCGAGCGAGCCGATTCCCTTGTCGTCGATCCGCATAAGTGGCTGTTCGCGCCGTTCGACAGCGCGGCGCTCCTGTACCGCAACCCCGGGCTGGCCGCAGCAGCGTTCACGCAGAAGGCCGAGTACATAGACGTGATCGAGGAGCGCGCCGAGTGGAATCCCTCCGACTTCGCGATCCACCTGACCCGCAGGGCGCGTGGCTTGCCCCTGTGGTTCTCACTTGCGGCCAACGGCTGGCGCCCCTACGCGGATGCGATCGAGCGCTGCATCGGCCTCGCCCGGGAAGCCGGCGAGCTGATCGAGGCCGCGCCCGAGCTGGAGCTCTACTGCGCCCCTGAGCTCTCGGTCGTGGTCTTCCGCCGCCGCGGCTGGGAGCCGCCCGACTATCAGCGCTGGTCGGAGAAGGCGCTCGCCGACGGCCTGACGATGACCGCGCCGACCAGTTGGCGGGGAGAGACGCTGTTGCGCTTCTGCTTCATCAATCCGACCACCACCGCCGAGGACATTGCCGAGATCCTCGCCTCTCTCGCCTAGGGCCCCCTCGGGTTCCTAGGGGAGCGGGATGCCCGGGGCGGGATGGTCGGGCAGCTCGGCCTCGCCCCTCGGGGCACCCGTGAGCATCCGGGTCTCGCGAGGAATTAGGGCGACCGCGGTGGCGAGGAAGGCGAGCACGCACCCGCCGAGGAAGACCTCGACCGCGCCGAGGGCATGGGCCAGCGGCCCGGCGAGCAGGTAGCCGAGCGGCAGCAGCCCGAGCGAGACCATCCAGTCATAGGAGGTAACCCGGGACAGCTTTTCGGGTGGGATGCGATCGGCCAGCGCGGTCAGCCACCAGACCTCGAACAGGGCGATGCCGAGGCCGGCGAAGGCGATCGCCGGGATCACGACCGCCAGAGTGACGCCGCCCGCGTAGAGCATCATCGCCGGCGGCCAGGCGAGGAGGAAGACCATCCCCAACCGCATCGGGTAGCGCGGCTTCCAGCCGACTCCGATCAGCGATCCGATCACCAGCCCCGCCCCGAACGCCGCCGCGACTGCCCCGTAGATCGCGACGTCGTCGTACTGCTTGAGGGCGATCACCGGGCCGAGTACGTACCAGGGCGCGAGGGCGACGAAGAGCGAAACGGAGATCGACGCGAGCGTCACCCATACCCAGGCGCGCGAGCGGACTTCGCGATAGCCCGCGCGCAACTCTGCGAGGACGCCGCGCCTCTCCGCGCCGGCCTCCTGTCCCCGGACCCTGGGTCGAACCCGGGAGAGGAAGAGCGCGCTCAGCAGGAAGGTCGCGGCGTCGAGGGCGAAGGCCGCACCGGCGCCGATCCCGACGACCAGCGCCGCGGCCACGGCCGGCCCGGCGAACTCGGCGAAGCTGTTGAACATCGAGGTGACGGCATTCGCCTCCTGGATGTCGCTCTCCGGAACCGTCTGCGGCAGCAGCCCGCTGGCGGCGGGCCGGAAGAATGCCTCAGCGAATCCGAACGCCACCTCGATCGCGACGATCTGCCAGATCTCGACCTCGCCGGTGATGATCAGCACGGCGAGGAGGCCGTGGAGAGCGAAGCGGACGAGATCGGTGGCGATCATCAGGCGATGGCGCGGAAGCCGGTCTGCCCAAACCCCACCGATGAGGATGAAACCGACGAGCGGGATCGCGTGGGCGGCGAGCACGAACCCGAGATCGGTGGCGCTGCCGGTGAGGTCGATGACGTAGAGGGCGAGGGCGACGGTGACGATGGCGTCCCCGAGCACGCTTGCCGACTGGGCCAGCCAGAGGAAGCGGAAGTCGCGGTGGCGCAGGACCCGCATTGGTCGTCGCAGTCGTCTGATCACGGCGACAGCTTGCCTCCTGGGGCTATCTTGGGGCGGTGCTCTTCCGCCAGATACTGCACGAGGACCTGGGCTGCGCCTCCTATCTCGTAGGCGATTCGGCCGCGGGCGTCGCCGCAGTCATAGACCCGCAATGGGACATCGATCCCTACTTGCGGCTGAGCCGGCTGCACGGTGTCCGCATCGAGCACGTGCTCGAAACCCACAATCACGCCGACCACGTCTCCGGTCATGGTCGCCTCGCGCGCGCGACCGGGGCCTCGATCCATGTGCACGAACTGGCGGGGGCCGAATACCCGCATCAGACTTTCACCGACGGCTGGATCCTGCAGCTGGGAAAGGTGACGATCGAGGCGGTCGAGACCCCCGGCCACCGTCCCGAGCACACGTCCTTCGTCATCCGGGACAGCGGCCGCGGGGCCGAGCCCTGGGCGGTGCTGACCGGCGACTCCCTGTTCGTCGGCGACGTCGCCCGGCCCGACCTCGCGATTGACGCCGAGGAGGGCGCTACGCAGATCTTCCACTCGCTGCACGAGCGGCTGTTCTCGCTCCCCGACAGCGTCGAGGTCTGGCCAGGGCATCTCGGTGGTTCGCTCTGCGGAAGCTCCGGCATCGACAAGAAGGCCTCCTCGACGATCGGATTCGAGCGCGAGCACAACCGCGCGCTCGGCTTCGCCACCGAGAAGGAGTTCGTAGCCGACTCGGTCGCCTCCCTGGGTGAGCGGCCACCGAATCTCGAGCACATCGTCTCGCTCAACCGCGGGCCCCTGATCGAGGAGCTGGGGACCCCGACGCCGCTGACCCCGCGCGCGGTCGAGGTCGCGATCGCCGAGGGCGCGCAGGTGATAGACGCACGCACGAACGAGCAGTTCGACGAGGCCCACATCCCCGGCGCCTACAGCGCTTCCGCCTACGACACCGGCTTCGGCACGAAGGTGGCCCGGATCGTCCCCGACGACGTCGAGCTGATCGTCGTCGCTGCCTCCGACGGCTATGAGATGGAAGCTGCCGAGCTGCTTTCCTCGGTCGGCCTGCGTGTCCGCGGCTTTCTCGAGGGGGGCATGACCTCGTGGCGCTCGGAGGAGCGCCCGGTCCAGCGGCTCGAGTTGATCGACCCCGACCAGCTCGCGCAGCGGCTCGCCGCCGGGGAGGGGCTGGTGGTCCTCGACGTCCGCGACCCCGACGAGTTCGCCGCCGGCCACATCCCCGGTTCGGTCCACATCCCCTACGGCGAGCTGCGCTCGCGCGCGGGCGAGCTCTCCCACGACGTTCCGACCGCCGCCGTCTGCAGCGGGGGAAAGCGCAGCGGGCTCGCCGCCTCGATCCTCCAGCGGGAGGGCTTCGCCGAGGTGATACACGTCGGCCACGGCGGGGTCGAAGTCTGGGCGGGCGGGGGCCACCCGCTCGAGCGGAGCTGATCCGCCCGCGTGCCGGCGCGATCAACCGTGGCCGTCCTCGGTGGCGGGGCGAGCGGGACCCTGCTTGCCACCCAGCTGCTGCGGCGCATGCACCCGGAGGGGATGCGGGTTGTGCTGGTCGAGCGCCGAGTCGAGATCGGACCCGGGCTCGCCTACTCGACCCCGTATCTCTTCCACCGCCTCAACGTCCCCGCCGGGCAGATGGGCTCGTTCCCCCGGGACCCGGGCCACTTCCTTCGCTGGGCGCGTCGCGACGACCCGGGGGTGGGGGCCGGCGACTTCCTCCCGCGCTCGCGCTACGGCGACTACCTGGCTGAGGTGCTCGCGAACGCGGAGCGCCGGGCGCTCGCCGGGGCGGAGCTCGAGCGAACCCACGACGACGCGCTCGCGGTGCGCGTCGGCGACGGCCCCCGCCCGCTCGCGGTCGAGCTGGCGTCCGGGCGCCGAATCGAGGCCGACAGGCTCGTCCTTGCGCTGGGCAACCCGCCCCCCTCGGTCCCCGGCGGCGGGGACGAGGACCTGCTGGGGTCGCCACGATTCCACCCCGACCCCTGGGATCCCGCGATCGCCGACCCGGCGGCGGCGGGCGAATCCGTGCTTCTGGTCGGCACCGGCCTGACAATGGTCGACGTCGCCCTCGTCCTCGCCGAGTCGGGCCCACCCGCCGAGATCCGCGCGATCTCCCGCAACGGGCTCCTGCCGCGCTCGCACCTCGCCGGCGGCCCACGGCCCGATGGAACCTTCGACCTGCCACCGGGCAACTTCACCCTCGACGAGCTGATCGCGGCGGTCGAGTCGAAGATCGCCTCGGTGGAGGCGGCGGGGGGTGATTGGAGGACTGTGATCGACTCGCTGCGCCCGGTGACGAACCGGATCTGGCGACGGCTGGGCGAGGAGGACCGCCGCCGGTTCGTTCGCGAGGTGGCTCGCCACTGGGAGGTCCGCCGCCACCGGATGGCACCCGAGGTCGCGGCGATGCTCGAGGGCCTGATCTCCTCCGGGCGCCTGCGGGTCGAGCGGGGCGAGATCGAGAGGATCCGCCCCGAGCCGGAGGGCGTGGTCGTCTCGGTCCGCGACCCCGATTCCGGCGAGGCGGCCGAGCGGCGCTTCGACCGCGTCGTCAACTGCACCGGTCCGGCCCAGGATCTGAGCCGGACCGGGGAGCCGCTGGTCGAGTCGCTGCTGGATACCGGCGAGGTCCGCCCGGGCCCCTACCGGCTCGGCCTCGACCACGACTCGCGCGGGGCGATGATTACCCGGTCGGGCGAGGTCTCCCGCCTGATATTCGGGATCGGCCCGGTGCGCAAGGGCAGGCTCTGGGAGACGACCGCGATCCCTGAGATCCGCGAGCAGGCGCTGGAGCTCGCCGACCTTCTCACCGCCGATCTCTCGAAGGTCTCTACCCCCGACTCGAGTTTGAGGCAAGCTCGTGTCGGACCCGGCTGCGGTTCTCGCCGTAGCTGATCGTCTCGTAGACGATCATCGCCCAGATCGTCACCGTGACACCGGCCAGTGCGGCAAGCGCCGGGACCCCGGTCGCGGCCGGGGTCGCGAGGAGGAGGAGGAGGCCGAGGATCAGCCGCTGCCGGTTGATCGTGTGGATGTGGCGGTAGCGGAGGGCGACATGGGCGAGCAGGTAGATCCCCAGTCCGCCCAGCAGCGCGAAGGCGGGCACCGACTCGAGGTGATGGTCCACGTGGCCGATTGTCTTCTTCAGCCCGAGGGCGACGAGGACGATGCCTGCGACCATCGGGAAGTGAAGCAACGAGTAGGAGTCGCGGGCCATCTCGTTCTGCTCGCGGCCGACAGGAGCCTCTTCGAGCCGCCGCGCCGCGACCAGGGCGACGATGTCGAAGTAGGCCCACCACATCGCCGCGGTCAGCGCGATCCCGAGCACGGCGGCGGAGATCACCCCGGCATCGAGGGTGCCCTCGATGCCGGCGCCGATGGCGACGATCGACTCGCCGAGGGCGATGATGATGATCAGGCCATGGCGCTCGGCAAAGTGGCGGGGGACAAGCTTCCACCCCTCCGAGCCGAAGAGATAGGGCCCGCCCATGTCGAGCAGAATCGCCAGCAGCCACACCGAGCCCTGGGCGATGCCGTCGAGAAGGGAGGCGACCACGAGCAGCCCGACGCCGATCGCGCTGCTGATTGCCAGCCCGACCACCGAGCTTCGGAGGCTGGGATCGTCCCGGCTGGCGAGGAGGAAGAGGGCGATCTGACCGGCCCGGACGACCCCGTATGCGACCGCGAAGGTCAGCGCCAGATCGTCGAACGCCTCGGGCACGCATATCGAAGCGACGAGCAGCCCCGCCATCGCCCCGAACATTGCGATCCGGACCGCTCCCTCCTCGGGGTCGACGACGCTTGTGAGCCAGGCGTATCCAACCCAGGCCCACCACAGCACGCTGAGTACGAGCAGCCCCTGGGCGACACCGGACCAGGTCGGGTCGTGCGCCATCAGAGCCGTGCATTGCGTGATCGCGAGGACGAAGACGAGGTCGAAGAAGAGCTCCAGCGGGGTGACCTGCTCGCCGTCGCGAAGGGCTGCGCTCAGGCGAGGGCGGTTGGATGTCGTTGCCGTCTCCATCGCGCACCTATCCTCGCAAGTCGCCTCGCCCGGGGCTAAAGGGGCTTGCCCGTGTGCCGATATCCGCACAATGAACTTCTCCCGATCCACCCCCCCGATCCCTTTCCTGCTGGTCGCCTCGGCGCTGGCGCTGCTCGCGGCTCCAGCTTCCGCGGCGTCCGCCCACGCCCCGATCGTCGCGGCCAAGGCCAGCGCCACCGTCTCCGGGGCCTCGGGGACGATCGGCACTGCCAGGGCGAAGTGCCCCGCCGGCACGTCGGTGGTCTCGGGCGGCGTCCACACCTACGCGAGCATCGACCTCAACGGCAGCGACACCCAGGTTCTCATTCCCTTTGTCTCACGCCGCAGTGGCCCCCGGGCCTGGATCGTCTCGGTCTACAGCGTCGGCCAGCCGATCCTCACCTCGAAGCGGTTCACCGCGATCGCCTACTGCCGCAGGGGACTCGGTCACCTCGTCGCCAGGAGCAGGCGCGGATCGGTCTCGATCGGCCAGAGTCCCATCTTTCCGATGAAGGGCGTTGCAGCGAGCTGTCCCCAGGGCACCCGACCCGTATCCGGCGGTTTCGCGATCCGGCTCAGCCCCGCTGATCTTGCCGCCATGGCCGCCAACGATGGCGGCCCCGCCGCGCTCGTCTTCGGCTCGCGTGTCGTCGGCGCAGCCTGGGAGGTGACGGTCGGCAAGTTCTCGAACGGGCGTACCGTGTTCCGGTCGCTCGCCTACTGCAGCGCCCAAACGCGGAAGATCAGGTCCAAGGTCCGCTTCCTGCGCGGGGCCGGGCAGCTTCGCGACCTGGCGACGCCCGCCTGCCCCCGCGGCACCCTGGCGATCTCCGCCGGGTTCTATGCACCGCTGACTTTCAGATCAAACGACGTCGGCGCGACGATCCCGCTCGAGACGAGCCGCATGAGCCGCAAGCGCTGGAAGATAGGTGCGGTGCCGCTCAGCTCGGCTCCGAGCCGCTCGACCGCATATACCTACTGCGGATAGGGACGGCCGGGCCGGCTAGCTGCCCTGAGTCGGGTCCTCGACGACTTCCATCTTGCCCCCGGGAAGGGCGAGCAGGGAGATGACGAAGCAGACGGCCATCACTGCGGCCATCGCATAGAAGATCGTCCGCGAGGAGAGGGCGTAGCTGTGCTGGACGGCGTGGAGGAACTCGTCGGCCTTCTTCCCGCCCCGCGCCGCGAGGTTGCCGCCGTCGCCGGCATGGCCGAGGGACTCGGCGATCGCATCGGACTTCGCCTTCGGCAGACCGAGCTCTCCGAGCGAGGTCTCGAGGTTCGACCTGTTCTCGGTGATCAGGACCGTCCCCAGCACCGCCAGGCCGAGGCTGGAGCCGAAGTTCCGCACCGTCTGGGTGATCCCGGTGGCCTCGCCGTAGCTGCTGCGCGGGGCCCTGTTGACCGCGTCGGTGTTCGCCGGGCCGAGCACCAGGCCGACCCCGGCTCCGGCGATGACGATGTAGACCCACTGGTCGTCGTAGTTGAGGCCGGGGAGCTTGCGGGCCCAGAGGTAGAAGCCGACGGCGGCGATCGCCGAGCCGGCTACGACCGCCGGCCTGGCGCCACGCTCGTCGAGGATTCGCCCGCCGACCTGCGCCGCGATCGCGAACCCGGCGAAGAAAGTCAGCAGGTAGAGGCCGGCGTTGGAGGCGCTGTCGCCGAGGGAGATCTGGGCGTAGGTGCTGGCGAAGAAGAAGAGGGGTACGAAGCAGATCATCAAGAGGAAGAGGACGACGTTCTGCATTGCGAAGCGGCGGTCCTCGAAGATCCGCATCCGCAGCAGCGGTTCGGGGATGCGCAACTCGAAGCGGACGAAGTAGGCGAGTATGGCGAGCCCGGCGACGATGCAGCCGATGGTGGCGCCGCTGTCCCAACCCCAGACGCTTGCCTGCTGCAGGCCGAGCACGGCGATCCCCATCCCGGCGGCGATCAGGACGGCGCCGCGGTAGTCGATCGGGGCCGGGTGCTTGTCGTTCTCGGGCTTGGAGATGGCGATCAGCACGAGGGCGATGATCGCGACCGGGATGTTGACCCAGAAGATCGCCCTCCACGTCCACTCGGTCAGATAGCCGCCTGCGATCGGGCCGATCGAGGTCAGCCCTCCCGCGATCCCGAAGAAGATCGCCATCGCCTTGCCGCGGTCCTCGAGCGGATAGGAGGCGATCACTATCGCCAGTGCAGCTGGGAACATCAGCGCCGCGCCGGCGCCCTGGATCACCCGGAAGGTGATGATCCAGGCCTCGCCGATGGCGCCCGTGGGCGTCGCCCCGCAGAGGGCCGAGGCGGTGGCGAAGACGATCACCCCGATCACGACCATCGTGCGGTGCCCGGCGATGTCGGCGAGACGGCCGCCGAACGCGAACAGGGCCGAGAGCGAGAGCAGGTAGCCGTTGATGATCCACTGCACCCCTGTCGCCGAGAGCGAGAGGTCGTCCTGAAGCTGGGGCGCGGCGATGGCGACGATCGTCTGGTCGATGAACGTCATCGCCACGGCAAAGATCATCGCCGCGAGGACGAGACCCTTGTTCGCGGGGCGCGCCACGGAGAGACCACCCTAGTACCGCGCCCGGAGCGACTCGATGTATGTTGGATCGCTTGACGGCGAGTGATCCCGGGGTGGCGGCGCAGATGCGGAGGGTGGAGGTTGACGGCCTCGAGCTCGCCTATCGCGAGTTGGGCCAGGGCCCCCCGTCCTGCTCCTCCACGGCTGGCCGACCTCCTCCTACCTCTGGCGGGGCGTGATGCCGCCGATCGCCGCGGCGAACCGCGTCGTCGCGCTCGACCTCCCGGGCTTCGGCGGCTCCTCGAAGCCGCTCGACGCGAGTTACGACTTCGGGTTCTTCGGCAGGGCCCTCGAGGGCTTCCTCGATGCGCTGGGGATCGAGCGGCTCGGGCTCGCCGTACACGACCTCGGCGGTCCGGTCGGCCTGTACTGGGCCCTGCCGCAGGCGGCCGTCACAGCGCTGCCCGGCTGCGGCCACTTCTGCCAGGAGGAGGCGCCGGAGCAGATCGGGGAGCTGCTGGCGGAGTTCTTCGCCCCGGGGGATTGATGGCGAAGCGGCGAAGGCCCCGCCGCGAGCGGCGACGTGCCGCGACCGTGGATTACGTCGACCCCGAGGGGAACGTTCTCACGCTGCGTGAGACGCTGAGCGTGGCGACGATCGCCAAGATCCGCGAGGCCCCTCAGAGCGCCGGCGCCTCGGCCGAGGACGCATGGCGACGGCGCACCGAGATTCTGTTCGAGCGCCTGGCGGTGCGCTGGGAGATAGCCGGGCTGCCGCTCGACGACCAGGCGATGCTGCTCGGTCGCTATCGCATGGCCGACGCCGACACCCAGCGCTGGGTGCGGGAGACGATCGGCGCCCATGTGGAGCGGTACCTCCCCGAGCTTGCCGGCGACTAGCCGGCCCTGCCGAGGGGTCAGGAAGCCTCGAGCACGACCGCGAGGCCCTGGCCGACGCCGATGCAGATCGTCGCCAGACCCCAGCCGCCCCCACGGCGACGCAACTCGTGGGCGAGGGTGCCGAGAATGCGAATGCCCGAGGCGCCGAGCGGGTGGCCGATGGCGATTGCCCCCCCGTTGGGGTTGAGCTTCTCCGGGTCGAGCTCGGGCCAGCCGGCGAGGCAGGCGAGCGACTGGCTGGCGAAGGCCTCATTCAGCTCCACCGCGACCAGGTCGTCCCAGCCGATGCCGGCGCGGTCGAGCGCTTCGGTGGCCGCCTGCACGGGTCCGATCCCAAAGACGTCGGGGTCGACGCCGGCGGCGGCGCGGGAGACGATCCGGGCAAGCGGCTCGCTTCCCGCCCTCTCCGCGGCGCGCTCGTCGCCGATCAGGATCGCGGCGGCGCCGTCGTTGAGCGGGGAGGCGTTGCCGGCGGTCACGGTCCCGCCTTCGCGGAAGACCGGCTGCAGCTCCGCCAGCGCCTCGATCGTCGTCTTGGGCCGGATGCTCTCGTCGCGCCCCAGCTCGATCCCGGGGACCTCGACGATTTGGTCCGCGTAGCGCCCCCCATCCCAGGCCGCGGCCGCCAGCCGGTGGCTGCGCAGTGCGAACTCGTCCTGGGCGGAGCGGGAGATCGAGTGCAGATCGGCGAGATGCTCAGCGCTTTCCCCGAGTGAGATCGTCCAGCGATCCGGCATCCGCGGGTTGATCATGCGCCAGCCGAGGGTCGTTGAGTGGAGCTCTTCGCCCCCCCTGGGAAACCCGCGCTCGGGCTTCAGCAGCACCCACGGCGCCCGGCTCATCGACTCGACCCCGCCGGCGACGATCAGCGACGCGTCGCCGGTCTCGATCGCGCGGCTGGCGCCAATCGCGGCCTCGAGCCCGGAGCCGCAGAGGCGGTTGACGGTGGCCCCGGGAACGCTGGTCGGCAGGCCCGCCAGCAGCACCGCCATGCGGGCGACGTTGCGGTTGTCCTCGCCGGCGCCGTTGGCATCGCCGTAGAGGACGTCGTCTATCTCGGCCGGGTCCAGACCGGGAGAGCGCTCCAGCAGCCCGCTCAGCGCATAGGAAGCGAGGTCGTCGGGACGGATTGAGGCGAGGGCGCCGCCGTAGCGGCCGAACGGCGTCCGCACCGCGTCGAGGACGTAGGCGGCGCTCACCGCTCCGCCGGGGGGCGCATCGAGAGGACGTGGCCTGCGGCCGGGTCGATCCCGCCGCCGAGAAGCTCCAGGTAGGCACGCTCGACTGCCTCGGGCCCCTCGCCCCTGATCACCCGGAGCCAGCCGCGTGTCCAGTCGACGTATCGCAGCCAGGCCTCAGTCGTGCGCGACTCGAGGCCCTCCGCGCCCCAGTCCCGGGCCCGCTTGGCGACTCGGTCGGGGGCGAAGAAGAACTGGGGCGCCGGCCCCGGCAGCTCGCCCGGGTCGAGTCGGACGCTGTCGTGGTGGGTGGCGCCGACGACGGCGCTGTGGCGAAGCGACTCGCCGTAGTGACGATGGACCGAGGCGCGGGTCGCGGTGTCGCCGGCCAAGTCGACGTAGACCGCGACGCCCCGGGGCAGCGAGTCGATCTCGCCGTATGCCACCACCCGGTCGTAGGGCCCAAGGCCCTCTACGAAGCCGACGTTGGTGGCCGAGGTCAGGCCCACCACCTCGACCCCGTTGCGTTCGGCGAGCAGGAAAGCGGCGCTGAGCGCCGTCTTGCTCGAGGCGCTGGAGAGGAGCACGGAGGCGCCCTCGAGCAGACCCTCGTCATCGAGGAAATCGTCGATCAGGAATGAGGTCGTGAAAAGCGGCTTGAGCAGCATCTGCTCGGGCTCGCGGCCGGCATCGTAGGCGGGGTCGGAGTCGACCCGCAGGTAGCGGTTGTAGGCAGCCGGCAGGGCGCCGCGGTGGGGAGTTGCGTCGGTGAAGCCGCGCTCGTCGACGCGTTCGGGCGTGACGGCGAGCTCTGTCGAGGGCGGCAGAAAGCCGAACACCCGGGTGCCCTCGGCGAGTCCCTCGTCGGAGCTGGCGGTGACCTCTGCGAATCCCCAGACCGGAACCCGGCCCCATCCCTCCTCGGCCGTGAAGAAGTTCCAGTAGGACATCGCCTCACCGAAGACGGCGTAGGTGATGTTGTTCGAGGTCATCCCGAAGGAATCGACCGAGAGCACCGCCTGCCCGGGCCCCGGAACGGCCGCGGGACCCTCGACGATCCGGGTGCGGTCGAGCGCGTCGCGTTTGACGAGGAAATCCACGGGCCGAGGATCGCAGAAAGTTGCGTCCTGACCCTGGGCCGTGGTTGACTTCGCGCATGGGAGTATGGGGGCGCGTAGGACTGGCGGCGATCGTCGCCTGCCTGCTGGCGGCGACGGCGGCCTCGGCGGGGACGCCGGCCGATGACGCCTCGGCAGCGTCGGGCTCTGCGGCGGCCGAAGACGGGAGCGGGCGAGACAGGGCAAGACCGGACGTGGTCAGGGTGGGGGTGCTGATCAACGACATTCAGCAGCTCGACCTGGCATCTCACTCCTACAACGTCGACATGTACATGTGGTTCAAGTGGCGCAACCCCGAGCTCGACCCATCGCGCTCGTTCGAGTTTCTCAACGCGTTCGAGCTCTGGGGCCACATCCTCACCTACTCGACCCCGAAACCGGAGCGGTTGCCGAACGGGACCTACTACCAGGTGCTCCGCAACCAGGGCAAGTTCAACACCAAGCTGCCACTGGAGCGCTATCCCTTCGACACCCAGCATCTGCTGGTGGACATCGAGGATGCGAATCTCGACTCGGGCAAGCTCGTGTTCGTGCCCGATCACCACCCGGTCGCACTCAGCGAGGACCTGACGATTCCGGGTTGGGACGTCGGCGAGCCAAAGCTGACCGTGATCAACAACCGCTACGCGACCAGTTTCGGCGACCCCCGGGCGGGACGCGCGAGCTACTCGCGGATCGTCGTCGACCTGCCGGTGACGCGGCCTGCCTTTACCTACGCGCTGAAGCTGCTGCTGCCGATGCTGTTGGTGGCGCTGACCGCAGCGCTCTCACTGGGCGTCCACCCGCGCTTCGTCGAGGGCAGAATCGGGATCGGGATCACTGCGCTGCTGACCCTCGTCGCCCTGCAGCTCACCAACAACTCGAGCCTGCCCGACGTCAACTATCTGATCCTGCTCGACAAGCTCTACATCGTCTCCTATGCGTTCGTTGTGCTGACCCTGGCGATCATCGTCAAGAACTCCTGGGTCGACGCGGAGGGCGACATCAGCGAGGCGGTGCGCGCCGACCGCCGCGGCCTCCGCTTCCTGACGGTCTCCTACTTCGCGATCACCGGGCTGATCATCGTCCTGACCCTGACCTGAGCGAGCGGGGCGATTGCCGGCGGACGCCCGGTCGAGGGGGCCTTGCGCAGCCGGTCTGCAGTCGCAGGAGCCCGCCACGGGACGTTGAAGGAGGACGATCGACCCAGACCCGCAGACCAGGGAGAATCATGAAGAAGATTGCCGCCGTCGCTCTTTCCTGCCTTGTTCTTGCCGCCCTCGCCGCCCCGGCCCCCGCCGGCGCCGTCAAGGTCGTGACCAGGAATGTCTTGCTGCAGACGACCAGCGGCTTCTCGACCGGCAGCTTTGCCGGCGGCACCATTTTCGGTGGCACAGGGGAGATGCGGCAGGGGGGCGCCGCCATCGGCAGCTTTTCGAGCGTCTGCATCGCGGCCTCGGCGGTTCGCGGCCAGTGCAATGTGACCCTGATCTGGAAGGGGCGCGGGCGGGTGCAGATCGCGGGCTCGATCCGGGTCGACAGGGACCCCAACATCCTCTTGATCGTCGGCGGAACCGGCGAGTTCCGGGGCTTACGGGGAACAGCGGAGGTCGAGAGGGCATCCGTGGACGGTTCCAGGCAGAGGGCACGGCTGCGATTCCTGCGATGAGCGGCCCGCTCCGCCTTCTCGCTCTTCACTACGCCTACGTCCCCGACGTCCTCGAGCGCCGCGGGCCCCACCGCGAGGCGCATCTGGCCCTGGCCCGCCGCTGGAGCGAGGAGGGCAGGCTGGTGATCGCTGGCGCCCTCGGCGATCCGCCGCACGGGGCGATCTTCGGGTTCGACTGCGACGAGGCCGCGGTCGGGGAGTTCGTGGCCGCCGACCCCTACGTCGGGGCGGGCCTTGTCAGCGAGCGCTCGATCGAGCCCTGGACGGTTGTCGCCCAACGTCCATCGCGCCCGCCCGGCGCCGCCTGAGCCCCCGCCACCCGATCCGGCCGCCGAACGCAACGTGCCGCTGTATTTCAGGCCTGATGTGAAGCTCGGTCGGGCAGGGCCGGCTGGGTCGCCAGGCGCTGCCCGGCGACGATTCCGAGGACCGGGTCCGCGTACTTGCGGATGAAGCTCGGCCCGACCCCGCGGATCTCGCCCAGCTGGGCGGTCGTTGCGGGTCTCGCGGCCGCGATCGCCTCGAGGGTCCGGTCGTGGGCGACGGTGTAGGCGGGCTTGCCGGCGGCCGCCTCCATCCTCCACCCCCGCAGCGCCTCGAACAGGTCGTTGTCCGCCGGCCCCAGCTCGGGGGCGGGGTCGCTGCCCGACTTGCTCGAGCCCCGCTTGCGCCGGACGGTGATCGTCTCCGGGTCGGGCAGCCAGGATTGGGGGTCGCAGACGTCACAGCAACGGCCCTCGGCGCGGCCGGCGGCGTCGTCGCCGAAGTGATCGAGTAGCTGCCGTCGCCGGCAGGTGTCGGAGAAGCTGAAGGCGTCGACCGCGCGATAGGCACGCCAGCTCCGGTCCTGTGCCTCGCGGCAGGCGGCGGCGGTGCGACCGAGGTCGAGTTCGCCGCCGAGCTGGATCCGCAGCCGCCCGCCGCCGGCAGGCTCGATCGCCAGTGCGCCGGTGCGCTCGGCGACCGCCAGCGGGATCCGCTCCTCCTCGGAGCGGGGGTTCTCGGTCGTCAGCGCGCCATCTTCGTCGGCAGTGCGGCGCAGGCGATCGACGTAGGCGGCGACCTCGGCCGGCTCGACGCTGCGCTGCTTGATGAAGCGGACGAGACGGCCGAGGTCGGAGCGCATCGCTAGCAGCACCGCCCGCGACGGCCTGCCGTCGCGCCCCGCGCGCCCCGCCTCTTGGTAGTAGGCCTCGACGCTGGTCGGGATCGCCCAGTGCCAGACCGAGCGCACGTTGGCCTTGTCGACCCCCATCCCGAAGGCGTTGGTGGCGGCGATCACGTCGGCGTCGCCCGTCATGAAGCGGTGCTGTGAAGAAGCGCGCTCATCGGGCGCCATCCCGGCGTGGTAGGGGACGCTCTGCAGGCCGGCACCCCTGAGGGCCTCCGATACGGCCTCGGTGTCGCGACGGGTGCCGCAGTAGACGATCGCCGGCCGGTTGGCTGGATCGGCGAGGCCGATTTCGAGCAGCGTCTGCTTGCGCGCCTTCGACCCGGCGCCGTCGAGACGAACGATGTCGAACGACAGGTTCGGGCGGTCGAAGCCGGAACGGACCATCAACGGGTCGCGGAGCTCCAGCCGCTCGACGACCTCAGCCGCGACCTCCTCGGTGGCGGTTGCTGTGCATGCCATGACCGCGGGGCGGCCGAGCCGCTCCAGCGCCTTCGGCAGCCGCAGGTAGTCTGGACGGAAGTCGTGTCCCCACTCTGAGAGGCAGTGGGCCTCGTCGACCGCCATCAGGTCGACGCGGCGGCTCGAAACCGCGTCGAGGAAGGCGGGTGAGCCGAAGCGCTCGGGAGAGCAGTAGACGATCCGCGCCTGCCCGCCGCGAATCCGCGCCAGCGCCCCCCGTGCCTGCTCCTCGCCAAGCCCCGAGGCGATCATCACCGCCGGGTGCCCGCCGGCGATCAACCGCTTCCACTGGTCGGCCATCAGGGCGATCAACGGGCTGACGACGATCGTCAGGTCCTCGCCGGCGAGCCCGGGCAACTGGTAGCAGAGGCTCTTGCCGCCGCCCGTCGGCATCACGATCAGCGAGTCGCGCCCGGCCAGCCCGGCCTCCACCGCCAGGCGCTGCCCGGGGCGGAACTCGGAGTGGCCGAGGTGGGCGAGGAGCGCATCCGGGTCGAGAGGGCCGTCGTAGGGCCGCAGGGGTGCCTCGCCCCCGGACTCCTCGACCCCGGCCAGCCCACGCAGCGCCAGCTGCGCTTCGGCCTGGTTGGGGTCTAGCTCCGGTACGGGCACCTGGCGAGCCTAGGGGATGGGCCCGATGTGCTCTCCCCCTTAGGATTGCGGCCGTGATCGACCCGCTCGAGCGCTGGCGCACCCATGGGGAGAAGCCCGACTACGCGGGGCTGCTCAGCTTCAGCGGAATGCCCTACACGGAGGATCCGGCCGAGCTGGCCGGGGCCGACGTCGTCATCGTCGGAGCTCCCACCGACGACCTTGTCTCAGACCGCCCGGGAGCGCGCTTCGGCCCCAGGGCGATCCGCGCGGCCAGCTGCCCGCCTGGCCCGCACCTCGAGGCCAAGGTCGACGGCTTCGCCGAGCTGCGGGTCGTCGACTACGGCGACGCCCCGGTGCTGCCCGCGGACCCCGCCCGCACCCACGAGGCGATCGAGGCGACGGTTGGGGAGGCCCTGGATGCAGGGGCGATCCCGATCGTCCTCGGCGGCGATCACGGCATCGCCGAGCCAGACATCCGGGCCTGCTCTGCCCGCCACGGGCCGCTCGGGCTGATCCACTTCGACACCCACACCGACACCGGCGAGGAGGTCTTCGGCGTCGAGGTGTCCCACGGTACGCCGATGTACAGGCTGATCGAGCAGGGCCACGTCGACCCGGGCCGCTACGTCCAGGTCGGCCTCCGGGGCTACTGGCCGGGGGAGAAGGAGTTCGGCTGGCAGGCCGAGCGCGGCGTCACCAGCTTCTTCATGCACGACGTCCGCGACCTCGGCATCTCCGAGGTGACCGACCTGGCGATCGCCGCGGTGGGTGGGGGCCCGGTCTTCCTCTCGATCGACATCGACGTGCTCGATCCGGCCTACGCGCCCGGCACCGGCACCCCGGAGCCGGGGGGCATGACCAGCGCCGACCTGCTCTGGGCGGCGCGCCGGATCGCCGCCGGTACGGACCTGATCGGTGCCGACGTGGTCGAGGTGATCCCGACCGCGGTCGGATCGGCCGACATCACCGCCCTCGCCGCCGAGCGGATCGTGCGCGAGATCGTCACCGGCATCGCCGCCGGCCGCAGGTAGCCCCCCTCGGCGCAGGCGGGTGAGTGACTTCAGTGGATCGTCGCCTCGACTCCCCGGCGCTCGAGCGCCCGGGCGATGATCAGCCGCTGGATCTCCGAGGTGCCTTCCCAGATCCGGTCGACCCGCAGCTCGCGCCAGAAGCGCTCTGCCACGTTGGTGCGGATGTAGCCGCGACCGCCGAAGATCTGCACGGCGCGATCGGCGGCGCGGCAGGCGGCTTCGCTGACGAACAGCTTCGCCATCGAGGCCTTGGCGTGGACGATCTTCCCGGGCGCGCCGGCGTCGGTCAGCTGCGCCACCTGGGCGGTCAGCAGGCGTCCGGCGGCGGCGTCGGCGGCTGAGTCGGCGAGCGGGAAGGAGACCCCCTGGTAGTCCATGATCCGCTGCCCGCCCTGCTCGCGGTGGAGCGCCCAGGCGGTGGTCTCGTCGATCAGTCGCCACATCGCCCCGAGGGCGTGGGTGGCGATCCCCAACCTCTCCTCGGTGAACCACATCCGCTGCAGGTCGTCGCCGGCACCGAGGCCGCCGATGACGGCGTCCTCGGGGACCTCGACCCCGCTGAAGCGGACGGTCGGGTGCCCGTGGGGGTAGTTGTGGGTGAAGGGGGGGTCGTCGACGAACTCGACGCCGTCGGCGCCGGGCTCGACCAGGAACAGGGTCGGAAGCTTCTCGGTGCCCTCGATCGCGTTGGCCATGACGATCATCACCAGGGCCGCATCGGCCGAGGTCACGAACCACTTCTCACCATCGATCACCCAGCCTCCCTCGCTGCGGGTCGCCGTGGTCGCGATCGTCGAGGGATCCGAGCCGGCGTGCTCCTCGGTCACCGCGTAGGCGGTGTCGCCTTCGCCGCGCAGCGCCGCCCGCAGGTAGCGCTCGATCTGTTCCGGGGTGCCCATCTCGAGCACGTTGTAGGCCTGCGGCACGTACCAGTGCAGGCCGTTGGTGCAGCGGCCGAACTGCTCGCCGACGAGGAAGCTCTCGAAAGTGGTCCAGCCCTGGCCGCCGTTGGCGACGCTGTGGCGGCCGCCGTTGAGGCGGGCCTCGATCGCAGCCTCCCTGATCTCCTCGATCTCCCCGGCGGGAAGGCGGCCCCCGTTTCGCTCCGACATCTCCTCCCGGGGGATCAGCACCTCTTCGGTGAAGCTGCGGGCGCGCTGCTGCAGGTCCTCCTGCTCCGGCGTCAGCTCGAGGCCGACTCCTCTGACGGTCGCGGTCGCGGTCGCGGTCATGGTCCTCCGTTCTGGTTGGCCTTCTCGGTCTCCTCGGTGACGGCGATCGCGCGCTCGAGGGCGATCCGCTCGGACTCGGTCCGCTCAGCGGCGTCCCCGGGGAGGCCGAGCAGGAGCCGGTGATGGTTTGCGAGCACCTCCAGCGCCGCGGCCCGCTGGTCCGCGCTGAGCCCGACCTCGGGCGAGTCGAGCAGCAGCCGAACGGCCTCGCTGAGGTAGGTGAGCCAGTCGCGCTCGCGCCCCCGGAGGACGATCTCCTCGACGGCCGAGCGCTCCCGCTCCAGCGCCTCGCCGAGGTCGCGGGGGTCGTCGGCCCGGATCGCGGCCAGCGTTCCCGGAAGCTCCCGCTCAGGCTCCGGCGTCAGCGAGAGCCAGCTGTTCTCGGCATCGCGGTGTCCCCGCCGCCATGGCGGGGAAAATGGTCTTGCGCTCCCCATGGACGTATGTTAGCGTGACTGATTACAAAGTCAGCCGTGGCTGGTTTTGTGGCTGGAGGAGAGACGCGAGCGAGTCGCGTTCCGGTCTACTTTGTATGACTGAGCACAAGGTCAGGACATCGTCCATGCATTCCGATTCCCTCAGCGCCCCCACCTCAGACGCTCCCGAGGCGATCGCGGCCGGCATCCCGGTCGAGGGCGGTCACGGCTATGCCGGCGAAGGCGCGGCGCTGGAGCCGCGCCTCTACTTCGATCCGGAGGCCGCCGCACTCGAGCAGTCGGCGATCTTCGAGCGCACCTGGCAGCTCGCCGGCCACGTCAGCGACCTGCCCGAGAAGGGCTCCTACATCACCGCCAGCGCCGGCTCGCAATCGCTGATCGTGATCCGCGGCAAGGACGACGAGCTGCGGGCCTTCCGCAATGTCTGCCGCCACCGTGGCCGCCGGCTCCTCGGCGACGCCGCCGGTTGCGCCCGCGCGATCCGTTGCGCCTACCACGGCTGGACCTACGCTCTCGACGGCTCGCTCCTCGGCGCTCCTGAACTGCGCGGCTTCCCGGGTGGCCTCGACCGTCCCCGGCTCGGCCTCCACGGCGCCGGGGTGGAGGTGCTCTGCGGCCTCGTCTTCGTCAACCTCGACCCCGAGGCGACCCCGCTGGCCGAGCTCGTCGGCGACCTCCCGCAGCGGCTCGAGCGCTACGACATCCCCTCGCTGGTGCGGGCCGACGGAGGCAACGACACCTTCCAGGGGGCCAACTGGAAGGTGATCGCCGACAACTACCTCGAGGGCTATCACGTGCCGATCGCCCACCCCGGGCTGATGCGGCTGCTCGACTACGAGCGCTACATCCCGGACATCGCCGAGAACTTCGTCTGGTTCGAGGCGCCGATGCGGGAGAAGCCCTCCGAGAACCGGACCGAGCGGCTCTACCAGCGGCTGGTGCGGCCGATGGGCAAGCTCACCGACGCCGACCGCGACGTCTGGCGCTACGTCTTCATCTACCCGAACACGGCGCTCGACCTCTACCCCGACCAGGTCGGCTACTGGCAGATCAACCCGGTGGGACCGAACCGCAGCCGCGACCAGTTCGCGCTACTGCGGCCGCGCGAGGAGGGGCTGCGCGACCGCCTCATCCGGCGCCTCAACGACCGCGTCAACGACCTGGTCAACGACGAGGACGTCGAGCTGGTCGAGGCCGTCCAGCGCGGCCTGCAGACGAGCGGCTACCGCTGCGGCCCGCTGAACCAGCGCGAGGCCGCGGTCGGCTGGCTCGCATCGAAGGTACGCGCCGACCTCGCCGCCGCCGGAGAGCGCCCTTGAGCGCTCGCCCTGCGACCGCCTCCTCCCGGTCGCTCCAGGAGAACGGCTCCGGTTCTTCCCCCGAGCAGGAGCAGGTCTCCGGCGCCCGCGAGCGGATTCTCTCGGCAGCGGTCTCGCGGATCGCCAGCGAGGGTATCGACGACGTCCGCATCGCCCGGATCGCGGTGGACGCGGGCGTCTCTCCGGCGCTGATTCATTACCACTTCGACTCGCGCGAGACGCTCCTGGCCGAGGCGCTCTCCTACTCGTATGTCCGGATCGGCAGCGAGAGGATCCCCGAGCGCGAGGCGCCCGACCTCTCGACCGAGGAGCGGATGCGGCGCATGCTCGACGACTACCTGCCGCTCCCCGGGGACCAGCGCCAGGACTGGATGCTCTGGATCGAGCTCTGGCTGCGGACGATCCGCCACCCGGAGCTCGGGCCCACCCTCGCCCGACTCTACTCCGACATGCACGGCTGGATCCGCAAGACGATCGCCGAAGACTCAGCGGCCGCCGGCCGCGACCCCGACGACTTCGCCGATCGCCTGCTGGCGCTGATCGACGGCTGCGGCGTGCGAATGCTGAGCGGCGATCCGGCGATGAGCCTGGACCGTATGCGCGCCCTCGTCTGGTCGTTCATCGCCGCCGAGATGGGGTACCACCGGGACCCGGCGCTCGAGGCTGGGGGAGCTTGAGGGATGGGCGCCGGGCGCGGCACCGGGGCGGACGGAGCGCTGGACCTGGCGGCGATTGCGAATGCGACCACCCGCCGCCGCTTCCTCCGCGGCGCCGCCGCGACCGCCGCCGGCCTTTACGGCGTGACCGCGCTCGGCGCCTGCAAGGACACCACCCTGCCGGCCGGGACCCTGTCGCCGGACCGAGGGCCCGGGGGCCTGCCCCTGGGGCGCCCTTGGGACCCTGTGACCTTTCCCATCTATAGGGACAACCGCCCGATCCCTTCCGGACTGAAGCCCGAGAAGGGGCCGCTGAAGCTCTACAACTGGTCCGAGTACATCAACCGGGCGGTCGTGGACTCCTTCGGGAAGAAGTACGGAGTCGACGTCGAGGTCAGCACCTTCGGCACGATCGAGGAGGCGATAGCGAAGCTGGCAAGCGGAGCGGTGCAGTTCGACGTATTCGTGCCGTTGGTTCCCAACATCAGCCTGCTCGTCGCGGGGCGCATCGGGCAGCCGCTCAACCACTCCTACATCCCCAACCTGGAGGCAAACGTCTGGTCCTCGCTGGTCGACCCCTGGTACGACGGCGGGTCTCGCTACACCGTCCCATACACGACATATACGACCGGGATCGGCTGGCGGAACGACAAGCTGCCCGACTTCGACCCGTACCGGATGGCGAATCCGTACGAGGCGTTCTGGCGCTCTCAGGACATCTCGGGCAAGGTCGGCATGGTCGACGATCAGCGCGATGCGATCTCGCTCTCGCTCCTTCGGATGGGCCAGACCGATATCAACACCGACAGCGAGAAGCAGGTGAACGCTGCCGCGGAGGGCCTGACCGAACTCGTCGGCAGCGTCAACCTGAAGTTCGCCGGCAACGACTACCAGCGACTGATCGACGGCTCCTCCTGGCTCCAGCAGGCGTGGTCGGGCGACATGGCGGCGATCGAGTTCTACCTGCCGAAGGGCCTTTCATCGGAGGTCTTCAGCTACTGGTGGCCGGAGGACGGCCGGGGGCTGATCGCCAACGACACGTTCATGGTCCTGGGCGGGGCGCAGAACCCCGTCCTCGGACACCTCTTCCTCAACCACATGCTCGACCTCGACGTGGCGCTGAAGAACTACGAGTACACGGTCTACCAGCAGCCGCTGAACGGGTTCACGGTGAAGCGGGTGCTGGAAACGGGAATCGTCCCCAAGAATCTCTCGACGACGATCGTGCGCGAGGAGCAGTTCAAGTACGGATACGCCCAGGCGGCGCTTAGCCAGCTCGGGCTGGTCGTCTGGCAGCAGGCCTGGGCAAAGGTGAAGTCCACTTGAGCTATCCGCGCTGGTACTGGCGGGGATTCGCCTTCCCCGGCGTCCTCTGGCTGGTCCTGTTCGTCGTCGTCCCCGCCTACGCCGTCCTCTCGGTCGCGGCGGGCTCGATCGACTCGCTGCTGCAGCCGGTGCCGATCTGGAATCCGCTCGAGTGGAACGTCGGCTTCCTCAAGCAAGCGTTCACCGAGATCGTCCCCGGGGGGATCTACTGGCCGGCGGTCCGCAACACCTTCCTCTTCGTCATCTGCTCGCTGGCGCTGTGCTTTGCGATCGGCTACCCGGTCGCCTACTACATCGCCCGTCACGCCGGCCGCACCAAGGCGCTGCTGCTGGCGCTGCTGGTGATCCCGTTCTGGGTCAGCTACCTGATGCGGATGCTGGCCTGGATCGGGCTGCTCTCCCCCGACGGCTATGTCAACGAGGTGCTGGGATGGTTCGGGATCAGCAACCCGCCGGCCTGGCTCGACGGCAACCCGTTCTCGGTCGTCGCCGCCCTCACCTACGGCTACATCCCCTACTTCATCCTTCCGGTCTTCGCCGGGCTCGACCGCCTCGACGAGCGCATGCTCGAGGCGGCCCGGGACCTCGGCGCGTCCAGGGTGCGGACCTTCCTGCGGGTGACCCTGCCGCTGAGCTGGCCGAGCATCCTCGCCGGCAGCGCCCTGATCGTGCTGCCGATGTTCGGCGACTACTACACCAACGACCTGATCTCGGGCTCGCCCAACACAAACATGATCGGCAACAGCATCAACCTGCTCGTCCAGGGCGGCCCGGAGAAGAACCTCGGCGCCTCGTTGGTGCTGGTGATGATGACCCTGCTGGCGATCGCGATGCTCTATTACATCTGGGAGACCGCCCGCCAGACGAAGAGGCTCTCGTGAGCGCACGGCTGGCGACCTGGATCCGCAACCCCTGGGGCAAGCCCCGCTTCCTGGCCGCCGCGACCTGGCTCTACATGGCCTGGGCGCTGGTCCCGGTCGCCGCCGCGATCCTCTTCTCCTTCAACGACGGCCGCTCGCGCAGCATCTGGCAGGGCTTCTCGATCCGCTGGTGGTGGGGCGACGACACCCTCTCGGTCTTCCACGACCCCACCTACACCGACGCCCTCGTCCACAGCGTCGAGCTGGCGGCGCTGGCGATGGCGATCGCGACCCCGCTCGGGTTCCTGCTCGCGCTGGGGCTCGCGCGCTGGCGGGGACGGGGCTCGGGCACCTCGAACTTCCTCATGCTGATCCCGCTGGTGACCCCCGAGCTGGCGATGGCGGTGGCGCTGTTCCTGGTCTTCACCCAGCTCGCGATCCTGCCCTTCTCGGCGATCCACCTGGGGACCACCGCGCAGGTTGTGGGGCAGGTGACCTTCTCGCTCTCCTTCGTCGTCGTCATCGTCCGCAGCCGGCTGGCTTCCATCGGGCCCGAGTACGAGGAGGCGGCGCGCGACCTCGGCGCGACCCCTCGGCAGGCGCTGAGAACGGTGCTGTTCCCGCTGCTGCTGCCGGCGCTCCTCTCGAGCGCGATGATCGTCTTCGCCCTCTCGATCGACGACTTCGTCGTCACCCAGTACATGTCTTCGGACCAGTCGACGACGACGATCCCGATGTACCTATACGCCAACGCCCGCGGCGGCAGCACCACGCCGGCGCTGAACGCCCTGGCGACGATCCTCGTCCTGGTGACGCTGATCGGGATCGCAGGGGCCTACATGATCCTGCGCATGTTCAGCAAGCGCTCGGAGGCGGTCGGCACGACCGAGACCGTGACCCAGCTATCGGGACTGGAGGCAGGATGAGCGATACCGAGAAGACAGACGAGGAGGAGATGGGCAAATTGGAAGGCGGTGCGGTCGACCTTCGGGGCCTCAGCAAGGACTTCGACGGAGCGGTCGCCGTTGACGGCATCGACCTCGCGATCAAGCCGGGGGAGTTCTTCTCCCTGCTCGGTCCCTCCGGATGCGGCAAGACGACGACGCTGCGGATGATCGCCGGGTTCGAGCGGCCGAGCGCGGGGGAGATCCTGCTCGACGGCAACGACCTCTCGCAGGTCCCGCCTGACAAGCGCAACGTCAACACCGTCTTCCAGAGCTACGCCCTGTTCCCGCACCTCGACGTGATCGAGAACGTCTCCTTCGGGCTGCGATGGCAAAAGGTTGGCAAGGGGGAGGCGAGGCGCAGGGCCACCGAGGCGCTGGAGCTGGTCGAGCTCGGCCACCTGGCGAAGCGCCGTCCGAATCAGCTGTCCGGCGGACAGCAGCAGCGGGTCGCGCTGGCCCGGGCGCTGGTGCTGCGACCCGCGGTCCTGCTCCTCGACGAGCCGCTGGGGGCGCTCGACGCGAAGATCCGAAAGCAGCTGCGGGCCGAGCTCAAGGGGCTCCAGGAGGAGGTTGGGATCACCTTCATCTTCGTCACCCACGACCAGGAGGAGGCGCTCAGCATGAGTGACCGGATCGCGGTGATGAACCGCGGCCGGGTGGATCAGGTCGGCACCCCGCGCGACGTCTACGAGAGCCCGACGACCGTGTTCGTCGCCGACTTCCTCGGCATCGCCAACATGATGAGCGTCGAGGCTGCCGGCCCGGCAGAGGACGGCTGCGAGGTGCGCCTGGGCGAGTTCACCCTGCGTGCCTGTGGCGGCGATACCTCGGTTCGCGGCGCTGCCAACGTCGTCGTCCGCCCGGAGCGGGTCGAGGTGCGGCCACACCAGGCGGAGCGGCCCGAGAACTGCCTTCCGGGCCTGGTTGACCAGACTGTCTACGTCGGCTCCTCGCTCCAGCTGATGGTTCGCCTCGCCAGCGGCGCCGTGATCCAGGCGACGATCTCCAACTTGGGAGCGGCTCCTGAGCACAACCAGGGGGACCCGGTGCTGGTCCATCTCCCGCCGCAGGCGCTGCGGGTGCTGGTTGGAGACCCGGGCGACACCGCCCACACGGTGACGACCGAGAACCCGGCCGCCGACGCCGAGGTGAGCGGATGAGCCGCGCCGACGTGGACGTGATCGTGGTCGGGGCCGGTCTCGCCGGGCTGACCGCGGCCCGCGAGCTTTCCGGTTCCGGCCTCGAGGTCCTCGTGCTCGAGGCGCGCGACCGGATCGGGGGCCGCACCTGGACAAAGGCCGACGCCCTGCCCGGGATTGGGCTCGACATGGGGGCGATGTCGGTTGACTCGCGCCAACCGCTGATCACCGCGGAGGTCGCTCGCTACGGTCTCGTCACCGGCGAGGAGTTCCCCTTCGAGCCGCCGAACGTGTGGCGGCTCGGGGGCGAGCGCCTCGGGCCCGGGCTGCCGGTTCCGGTCTCGGAGCTGGCTGACCTCGAGCATCTGCTGGCCGAGGTCCACAACGCCGGTCGCCGGGTGGACGCCGACGCTCCCACCTCCGAGCAGGGCCTCGCCGACCTCGACATCCCGATCACCGAGTGGGTGCGGGGACTCGGGCTCGCGCCCGCGACTGAAGAGCTTGGGTCGGTCTTCGGCAGCTCGCTGATGTCGGGGGAGGCGGCCTCCTCCTCGATGTTGCTGATGGCCCGGCACCTGGCGGCGGCCGGGGGCATCTGGTCATTCCTCAGCGTCGACTACGCCGGCGTCGAAGGCGGAACCAGCGCGATCGCTGAGGCGATCGCCGGAGACGTCAGCGCCGAGATCCGCCTGGGCACCGAGGTCGAAGCGGTCGAGCACGACAGCGACAGTGCCGTGGTCCACGGCGCCACCGAGCCCCTGCGGTCGCGGGCGGTGATCCTGACGGCGCCGCTCAACGCGCTGCGGCGGATCGATCTCCGTCCCGGGCCATCGCAGCCGACGATGGCAGCCATCGAGGCCGGCAGCGCCAACCTGGGCGCCAAGTACTGGGCGCTGGCGAAGGACGCGCCCGACGACTTTCACGCTCTCGGCGAGGCTCCCGGAGTCGACGTCGCCTCGACCTGGAAGCGGGTTCCGGAGGGGGTGCTGATCGTCGCCTTCGGCCGCGACGCCTCGAATCTCGACGGCGACGACACCGGCGCGGTTGAGGCCTCGCTGCGCCACTACCTGCCCGACCTCGAGTTGACGGCATCGACCTGGCACAACTGGGCCGCCGACCCCTACGCCGGCGGGACCTGGGGCGGCTGGCGCCCGGGATGGGGGACCGGGGGCCTGCCCGAGCTGCTGGGCTCCGAGGCGCCGTTGCTGTTCGCGGGTTCGGAGACCGCTCAGCGCTGGCCTGGGTTCATGGAGGGCGCGATCGAGAGCGGGATGCAATCCTCGCGACGACTGCTGGAAGACCTGGCGCCGGCGGCCGGAGCACGCTAGTGAAAACCGCCACTGCATCCGCCTCCCGGCGCCAGCTGGGGAGCCTCTATGACCCGCGATCGCTGGCGATCGTCGGCGCCTCGGCTGATCCGATGAAGTGGGGACACCTGATGGCCCGCGACGCGCTGCTCGGCGCCGGCCGCCGCCGGGTTTACCTGGTCAACGCCAAAGGTGGCGAGATCCTCGGGCAGACCGCCTACAGGTCGGCGACCGAGCTGCCTGAGCCCCCGGAGCTGGTCGTTCTCACTGTCCCTGAGAGCCGCTTCGAGGAGGCCGTCGCCGACGCGCTCGGGGCCGGGGCCCGCGCCCTGGTAGCGATCACGGCCGGCCTCGCCGAAGGCGGGGGGGAGGGCCGCGCCCGCGAGCGGGCGGTGGTCGAGGGGGTGCGAGAGGCCGGCGCCGTAATGCTCGGCCCCAACTGCGGGGGAGTTGCGGACACCGGCGCCGAGCTCGATCTGGGGCTCGGTGGCCCGACCGCGGGGCCGATCGGCTTGATCAGCCAGAGCGGAAACGTCGCCCTGGAGCTGGCGCGGATGGCCGCCGGCATCGGCCTCGGCTTTACGCGGGTCGCGTCGATCGGCAACCAGGCCGACCTCGAGGTCGCAGATCTCGTCGCCGACCTTGGAAGCCACGAGGCGACGAGGGTGATCGCCCTCTACGTCGAGGACTTCCGCCACGGCAGGGCGCTGGCGGAGGCGATTCTCGAGGCCGGCAAGCCAGTGATCGTGCTGGCGGCCGGTGCCAGCGAGGCGGGCGCGCGCGCCGCGACGTCCCACACCGGGGCGCTGGTCAGCGACCTCGCCGTCGTCGATGCTGCCTGTCGCGAGGCCGGAGCCGTGCGAGTCAACTCGCTGGCCGAGGTGGTCCACGTCGCGAAGGTGCTGCTGCACGGCAACCGCGCGGCCGGGCCTCGGGTTGCGATCGTCACCGACGGCGGCGGCCACGGCGTCATCGCCGCGGACCTGGCCAACGGCGCCGGGCTCGTACTCCCGACCCTGAGCGAGGGGCTTCAGCGGCGGATCCTGGACAAGCTCCCGGGGAGGCCGGTCACCGAGAACCCGCTCGACCTCGCCGGCGCAGGCGACGAGGACCTGCACAGCTACGAACGGGTGATCGGGGAGATCGGAGATTCCGATGAGGTCGATTCGGTGATCCTCACCGGCTACTTCGGCGGCTACAGCGTCGAGGCCGGCGAGGGAGCCGACGCCGAGGAGCGCGAGTCCGAGGTTGCGCTGCGGATGGCGGCGGCGGCGGAGCGAAGCGGCATCCCCCTCCTGGCCCAGACGATGCACTGGGACTCGTCCCCGGCGATCGCCCTGCGCGATTCGGGCGTTCCCATCTTTGCCCGGATCGATGACGCGATCACGGCGCTGGGCCGGATCGTCGACACGCCACCCCCCGAGCGCGGCGGCATCCTGTCGCTTCCCTCGCCGCAGACCCCGATCGAGGGCGAGGGCTACTGGGTGGCGCGTGATGCGATCTCCGGCGCGGGGGTTCCGTTGGCCGAGTCCCGGCGGGTCGAGACCCGGGACGAGGCGCTCGAGGCGGCGGACGCGATCGGCTACCCGGTGGCGTTGAAGGCGACCGACGTCCTGCACAAGTCGGACCTCGGGGGGGTCGCGCTCGGGCTAGCCGACGACGCAGCCCTCTGCGAGGCCTTCGACTCGATGGCCGGGATCGGCAGCGGCTCCTACGCGGTCGAGCGGATGGCGCCCGTCGACGACGGTGTCGAGCTGCTGCTGGGGAGCCGCCGCGACCCGCGCTTCGGCCCGGTCGTCGCGGTCGGGATCGGCGGCGTCTATGCGGAGATTCTCGACGACGTCGCCATCGGGCTGGCGCCGTTGGGCCCCGAAGAGGCGGATCGGTTGCTGCGATCCCTCCGCGGCGCGCCCCTCCTGCTGGGGGCGCGCGGCCGGGCGCAGCTCGACCTCGCCGCCGCCGCTTCGGCGGCCACGGCCCTCTCGAACCTTGCCGCAGCCCACCCCGAGATATCCGAGATCGAGATCAACCCACTTCTCGTGCTCGAGCAGGGGGTGCTCGGGCTCGACGCGCGGATCGTCCGTGCCGGACCGGCGCCGGCCTGACCAAACCACCCGGCAACACCACGACCAACCAAGGAACCAAGGAGCACGGAATGGACTTCAACTTCACTGACGAGCAGCACGAGCTGCGCCGGCGGGCCGCGTCGCTCGCGACCGAGATCATCGCCTACGAGGAGGACTGCGAGCGCGACCGCGGGCTCAGCCCGGAGGCGCTCGCGGAGATCTCGGCGAAGACGATCGACCACGGGCTGAACGCGATCAACATGCCGGCCGAGTGGGGTGGAGCGGGGCTCTCGATCTTCGATCAGGTGATCGTCCAGGAGCAGCTGGGCCAGATCACGAACGCCCTCTGGGACGCAGTCTGGCGCCCCGCAAACGCCCTGCGGGCCTGCAGCGAGGAGCAGAGGGCCCGCTGGCTGGAGCCGGCGATCCGCGGCGAGCGCCGTGACTGTGTCGCCGTCACCGAGGCCGACGCCGGCTCGGACCCGACGGCACTGGCCAGCGTCGCCGAGCGCGACGGCGACGACTTCCTGCTCAGCGGCGAGAAGTGGTTCGTGACGGTCGGGGACGTCGCCGACTTCCTCATCGTCCTCGCCAGGGTGATGCCGGAGAAGGAGCCGACGATGTTCCTTGTCGACAAGGACCTCCCGGGGGTGGCGGTGAAGCGCACCCCTGCCTTCATGCACACCTTCGTCTACGAGCACCCGGAGTTCGTCTTCGACCGGGTCCGGCTGGGGCCGGAGACGGTTCTCGGCGGCATCGGCCAGGGCTATGAGCTGACCCGCGACTGGTTCGTCGAGGAACGGCTGATGATCGCCGCCCGCGCGACCGGCGCCGCCGAGCGGGCGCTGCGGCTGGCGTCCGAGTGGGCCGACGGGCGCGTGCAGGGGGGCAAGCCGATCGCCGAGCACCAGTTGATCGCGGCGATGATCGCCGACAGCGCAACCGAGATCGCGCTCAACCGCGCCCTCGTCTACCAGGTCGCATGGGAGGCGGACGCCGGAATTCCACGCAAGCTCCTGCATGCGAAGGCAGCAATGGCCAAGCTGGCCGCCTCCGAGGCCGCCGGGCGGGTGGTGGACCGCGCCGTGCAGATCTTCGGCGGGCGCGGCTACATGCGCGAGAACCCGGTCGAGCGCCTCTACCGCGACATCCGCGTGGATCGGATCTGGGAGGGCACGTCGGAGATCCAGCGATTGGTGATCGCCAACGAGGCCCGCAAGCGCGGTCTCGACGACCTGCTCGGCGTGGGGGCGGCGACCGGGCGCGAGGCAGCCCCCGTTCGCTAGTGCCTGACCCCGCCGGTCGAGGGGACGACTCCGTCCGCCATATGGACGCTTTCGACCACTCGACCTCGGGGGGCGCCGGCCGGCGGCTGTTCGCCCTCGTCGGGGCGCTGGTCCTGGTCGAGAACATGTTCTACTCGGTCCTTGCTCCGCTGCTTCCCTATTACGTGGAGCACCTCGGGCTGACCAAGGCATCGGCAGGGACGCTCTTGGCCTTCTATGCCTTCGGCGCCATCGCCTTTGCCGTCCCCGCGGGTTTCCTGGTCGCCCGCATCGGCGCTCGCCAGACGGTGCTCACCGGCGTCGCCCTGCTGGCCGCGTCGAGCGTGGCCTTCGGCTTCGGGCACGACCTGGTCATGCTCGACGCCGCCCGCCTGATCCAGGGTGCCGGTGGCTCGTGCCTGTGGGCCGCGGGGTTGACATGGCTGGTCTCGACCACGCCGGCGAACAGGCGCAGCACGGTCATCGGCGCCGCCGTCGGCATCGGCATCGGCGGCGCCCTCCTCGGCCCGGTCCTGGGAGGGCTGGCCACGGTCACCAGCCCGGAGCTGGTGTTCACGATGATCGGGGTTCTGATCGGGGGCCTCGGCCTGCTTGCGCTGCTGATCCCGGCCCCGCCCCCGGGGCGTCCCGACACCGTCGGCGACCTCCTCGCGGCCGCCAAGGCAGAGCCGAGGCTGCGGGCCGGCATCCTCTTCACCTTCATGCCCTCGATGCTGTTCGGCGTGTTCGAGGTGCTGGCGCCGCTGCGGCTAAGCGTCCTCGGGGCAAGCACGGTGGCGATCGCGGTCACCTTCCTCGTCTGCACTGTGGCCGAGGCGACGATGAGCCCGTTGGTCGGGCGCCTGGCCGACCGCCGGGGCGCCTACCCGGTGGCCCGGCTGGGGCTGGCGGCCTGCGCCGTTATGGCGGTGGTGCTGTCGCTCCCCGGCTCGCTGGTGCCCTATGCGATCGCGCTGGTGGTCGCCTGCATCGCCTTCGGCTGGCCCTGGGTCCCGGCGAGCGCCCTGCTCTCGGCCGGGGCCGCCTCCTACGAGCTCGGGCAGGGGGTCGCCTTCGGGCTCTGGAACCTGGCCTGGGGCGGGGGGCAGGCGGTCGGCTCGGCCGGTGGCGCCGGCATCGCCGAGGCCACCAGCGACGCGGTGCCGTACCTGATCCTGGGCGGACTCTGCGCTCTGACCCTGCTGATGGGGCTGGTGCGCGGCGGTGCCTCAGCCCGCCCCCGTGAATCGGGGTAAGGTGCGCCGCGCTCCATGACCGTGGCGGCGACAGCGCTCCTGGCCGAGGTGTCGATCAAGCTCGACGCCGGCAACGGCAACCTCGGCGGCGCCGGCCAGCGGGCCGGTCTGCTGCTGCTGCTCGGCTTTCTGCTCTCGTTCGGGTTCATCCGCATGAGCACGCGGCTGATGCGCAGCCCGAAGGTGTCGTGGTGGCCGGGCAGCGTCAAGCCCGGTGGCCTCCATATCCACCACCTGGTGTTCGGGATCGTCCTGATCATGCTGGCCGGGTTCCTTCAGTTCGCGCTGCGGCCTGACAGCCCCTGGCTGGAGATCTTCGCCTTCGCCTTCGGCGTCGGCTGTGGCCTCACCCTGGACGAGTTCGCCCTCTGGCTCCACCTCGAGGACGTCTACTGGTCGGAGGAGGGGAGGCGCTCGATCGACGCGACCATCGTCGCCGCCATCATCGGCGGGGCAATCGTCCTCGGGTTCGCGCCGCTGGGCGCGGGGGAGGACAACCCGACCGGCTCGATCGCGGTTGTCGTCCTCACGGTTGCGATCGACCTCGCGTTCTGCATGGTCGCGCTGTTCAAGGGGAAGCTGTGGACGGGGCTGATCGGCTTCTTCATCCCCCTGATCTCGATGGTGGGAGCGATCAGGGTGGCCAAGCCCGGTTCTCCCTGGGCGCGGCGCTTCTACGATCCCGACGGCAAGAGGATGGAGAAGGCCCGCAGGCGCGCGAGGCGATCCGAGGAGCGCTACCGGCGCTGGCAGGACCGGATCGGCGGCGCCCCGCATCTGCCGAGCCCGCTGAAGCCGCAGGCCACGGAAAAGAAGGGGCCGGTCCCGGGCGAGGACGACTAGGGTCGGCGCGAGCCCTGTCGGCTAGCGGAGTTGAGGAGCGGCTCGCCGACGTAGCCGCCGGGCTCAGCGCCGGGCGGGATCGCGAAGACGGCGCTGCCGACGTGGCGGATGTACTCGTTCAGGGCGTCGTTGCGGCCGAGCCGACGCTGGATTGCCGCGAACTGGCGCTCGGGGTCGCGCTGGAAGCAGATGAAGAAGAGGCCGGCGTCGAGCTCCCCGAGGCGCTCATCGACCCCGTCGGTGAACGAGTAGCCACGGCGGAGGATGCGCTCGCCCCCGCTGAAGGAGGCCGAGGCCAGGCGGACGTGGGAGTCCGCCGGGATCAGCGGCCGGCCGTCCTCCTCGGCCTCGAGGTCGAGCGGCTCGAACTCCTCCCCGGCGCCGATCGGCGCCCCGCTGACCTTGCGCCGGCCGATCGTCTGCTCCTGGTCGGCGAGCGAGGAACGGTCCCAGATCTCCAGCAGCATGCGGATCCGGCGGGCGACCATGTAGGTGCCGCCGCGCATCCAGGCCGGGCTCTCGGAGCCGCCGATCCAGACATGGCGGCGCATCGCCTCGGTGTCCTCGGCGTGGATGTTGTTGGTGCCGTCCTTGAACCCCATCAAATTGCGCGGGGTGACCTGCTCGCGGCTGGTGCTGGCGGTGCGGCCGAAGCCGAGCTGGGACCAGCGCATGACGGCGACGCCGCGGCCGATCCGGGCGAGGTTGCGGATGGCGTGGAAGGCGACCTGGGGGTCGTCCGAGCATGCCTGGACGCAGAGGTCGCCGCCGCTGCGCGCAGGGTCGAGGGAGTCGCCGGGGAGCGGTGGGAGCTGGCGCAGCGCCGCCGGGCGGAGCGGCCGCAGCCCGAAGCGGTCCTCGCCGTCGCGCTCGAACACCTCCGGCCCGATGCCGAAGGTGACCGTCAGCCGCGACGCCAGCAGGCCGACGGTCTCGCCGGTGTCGTCCGGAGGCGCCAGCTGCTCGGCGTTGACGTCGCCGATCATCTCACCCGCCGTCATCTCGGCGGCGGCAGCCGACCACTCGGCCAACAGCTGACGCAGGTCCGAGACGCGGTCGGTGACGAGGTCGAAGGCGGCGAAGTGGAGCCTGTCCTGCGCCGGGGTCGCGATGCCGGCCTGGTGGGTTCCATAGAAGGCCTCGGCGCCGGTGCCGTCAGCCGTTTGCTCGGCGCTCTCCCGGCCGAGCGCGTAGCCCGCCCCGCCGAGGGCGATCCCGGCCCCCGCCGCCCCTCCCGTAGCGAGGAGCCGGCGCCGGGTCAGCGGGCTCACTGGACGATCCGGGCCGGAACCTGGGAGAGCGGCTCGGCCAGTGCGTCGATGCTGCGGGCGAGCTTGCGAGTGTCCGCCTGAGTGAGCTCGTCGTAGGAGACGAAATCGGCGCCGTGCCCGTAGGGGGCGAGGACGCGGCGGACCTCGGCGAAGCGCTGGTCGATCTCCTTCGCCAAGGCGGGGTCCGCCTGCAGGAGGATGGGCCGGACCGACTCGTAGGCGGCCTCCGAGCCGTCGACGTTCGCCTCGAAATCGACCAGGTCGGTGTGCGAGTAGCGCTCCTCCTCGCCGGTGATCTTCGATGCCGACACCTCGCCGAGCAGCTCGTTGGCACCGTTCGCTACCTGCGCCGCCTGCAGCTTCACGGTCTTGACCTTGGTCTGCAGCCGCCTGACATCGGCCAGGAGCTTGCGCGCAACCGGCGACATCCCGGCCGTTGTGTCGTCGACCCAGAGGGCCTGCTCGATCTTGTGGAAGCCGGCCCACTCGGCGGCGGGCACGTCGCCGTCGCGCGCGTCTATCCCGGGGTCGAGGACGCCGAAGGACTCGGCCACCGGCTCGATCCGCTCATAGGGGATGCGGGCGGCGGCGTAGAGCGACTTGGCCCGGGCGACGTCGCCGGCGAGCACGGCGGCGACGAACGGGATCGTCTTCGCGACCAACGAGTCGGCGTTTCGCTCGACGTAGGCGCGGTACTCCTCGACGGCCGTCTCCAGGCGCGGATCGGATGCGGCCGAGGCGCTGCCGATGACGGTCAGCTCGCCGCGCTCCTGCTCGCCCCCCGGGCAGTACATCGTGTAGGTGCCTTCCTCCAGGGTCAGCGAGAAGCCGCCGCTGAGGCCGTCGGAGAGATTCTCCTTCTCACCCAGGATCGTGTCGCCGCCGAGAACCTCGAACTCGCTCACCTTCGAGGTCCCGGCGTTCTCGACCTCGAAGGTGACCGGGCCTGCGGGCAGCTCCGCCGTGTGCGGGTCGCAACCCTCGTCGGTGAGCTTGACCGAGAGGGTCTTTGCTCCCTTGGGGGCGTCCTCGCCCGAGCCGCAGCCCCCGCCCAGCAGGGCGCCGGTCCCCAGCATCAGCAGGGCCGCGAGTCGGAAAGGGGCGGTCAGGCCGGATTCTCCGCCGGCACCTGGGCCGCAGAGCGCGCCGGGCTCCGCCGCAGCCGGAGGCGATCCGGCCAGAGCACGTAGACCGCCATCGGCAGCGCGTAAAGCAAATAGATCAGCGCCTCTCCGACCGTGGGCTTTGGCTGCAGCCCGAGCATCCCGGTCAGCAACGAGCCGGAGATGGTCCCGGGCTGGACCAGCCAGGATAGATCGACGGCCTGACCCTGGAGCTGGTTGAACCAGCCGGCCTCGTGGGCGGTGTGAAGCGAAACCGAGAGCAGCCCGGCGGCGACGAAGACGAGGACCAGCCCGGTGACCCTGAAAAAGCGGGAGAGATTGATGCGCACACCGCCCCGATAGAGGCCGATGCCGATCGCGACCGCGAGCAGGATACCGAGCACTGCGCCGGCGCCCGCCGCGGTCCTGTCGGCCGCGTCCTGGAAGGCCGCCAGCATGAAGACCGAGGTCTCGAGGCCCTCGCGGAGGACTGCGAGGAATGCCATCGCCGCAAGCGCCAGCGTCGAGCCCGCCACCAGGGCCTCGGCGGCGCTTCCCTCGAGCGAGGAGCGGATGCTGCGGGCGTGGCGCCGCATCCAGACGATCATGTAGCTGACGGCCCCGACAGCGATCACGCCGATCACGGTCTCCAGGCCCTCCTGCTCGCGCTGGGGCAGCTCCTGGCCGACGACCCTGAGGGTGATCGCGGCCGCGAAGCAGAGCAGGATCGCGACGGCGACGCCCACCCACATCTGGCGAAGCGCGTCGCGCCGGCCCTCCCGGACGAGGAAGGCGGCGATTATGCCGATGATCAGGGCGGCCTCGACTCCCTCGCGCAGCCCGATCACCAGGGTCGGGATCATCCGGCGAGGTTGCTGGTCTGGGTCATTCTGTCGGCCTTGTAATTAGGGATGCCTAATTAGGCGGGCCGAAACCGTAGCACGACGCTGGGTATTGCTGCTGAAACCGGCCCGGGTCAGGCCTCGACGATCCTGTCCCGGCCTCCGTCCTTTGCCTGGTAGAGAGCCTTGTCGGCGCGGGTGAAGAGCTCCGCCTCGGTCTCGGAGCCGTTCCACTCGACCACCCCGGCGGAGGATCGCTCTCCCTCCGGGGTCGCTGTGCGGAGGCGCTCGAGCAGGGCGGTGGCCTCTTCGAGGGTGCACTCAGGCAGGGCGATCGCGAATTCGTCGCCGCCGTATCGGGCAAGGAGATCGGTGTCGCGCAGCCTCTCGCCCCAGCGCGCTGCCGCCTCCTTCAGCAGCCGGTCGCCCGCCTGGTGGCCGAGACGGTCGTTGAACTCCTTGAAGTGGTCGAGGTCGAGCATCGCCACGCAAAGCGGAGACTTCGAACGACGGGCCCGGGCAAGCTCCCGGGCCAGTTCCTCGTCCCAGGCGCGGCGGTTCGGGAGACCGGTGAGGTCGTCGGTGCGAGCCGCCCGCTCGAGCCGCTCGAGCAACTCGGCACGCTCGATCGCGAACGAGGCTTCGGCGGCGAGCAGCGAGACGATCTGCGAGAGCTCGTGATCGAGGCTCTCCCGCGGTTCGGCCCAGTAGACGGCGAGGACGCCGACCGGGGTGCCTTCGCGCAGGATCGGCTGGAACAGCGCCGATCTCGCCCCGAGCTGGGTGGCAACGTTCTGCTCGACGGCGGGGTTGCCAAGGACCTCGCCGGCAAAGAACTGATCACGCGAGGTGAAGGCGCGGACGGCCCCGGAGGCCCGGCCGACGAATGTGAGCGTGGTCCCCCGGGCCTCGGGATCGGTGGCGGCGATCGCCCTCAGCGCACCGCCATCCGCAGTCGGCTCGAAGAGCACGGCTCCGGCTCCTTTGACGACCTCCACAGCGGCGTTGCAGATAGCGATCGCGGCTGCGTCCGAAGTTGTGCTCCTGGCGAGCTCGTGGGCGACTTGGTCGACCGCGGTCAGCGCCAGCGCCCGTGCCTCGGACTCGGCCGAGCGTCGCTGCTCACGGCGGGCGAGGACCGAGACGAAGATGCCGGCGATCGCGATCGTGCCCACGGTCACCAGCCACAGCGCGATAGCGGAGGTGTGGTGGACCTGGGTCAGGACCCAGGCGAAGGCGACGCCGACCCAGGCCATGTGGACGGCTCCCCAGGCGCGGCCGAAATAGAAGAACGCGTATAGGCCGACCCAGATGTAGAAGAAGACGTAGAAGCCGGGGGCCTCCCCGCTGAGGTAGACGGCCCGGGTAATGAGAACCGTCCCCAGCGCCAGCGTTGCCTGCAACGCCCAGCGCGGCAGCCTGCCGGCGAGCAGGGCGAGCGCCACCGCGCCGAGGAAGGCGAGCCCGATGTTGCTCCACAGGGCCGCATCGTCGAACCGCGCCGGGTGGGGCAGGATCAGGGAGATGGCACCGATCGCCGCCCCGGCTGCGAACAGGGCGGCGAGCGAGCGGGCCATCGCCGGCGTGTCTTCGGAGGGCCCGGGCGGGTCCCCGAGGAAGCCGATCCAGCGGTCCGCGTTCATGACGACGCCCCACCCTAGTGCTGCTGCCAGACTGCGAAGCATGGACCTGATCGCACTCGAACAGGCGTTGGGCGAGGCGGGCGAGCCCCCCTACCGGGCCCGGCAGGTCTGGCAATGGATCGCTCGCGGCGCCGGTTCTTACGAGGAGATGACCAATCTCTCGCTGGCGCTTCGCGAGCGGCTCTCGGGCCGGGTCCCGATCTCCTCGCTTTCGCTCGCCGGCGAGGCCCGCTCCGGCGACGGGACCGTGAAGGCGCTGTTCGAGACCTTTGAGGGCCGCCCGCTGGAGACCGTGCTGATGAGCTACCGCGACGGCCGCCGCTCCGTCTGTCTCTCGAGCCAGTCGGGCTGCCCGCTGACCTGCAGCTTCTGCGCCACCGGCCGGATGAGCTTCGGCCGAAACCTGACCGAGTCGGAGATCATCGATCAGGCGCTGCACTTCCGCCGTCGCGGCGAGGTCAACCACGCCGTCTTCATGGGGATGGGGGAGCCGATGATGAACCTCGACGCCGTCCTCGCTGCCTGCGAGCGCCTGCCGGACACCGGCATCTCCAGCGCCCACACCACGGTCTCGACGGTCGGCTGGATCCCCGGGATCGAGCGGATGGCGTCAGAGGGCCCGCCGGTGCGCCTTGCCCTGTCGCTGCACGCCGCTGAGGACGCGCTGCGATCGGAGCTGATGCCTGTCAACGAGCGCTACCCCCTGGCCGACGTGCTCGATGCCTGCCGTGCCTGGCACAGCGCCCGCCGCCGCAAGGTCTTCGTCGAGTACCTGATGCTGGCCGGCGTCAACGACCGTCACGAGCAGGCGGCGGCGCTGGCCGCGGTGCTGGCGCCTGCCCGCGCCTTCAAGGTCAACCTGATCCCCTACAACCCGACCGGCAGCGGCTTCGAGGGCTCGGGCCGCGAGGCGATCGCCGCCTTCCGCGCCGCGCTCGAAGGTGGGGGGGTGCCGACCACAGTCCGACTCACCCGCGGCCGCGACATCGATGCCGCCTGTGGCCAGCTCGCGGCCGCCCGCAGCGCCTGAGATCTGACTCCCCCCGGAAGCTGCCGCCACTGCTGACGCTGCTGGCGAGAGTGCAATTTCCTCTCATAGTGAGAGGAAACTTCAGTCTCGTCCGTGGCGCCGTCAGCTCTCCTGCTGGTCGGGCATCCATGGCTCGTGCCACTCGCAGACGCCACGGGTCAGCTTCGAAGCCTCCGCCGGCCCCCACGACCCGGGCTCATAGGGGATCACCGCCCCCGGCTCGTCGAGCAGCGGCTGCACCACCCGCCAGGTCTCCTCGATGCCATCCCTGCGCGTGAACAGGTCGGCGCGGCCGCGAATCGCGTCGTCGAGCAGGCGCTCGTAGGGCTCGGGGTCCTCCCCGGGCTGCTTCTCGAACAGGACCCGCAGGTCGGCGGGCTCGAATGCCTCCTTGCCGGCCTGCTTCATCAGGAAGCGGATTCTCGCCCCGGGGGTCGGGTCGATCCGGATCGCCAGCTGGTTCGGCTCCGGGATCCTGCCGGTGCCGACGCCGAGGCGGGGCGGGCGCTTGAACACCACCTGGATCTCGGTCGCCTTGACCGGCAGCTTCTTGCCCGCCCGGATGAAGAAGGGGACCCCGCTCCAGCGCCAGTTGTCGATCTCCAGCTCGAGCGCGACGTAGGTCTCGGTCTTCGAGCCTTTGGCGACGCCGTCTATGTCGAGGTAGCCCTGGTACTGGCCACGGATGTAGCGCTTGGGGTTGGCATTGCGGATCGCCTTGAACAGCTCCAGCTTCTTATCCCGGATCGAGTCTTTCTGGTTGCCGGCGGGAGGCTCCATCGCGACCAGCCCTAGCATCTGCAGGGCGTGGTTCTGGATCACGTCGCGCAGGGTGCCGACCGGATCGTAGAAGCGTCCGCGGTCCTCGACACCGAAGCTCTCGGCCAGGGTCATCTGCACGTGGGAGACAAACTGCCGGTTCCAGACAGGCTCCAGGATCGAGTTGGCGAAGCGGAGGTAGGTGATGTCCATCACCGGCTCCTTGCCGAGGTAGTGATCTATGCGGTAGATCTGGTCCTCGCGCAGGACCTCGAGCAGCTCGGCCTCGAGCGCCTTGGCCGAGGCAAGGTCGTGGCCGAACGGCTTCTCGATCACGACCCGGGCGTTCTCCGTCACCCCGGCCTTGCCCAGTGCCCGGACGACGTCGGCGAACAGGAATGGCGGGATCTCGAGGTAGAAGACGGGCTGCTCGTGGTCGGAGACGGCTTCCCTGACCCGTTCGAAGGTCTTCTCATCGGAATAGTCGCCGCCGACGTAGCGCAGGCGCTTGGCGAGGCGGGCGAAGACGTCTCCGTCGGGATCCTCGACGCTGGTCGAGACCGATTCGCGGACGTGGTTGATGAGGTCCTCGTGGGTCCAGTCGTTGCGAGCGACGCCGACGATGGTGAAGTCGAGCTCGCCCCGGGCCTCGAGCCGGTACAGCGCCCTGAACGTCATCTTCTTCGCCAGGTCTCCGGTGATTCCGAAGATGACGAGGACGTCGGCCGCGCCGGGCGGGCGCTTCTTCTTCGAAGCCATCGCCGCGGAGGCTATCCGTTCGGGCATAGGATCAGGACCCGCAATCGAGGAAGGGGTCGTGCATGGAACTTGGAATGGTCGGGCTGGGGAGGATGGGCGCCAACATCGTCCGCCGCCTGATGCGCGACGGACACACCTGCGTCGTCTATGACGTCAATCCCGAGGCCGTCGAGACGCTCGCCGGCGAGGGCGCCGAGGGTGCCTCGTCGCTCAAGGACCTGGCCTCGAAGATGACCCCGCCGCGGGCCGTGTGGGTGATGGTCCCGGCCGGCCAGATCACCGACGAGACGGTGCACGCGGTCGCGGACGTGCTCGAGAGCGGCGACGCCATCATCGACGGCGGCAACTCCTACTACCGCGACGACATGCGCCACTCGGCCGAGTTCGCCGAGCGCGGGATCGACTTCATCGACTGCGGCACCAGCGGCGGCGTCTTCGGCCTCGACCGCGGCTACTGCCTGATGATCGGAGGGCCCGGAGCGGCGGTCGAGCGCCTGGACCCGATCTTCGCCACGGTCGCCCCCGGGGTGTCCTCGGCCGAGCGCACCCCCGGGCGAAGCGGCGACCCCGGGCCGGCCGAGAACGGTTACCTGCACTGCGGGCCAAGCGGCGCGGGCCACTTCGTCAAGATGGTCCACAACGGGATCGAGTACGGGATCATGGCGGCCTACGCGGAGGGTCTGAACGTGCTCAAGAACGCCAACGCCGGCAAGGCCGAGCGCACCGCCGACGCCGAGACCGCCCCGCTCGAGCACCCCGAGTACTACCGGTACGACATCGACATCCCCGAGGTCGCCGAGGTCTGGCGGCGTGGCAGCGTGATCGGCTCCTGGCTGCTCGACCTGACCGCTGCCGCGCTTCAGGAGTCCGGCGACCTGGCCGAGTTCTCCGGTCGCGTCTCCGACTCGGGGGAGGGGCGCTGGACCTCGATCGCGGCGATCGAGGAAGGGGTGCCGGCGCCGGTCCTGACGGCGGCGCTGAACGAGCGCTTCTCTTCGCGCAACCTGGACGAGTTCGGCGACAAGGTGCTGTCGGCGATGCGCAAGCAGTTCGGCGGCCACGACGAGAAGAAGGGCTGAGGTGGAGGTCGAGGTCGTCGCCGACGCCGAGACGGCGGCGGCGAGGGCGGCAGAGGAGATCGCGGCCGCGGGCGCCGAGGCCGCCGGCGAGCGCGGCGCCTTCTCGACCGCGGTCAGCGGCGGCCGCTCGCCCTGGCGGATGCTGGCGCTGCTGGCGGAGATGGAGATGCCCTGGGAGGCGACCCGGATCTTCCAGGTGGACGAGCGGATCGCCGAGCCCGGCAGCGACGACCGCAATCTCACCCACCTGCTGCTGGCACTCCCCCTCGAGCGTCACCCGGCGATCCGGCCGATGCCGGTGACGAGCACCGACCTCGCCGCCGCCGCGGCCGAATACGAGGCCGGGCTCCCCGAACCCCTCGATCTCGTCCACCTCGGTCTCGGCCCGGACGGCCACACCGCCTCGCTCGTCCCCGACGACGAGGTGCTGGAGGTGAGAGATCGCCGGGTTGCGATCACCGGCGGCCCCTACCAGGGCCACCGCCGGATGACCCTGACCTACCCGGTGCTCGACTCCGCCCGCCGGATCGTCTGGCTGATCACCGGCGCCGAAAAGCAGGACGCAATGAGGAAACTGATCGCGGCCGACCCCACCATCCCCGCCGGAAGGGTCACCAACGCAAACATGCTGCTGATCGCCGACCGCGCCGCCGCAGGCGAAGCCTCCTAGCGGCAGGCGCCACGGGTCCTGTCACGGGATGGGACCCACCATTCCCTGCGCTCCACAGCGGGTGCTCGGGAATGGGTCCTCCCATCCCGTGCCACCCGCGGCGAGCTGCCGCAGGGCACTCCACCCGAGCTCAGTCCGGCCGCAATCCGATCCGCTCCACCTCATTCCCCCTGCCGACGATCACGTCGCTGATCAGTGCGGGTGGGAAGAGGCCGTGGGCAGCGACACCGGGGTCGGCGTCGAGCCAGGCGGCGAGCGCGGGCGGGTTGCCGGCGTCGCCGCGGTAGTCGGCGATGAGGCCGCCGTCGGGGCTGGGGGGCGCGTCACGCAACTCGACGTCGCCGAGGCGGGCCAGGGTCGAGCGCAGGCCGAAGGCGAAGAGCTCGACCGGGACCGGCGGGCGCAGCTCCTCCACCGGCTTGGTCGAGTCGACGATGACGATGAAGCGCTCGGCGGCACCGGCGACGATCTTCTCGCGCAGGTGGGCGCCGCCGCCGCCCTTGACCAGCCAGCCGTCGGGAGTCACCTGGTCGGTCGCCGTCGATCGCGATGTCGAGTCGCTCGAGGCGTCGAACGGCTCGACCTCGATACCGAGGTCGCGGGCGGCTTCCTCGGTCGCCGGCGAGGTGGCGACGCAGCGGATCCCGGAGAGATCGCGTCCGGCCAGCGCCGGAAGCAGGTGCGCGACGGTCGAGCCGGTGCCGAGACCGACCGTCATCCCGTCCTCGACCAGGGCCGCCGCCGCGGTCGCGGCGATCGCCTTCTCGGCCTCGGCTGTCCCTGTTCCCGCCACGTTCACAGAACACTGTATGCGGCGCGGGTAGGATCGGGAGCCAGCAGATGGAGGCCGCCACGGGCACAGTCCGCAGCACCGATATCGACCAACTCTGCATCAACACGATCCGGACGCTCTCGATCGACGCGATCGAGAAGGCCGGCTCCGGCCATCCGGGCACGCCGATGGCGCTCGCCCCACTCGCCTACACGCTCTGGCAGCGCTTCCTGCGCTTCGACCCGGCCGATCCGATCTGGCCCAGCCGCGACCGCTTCGTGCTCTCGGCCGGCCACGCCTCGATGCTGCTCTACTCGCTCCTGCACCTCGCCCGGGTGACGTCGGTGGACTCCGACTACGAGACCCGGGGGGAGCCGGCGATCAGCCTCCCCGATATCGAGAGCTTCCGCCAACTGCACTCGAAGGCCGCCGGGCACCCCGAGTACCGGCTCGCCTCCGGAATCGAGACCACGACCGGACCGCTGGGACAGGGGGTCGCGACCTCGGTCGGGATGGCGCTGGCCGGGAAGTGGGACCGTGAGCATTTCGGCGCCGATCTCTTCGACTTCGACGTCTACGCCGTTTGCGGCGACGGCTGCCTGATGGAGGGCGTCTCGGGCGAGGCGGCGTCGATCGCGGGCCACCAGCGCCTCGACAACCTCTGCTGGATCTACGACAACAACCACATCACCATCGACGGCCACACGGAGATCACCTACGAGGACGATGTCGCCGCCCGCTTCATGGGCTACGGCTGGGCCGTCACCCGCGTCGGCGACGCCAACGACATCGAGCTGATCTCCCGGGCCCTGGAGCGCTTCAGGGACGAGCGCGGCCGCCCGACGCTGATCATCCTCGACAGCCACATCGGCTACGGCTCTCCGCACAAGCAGGACACGCCCGCCGCCCACGGCGAGCCGCTAGGGCCCGAGGAGGCGCGCGAGACCAAGCGCGCATACGGCTGGCCCGAGGACGCGAAGTTCCTCGTCCCCGAGGGCGTCTACGAGCATTTCGCCGCCGGCATCGGTGAGCGGGGCGCCCGCCTGCACGCCGAGTGGGAGGAGCGGGTGGCGGCGGCCGACCCCGGGCGCGCCACCGAGATCGAACAGATGCAGCGGCGCGAGCTTCCCGACGGCTGGGATGCCGAGATCCCGAGCTTCGAGGCGGATCCGGAGGGGGTCGCGACGCGCAAGGCGGCCCACCAGGTGCTCAACTCGATCGCCCCGAAGGTGCCTTGGCTGCTCAGCGGCTCCGCGGATCTCACCGGCTCCGCCGCCAGCGGCCTCGACTTCGACGGAGCCGCCGACTTCCAGCCCGGCGACCGCGCCGGGCGCACCCTGCACTACGGGATCCGCGAGCACGAGTCGGCCGCGATCTCCAACGGCCTCTCGCTCTCGAAGCTGCGGCCGGTCTGGTCCACCTACCTGATCTTCTCCGACTACGCGCGGCCCTCGATCCGGCTCTCGGCCCTGATGGAGCTGCCGGTGATCCACTGGTTCAGCCACGACTCGATCGGCCTCGGCGAGGACGGGCCCACCCACCAGCCGGTGGAGCAGCTCGCCTCCTTGCGGGCGATACCGAACCTGAACGTGATCCGGCCCTGCGACGCCAACGAGGTGGCCGCGGCCTGGCGGGTGATCATGCCGCTCCGCCACGAGCCTGTGGCCCTGGTCCTGAGCCGCCAGAGCATCCCCGTGCTCGACCGCTCCATCTACGCGTCGGCCGACGGCCTCACCCGGGGCGGCTACGTTCTCGCCGACTGCGACGGCGAGCCCGAGGTGATCCTGATCGGCACCGGCAGCGAGGTCCACCTCGCCGTCAGCGCCTATCAGGAGCTGAGCGCCGAGGGGGTCCGGGCCCGGGTCGTCAGCCTGCCCTCGTGGCAGCTGTTCGACAAGCAGGACGAGGCCTACCGGGAGACCGTTCTGCCCTCCTCGGTGGGGGCACGGGTCGCGGTTGAGCAGGCCTCTACCCTTGGATGGGACCGCTACGTCGGGCCCGAAGGCCGGATCGTCGGGATGCACACCTTCGGCGCCTCGGCCCCGCTGCGGGACGTCGAGAACCTATTCGGCTT
Source organism: uncultured Actinomycetes bacterium (assembly GCA_963840235.1). GTDB lineage: Bacteria > Actinomycetota > Thermoleophilia > Solirubrobacterales > 70-9 > JBBRHQ01. The sequence continues at coordinate 175,253 of CAWIYC010000001.1, forward strand.
CACCCCGGAGAAGGTCGTCGAAGCCGCACGAGAAATCATCGAGAGGAAGCAATGAGCGAATCGACAAGGAAGCTTCATGACCTCGGCCAGAGCCTCTGGATCGACAACATCACCCGGCCGATGGTCTCCGAGGGCGTGCTCAAGGGCTACATCGACGAGCTCGACGTCACCGGGCTTACGTCGAACCCGACGATCTTCGACAAGGCGATCAGCCAGGGCGACGCCTACGACGAGCAGATCGAGCAGGAGGCACCTTCGACCGCGTCCACCGAGGAGCTGTTCTTCCGGCTGGCGGTGGCCGACCTCCAGGACGCCGCCGACCTCTTCGCCGCCAGCCATGCCCGCAGCGACGGGATCGACGGCTTCGTCTCGCTCGAGGTCTCGCCAAAGCTCGCCGACGACACCGCCGCCACGATCGAGCAGGCCAAACTGCTGCACGGCCAGGCAGCCCGCGACAACGTCTTCATCAAGATCCCCGGGACGGCGGCCGGGCACGAGGCGATCGCCTCGACCATCCACGCCGGGATCCCGGTCAACGTCACCCTGCTGTTCTCCCGCGAGCACTACCTGGCAGCTGCCGACGCCTACATGACCGGCGTCGAGCGACGGCTCGCCGACGGGCTCGACCCGGCGGTGCCGTCGGTCGCCTCGCTCTTCGTCAGCCGCTGGGACAAGGCGGTCAGCGAGACCGTTCCCGATGAATTGCGCGACAAGCTCGGGATCGCGATCGGCGGCCGCGCCTACCGCGCCTACCGTGAGCTGCTGGACTCCGAGCGCTGGCAGTCCCTGGCCAACCGGGGGGCTCGGCCGCAGCGACTGCTGTGGGCCAGCACCGGCACCAAGGATCCCAACGCCTCCGACGTCCTCTACATCGAGGGGCTGGCGGCGCCGTTCACCGTCAACACGATGCCCGAGAACACCCTCGTCGCCTTCAGCGAGCACGGGAGCGTCGGCGGGCCGCTGGCGGCCGACGGCGGCGACGCCGAGGATGTGCTGGCGCGGTTCGACGAGGCCGGCTTCGACGTGGGCGCGCTTGCGGCCGGCCTCCAGGAGGAGGGCAAGGGCTCTTTCGTCGATTCCTGGAACGAGCTGCTCTCCTCGATCGAGAAGCAGAAGGTCGCCTAGTGGCATCCACCGCGTGAGCCTGCTGCGCGAGAGCGCTGCGTTCAAGGCGCTCGAGGCCCACCATCACGCCGGCATCGGCAAGGCCCACCTGCGCGATCTCTTCGCCGCCGACCCCGGCCGCGGCGAGCGGCTCGTCGCCGACGGCGCCGGCCTCCACCTCGACTACTCCAAGAACAGGATCAGCGAGGAGACGGTCGCGCTGCTGGTGGACCTCGCCAACGAGCGCGGGGTGCCGCAGCGGCGGGAGGCGATGTTCGCCGGCGAGCGGATCAACGTCTCCGAGAACCGCTCCGTGCTGCATGTGGCACTGCGGATGCCCAAAGGGCGCTCCCTGATCGTCGAGGGGGCCGACGTCGTCAAGGAGGTCCACGAGGTCCTCGACCGGATGGCCGCGTTCGCCGAGAAGGTCCGCTCGGGGGAGTGGAGGGGCCACACCGGCAGGCCGGTCCGCAACGTGATCAACATCGGCATCGGCGGCTCCGACCTGGGTCCTGTGATGGCCAATGAGGCGCTTCGCCATTACAGCCGTCGCGAGATGACCTTCCGCTTCGTCTCCAACGTCGACGGCACCGACTTCGCCGAGTGCGCCCGTGACCTCGATCCGGCCGAGACCCTGTTCATCGTCTCCTCGAAGACGTTCACGACGCTGGAGACGATGACCAACGCCCACACCGCCCGCGAGTGGGCGCTCGCCGGCCTCGGAGGCGAGGAGGAGGCGATAGCCCGCCATTTCGTCGCCGTCTCGACCAACGCCGGGGGGGTCTCGGAGTTCGGGATCGACACCGACAACATGTTCGGCTTCTGGGAGTGGGTCGGCGGCCGCTACTCGATGGACTCGGCGATAGGGCTCTCGACGATGCTGGCGATCGGCCCCGGGGCCTTCGCCGAGATGCTGGCCGGGTTCCACGCGATCGACGAGCACTTCCGGGAGGCCCCGCTGGGGCGCAACCTGCCGGCGCTGCTCGGCATGCTGGCCGTCTGGTACGGCGAGCTGTTCGGCTCGCAGACCGTCGCCGTGCTGCCCTACGACCAGTACCTCCACCGCTTTCCCGCCTACCTCCAGCAGCTGACGATGGAGTCCAACGGCAAGCACGTCACCCTCGAGGGCGCCCGGGTGGACTACCAGACCGGCGCGATCTACTGGGGCGAGCCGGGGACCAACGGCCAGCACTCCTTCTACCAGCTGATCCACCAGGGGACGGAGCTGATCCCCTGCGACTTCATCGGCTTCCTGCATTCCCTCAACCCGCTCGGCGACCACCACGACCTGCTGATGTCGAACGTCTTCGCCCAGACCGAGGCGCTCGCCTTCGGCAAGACGCCCGACGAGGTCGAGGCGGAGGGGACGCCGCCGTGGCTGGTCCCGCACCGCACCTTCGACGGCAACCGCCCCACCAACACGATCCTGGCCGAGCGGCTGACGCCCGAGATCCTGGGGCAGCTGGTGGCCCTGTACGAGCACAGCGTCTTCACCCAGGGAGCGATCTGGGGGATCGATTCGTTCGACCAGTGGGGGGTGGAGCTGGGCAAGGCGCTGGCCAAGGCGATAATCCCCGAGCTTCAGGGGGAGGGCGAAATCGCCCACGACAGCTCCACCAACGCGCTGATCCGTCGCTACCGAGCGGCAAGATCTGTGCGCTGACCGTGCCGCTGCTGGACGCCCTCCCTCTCGCAGAAAGCTCCAACCTTCTCGCCGCCCGCGAGCAGATGGCGTTCACCCTCGGCTTCCACATCGTCCTCTCCTGCCTCGGGGTTGCCTTCCCCGCGATCATCCTGATCGCCAACTACCGCGGCTGGCGCAAGGGCGACGACGACGCCATGGAGCTGGCCAGACGCTGGTCGAAGGTGATGGCGGTGACCTTCGCCGTCGGCGCCGTCACCGGCACCGTCCTCACCTTCGAGTTCGGCCTGCTCTGGCCGCGCTTCATGGAGCGCTGGGGCAGCGCCTTCGGCGTCGCCTTCGCGATCGAGGGGATCTTCTTCTTCCTCGAGGCGATCTTCCTCGCGGTCTACATCTACGGCTGGAAGCGGCTCAGCACCAGGGCTCACTTCTTCTCGGGGGTGCCGATGGTGATCACCGGGATCGGCGGCGCCTTCGCCGTCGTCGCCGCCAACTCGTGGATGAACCAGCCCCAGGGCTTCACCCTCGACGCCGCCGGCAAGGTGACGGACACCGACCCGGTCAGGATCCTCCTCAACCCAGCCACCGGCTACGAGGTCCCACACATGATCCTCGCCGCCTACATGGTCGCCGGGTTCCTCGTCGCCTCCGTCTACGCGGTGGGAATGCTGCGGGGGCGCCGCGACCGCCATCACCGCCTCGGGCTCCTGATCCCGCTGACCGTCGCCCTGATCGCGACCCCGGTCCAGCTCCTCGTCGGAGACACCGCCGCCCGCGCCGTCGCCGACAACCAGCCCGCCAAGTTCGCCGGGATGGAGTGCATCCAGACGACAGGCAGCGACCAGACCGAGTACATCGGCGGCATTTGCACCTCCGACGGCGTCAAGTGGGGAATCGGCATCCCCGGCCTCGACTCCTTTCTCGTCGGCTTCAGCACCGACACCAAGGTCACCGGACTCGACTCCTTCCCGCCGCAGGACCGGCCACCCGCCAACACCCTGCTCCACCTCTCCTTCGACGCCATGGTCGGGATCGGCACGGCGCTTCTCTTACTCGGGGTCTGGTTGGGCATCTCCTGGTGGCGGCAGCGGGACATCCCGGCGACCCCGTGGTTCCTGCGCGCGGTCGCGGTCTCGGGTGGGGGCGCGATCCTGGCGCTCTGGTGCGGTTGGATAGTGACCGAGGTCGGGCGCCAGCCGTGGATCGTCCAGGACTACATGCGAACCGCCGACGCGGTCACGCCGGCGGACGGGATCTGGTTCAGCTTCGCCGTTGTGCTCGCCCTCTACGCGGCGCTGGGGACAATCGCGATCCTCGTCCTGCGACGGATGGCGAAGCGCTGGCGCGAGGGCGAGGGTGAGGACGGCGGCGGCGCCCCCTACGGCCCACCGCCCGCGGTCGGAGAGACGGCGCCGTGAGCAAAGCCGACGTCGCCGCCGTCATCCTCTGGGCGGGCGCGACCGCCTACGCGCTCTTCGGCGGCGCCGACTTCGGTGGCGGCTTCTGGGACCTGCTGGCGGGCGACGCCGCGACCGGGGAACGCCCGCGGGCGCTGATCCAGCGATCGTTGACCCCGGTCTGGGAGGCCAATCATGTCTGGCTGATCTTCATCCTGGTGGTGCTCTGGACCGCCTTCCCCGACGCCTTCGCGGCGATCATGACCACCCTCTACATACCGCTGGCACTGGCCGCGGTCGGGATCGTCCTGCGGGGGGCCGGCTTTGCCTTCCGCAAGGAGATCGAGGGCCTCGCAGGGCGGCGAGTGGCGGGAGCGACCTTTGCCCTCTCCTCGGTGCTGACGCCGTTCTTCATGGGGACCGTGGTCGGGGCGATCGCCACCGGCGGCGTCCCGGCCGCCGGAGACGGCGACCCGATCTCGAGCTGGCTGCAGCCGGCGCCGCTGTTCTTCGGTGTCCTCTTCGTCGCCACCGGCGCCTACCTGGCGGCGGTGCTGCTCGTCGGCGACGCGGCAAGGGCCGGGGACGATCGGCTCGAGCGCTACTTCGCGCAGCGCGCACTGGGCGCGTCGCTGGGGGCGGGACTGGCCGCCGCCGGGGGACTGGTCGCGCTCCACTCCGACGGCCGCTACGACTACGACGGGTTGATCAGCTCGGGCCTGCCGCTGGTGATCGCCTCGGCCGCCTGCGGGGTGGCGGTCCTCGTCCTCCTGCTGCGGGGCCGGTATCGCTGGATCCGGCCCCTCGCCGCGGGCGCCGTGGTCGCTGTGATCTGGGGCTGGGGGGTAGCCCAGTTTCCCTACCTGCTGCCGACCAGCCTCAGGATCGACCAGGCCGCGGCCCCCGAGCCGACCCTGACCACGGTGCTGGTCGTGTTCGTGGTCGCCGCCGTCCTCGTTCTTCCCTCGCTCGCCCTGCTCTACACGCTGAGCCAGCGCGACATCGTCGGCGGAGGGGACGATTGAGCCGCGCCGTCCTCTTCGACATCGATGGCACCATCCTGGTCACCGGGGGAGCCGGCGCCGCCGCCTGGCAGCGGGCCTTTCGCGAGCTGCACGGGATAGACGCCGACATCGCCGAGCACACCGACGCCGGCATGACCGATCCCGAGATCACCGAGATCATCTTCAAGGAGGTGATCGGGCGCGAGGGGACGACCGCCGAACGCGCCCGGGTGGTCGCCGGCTACCTCTACCACCTCCACGACACTGTGCGGGAGTCCGACGGCTATCAGGTGATGCCGGGGATCGAGAGGACCCTGACCGGGTTGATCGACGGTGGGGCCCTGCTGGGGATAGTCACCGGCAACGTCGAGGCCGCCGCGCATATCAAGCTCTCCCGCGCCGGCCTCAACCGCTTCTTCAGCTTCGGTGGGTACGGCTCCGACTCGCGCTCGCGCACGGAGCTGACTAAGCGGGCGCTCGGGCGCGGGGAGACGGTCTCCGGCGACACCCTCGACCTCTCCGCCGCGATCGCGATCGGCGACACCCCGCGCGATGTCGACGCGGGCCACGGGGCCGGGATCAGGGTCGTCGGCGTCGCCACCGGCAGCTACAGCGTCCCCGAGCTCGAGCAGGCCGGCGCCGACTGGGCCGTGGAGAACCTGGAGGCCGGCATCCCGGGGGACTGACCGCGCCTGCCGAGACTTCACCTTCCTCTCACCATGAGAGGAAAGTGCACAACCGCCGGGCGCGGCTTGGGGTTCAGGGGGCCCCGGTGCCCTCGTAGTGGTCGAGCCAGCGGCCGCACGCCCTGGCCAGCGGCAATGCCCGGTGCGGCTTGGCGGGAACCGCCACCAGCCGCCCGACATAGGACTTGCCGTCGTAGCCGCTGAGGCTCTGCAGGGTGCTGGCGTCGGCGACCCTGACGGTGAAACGGACCGGCCCCGTCGTGGCGGTCGTGATCTCGCCCGCGGGCCAGTACTGGCCGTCGTTGGAGAGGCTGATCGTGTTCGGCCGCTGCCCGTCGAGGGCGGGTTCCAGCCGGTTGCTGAAGCCGGGCGCGCTCAGCGTCATCCCGACCGGCGAGAAGTACTGGATCGAGAGCCGCCAGCGGCCGGCCGGCAGCCTCAGCGTCTGCGCCGTACTCTCGCCGGTCCCGAGGATGGGGCCGTCGTCCCAGAGATCCTTGGGGGCGATCACCGGGTCCGGGAAGACCGTGGCGCGCCCCTCGTGGGCGACGAATATCGCGGTTTCGGGCGCGGCGCAGTCGATCGGTGCCGCCGGCTCGGTCCCCTCGAGGTAGGTCTGCCGGTCCTGCGGGGTCCTCGCCCCGCGCTCCCAGAGGACGAACGACGGCGTCCTGCCGACGACCCTGAAGTTCGGCGGCGCCTGGCTGTTCCAGGAGGCCGAGCCGGTGATGACGAAGCTGTGATGGTTGAGGGTCCCGTAGGTGAAGGAGTCGAAGTCGATCGGGCTGTAGGCGTTGCCGGTGTCGAACGGCTTGGTCGGGCTCTGGACGACGTCGGGATCGGGGAACTCGACCAGGGGGACGCCGGTGTCGGCGCCGAGCAGCTGGTAGGCGGCGAAGCGGTCCTGGCCGGCGTAGAGCACCTGCTTGCCCCGCAGCTCGGGGACGAAGGCGCGGAGCTCGGCGCCGTGACCGGGAGGCCCGACCGGAGCCTCGCGCAGGGCCAGCAGGGTCGAGTAGACGGCGCCGGCAAGGAAGGCCGCGCCCAGCGCCCCCCAACCGACTCGGGCCAGCCGCCCCCCGGCCAGGGAGCTGCGCCAGCCGCCGCCGGGGCCGGACAGCAGAGCCCGCGAGGCGATCAGCATCGCCAGCGGCGAGCCGATCATCAGCGCCTTGGCCTGCGAGTAGTCGCCGCTGAACGGGAAGGAGACCAGATAGAGAACGGCGCAGGCACCGAGCGCGACCGGCACCGCCAGCTCGCCCCGACGCGACCACCAGACGATGCCGACGCCGACGGCGAGCAGCGCAATCGTGACGGCGACGCCGGCATCGGGGGCGCCGCCGGCGGCGTCGAGCCTGTAATTGGCGGCGGGCCAGACTCCGAGGGCCTCGGCCGGCGAGACCGGTCCATAGGTGTTGCTGCCGGCGACCTTGCCGAAGCCGCCGGCAAAGCCGAAGGGGCCGATGAAGGCGAGCAAGGTGACCCCGAGCGCCAGGAGCGCGATCCACAACAGGGTCAGCGGGCGGGTGAGGAAGCGCATGAGCGAGCGCGGGGCAAGGGCCCGCCGAACCTGCGGCAGGGTCAGGCTCCACAGCGCCGCAATCGCCAGCGGCCAGGCGAGCCCGGCGAAGCTGTAGGCGAAGAAGATTCCGGCGAGGAGCACCGCGAGCGGGGCCAGGGTGCGGGCCTGCTCGCGGCCTCCGGCCGGCAGCGGCCAGGCGGTGGGCAGGGCGATCGCGAAGGCGAGCACGAACAGCGCCTCGGCGGTCTCCTTGAAGGCCGCCTGGGCGTAGTAGGAGGCGGCGAGGTAGGGGACGGCGACGAGGACCGCGGCCAAGGTGCGGCGGGCCGGACCCAGGCCGCCGAGGGCGCCGAGGGCGGTGAGCCCGGTGAGGAGGCCGATCGCCAGCAGCTCCCCGACGAAGGCCTGGCCCAAGCCGATCTTGGGAAAGGAGGCGGCGGCGATGGCGACGCCGTGTGGCCCGAGAGGGTAGCCGGGGTCGGGCTCCGGCCCGAAGCCGCTGCGCAGCCACTCGCTCCAGGCGAGATGGAGCCCGAGGTCGTTGTTGAAGCCGACCCCGAGGAGGCCCCAGCGGCCGGCGATCGCGAACGGGATCGAGAGCACCAGCGCCAGCACGATCGCCACGGCCGCCCCCGAGCCCATGGCTCCCTCGAGGCGATAGGGAATCCGCAACGCCGCCAGGCCGAACCCGATCAGCACGACCAGGCCGACCGTCGCCGTCGTCCCGGCGCCGGGGAGGCGCACCAGCAACCCGGCGACCGAGATCACGGCGCCGAAGCCGACCGCGGGCTCCAGCCACGACCAGCTCTCGCGTCCGGTCGCCGCCAGGATCGCCCGGCCGAGTAGAAGCGAAGCGGCGCAGATCAGCGCCGCCGAGGCGTAGGTCCCGATCATGAGCGCGCAAACTATGGCAGCGACGAGGTCGCGCCTGCGGCGGTCACGAACGGCGTCCCGTCGCCGGGCCCGCCAGAATGGTCGATGACGATGAACTGCCCCTCATGTGGCAACGAGAACCGGGAAGGGGCAACGTTCTGCGATTCCTGCGGGACGAGGCTCGAGCAACCGGAGAAGGCCGGCACCGCCGAACCAGCGGCCCAGGCGCCCTCGCCGGGCGCCGGCCCCCTTCCCGAGGGAGTCCCCGAGCGGGTCGCCGGGCACCTGGAGATGGTCAGGTTCATCGCCCGCGGCGGGCGCAAGGACGTGTTTCTCGCCCGCGACCAGAGCGGGTCGGGCCGTGAGGTGGCGGTGGCGCTGTTCGACACCGCCGGCCTTGGAGAGACGGCGCTGACGCGGGCGCGCCGCGAGATGCAGGCTATGGAGCGCCTCGGCGAGCACCCCCACCTGGTGCCCGTGTTCGAGACGGGGGAGCAGGACGGCCGCGCCTTCATCGTCAGCCCCTACATGGCCGGCGGGGACGTCAAGCAGCAGCTCGCGGCAGCCGACGGGAGCGGGCTGGAGGTGGCACGGGCGGTCCGGATCGGGATCGACGTCTGCCGAGCGCTCGAGCACGCCCACGGCTGCGGCATCGTTCACCGCGACCTGAAGCCGGCGAACGTCTGGCTCGACGAGGACGGCCGTGCCCGCCTCGGCGACTTCGGCCTCGCCGCCACCGGCCCGGGGCGCGGCGGCGGGCTGGTCGGGACCGTCGCCTACCTCCCCCCGGAGCAGGCCCTGGGGCGACCGACCGGCCCCCGCTCCGACCTCTACTCGCTCGGGGCGCTGCTGTACGAGATGGTCTGCGGCCGGCCTCCCTTCGCCGGCGAGGAGGCGGTGGCGATCATCGGCCAGCACCTCAGCGCCGAGCCGGTCGCGCCCTCCCGCCACAACCCTTCGGTGCCGCCCGACCTCGACCTGCTGATCACCGAGCTGCTGGCCAAGTCGCCGCAGGACCGGCCCGAGTCGGCCGCCGCCGTGCGCGAGCGCCTCGAGCGGATCCGCGACGCGCCGCCGCCCGCCGCCGACGCGCCCCGGCCGGCCGAGAACCCGCTCGAGGGCCTCGCCGGCGGCGTCTTCGTCGGTCGCGAGCAGGAGCTCTCCGAGCTCCGCGCCGCCGCCGACGAGGCGCTCGGCGGGCGGGCCCAGCTGGTTCTGATGGCCGGCGAGCCCGGAATCGGCAAGACGAGGACGGCGGAGGAGGTGGCGACCTTCGCCCGCCTGCGGGGGGCGAACGTCTACTGGGGGCGCTGCCATGAGGGGGAGGGAGCGCCGCCCTACTGGCCCTGGGTGCAGGCGATCCGCTCCTACGTCCGCGAGGCCGACCCGGTCGCGCTCGCCTGGGAGATGGGTGCGGGCGCCGCCGAGATCGCCCGGGTCGTCCCCGAGGTGGCGGAGAGGATCGGCGACTCGGCGGAGCCCGACGCGGTGGAGAGCGAGCAGGCGCGCTTCCGGCTCTTCGACGCGATCTCGGCCTTCCTCGGCAACGCCTCTGCGTCCCGCCCGCTGGTCGTCGTCCTCGACGACCTCCACTGGGCCGATGAGCCCTCGCTGCTGCTGCTCGAGTTCATCGCCCGCGGGCTCTCGTCGTCCTCGCTGCTCCTGGTCGGCACCTACCGCGACGTCGAACTCGGCCGCCACCACCCGCTCTCGCGGGTGCTGGGCGACCTCTCCGGCCTCGAGCGCAGCCGCCGGGTCGTACTCCGCGGCCTCGACGAGGCCGACATCACCAGCTACGTTGAGCGCTCCGCCGGGACCGTGGCCCCGGCCGGGCTGGTGGCCGAGGTGCACCGGCAGACCGAGGGCAATCCGTTCTTCGTCGGCGAAGTCGTGCGCCTGCTGGCCAGCGAGGGGGCTCTCGACGGCTACGGCGACGACAGGGTCCTGATCCCCCAGGGCGTCCGCGACGTCGTCGGTCGCCGGCTCGATCGTCTCTCCGACTCTGCCAACCAGGCCCTGCGGAGCGCCGCCGCGATCGGTCGGGACTTCGACGAGGAGGCACTCGCGGGGATCGCCGACCTCGACCGCCCTGAGCTCGACGCGGCCCTGGAGGAGGCGGTCGGGGCCCAGTTCCTCGACCCCCGCCGCGACGACGGCCGCTACCGCTTCGCCCATGCCCTCGTCCGCGAGACCCTCTACGAGGAGCTCAGCGCCGCCCAGCGCCCGGCTCTGCACAGCCGCATCGCGACGACCCTGGAGGAGCTCTACGCCGCCGAGCCCGGACGAACCGATCGCCGCCTGGCAGAGCTCGCCCACCACTTCAACGAGGCGGCCGGCGCCGGGGACCCGGAGAAGGCCGTGGACTACGCCGTGAGGGCGGCCGAGATGGCCAGCGGGCAGCTCGGCTACGAGGAGGCCGCAGACCATTACCGGCGCGCCCTCGAGGCGGGCGAGATCGCCGGCATCGATCGCCGCCGCCGCTGCCTGCTGCTGCTGGCCCTGGGCGAGGCGAGGATGCGAGGTGGGCATCTGGGTCAGGCCCGGGAGACCCTCGAGACCGCTGCCGACGAGGCGGCAACCCTCGGGGACCCGGAGCTGATGACCCGGGCAGCGGTGGGGGTCTCGTTCACGGCCGACGTCGGCGGCTTCGACGAGAGGATGGCGCAGGTGCTGGAGGCGGCGCTGGGGGTGGTTGGGCCCGGCGACAGCCCGCCGCGGGCGATCCTGCTCTCCTGGCTGGCGCAGGATTACTACTGGATAGACCCCCAGGGCCGCTCGACCGACCTCCACAACGAGGCGATCGCGATGGCGAGGCGGCTAGGCGACGAGGGCACCCTCGCACACGCGCTCAGCCGGGCCAACTTCATCGACATCACCCCGGATGCCGCCCGCAACGGGGTCGAGGCGAACACCGAGGTCATCAGCCTGGCGCGCAAGCTCGGCGACCGCGAGCTCGAGGTCCGCTCGCACGTGCTGCGGCTCAACAACCACCTCGCCCTGGGGGACATTCCGGCGGTCGACCGCGACCTCGACACCTACGTGCGGCTGGCGACCGAGCTGCGCCAGCCCACCTTCCTCTGGCACATCCCGATCCTGCGCGCGATGCGGGCGATGATCGACGGGCGCTTCGAGGAGGCCGAGCAGCTCGCGCTCGAGGCGCGGGCCGGAGGCGAGCGCGCCGGCGAGCCCCTGGCGCAGCAGTTCTTCGCCGTGCAGGCGCTGACCATCTACCGTCAGCAGGGCCGGCTGGCGGAGATCGCAGACACGGTCGCCGAGCTCGCCAGGCGCTACCCGGCGCTGCGTGCCTGGAGCGTCGCCAAGGCTGCCGTCCTCGCCGATCTCGGGCGCCTCGACGAGGCCCGGGCCGAGTTCGAGCAACTGGCCGAGAACGACTTCGCCGGGATCCCCCAGGACGTCCAGTGGACGATCTCCCACGCGCTCCTGACCGACACCGCCTTCCGCCTCGACGACGCCGAGCGCTCACGGCTCCTGCGCGAACGGCTGGCTCCCTATCGCGGGTTGGTGGTGGTCGCCGGCCGCTCGGCCGCGGCCCGCGGCCCGGTTGCCCGCTACCTGGGCCTCTCGGCGGAGGCCGCCGGGGACACCGCCACCGCCGTCTCCGACTACGAGGACGCGATCGCGATGTCGCGACGGATGGGCGACCGGCCGTTCACGGCCGAGTCCTCGATCGAGCTGGCGCGGGTCCTGCTCGGGCGCGGCGCCGACGGCGACGCGGAGCGTGCGGCGGAGCTGCTCGACACCTCGCTCGATGCGGCCCAAAGGCTGCGGATGGCGGGTACCTCCGAGAGGGCGCTGGCGCTGAAGCTGGAGGCCCAGGGGCTGACCGACATCGACGCCGACAGCACCATCGACGACGTCATCGGGGTGGTCGAGCAGGAGCGTCCCGACATCCGCTCCTACGCCGCCCCGGACGGAAGCGTCACGATTCTCTTCAGCGACATCGAGAGCTCGACCGCGATGACCGAGCGGCTCGGCGACGAGCGCTGGCTTCAGGTCCTTCGCGACCACAACTCCGTCTTCCGCGACAAGCTCGCCGCCTACAACGGATACGAGGTCAAGAACCAGGGCGACGGCTTCATGCTCGTCTTCCCCAGCCCGGTGGGGGCGCTGCGCTGCGCGATCGAGGTCCAACGCGCCTTCGAGGAGCGCGCGGCCGAGCGTCCCGATGAGCGGATCCGGGTCCGCATCGGCCTCCACACCGGCGAGGCGATCGCCGAGGAGGGCGACTTCTTCGGCCGTAACGTGATCCTGGCGGCGCGGATCGCCGCCCAGGCCCGCGGTGGCGAGATCCTCGTCTCCGAGGCGCTGCACGAGCAGTGCGGCCTCGACGAGGGGATCGTTTTCAGCGAATGCCGCGAGCTCGAGCTGAAGGGCCTGGCGGGGACCCACACCGTGCACAGGGCCGAGTGGCAGCGCCAGGGCGCGGCGGTCTGAGCCAGGCGCCGCTCGACGGGCACGGGGCGGCGGGTCTAGGATCTGCCCGTGCGTCTCCGTGCACTCTCGACCCTGGCAGGGATGACTCTCCTCATCCTCGGCCTCATCCCTGCCACCTCCCTCGGGAAGCCGGGCAGGCCCGGGGCGCCGGACCCGAGCTTCGGCCCAGGCTCCTTGAACTTCGGGATCATCCCCTCTGATTCGTTCGCGAATGGGCTCGACAACTACGGTGGGCTGGGGCTGACGCCAGGCGGCAGGATCATCCTCGCCGGGGACACCGCCGCCGCCGGCATCAACGACTTCGCCCTCGGACGCCTCCGCGGCAACGGCGTCGTCGACACCTCCTTCGGCGATCCGCTCAACCATGTCTCGGTCGGCGACATCTTCGGCGACGACGAGATCGGGGCGATCGCCGTCGGTCCCGGCGGGAGCACCTTCATCGCCACCGACAGCGAGAGCGGCGCGGTCCACAGGATCGGTGTCGCCAAGGTCGACGCGAGCGGGTCCTTCGACAACGGCTTCGACGGCGACGGCCGCACGACGACGACGATCGGAAACGACGCTCTCGCCCGCGCGGTCGCGGTCCAGAAGGACGGGAAGGTCGTCGTTGCCGGCAGCGGTGACGTCGGCGGCAGCACCGACCTCGCGGTGGTCCGCTACCTGCCGAGCGGTCTCCCGGATCCGGCATTTGGCGGCGGGGACGGGATCGCCACCAGCCACCTCGGCTCGAGCACGCTGGCGTTCGATGTCGCGATCCAGAAGGACGGCAAGATCGTCGTTGCCGGGGGCCGCTCTCTAGGCGCCTCGACCGACAGCGAGGCCATTGTTGCCCGCTTCCGGGCGAACGGAACGCTCGATCCCAGCTTCGGCTCAGGGGGCAAAGCCCACCTGAATGTCGGCAAGGTCTCGTTCGCCTTCGGCCTCGCGGTCGGTTCTCGCGGCAAGGTCGTCCTCGCCGGCGTCGGCGGCTCAGGGGGTTCTAGCTTGTCGGGCTTTGTCGCCAGGCTGACCCGTGCCGGCCAGCGCGATCACGGCTTCGGCGGCGGCGATGGCGTGACCAGATCGAAACTGCGCCAGGGGTTCGCCTACGTCACCGATGTGGCCCTCCAGCGCAACGGCAAGATCGTCGTCGCCGGGTTCGGGGGCGACGTTCCGGGGGTGATCGGGGGAACGCTGCTCGGCCGTTTCACTGCAGACGGCAGGGTCGACAAGGGCTTCGCCGACCGCGGCTCCCGCCTCTTCCTGCTCGGAGCCTCGGGCTTTGCCTTCATCCGCGTCGCGATCCAGCCCAACGGCCGGATCGTCGTCGGCGGCCGCTTTGTCGTCAACGGAGACACTCAGGGCCTGTTCGCCGCCCGTTTCCTCGGCGACCCCGTGCGGAGGCGGTAGGGGGGCTGAGGCCGGGCGGCCCGACAGCCCCGCGGCCTCAGTACTTCTCGGCGGCCGCCTCGAGCGTGGCCGCGCAGGCTGGCGCCGCGGAGCGGCTCGGCGTGGCCGGCACAGACCGTCGCCGGGTCGAGTGCGGCCAGCTTCCGCAGCGAGTCCTTTGCCCGCTGGTGGTTCCAGGCGAAGGCCGGGTGGGGGACGGTCGCCTCCCCCGGAGGCAGCGGCTTCAGCCGGGCCGAGTCGACGAAATAGACGGTGTCGCTGACGATCGCCAGCCGGTCGGACTCGCGCCAGAGGCCGATCAGCCCTGGAGCGTGGCCGGGAAAGTCGATCACCCGGAAGCCGGCGACCTCGTCGCCCTCGGAGATCGTGCCGTCGATCCTCACGGCGCCCCCGTCCCAGCGCTTGAGCAGGGTCGGGTAGATCCAGCGCACCGGGGCGACCTCGACCAGGGAGAGGTCCATGTAGGCGGGTATCGCGGCGTCGTTCTCGGCGTCGGCGATCTCGTCGGGATGGCAGAACACCGGCACCCCCATGGCCGAGGCGGTGCCGCGATGGTCAGCGTGGGCGTGCCCGAGGACGATCCGCTTGATCGTTCCCAGCCGCTCCGCCACGGCCCGGTTGGCCTTGACCATTCCCCGGGTCCCGGCGTCGAACTGGACTATCCCGCCATCCTCCTCGAGGAAGTAGATGTTCATGCCGTGGCGGATGTCTCCGCGCAGGACCCAGACGTCGTCGGCGACCTTCTCGAGGACCGGGCTGATCGGCCCTCTGCCGAGCAATTTCTCTTCTGACATCGTTTCCACTCCGGGGCGGGGTGCGGCTCGCGGGCCAGTCTATTTGGCAGGGACCGGGAGTCGCCCCTCTCTAGGCTTGCGCCGATGCCAATGCTGTGGAAAGTGGCGATGGCCGTGCTGGTGGCCTGCCTGCTCGCCTCGATCGTGATCGGCACGGTTCGCCTGGCCACCACCCAGGAGGAGATTCTCGGCGCCGGCTTCAAGGGCTGGCACGGGACGCATTTCCCCCGTTAGTATCCCCCCGGCTCAAGGGATCGATGAAGGAGGAGACTGGCAAGTGTTCAGCCGCATAGTGGTTGGAACAGATGGCTCCGACACCGCCACCGACGCGGTGCGCCAGGCATCGGGGCTGGCCAAGCTGACCGGCGCCCAGCTCGACGTCGTCAGCGCCTTCGAGCCGGTCCCGCAACGCCGGGTCGAGGAGGAGCAGGGGGGCGCCCCGGCCGATGTCGGGCACGAGTTCCACCCTCGCGAGGACGTCAACATCACCCTTGAGGGCGCCGCCACCCAAGCCAAGGACTCGGGGGTCGAGCAGGTACGCACGCACGCCCGCGAGGGCGACCCCGCCGACGCCATACTCGACGTCGCCGAGGAGGTCGGGGCGGACCTGATCGTCGTCGGCAACAAGGGGATGACCGGCGCCCGCCGCTTCCTCCTCGGCAGCGTCCCGAACAAGGTCTCCCATCACGCCCCCTGCAGCGTGATCATCGTCCGCACGACGTAGCGGCCGTCCCGGTTAATGACGTCAACGCCTTCCTTCTCGCCGGATGCAACCGCGTATGCGAGCCCCCGCTCACTCAACGTCGCGGTCTTCGTCGGCAGCCGGTCAGGGTGAGCAACCGTCAGGCGAGCAACTCGCGCAAGGTGATGCGCTGTCTTGACAAGGTGCCCGACACCTTCAACCCCTGAGGGGTCCCGCACACCTTCGACAATGAGAGCGCAATCGCGCCTCCGGCGGTTCCGTGGACGCTAGAGCTTCGGATCCGTGGCCGCGGCGGCGTCGATCAGGCCGGCGCCGAAACCGGGGTCGCGGCCGCCGGCGCCAAGATCGCGGGCGGTCGCCTTCAGCCTCTGGGCGACCTGCTCGGCCGTCGGGCTGCCCCCGAGGACGCCGCTGGCGATCACCATCGCCGCCACGCCCGAGACGTGTGCCGCCGCCATCGAGGTGCCGATGTAGTGTCGCGGCAGGCCGAAGTTGAGGGGGTCGTCCCCGCGCAGGGTCACCTGGAAGATCGGCCGTGAGGCGCCGGAGGTGCAGCCCGCGGCCGGGGTGCCGCCGCCCGGTGCGGACAGGTCGATGTCCTCGCCGGTGAGCGAGTAGTCGCCGAGGCAGGCGCCCTCGGTCGTGCCCGCCACGCCGATCACGTTGGCGAGCGTCGCCGGCGGCGAGACGCAGGACTCCGAGCCGATGTTGCCCGCCGAGGCGACCAGGACCGCGCCCTTGCGGTGGGCATAGCGCACGGCCGCCGCCACCGGCTTGACCTTGGAGCCGCAGGCGAAGTTGAAGCTCATGTTGATCACGTCGGCATGGTGGTCGGCGGCGAAGCGGATCCCGCGGGCGATGTCGTCGGACTGGCCCCGGCCGAGCCTGTTCAGCACCCGCACCGGGATCAGCTTGGCCCGGTAGGCGAGGCCGGTGAGGCCGATGCCGTTGTTGGTCCGCTCGCCGATCGTGCCGGCGATGTGGGTCCCGTGCCCGTTCTCGTCGAGCGCGATCGGGTCGTTCTTGACGAAGTCATGGCCGCCCGCGAACTGGCTCCCGGCGAAGTCGGGGCTGCGCCGGAACTGGGCCTTCCCCGAGCGGTAGGAACGGTAGGCGACGCCGGTGTCGAGGACTGCGATCCGAACCCCGGAGGCACCGCCGCGTCCCGCCTTCGCCAGGTTGCTCCAGGCGCCGGGGGCGTCGATGCCCCCGCGCGACTGGTGCTGCGCCTTGTCGGCCGTGGGGTCGCAGAGAGTCCCGCAGGGCAGGAAGTTCCACTGTTTGCGGACCCAGCCACCGGCCTGCCCGGGGTTTCCCGGGGCGGTACCGGGGTCGTTGGGAAAGGTGGCCGAGGCGAGGGCGACGTAGTTGGGCACGGCGTAGTCGACGTGCGGGTTGTCGCGCAGCGCAGCCGCGGCCTCGCGGACGCCGACACCGGCCGGCAGCCTCAGAGCCCGGCCGGCCCGCTGGTGCTCGAACTTGACCACGACCTGGCCGGGGACGAAGGTCGGCCTCCCGGCCGAGATCCCACCCGCGGCACCGGCCGGCGCCGCCACGGCAGTGAGGGCGGCAGGCAGCGTCAGCGCCGCGATCGTGAACGTTCGTAGTCTCATCTAGGACGTGCCCCCATGGATCCCTGCTGGCTCGCTGGACGGGGCAAGCTACTGACCTAACACCACGCCCACGCCGAAGTTGCCCGCGTGGAGCGCCGCTCGAGGGTGGCCGCCGGACCGGTCCATCCGCCCGGGAAGCTGCCGTGAACTGCGACCCGCCCGCGAACCCGCCATGATCTTCGGCCCGCCATAGTCCCGACCGTTGCAAGCGGATCCCCGAACACCACAGGTTCCCGACGAGGAGCTGATGCGGCTCGCGATCGGGCAGGCGATCGCGGCCCAGAGCCACGGCGACGTCCCCATCGGGGCAGTGGTCGCCGTCGAGGGCGAGCCGATCGCGCTCGCCGGCAACGAGCGCGAGCTGCGCGGCGACCCCACGGCCCACGCGGAGCTGCTGGCGATCCGTGCCGCCGCCGAGGCGCTGGGCGGCTGGCGCCTGCCGCTGACGACCCTCTACGTCACCCTCGAGCCCTGCGCGATGTGCGCCGGGGCGATCGTCCTCGCCCGCGTCCCGTCGGTCGTATTCGGTGCCTGGGACCCGAAGGCCGGGGCTGCCGGAAGCGTCCTCAATGTCCTCGCCGAACCCGCCCTGAACCACCACCCCGAGGTCACCGGCGGCGTCCTCGTCGAGGAGTGCGCTGGCCTCCTCGAGCGCTTCTTCGCCGAGCGCCGCTGACCCTCCCCGCGGCTGTCGTCGTGGGCCCTGAGAGGCGCCGATTGCGGCTACGCTTGTGGCCCCGGAGAGGTGTCCGAGTGGCTTAAGGAGCGCGACTGGAAATCGCGTGGGCGGGATTTCCTGCCTCGTGGGTTCGAATCCCACCCTCTCCGCTCTTCGGGATCCTGGGTCCCCCCGAGCTTGCCCTGACTCGAGTCGTCGCCTGGCTGCGCGTGAAACGACCCAAAGAGGTCGCCTCAAGCGCGCCCCGGGCCGCCACCCTGGCTCCGTGCCCGAACTGTCGCCAATTTCCCCCACCCCTCGGGCAGAAATGGCTTCAGTTCGGGTGGCGGCTGCGGCTGCCAGGCAGTGGGGAGTCCTCGGTCGCGGCCAGATCCGGGCCTGCGGAGTCAGCGACTCCACACTTGAGCGCTGGGTCGCGGAAGGGCGCCTGCACGGATCCATCCGGCGTCACGCAGTTGGGCACTCGGCCGTCCCGCCCGACGGGCATCTGGTAGCCGGCCTCCTGCATGCCGTGCCGGGTGCCGTCCTCAGCCACGGGTCTGCCTTGAACTGGCGGCGGCTTCACTGCGAGCGATCGGCACTGGTCAACGTTTCGACCGGCTCCCGGGCCAGATCCAATCGCGGCGTCGCGTCCACCATCCCCGCCGACTCGACGCCGTCCGCCACCGCGGCCTGCCGGTGACCACCGTCGCCTGGACCCTCTTCGACGTCGCCTCCCACCTGCCACATTCCCGTCTGCGTCGCCTCGTCGCCGAGGCCGAGTACCTGCACCTGCTCGACCTCGCCTCGGTCGGCGCCCAACTCGGCCGGGGCCGTCGCGGCAGCGCCGCGCTGCGGCGGGCACTTGCGCTTCACACCCCGCCTCGCCCGCACCCTCAGCGCCCTCGAAGAGCGATTCCTCGCCCTCTGCGAGGACCGCGGGATTCCACTTCCCGAGGTGAACGTCAGCGTCGCCGGACTGATGGTGGACGCCCTCTGGGGCAATCAACGAGTCGTGGTCGAGCTCGACGGCTTCCGGGCCCATGCGGCCCCGGCAGCGATGCAGCGCGACCGGGACCGCGACCTCGCCCTCCGCGCCGCCGGCCACGAGGTCCGCCGCTACACCTGGCAGCAGGTGACCGAGCAGCCCAAAGCGGTCGCCACCGACCTGCGGCGGGCCCTAGCAGTTGCGATCATCTAGCCTCTGCCGACTTCCCCGGAGGGGTGCCGGAGTGGTTGAACGGGGCGGTCTCGAAAACCGTTGTGGGCCTTAGGGTCTACCGTGGGTTCGAATCCCACCCCCTCCGCTTATAGTGCCGAATACCGCTTCCCAGAGCGGGAAGCGGTATTCCCGACCGCCGTGGTGGGGAAGGTCAGTCGGGGTCACTCGCGGTCAGTCAGCACCCGTTCCCGTACCCATGCCGCACCCAAGCCGAGTCCGTGTGCCCGGCCGCCAGTCCCTCGGTGAATTTCAATCCAGGGATGTCACCCTTGGGCCAGAGCGCCGTCAGTCCGCCAACGGTTGCCAGAGCGATCGCTGCGACGACGATGACGAACGCGCGTCTGGAAGTAAGAACAGTTCTCATTCTTGTAAGCTACGTTATCGCTCGCCGACGAAGCACTCACCCTGCCGGTGCTTGAACCCTTCCAACTGCCCTTCGTTCAGCGCGGATTGCTCGAGGTTCTTCTCCTCGCGATCCCCGCCGGCCTGCTGGGAACGTGGGTCGTCCTGCGAGGCCTCGCCTTCTTCTCTCACGCGGTCGGCACCGCGGCCTTCCCCGGTCTCGTGCTCGCCGACGGCCTCGGGTTCGCCGCTCCACTCGGAGCATTCGGGGCCGCCGTCGTCTTCAGCGTCCTGACATCCGCTCTCTCGCGCCGCCGGGGCGTCTCCTACGACAGCCTCACCGCGATGGTGCTGGTCGGCTTCCTCGCCGCGGGTGTCATCCTCGCCAGCGACGTCTTCCAGTCGGCTGCAAACATCGAGACGCTCCTCTTCGGCAGCCTGCTGCTGATCGACGGCAGGGACATCACCCTCGCGGCGGTGGCCGCGACTGCGGCGGTGGCCGCGACCGTCCTCCTCGGCCAAAGATGGCTTGCCGCAGGTTTCGATCCCGTCGCGGCGGGATCGGTCCGATCCGGCTCGCGAACCCTCGAGCTTGCCCTTCTCGGGCTGATTGCACTCGCGAGCACCGCGGCGCTGTCGGTTGTCGGCGCACTGCTCGTCTCCGCCCTCTTCGTCGTTCCGGCGGCGACGGTGCGTCTCTGGACCGAACGGCTGACGACCTGGCAGCTCGGCAGCGTTGGCCTGGTCGCGCTCGAGGGGACGGTCGGGCTCTGGCTCTCGGTCAAGACCGACGCGCCTCCCGGGGCCACGATCGCAGTCGTCTCGGGGGTGGTCTTCGCAATCGGCGCCGCCGGTCGAGTGGTCCCCCTCCGCGGCCGCTGGGCCGCTGTCGCGGCGACTGTGGCGGGGGCCCTCTTGGTGGCGGTCGGATGCGGCTCTGGCTCGGACGGCAACGCACAGCTGAAGGTGGTCGCGACCACGACCCAGATCGGCGATTTCGTCCGCGAGGTCGGCGGCGGCGCCGTCTCGGTCGACCAGATCCTCCAACCCAACACCGACCCCCACGACTATGAGCCCCGGCCCTCGGACGTCGAGGGCGCCGCCGACGCCGGCCTGGTCTTCGCCAGCGGCGACAACCTCGACTCATGGATCGAGAAGGTCATATCCGACAGTGGCAGCGACGCCGCCGTTGTCGACCTCGGAGGCTCGGCTCCGGTGAAGCTGCCCGGTGAGTCTGAGGGTGCCGAAGCCTCCAGGTATGACCCGCACTGGTGGCATGACCCGCGCAACGCCCAGGCGGCGGCGCGAACGATCGAGCGAAGCCTGGCCCGGGCCGAGCCGTCGGAGCGCTCGGTCTTTAGGCGAAACGCGGACGCCTATCTGGCCAAGCTGCGGAGACTCGACATGGGGATCTCGGCCTGCATGCGTTCGGTTCCCGAGGGCGATCGCAAGCTGGTCACCGACCACGACGCATTCGGCTATTTCGCCCGTCGCTACGGGATCAGGATCATCGGCGCAGTCATCCCGTCGCAGACGACCCAGGCCCAGCCGTCGGCGAAGGACCTCAGTGATCTCGCGAAGTTGATCGAAGCGGAGGGCGTCCGGGCGGTCTTTCCGGAGAGCTCGCTGAGCCCGAAGCTCGCCCAGGCGATCGCCCGTGACACCGGCGCCTCGGCCGACCACACCCTCTACGGCGACACACTCGGCCCCGCCGGCTCCGACGGCGCCACCTACTTGCAGATGGAGCAGGCAAATGCCGACGCGATGGTGCGTGGATTCACAGGCGGGGCGCGCGGCTGCCAGATAGCCGGGCTTCGATGAGCGACCTCGTCACGGCCTCCGACTTTGCCACCGGCTACGACGGCAGCCCCGCGATCTCGGAGGTCTCGTTCAACCTCACTGTGGGCCGGCGGCTGGCGCTCCTCGGGCCGAATGGGGGCGGCAAGACGACCCTACTGCGGGCGATGCTCGGTGAGCTCAGGACCCTCTCGGGCCGGCTCGAGGTCCGGGTCGCCTGCGGAACCGTCCCCCAGACCGAGCGCTCCCGCCTGCCGGGCCAGCAGGTCTCCCTCACCGGACTGGTGATGAAGTCCAATCGCTCCCCAAGCGAGCCGTTCCAGCTCGGCCGCTTCTACATCACCTGCTGCATCGCCGACGCGATCCCGATCTCGGTGAGCATCTATCCGACCCTGGCAAAGGGCAGATTCATCAAGGACGACTGGCTCGAGGTCGATGGAGCGCTGGCTAAGCGCGACGGCAGACTCGTCGTCGACGCCGAGTCGATCACTCAGGTCGACGAGCCAAGCAACCCCTACCTCGCGTTCCGCTAACGGGACAGGGGCGGAGCTACTGCATCCCATGCGGCCCATTACAGCCTGTCTTACCGTTCCCGAGCGTTGACCGCCTCAATCCCCAGCCCTTCGAGCAGCGGATTCCATCTCGGGCCGTTCGAGATTCACGCCTATGGCCTGGCCTACGTCTTCGCTGTCCTCGCAGCGGTGGCTATTACCAGTCGAAGGTGGGAGCGGGTGGGGGGCGACCGTCGTCTCGTACAAGAGGTGGCTCTGTGGGGCTTTCCGGCCGGGTTGATCGGGGCGCGGCTCTACCGAAAACCGTTGTGGGCCTTAGGGTCTACCGTGGGTTCGAATCCCACCCCCTCCGCTAGCAGCGAAAGTCCTGGAAACGCGGCGGTTTCGTAGCGGGGGGGAACGGTCGCACGACCTCACCTGAGATCGCCAGCAACTGGCGCAGGGGTGGCGCACGACAGCCGATTTGCAGCGGAAACCTGCGGTCTTGTCGAGGCCCTTAAGACCGCACGTCCCCCAAAATACATGGCTGAGAACGCTGGCTCCGTCGGAAGGCGCCTGTAGACCGTGGCGCGTGGCACGCGATGTCATCCATCAGCTGCTCGCCACCGACCTCGCGCTCGACAAGCTCGGGGCGCGGGACATCTCCGCGCGGGAGGCGGAGCAGCTGCCTCGCAACCGGCACGTCACGGTCCGGAACCCACGCGGGGACATCGATCCGGGGAAGCGCGTGCTGCTAATCGGCGCAACGGACGGAGGCCGCCGGCTGACTCTCGTCATCGAGCGGACGGTCGATCCCACCACGTGGGTGATCGTGACCGGCTGGAGCTCGACGGAGGCCGAGCGTAAGATCCTTGCTCCGAAGTCATGAGCGCAGATCCCTGGACAGATCCAGATCCAAGCCCCGGCGATTTCGACGCCGATCTGGCGAAGCTGGATCCGCGCTACGTCCAATACCACGACGGCGACCCGGACGCGAAGCTGATCGTCCTCGTCGGCGTCGAAGGTGAAGATGCGAAGCGGCTCGAGCGGATCGCCGAGGCCCGCGGCAAGGCTGCTGCGGACGTCGTGGCGGAATTGCTCCGCGACGCCGACCGCTCGCTGGCTTAGATCCGCATCGTCGGTTCGGACTCCCTGACACGGTCGCGCTGCCGCGTCACCTGCCCGAGTCTCGAATCCCGAAACGCGATCGATCAAGCGGGTCGCGGCCCGGCTTCGCGCAGCTCGACCGATAACGGGCGCCGAGCATCTCGCGCGAAGGGGAGCCGGGAGAGGCCAAGCATGCGGCACAGGAATGCTTCGGCTCCCCCTAGGCCTGCGGCGTAGGCTTGGGGCTCCGGGCGACCGCCCTCTAACCATGCAACCGAAGACTCAGTACACCAAGAGTGGCGATGTCAGCATCGCCTTCCAGGTATTCGGCGCAGGAGATTTCGACCTGGTCTTCGTCTACGGCTTCGTCTCGCATCTCGACTTCCAGTGGACCGACCCGGCATTCACCTCGCTGCTCAGACGTCTCGCATCTTTTTCCCGGGTGATCGTGTTCGACAAGCGCGGCACCGGCCTATCGGACCCGGTCGGCGCGGCTCCCACGTTCGACGAGCGGATGGATGACGTCCGTGCAGTGATGGACGCCGTCGGCTGCGAGGAGGCCGCGGTCGTCGGCTATTCGGAGGGCGGATTGATCGCAGCGCTGTTCGCCGCCACCTATCCGGAGCGGACTCGTGCCGTCGTCATGTATGAGACCTGGGTATCCGGCCTTCTCGATGTGGAGGAGAACCCCGGCGGGGAGAAGTGGCTTGAACTGGACCGCAAGCACCGCGATGCCATCGAGCATTGGGGCGAGGGTCGCACCCTGACGTGGGCCGCCCCGTCGAAGGCCGGGAGCGAGTTGACCAAGCGCATGTGGGGAGCGTACGAGCGCGCGGCTCTGAGCCCGGCGATGGCGGGCGCCCTCTGGGATGCGATCACGAACTCCGATGTCCGCGCTGTAGTCCCCACCGTCGATGTCCCGACCTTGGTACTGGCCCACCGAGACAGCGCCATCCCGGTCGAAGGATCACGCTACCTCGCGAGCCACATCGACGGCGCGCGTCTGGTCGAGCTGCCTGGGCAAGACCATGCCCCTGCCGGAGGTGACATCAAGGGTGTCGCGGATGAGATCGAAGAGTTCCTAACCGGCGAACGCCATTCCTCATCGACGGACCGGGTGTTGGCGACGGTCATGCTTACCGACATCGTCGGCTCCACCGAGCGAGGCGCAGCAATTGGGGACAACGCCTGGAAGGCTCTCCGAGAGCGCCACGACACGATCGTTCGACAAGAGCTCCCCCGCTTCGGCGGGCGGGAGTTGAAGCAAACGGGCGACGGCTTCCTCGCCACCTTCGACGGACCCGCCCGCGCCGTTGACTGCGCCGAGGCCGTCAGGGAAGCGATCCGCGAGCCCGGCTTGGAGCTGCGGATCGGGATTCATACCGGCGAGTGCGAGGTGATCGGCGACGACATCACCGGCATGGCCGTGAACATCGCCGCCCGGATCGGTGGGATGGCGAAGCCCTCAGAGATTCTCGTTTCGAGCACCGTGCGCGATCTGGTGGTGGGGTCGCACCTCAGATTCGTTGAAGCCGGAAGCCACAAGCTCAAGGGGGTTCCAGGGGAGTGGCGCATCTACCGGGTTACCGAGGCAGCTACCGGTGACGGCGGTCCACTCATCGATTCCCGGCACGAGGCGACCGGCTCCGATCGCATCGCTCGCAGCGCGGCTCGGCGCGCTCCCGGCCTTTTCCGGGGGTTGGCACGGCTGCAGCGGAGGGGAAAGGCCAGCGAGAGCTGAGCCGGCGGAGTCCCACGCTTCGGCAGCTTCCTATTCGGGCTGCGCCGGATGCCGCTCCTCCTTTGCGATGGGCAGAAGCGCTGGACTCCTCGCACCTCTGCTGGCGCAGCGCAGCATAGGTTGGCTGGCGATGGAGACTCGCTCGATAACTGGCGCAAATCGAGGCGCACGAGAAATCCGAATGTGCCGATTTGCAGGCATAAAGGGTGTGTCCGGGGCGGTCTCGAAAACCGTTGTGGGCCTTAGGGTCTACCGTGGGTTCGAATCCCACCCCCTCCGCTCTTACGCCGACGCTCGACCTGGGTCGTGACTGATCTCTCGCGTAGGCTGGTGGGGCGACGCAATTCAGCTCCAAGCCGAGAACCCAACACAGTCATGCCGGCTGAGGCCCGGATGAGGACGCTCTCGATCGCCGCGATGCAGACGGCGCCGATCGCGCGCGATCCCGACGCAACCCTGGACCTTCTCGCCAAGCAGGCCCCCGCCGTCATGGCTACCGTGCCTCACGCCCAGCTCCTCGTGCTGCCGGAGCTTCACCTCTCGGCCCTGCCGGAGCCGCTCGACGAGTCCGACGGCTACGCCGATTCGGTCGCAGTGTCCCTCCCCGGCCCCCTCACCGAACGGCTCGGCGAGATCGCCCGCGCCTCGAAGCTTTGGATCGCCGCCGGCTCGGTC
Source organism: uncultured Actinomycetes bacterium (assembly GCA_963840235.1). GTDB lineage: Bacteria > Actinomycetota > Thermoleophilia > Solirubrobacterales > 70-9 > JBBRHQ01. The sequence continues at coordinate 200,468 of CAWIYC010000001.1, forward strand.
TACGAGCGCTCCGACGAGGGCCACATCCACAACACCGCGGTCGTCGTCTCTCCGAAGGGCGAGCTCGCCGCTCGCTACCGCAAGGTCTTCCCCTGGCGTCCGACCGAGCACTCCGTTCCGGGCGACGGCTTCGTCACCTTCGACATTCCGGGCGTCTGCCGGCTCGGCCTGGCGATCTGTTACGACGGCTCGTTTCCCGAGGTGATCCGCCAGCTCGCCTGGCTCGGAGCGGAGGTGGTGATCCAGCCCACGCTCACGCCGACCTCCGACCGCGAGGCCGAGCTGATCGCCGCTCGGGCCAACGCGATCTTCAACCAGCTCTACGTCGTCAACGTCAACGCCGCGCAGCCGGTGGCGCTGGGGCGAAGCCTGGTCGTGGACCCCGAGGGACTGGTGCGAGTCCAGGCCGGGGAGGGGGAGGAGCTGCTCACCGACGTGCTCGATCTCCATGCCGTGGAGCGGGTGCGGAGCTTCGGCGTCGCTGGCGTGTCGCGGATGTGGGAGCAGCTCGACTCACTGGACGGCGCTGGACCGGAGCTGCCGATGTACGGCGGCCGGATCCGTCGGCGCCCGGATGCCCGGCGCTCTTAGCCGGACCCGACGCGATCGAGCAGCTCGGCGAGCGCCGCGGGGTCCTTGACCATCGGGAAGTGGCCGCCGGCAATCTCGATCGGCTCGATCTCGAGGACCTCACTTGCCATGAACCGCTCGAATTCCGGCTGGAAGAACTCGTCCTCGGCGGCGTAGATGACCAGTGTCCTGTTCCCCGGTGGGCCCTCGAGCGGATAGTCGCCGCGCGGCATCGCCATCGGCCGCAGCCGCCAGGATTGCTTGCGGACTTTTGGCGCCAGTCTCGCCGCTCCGCCTCGCGGCTTAGAAATCGAGCGCCGGCGCGCGACCTCGAGCAGGAGTCCTACATGCCCGCGCTCGGCAAGGCGCCGCGCTGAGCTCAGCCCGCGGCGACAGTCTCATCACCCTTGAGGGAAGGCGCATCGCCGGTCCCCGAAGGGAGGACGCGCAGCGCGTCCACGGGTAGGTGGAGCTGCACCGGGGTGCCCTGCTCGTAAGGGATTCCGCCGCCGGTGTTCTGAACGAGCGCCTCGAGCGCTTCCCCGGTGGCGGCCCGGACGATCACCTGGATCACCGAGCCCACGAAGACGACGCGCTCCACCATGGCCGGGATGCGGTTCGGCCCCGACGGAGACCCGTGCTCTTCGAGCTCGATGCGCTCCGGTCGGATGACGATCCTCGCCTCCTCCGTGACGTCGCGGTCCGTTCCGCGCGTCTCGAGCTCGTAGCCGTCCAGCGCGACGCGGCAGGCGCTCGTGCCGGCACTGACGATGGTGGCCTGCATGAGGTTCGACACGCCGAGGAAATCGGCGACGTAGAGCGTCTCGGGATCCTCGTAGACGTCCTGAGGCGCCCCGACCTGCTCGATGTGCCCACCTTTCATGACCGCAAGGCGGTCGCTCATCGTGAGCGCCTCCTCCTGGTCGTGGGTGACGTAGAGGAACGTGATGCCGACCTCCTGCTGGAGCGACTTGAGCTCGATCTGGAGGTCCTTGCGGAGCTTCGCATCGAGGGCGCCGAGCGGCTCGTCCAAAAGGAGCACGGCCGGGTTGAGGACGAGAGCGCGCGCTAAGGCAACGCGCTGCTGCTGCCCGCCCGAGAGCTGGTTCGACTTGCGCCTCCCGTAGCCCGGAAGCTGGACGAGCTCAAGCGCCTTGCCGACGCGCTCGCTGATCTCGGCTTTCGGCCGCTTCGCCTGCTTCAGCCCGAAGGCGATGTTGTCGTAGACGTTCAGGTGCGGGAAGAGCGCGTAGTTCTGGAACACGGTGTTGACGTTGCGCTGGTGAGGCGGCGTGTAGGCAACGTCTGTGCCGTCCAGGAGGATCTCGCCGGAAGTCGGTTGCTCGAAGCCGGCGATCATTCGCAGAGTGGTCGTCTTCCCGCAGCCGGAAGGCCCGAGGAGCGAGAAGAACTCACCATCCGGGATGTGGAGATCGATGCCGTCCACCGCGGTCACCTCGGCGAACTGCTTGGTCAGCTTGTCCAATTCGATTTCGCCGCGTGCCATTGGTCTCCCGAAACTAGTTGAGGTTGAAGGCGCCGCCGAAGTCCTCCGCCGCTTTGCCCCTCCGACGCTCTCCGCGGGTGAAGACGCGCCAGAGGAGGAAGCCGGCCGTGACAATGAGGAGGGTTGACACCATCATGATCGTTGCGATCGCGTTCACAGACGGTAACGGCGCGGCGCGCGTCGCTGCGTAGATCTGGATCGGGACGGTGTCCGTGGGTCCGCCGCTTGACAGCCACTGGCTGATGACGAAGTCGTCGGCCGAGATGGCGAACACCACGGCGGCCGAGGCGACGATCGCCGGGGTGAGCAAGGGCAGGAGGACGCGCGTCAACGCGACGAACGGCGTGGCCCCGAGATCGGCGGCGGCCTCCTCGTACTGCTTGCCGATCGAGAACAGCCGACCGCGCACGATCACGACCACGAAGGAGATCGAGAAGGTCACGTGGCCGAGGATCTGGGCGACCGTTCCCGTCTGAACGAAGGTGAAGATGTGGCTGAAGACGAGGAGGAGCGACACGCCCATGACGATCTCGGGCGTGACCAACGGAAAAAGCATGATGAAGTTGGAGGTGCCGGAGCCGCGACCGCGCCAGCGGGCGAGACCGAGGGCGAGCAAAACCCCGATCGGGACAGCGATGAGAACGTCCGCTGCCGCCAGCTTGAAGCTCTGAACAAGCGAATTCCGAAGGGTCGGGTCGTGCAAGACCGAGTCCACTGGATCCCCCGAGTACCAGCGTGTCGAGAAGGAGTCGAAGACCGTGCGCGAGCGGGTCGAATTGAAGGAGAACTGCACCGCGATCAGCACCGGCACGATCGACCACACGATGTAGGCCCAGGTGACGGCCACCAGGAAGCGCGGCTTTCCCCATGGGTTGCGGAACCAGCCGCGCAAGCGGGTCAAGCTCGAGGGCTGCGGCCTTGTTCGCTGCGGCCTCGCTCGCGGCTCGGCAACGGCCGTCATACCGCCCCCACCGTCCCGGCCTCGCGTTGGGCGCGATGGATGCTCCGCAGGTAGTAGAACATGAGGATTGTCAGGAAGGCGGCAAGCACGATCGTGAGCGCGGCGCCGATCGTCGGCTGCGGGCCGCCGTGGAAGTAGAGGTCGATCTGGTTGCCGATCAGCGACGTCGTCGGCGAGCCCGAGACGATGTTCGGCGTGTAGTAGTCGCCGAACATCGGTAGCGTGATGAGGACGGCGCCCCCCAGGATGCCGGTCTTCGAGAGCGGGAGGGTGACCGAGCGAAACGCGGACCAGGGGCTCGCACCGAGGTCACGTGCCGCTTCCAGGTGGCTGCGGTCGATCCGATCGAGCGCGGCAAAGAGTGGCAGGATCAGGTACGGGATGTAGCCGTAGACGAGGGCGAAGATGACGGTCGAGGCGCGCCCGCCGAGCCAGTCACGCGGCTGGCTGAGCACGTGGGTGAACGTCAGGAAGCTGTTCACGTAGCCGTCCTCCTGCAGGAGATTCACCCAGGCGAGCATTCGCATCATGTAGCTGACCCAGAGGGGAAGGATGAGCAGGATGAGAATGAGGCCTTTCCACCGCCCCGCGTGCCGAGCCGTGTAGTAGGCGACCGGATACCCGATCAGCAGGCAGAGGGCCAGGGAGATGAGGACGTAGACGATCGTCCTGACCTCGACGTCGAACCAGATTCCTCCCGGGGCGAGCCGACCGAGGACCTCGCTGAGCCAACCGACGTTCCATTCGAGCGGGTTCCAGATGGGGACCGGCTGGAAGAGGATCGGGTCGACCGTTCCAAACGCGACCCCGAGGACCGCATAGAACGGAACGAGGAAGAGGAGAACTAGCCAGAGAACGCCCGGGAGCGCAAGAGCGGGCCACAACCAGCGCCGGTACACGACGCCCTAACGCTCGCGCCCTGGACCCGTCAACTCCCGCCTCCGGCGAGGAAGTCCGAGTAGCCGTTCTGCCACAGCTGCTGTCCCTGAGAGGTGAGCGTCCCGTACTGCAGCGAGTCGGGCCCGAGATCATCGTTCGTCAGAACGCTGTTCGCCAGGTTCTCGGGCACGACTCCCTTCTGCACCAGGGTGCTCGGGTCGATCTCGTTCAGCGGGGGCTGATACCCGTTGAAGTCGACGAAGTTCTGATAGGCGACGCCGTTGTCGAGGAGGTAGTTGAGGAAGAGATGCGAGAGCACCGGCTTCTTCGTGGTCGAGCAAATCGCGAAGCAGTCACTCTGGATCGGCACCTTGCCCTTGGGTGCCTTCCAGAATGCGAGGGCGCTCGCTGGCGTTCCCTTTGGGAGGTAGTAGATGTAGCCCGCGATCATGTCCCCGGACCACGCCTGGTGGAGCCAACTCGACCCCTCCGGGACTGTCTGGTACTGGAGGTCGTCCACCTTGATGTTGCAGATGCCGGAGAGCTGCTTGAGGTCGGACACTGCCTGGTTCACGAGCGCGGGATCCTCGGTGTTGATGTCCGTGATCCCCTTGCGCAGGAGCGCCATGCCGATCGTCTCCCGGTTCTCGGAGAGGAGCCCCACCTTGCCCTTGTACGCCTCAGACTCCCAGAAGATGTCCCACGGCTGGTTCATGCCGGCGATGTCCTCTTTGATCTTGTCCGCCCGCCAGGCGATGCCGGTGGCGTAGACGGTGTAGGGAACGGTGTAGCGCGACTCGCCGTCGTAGAACGGGTCGGCGAGCTGCGGCCAGACGTTCTTCTGGAGGTTCGGGATGTAGTCGAGGTTGAGCGGCTTGATCAGCTTGCCGGCAACGCCGATATCGAGCGTGTCCGGCGTGATCTCCATCACGTCGGGCGTGACCGCTCCGGAGGCAAGCCGCTGGATTCCGGAGTTGACGTTGTCGAACGGCGTGTATTGAACGTCGACGCCGTACTTGGCCCCGAACTCCGTGAGGACCTTCTTGTAGAGGTAGGAGGGGTAGTTGAAGACGGTGAACGTCCCGCCTGTCTCCGGCGCGAGCCCCGACTTGATGGGATCCTCCCAACGCGGCAGGGTCACGCGCCTGTCGGGCCTCGCGAGCGGCAGGCCGCCCGGCCCGAGGAGTTCGCCGCCCGTGCCTGTGCTCTCGGAGACGCTGGTCGAGTTGCCGCAGGCGGCGAGCAGAGGGCCTGCAGCGGAGAGGGCCACGGCGGCACCTCCGCTTCGTAGCAAGAAACTGCGCCTGCTCAGGGAGTTCGGCCGTTCCTTCGGGTGGTGCGTCATTCGAGTTCCCTCCTGAGTTCGGTGTCCGCGAGGTGGGGCACGGTCTCACGGACAGCGTATTTTGCTGCGCCCGATGCCGCGGTCTCGTAGGCCGTCGCCCCCAACTCACAGTCGAGGAGCGATTCGGCCATCTCGAGCGCACAGCGAAGCATCCGCTCGCGAGCTACATCTGGGTCATGCAGCGTCGCCTGGACGGCGAGTCCGTCGAGGAGCGAGCCGAGCAGCAGAGCCACCTCGTCGGCATCGGCGTCACCGAACTCACCCGCCCCCTGCCCGGCTCGGATCACGGCCGCGATCTCCTGGCGCCAGCGGTTGTCCAGTCGCTGACGAGCTTGTCGCGATGCGGGATCACGAAGAGCGCGGGCCCAAAGCTCGATCCAGAGGGTCCAGTCGTACTCCTCGGCTGAAGCCTCGATCATGAACCGCAACTGGTCGCGCGGGCGCTCCAGCAGGTGAATGCGTTCGCGCATCTCGACGTAGAAGCGCTCCTCGTCGACCGTCAGCGCCTCGGCGAGCAACTCGTCCTTCGACCGGAACCAATAGAGCACCGCCGGTGGGCTGGTGCCCGCTCGTTCGGCGACGTCCGCGATCCGCGTCTTGACGAGCCCGCGCTCGACGATCACCTCGGCCGCTGCGGCGAGGATCTGGGGTCGCCTGACGTGATCGATCTGAGGCCGAGGGCTCACCTCGCCAGTCGCTCTTCTCCTTGAAAGCTGAACCGCGGTTCAGCTTATGCGGTGAGCGCCGCGGGATCAACCCCCAATTCGGCGCCGAGGCGCTTGGCTGCGAGCCGGCGCGCGTTCTCCAGGTTCATCGCCGGGTCGCGGATCAGACGTCGCGGTACGCCCAGTCGCGTCGAACAGTGCCATCGCTAGGTCGGCGACCTGGTCGGGGTCCACCTGGCGGAACTCGCCGCTTTCCACACCGCGGCGGATCACCCGCCACCACCCACTCGCGGTAGCTCTCGTACATCCGGCCCGCGACCGGACGCAGCTCCGGCTCGCGGGTGGCCGGGATCGCCGCCGTCGGCTCGACCGGGTGGGCCAGGAGGTGCTCCACCATCGCCAGGGGGAGTCGGGCGTTCCGCACCGAGCAGTGACGCACGCGCCAGATCCGCCGCGCACCTGCCCGGGCCAGGGTTGATTGGCGCCTCTCGCGCCGGTCTCTACCTGCCGGTGCGCTCGCGGTGCTTGCATCCAGGCCAGCAGCAGGGCCGGCGCTGGCCTTCCTCAGAGCTCCTCCTGGGTCCGGCGAATGCGGCGCTGCTCGGGTCATCTCCTGCTTGGCACCCTCGACCCAGCAGATGAACTCGTTGCGGGCCAAGGGTGTGATGTCCTTCCACGCGTCGAGCGCCGTGGTATTGGCGATCAGTGCCTTGCGCAGGTCTGCAGGCATCTTGTGCACTACCCCACCGGCGACTCGCTGGCTACTCATAGGCCAAACGGTAGCGAGCCCGAGGCGGCAGAGAAACAGTCGGCAGGCAAGCGTATGCGGCCCCGCACACCTCCAGCATGCGTCAGGGAGCCAGATCCCGACCTACCACACCTGACAGGAGGGGCTCGCCTGGCCGCCAGTTGCGCCAGAACAGGACGCTATCTCTCGAGTCGCGCGAAACTGGCGCAAATCGAGGCGCAAGAGAATCTCGAAAGCGCGATTTACAGGCAGAAAGCATGAAACCGGGGCGGTCTCGAAAACCGTTGTGGGCCTTAGGGTCTACCGTGGGTTCGAATCCCACCCCCTCCGTTGTTTCGCTCGAAAGTCCCTGCAAAGCGGCCACTTGAGACCGGGATCGCTGCGCCGGAAGCTGGCCGAGTAAAGGGTGGTTCTCGGCTGGGATTCCCCGATCTCGCGCCCCGTCGCCGAATCTGGTTGTAGCTCGCGGCGAGGCGCACGCATGAGCCGACACGAGCGTCGAGCGCCGGGCGCCCTGCCGCTTTGCGCGAAGGGGAGCAGCCGCGTGATCGAGACCCACGAGCAGACGGCCGCGCCTCCTCGCGGTCAATCTGGGGCGCGCACGTCTCGCGCCTGCTTGTCGTCCGAGGCGGGAGTGCCTTGCGGCACCGCGGGAGGTTCTGGCAGCCTACGCCGTGGTTCCAGGATCACCACCGCGGTCTCCATGGAGCGGCGCGTGGCGTAGGCGTCGAGGTCCTTGTCGATCTGACGCCACTGGTCCCAAAGGCGTTCGCGCTCCTCGCCCCGGGCGGCGCGGGCCCTGACCAGGCGCGGCCCGCCAACCAGGTCGGCCCGCACTTCGGGTTGGGCCTGGAGGTTCAACCACCACGCCGGCTCGCCGTCACCCCAGCCGTTCATGGCCAGGGCGACCAGGTTCGGGCCATCTTCGAAGTAGCCGACGATCACCGGGCGCTCCCGGCCCGTCCGCCGTCCGATGGTGGTGAGCCGCATTGCGCCCCACTTGCCGGGCTTCGGCCGCCACAACCCCAATCGGCCACCGCTCATTCGGTAGAGCCACCGGTGGGTGATCCAGAAGAGGTGGATGAACCAGCGGGGAGGAAGTCGTGGCTTCTTGGCTGTTGCACCGGACATCCAGCTCCTCCATCGAAGACTCTGGCGCAAGGCTAACCGAAGGACCATGGCAGCTCGACCTCGGAGCCCGGCGGGTCGACTACCTGGTCCTCGGCAGATTGCCGCATGTAGCGCGAGAAGGTCTCCGACCAGCTCCGACCAGGCCGCCCGGGCTCCCCCCTGCGGGTGGTGGCGCCTCGTCGGCGAGCCAGCTCTCCCCAGCTGGAGTCGTTTCCACCCCTCAAGTATCCGCTCAGAATGGCACGGAGCAATCGGTGGACTTCACGGAGTCCGCCGGCGAAAGCTCAGCGCCTGCCGGATGCCGGCTCGACGATATTGCGCCGGGCCTCCTCGTAAAGCGGCTCGGGCGCCAGGTCAAGGTCATTGGGCCAGCTGATCGTGCCCGATTCCGGATCGACGCCGACGCGCGCAAAGAAGGCTGGGTCGCGCAACGGTTCAAGCACGCCGCGCCACTCGCGGGCGCTGAAATCGACATCCCCGACGGTTCCGTCCTCGAACGTCAACCGCAGCCGGTGATCACCGATCACCTCGACCGCGGTTACATCGACGAGCTGCTTCATGAAGGTAATGCTACGGAAGCGGGTCGATCTTCTGGAGCGACTGCTCTCGACGAGCACGCTCCCAGTTGGTCAGCAGCTCCTCGTGGTGTAGCTGGGCCCACTCAGCCACCAGCCTGAGGGCACGCCCGGGAAGCGAGCCCGCGATCAGGTTGCCCTCGAGATCGATCGAGGCGCCCTTACCCGCGTAGCGAGCGTGGAAGTGTGGGCGCGCATGCTGGCCCTCGTTCCAGAACATCAAGATCGTAATCCCGTAGAAGGAGCTGATCCGCGGCACGAATCAACCCTACGAGGCCAAGCGGCGACATGGAGCTTCCTTGAAGACTGGCGCAAATCGAGGCGCACGAGAATCGCGAATGGCCCGATTTGCAGGGAGAATGTGTGTAACCGTGGTGGTCTCGAAAACCGTTGTGGGCCTTAGGGTCTACCGTGGGTTCGAATCCCACCCCCTCCGCTATATGCAGTTGGATGCCTCGGCTGAGGACAGGAGTTGCGGAATGCCGGGCGGCGGCTAGGGTCTCGATTTCTCGAAGAGGGGGGTGGTGGCCGCGGGGTCGCCCGATCTCATGAAGAGCTGAGGCCCCGTGCGAGCACGCCGGTGAGCACAGCGCCGGCGATTCCATCGGGGTCGAGCACCGGGTTGTAGATCGTAACTTCGACGCCCGCGACGCGGCCGGTCGCCATCGCCGCGGCGAGGAGGGTCGCAAGCTCGTCGGGGGACAGGCCGCCGGGTTGGCGATAGTCGACAGCGGGCATCACCGCGTCGTCTAGGACGTCCGCGTCGACGTGGACCCAGAACTTGTCGGGGGCACCCTCGCGCGCCAGGTGTGCGAGGGCACGCTCCGCAGCCGCGGACGCGCCAGCCGCGCGGACTGCTGTGAAATCAAGCGCGAGGAGCTCACTGGGAAGCGGCTGGCTGCCGTCACGCGCCTGCTCCTCAGCATCGCGGAAGCCGACGATGACGGCGTCCTCTGTCCGAACCAGCGGCGAGCGGCCCTCGAGGTCTCCGACGGTTGGTGGCCCGTGGCCGGTGGCCAGGGCGAGGTCCATCGACGCCGCCTCGCCGGAGGCCTCGGCCGACGGCTGGTAGAAGTCAGCGTGTCCGTCTAGGAACAGGAGCCCGGCGCGCCCGCGGCGGCTCAGCGCCAGCGCCCCGCCGAGGAGGACGCTGCAATCGCCGCCGAGGATCAGGGGTACGTCATTGCCGTCGAGCACTTCCCCTATTGCGTCCGCGAGGGCGAGGGCGTATGCGGCAATCTCGGGCCCGTTGAGCACGCCACTCTCAGGATCGCGGACCCCAGATGCGGTCGGAGGCGTGACGGTTGTGGCGTGGACTGCGCCGAGAGCTCGCGCCAGACCGTGCTCCAGCAGTGCGTCGCCTAGGCGCTCCACGCCTGCCGCTCGCAGGCCGAGGCCCGAGGGCGCCTGAACGACGGCGAAGCGGCGGGCGGCAGGTGGGTCAAACATCGCGATCAAAGCGTCGCATGCGATGGCAGCCCGACGTCAAAACCTCCCGCGAAGCTCAGTGGACGAAATTGCGCTCTGGGCTCTCGAAACTCCAAAAATGTCGGCAGTTGGGCCATCCGATAACGCCACTTGAGCGAATCGCAATACGATCGCGCAGGGGTTGATGTTGGCCGAAAGGACCCTGCACAAGGGGTAAACGATCGAGATGGGCATCGTCTCGAAAACCGTTGGGCGTCGCAAGGCGCCTCGTGGGTTCGAATCCCACCCCCTCCGCTTTGCAACGCGAAAACCGACGGGGATTCCACCGTCACCGCTGCTGAGCCTCGGCGCGGAACCGCCGCTCAAACCGCCGCAAGCCGACTCAAGGCGCACCCGGACTGGCCGTCAGGACGCCTAACCTTCGTTTGGGAATGAGCTATACAAACAGCATGCTGCACTTCGCCTCGTGCGGCGGTCCGCAGTGGAGCCGCTAGCAGCGGTTCAACGGGCTCGCGCGTACTCCGAAAGGCGAGCATGGAGCGACGCATACGAGGCCCTCTCGGCAACTGATCAGGACACGTTTGGAGCGGCCGACCTCGAGTTGCTGGCGACGGCCGCCTACCTGACCGGGCACGACGACGCTTACGCGAGCGCTCTGGAGCGCGCGCATCGCGCCCACCGGGACTCCGACGAGCCGCTGCCGGCCGCCCGCTCCGCCTTCTGGCTGGGGATCCATCTCGCAAACCGGGGAGAGATGGGCGGCGCCGGCGGCTGGTTCGCCCGCGCGCAGCGCCTGGTGGACCGGGTCGGGCGCGACTGCGTCGAGCAGGGCTATCTGCGGCTGCCAGCCGCACTGCGCGAGGAGGCCACCGGCAATTACACGGCGGTGCGCACGATTTCCGCCGAGGCTGCCGAGGTCGGCGAGCGCTTCGGCGATCCGAACTTACTCGCTCTCGCTCTTCAGCAGCAGGGCCGCGCGCTCCTCAAGCTGGGGAGGTTCGAGGAGGGCATCGGACTGCTCGACGAGGCGATGGTGGCCGTGACCGCCGGCGAGACGTCGCCGATCGTCACCGGGCTGGTCTACTGCAGCGTGATCGACGGCTGCCGGGAGGCGTACGAGCTGTCGCGCGCCTTGGAGTGGACCGCTGCCCTGACACGGTGGTGCGAGAAGCAACCGGACTTGGTCCCGTATACCGGGCAGTGCCTTGTGCACCGGGCGGAGATCATGCAGCTACGCGGGGAGTGGCCGGACGCGCTGGAGGAAGCCCGGCAGGCCGGGCGGCGCTTCGCCGAGCGGATCGACGTGAACAGGCCGTCCGCCGCCCAGGCCTCCTACCGCGAGGCCGAGGTCAGGCGGCTGCAGGGCGAGTCCGCAGCCGCGGAGGAGGCTTACATCGAGGCGAGCCGGTACGGTTGGGAACCCCAGCCGGGCTTGGCCCTGCTGCGCCTTGCCGAAGGCAAGATCGACGCGGCGGCCGCGGCGATCGGCCGGGTCCTGTCGGAAACCGCAGACCCGCCGGAGCGCGCAAGACTGCTTCCCGCGCGGGTCGAGGTGATGCTCGCCGCAGGCGAGATCAGGGAGGCGCGGGTGGCCTGCGACGAGCTCGACCGGATTGCCGAGAGGCGGGAGAGCGGGATGCTTGAGGCGACCGCCTCATATGCACGGGGAACGGTCGAGCTTGCTGCCGGCGGGCCCGGGATCGCGCTTACCTCGCTGCGGCAGTCGTGGGAGATGTGGCGAGAGCTGGCGGTGCCCTACGAGGCCGCCCGGGCGCGCTTGGCGGTGGGCCTCGCCTGCCGCGAGCTGGGCGACGAGGAGACCGCGGACATGGAGCTGGCCGCCGCCCGCGATGTCTTCGCCCGGCTCGGAGCGGCGCCCGACCTGGCCCGGGCCGATGTGCTTCTGCGGCGCACAAAGCCTTCCCGCGTCGCGGGTCTCACGCCGCGCGAGCTGGAGGTTCTGCGCCTCGTCGCTGCCGGGAAGAGCAACCGCGAGATCGCCTCGGAGCTTGTGATCAGCGAGCACACCGTCGCCCGGCACCTGCAGAACATCTTCGTGAAGCTGGGTGTCTCCTCGCGCACCGCGGCCGGCGCGTTCGCCTTCGAGCACGACCTGGTCTGAACGCCGCCAGGTGGTCAGAACTGACCACGCAGAGCTGCCGCGAAGTTGGTGGATCCAAGCGATGCGGGCTGGTGGTTTGCGCCATAGGGTCGCCTGCGAAGCGACCAAAGGAGATGAGATGGCAACAGCGCACACGACAACCCCGGCCGAAAGCCAGAGATCGGGCGCACCGCCGGATTCGCGCCCGGAGGGCAATGCCCGCGATCGGCTGCTCGCCGGGATTCCCGCCACCGAGCGACGGCTGACCCTGGCCGGCATCGAGACCTCCGTCCTCGAGGGCGGTGATGGGCGGCCGATCGTCCTTCTGCATGGCCCGGGCGAGTTCGCCGGCAAGTGGATGCGAGTGATACCTGGGCTGGTGGGAACGCATCGGGTCGTCGCCCCCGACCTCCCGGCCCATGGCGCCTCCGGGCTGCCCGACGGGCCGCTCGACTCCGATCGCGTGCTCGCCTGGCTTGGTGAGCTGATCGAGCGCACCTGCCCCGAGCCCCCAGTGGTGGCGGGGCACGTGCTGGGCGGCGCGATCGCGGCCCGCTTCGCGATCGAGGAATCGCACCGGCTTCGCGGGTTGGTGTTGGTCGACACCCTGGGCCTGGCTCGGTTTCGGCCCGCGCTGAAGTTCGCATTAACCATGATCGCCTTCCAGGCGCGGCCGACCGAGCAGAGCTACGAGCGTTTCATGCGGCAGTGCTCGCTCGACCTGGACGGGCTGCGCGAGGGGATGGGCGAGCGTTGGGAACCCTTCGTCTTCTACAACCTCGAGTCGGCTCGCGGGCCGAACTCGAAAGCGGTCGGCCGCCTGCTGCGCCAGGTCGGCCTGACGCGGATCCCGTCCGCCGACCTGGCCCGGATCACGGTGCCGACGAGCCTGATCTGGGGACGCCAGGATCGGGCCAACCGGCTACGGATCGCCGAGCAGGCGAGCGCCCGTTACGGATGGTCGCTGCACGTGGTCGAGGACTGCGCCGACGACCCGCCGCGCGATCGGCCCGAAGCCTTCATTCGGGCGCTGCATGAAGCCATTGCCCAAGCTAGGTGAGCAAGCATCCTCTTCGCCTCGTCCCATGGGGAGAGCCTTCGGCGGTGTGAAACGGTTCGCCTTCGGAAGGAGCTATGCCGTTACGGAATTGAATAGTTCGTCAAAGAGAAGCTGATCCGCATGCTGAAGCAGCTGGCCACCCAATCGGCAAGTAGATCTCGCGTAGGGGTCTCAAGACTCTCAAGACGCCAACCGTCAAGCCGATCACAAATCGATCGCTGAGGCCGATGTGGTCGTCAAGTGAGCTCGGAGTGGAGCCCGCCGCCAGCACCTCGCGGCTCCAAGCACGCATCCTGGCGGGCGAGAAGATCTAAGCTGGACCGCTGCACCGTTGCGGGCGGGTACCGGCGGGGCTGTCAATACCGACTGGAGAACGAGGCAACGAGGAGGAGAGACGGAGAACATGCTGTCGATGACGTTGAGGCCGCGGAGCGCCCGGGGGCGCGAGCGCAAGGTGGGGCGGGTTCGGATGACGAGTCTGCTGGCGGGCGCTGGGGCGATAGCCATCTGGCTCGCCTGTGCGCCTGCAGCCAGCGCGGCGTCCTGCCCCCAGGTTGTCAATCCCGCTCACTTCGCAAGCAAAGCCCAGCTGCGCAAGATGACTGCGAAATTCAACAGCTTCGGTCCGCGCGGGCTGGGCAGCTCGGCCCACAACAAGGCGATCGACTGGTTGGCGGACGAGGCCCGCGGGATCGGACTCAGGGTCCACTCGGAATCGTTCCGGCCCTACACCTGGCTGCCTCGCACGCATTTCAGGCACCGCCCCGGTCTCGATATCGGCGCCGCGGGCGGGCTCAGCGTCATCAAACCCGATGGGTCGAGGGTAGACGTCCCCGACGCGGGAGCCGTTCACTGGTCCAAGCCGACCTCGAGGAAGGGCGGGGCCAAGGGCAAGCTCGTCTACCTTCCGGCCGATCAGCCGATCACCGCTGAGAACGCCGCCGGCAAGGTTGTCATCCGCGACTTCCAGCTCGGTTCGCTTCCCTTCGGCGCCGTAGGTCCGCTCCTCGGGCTCTACTTGACGCCCGACCTGGCTGGCTACACCGACTACACCCGGCCCTACCTCAGCCCGAATGCCCACACCGACCTGATGGACGCGAGCCTGGCCGGGGCCGCGGGGGTGATCTATTCCTTCGACGTCCCGGGCAAGCAGGTTCGCGGTTACTACGACCCGCACGTGGGCACGCTCTACAGGGTGCCGGCGGTCTTCGTCGGCAGCGCCCAGGCCGAGCGGCTCAAGGCTCTCGCAGCACAGGGCAGCTCCGCCCAGGTGACGGTCCGTGCCAAGGTCGCTCGGAAGAGGACCCGGAACCTGATCGCCAGGCTTCCCGGACAGAGCTCGGAGAAGATCGTCCTCGTGGCCAACACCGACGGTAACTCGTGGGTCCAGGAAGACGGCGTCATCGGCATGCTGGCGTTCGCTCGCTACTACGCCAACCTGCCGATGCGCTGTCGCCCCCGCACGCTGGAGTTGTTGTTCTCAAGCGCTCACGACGGGTTCCGCAACGACGGCACAAACCCAGACCATTACCCCCTGGAAAAGAGGAAGATCGCGTTTGCGTTTGCGATCGAGCATCTCGGTACGCGCGAGATCCTGCCGACCGGCGACGGCGCCAACAGGCATCTGGAGTTCACTGGCATCGCCGACCCGGCTCTGTTTGGCGCCGGCGACAGCGATGCCCTGCGCCAGGCGGCGGTCGCGGCGACCAAGAGGCGAAACCTCCCCCGGACCGCGGTCCTCAAGGGACTCGGAGTTCCGAACCCGAATCAAGCGCCACCGATCTGCTCGATGGGCGGCCTCGGCAACGCATTTCACCCGAACCTGGTCCCGACGCTGGCGATGATTTCGGGGCCGTGGTCTCTCTATGACCCGGTGTTCGGACGAAAGGCGATCGATTTCGGCCAGATGCGGTCTCAGGTTCTTGCCGCCGGCGATGCCATCCTCGCTCTCGACGGCCTCCCACGCGCGCAGATCGCCGGCGACTACCCGGCGTTACAAGCGGAGCTGGACGCGGGGACGAAGACCGGCTGCCCGCCTGAAGTATTTCCGCAGTTCGCGCCTGGTCCGAGTCAGTGAACGGCTCCTATCAATGAGCCCGCGACGCCTCAACGTCGCGGTCGCAGGCGTCCTGGTGATCGGCTTGCTGTCGGCGCTCTTCGGCGCGGTCGGCGGGGCCGATCGCGCGGAGGGCGGGGTCGTCGTCAGACAACCGCCCCAGCCCAAGTCCGGCCCGGGTGGTAGCAACTACACCCACGACTTCCGCGTCCATGCCGGTGGTATCGGCAGCGATGCCTGGTACGTCTTCCAGCCCACGAAACCGCGCCCGACGAAGGCGCCGGTCGCAGTCATCATGCACGGCTACGGCGAGTACTCCGGCTACGCGACGATGTCCGCGTTGATTCGTCACACGGTGCGGAAGGGCAGTATCGCGATCTACCCGCGCTGGCAAACCGGCATCGCCACCCCCTGTCCGGGGCCCTTCGACATCGAGCCCTGCATCTCGTCTGCCGTCCACGGCATTCGCGGTGCTCTGCGGTACCTGCGCGCGCGCCCGAATCGAAGGGTCCAGCCGCTGGTCGGCCGAGCGAGTTACTTTGGCTTCTCGTTCGGGGGCATCGTCACGGCGAACCTCGCCAACCGATGGCAGTCGCTTCAGCTCCCGAAGCCGCGGGCGATCTTCCTCGACGACCCGCATGACGGTGCGCTCACCGGGTTCGGCGAGCCGGCGCTCGACGACTCCCTGTCGGGCATCCCGTCGTCCGTGAAGCTGGAGTGCCACTCCGGGACCGAGGGCGTGTTCTCCGAGCCGAGTCAGGGCGGATTGTCCGGAAGCTGCAACGCGGTCTTCCCAATGCTCGGACACATCCCGAAGCGCAACAAGGACCTCGTGCTCACCCACACCGACGACCACGGCACCCCAGCATTAGCCGCCATCCACGGCGTATGCGCCACCGGCTCCCAGCCGGGCCCTGGCTACGGCTCCCCCGACGCCTATGACTGGAACTTCTGCTGGAAGGTCTGGGACGCGCTGCGAAGTTGCGCTTTTTCAAAGAGGAACTGCAGCTACGCGCTCGGCAATACCCCGGAGCATCGCTCCAACGGAAGGTGGAGCGACGGCGTTCCGGTGAAGCCGCTGAAGATCCGGGACGCGGCGCCGATCTTGCCGTAGGCGTGACGTTTGTTGAGTCGATCCGTCGCGCCGAGGAGCGCAGTGGTCGACCAACCTCCCGAGCCGTCGGGCCCGCCCTTCCGAGGCCGGATCACCCCAAAGCCTAAGACAAATTGGCAGGGCGTTCCAGTGGAAATGTCGGTGCTCGGCGGGTAGACGCCCTTTGATACCCCGCGTTCGATCTTGCTCAGAACGTCGCTCGGATCCGCGCGGAAGTTGCTCGCAACCCCGGCCTGGAGACGATCTTCAGGATCGCCAGCGGCCTGGGCGTCCCCAGCCGACACCTCTGCAGTATTGGAGTAGTGAAGGCCACGGCTCACACCTCGACGAGCCTGTGGCACCCGGTTGGCTGGGTCTCGGCCGCCTGCCGCTTAGGGGGGCATTAAAGGACCGGACGGTCCTTTGCAGCTAGGCGTGCGAAGCGCTCCTGCACAGGGACAAATGGCTCGTCGCTCTCGGGCTCCTATCGTGGGCAGCGCTTCATCTTCCGCAACTTGTGACGGTAGATCTGCATCGAGCTGTGCCTCATGTCGCCATGAGTTTGACTCCGAAGGCTGGGGATTCGCTCGTGGTGGTAGGGAGAGCGGAGACTCTCCCGATGGCCGATGACGTTCTTCACCTTGATCTGGAACCGGCAGCGAAGGTAGCGCGTCAGATGCAAGGAAGCCCGCAACTCGCGCCGATTGCCGAGAAGATCGGAGTCGTTGTATCCAGCGTGTTCGATCCCGATCGCGGTCCAGTTGAGGCCGACCGTATGGCGGCAGCGGATCGTCAGGTGGACAAGCTGGAAAATGCGTCCGGACGGCGAGATTACGAAATGCGCGCAGACGTTCGGGAGTTCATGGAGCTCGGGATCGGGATGGTCAGGCGCGAATGTGTTGTAGACGGCAGCGGCACTGCTGGTGACGGAGATGTGCTCGACGATGACATGCGGGTTATGCAGCCGCCACGTGTGGTCCCCGTAATGTCGCTTTGAATAGGCGGCCATCTCGTGCTTCCGTCTTGCCGGGAATGGAATGAACCAACGTCTGACCGGGGGTTTGGCAAGACGGTGGTTTTCCGACGCTCGCAGGCTTGAGGATGATCGAATGGCAGGGGCGCTCTTGGCCCAGTTGCGCCCGCCTTGAGGTGATGGTTGGGCAGAGCCGGTCAGCGCCAAAAACATTGCCACGATGGCGGCTAGGCCAAGCGTCGCAGTTGAGATGCGTTTCAGGCACGTCCTCCGAGCTTCCACGAGTCAAGGCTAGATCAGAATGGACAGTAGTCACGAGAGCCACAGGCGCCGACCACGACTCCGGCGATCGTGGAAACTGCAGACGGTCGTTTACACAAGCGATGTTGGCGAAATCATGCGCCTGGCCGGAAGTGCTGAGAGCTAAGAATCTGCCAGAGCTGGTTCTTCAACCAGGGAGGCTCGTCGTCATCATCGGTCCAAGCCGGAGGCGGGTATCCAGAGTACCGCCGAACCTGAAGCTCCAAGCGAAAATGCTTCGCTGAATGGAGCACACGCCGCTCGCGCTCGAGCGAGCGCTGCCGGGGAGGCTTCACACATCTCCCTCTGATGAAGATGGGAAACCAACTAACCCGGTGGTCACGGTCGCCGTGGAACCCAGGCTGGCTCAATATTTGCAGGGGCCGTTTCTGAGGGCGGCGCTGTGCGATGTGCATGCACAGGCGCACTTCGAGGGGGACCCGAATGGAGGCCATGGGTTGAGTTCAGGGCAGCGGCCGCCAACTTGGCAACTCGCCAAGCACCTGGGGATGGAAAGTGGCCAGGCTGGCCCCAGTCAGCCACCAGCCGCGATAGACCAACTGCTCGCAGATCTCACCCGGCAGTCTGGAAAAGGTCGTCTTGACCTCGGCCAGGCGCTCTCCGTCGGAGGTCGGGGCCGGGTTCTTTGCCACCCAGGCTGCTGCGGGCTGATCGAGCGTCGTCGCCAGCCCGAACAGAACTCCCTGGCGACCGTAGTCCGGGGGGGTCCGGCCGCTGCGCTTGGCGTCCTCCCAGGCTCTGAAGCGCTCGATCATCGTCCGCACCCGCAGGGTCGTCGCCTGGCGGTAAAGCAGAGCGCTCGAGCGCTTCAGATCGCGAATGATCGGCAGCTTGCTGATCAGCCCGCTCATCCCGGTGCGAAGGACGCCGCCAGCCGAGACGACGATCAGGCACGGACCCCAGAGGCCATCGATCGACTCGAGCCCGAGGTTGTCGTAGACGCCACCGTCGAGCAGGCGCACATCAGAGCCGGCACCGCAGGGAAAGCTCAGGTTCCGAAAGCGGGTCGCGGCGAAGGGTCCCGGCACAGATGCCGAGGCGGCGACGGCGGTGGCGACCCTGACCGTGGTCTCCGCGGTCGGTATGCGGCCGATCACGTAGTCGCCGACGAAGTCGCGGTCAAAACCAAAGCGCGCGCCGGTGGTCTCGTTTGCGGCGTTGAAGGTGAAGCGGCAATCCGGCGAGAGGCTCCCCAAACGGCGCTCGGAGAAGAACCAGCGGTCGAGGAGAAGCGCGAGGACGTCGGTCCGGGTCATCGGGCCCAACGCTCGCCAGGCGTTCAGCAGCAGCGCCCAGGTGAGCGATTCGTCGCGTGCCCCCCAAAGAAGTCTCCCCAGGACGCGCTCGTCGACCAACTCCGGGTCGAAGCCGGCCTGTTCGAGGTCCTCGTAGGAGACGGCGAGGAGGCCGTTGGTGATCGAGCCTCCCGATACCGAGGAGACCCAGCGCACCCGCTCGAGCAGCCCGGCGTCGGCGAGGAAGCGAAGCGCCCCGGCGGCGGTCAGCGCCGCCCGCCAGCCGCCGCCCGAGAAGGAGAGCGCGATCGCATCCTCCGGCTCGCGCTGGGGGTAGGGAGGGGAGGGATGATCGCCGCAGGGCTCGATCAGGTTGCGCCGTGCGGTGCCGATTGTCTGCGGCGGCAGCGGCTTGGTCGGGGCTACCACGCGGATTTCCCTAGGTCAGGGAGAACTCGGCCCAGAGGGGATAGTGATCGGAGATTCGCCAGGACTTCGGCGTGTTGGCCAAGTCTCCCAGCAGGAAGTCGGTCCAGGGGAACTCGCCGGCCTTGCCCGTGTAGGTGAGCGTCAGCGCCTCGCGGTCGCCCTGCGTGAACCAGGCGATCTGATCGAAGAAGCTGTGGTCTGTGGGCTTATCGAAGATCGTCCTCGGTACATCCAGGAGCTCGAAGGGCGGGGTCAGGCCCTTGTCGGTGAAGGCCTGCCAGTTGGGGTCGTCCCGGCGGTCGATGTTGAAGTCGCCAAGGGCGATCAGGTTGCGGTTGAAGTCGTCGGGGTTGCTCGCCCGCTCGGCCAGCCAGTCGGCGATCGCCGCCAGCTCCGTCAGCCGGTCGGCGGGCTTCCTGCCGAAGACGATGTGAAGCGCGACCAGGGTGAAGGCCTTGGGGCCGGCGGCGAAGCTGACGGCATAGGGGGTACGGGCGAACTGGCGCTCGAGAGCGCCGTGCTTGATCTCGCCGAACCACTCCTCGGGGACGACCAGCTCGCCGGCGAGGCCGGTCAGCCGCACCCGCTTGGTGTCGAAGAGGTAGGCCAGGCGCTCGCCGTTTGCCGGCTGGCCCTCGCCGACGTCGGTGACGATGAAGTTCCACTGCGGCCCCAGGCGCCGCATCAGGGTGCGCAGGGCGCTTAAGTCATTGCGGGTCTCCTGGACGGCGACGACGTCAAAGCGCGAGACGATCTCGGCGATCGCGCAGATATCGGCGAGGTTTCGCTTCGGGCTATCGCTTGCCGCGCTCTCCCACTTCTCGGTGAGGCCCCCGAGGGCGCGGATGTTCCAGGTGCCGATCAGCAGGTTGGAGCCCTGGTGCTTGGCCGGGATCTTCGAGCCCAGGCCTGAACGCAGGCCGCTGAGAACGGTTTCGACCTGGGCGGGCGGGTTGTCGACGGAGACGGTTGGCATCCGTGGTCAGTCCGCAAAGTGTCGCGGCTCACCATCCTCAGTGGGCCGTGTTGTCAAAGTCGCCCCGGGTGGCGCCTGATCACCCTCCTACGAAAGTCCAGCCTCGGACGATCGGCGAGCAAGATTTGAGCGGCCTCGGGTTGAGGTAGCCTGAGTCTCCGCAGGCCAATCGCCAATGCAGGGTGGGTTTGTGCGGACGGCGGGTAGCCTGGGGTAAGCGATCTGGCCAAGAGCGGGAACGCCATGCGACCCGCATGAGGAGTGGAGCAAGATGAGCAAATACGCAGTCATCAACCCGGCAACCGGCGAGACGGTCAAGGAGTACCCGCAGATCTCCGGCGAGGACCTCTCCGCAGCGATCTCGGCGGCGGATGAGGCCCACCGGAACTGGTCGCTGAAGACGTCCGTTGCCGAGCGGGCCTCCTTGATCCGGCGGGTGGCCGAGCTTCACTCCGAGCGGAGGGAGATGCTGGCGGAGATCGCCGTGCGGGAGATGGGCAAGCCGATGGAGCAGGCCCTCGGCGAGATGGACTTCTGCGTCGACATCTACGGCTACTACGCCGACAACGCGGAGGACTTTCTCAAGGACGAACCGATCTCGCTCCTGGCGGGCGACGGCACCGCGATCATCCGGCGGACGTCGATCGGCCCCCTGCTGGGAATCATGCCCTGGAACTTCCCCTATTACCAGGTGGCGCGGTTCGCGGCGCCGAACCTCATCGTCGGCAACACGATCCTGCTCAAGCCGGCGCATCAGTGCCCCGAGTCGGCGGAGGCGATGCAGGCGATGTTCCGGGACGCCGGTCTCCCCGACGGTGCCTACCAGACCATCCTCGGCTCGAACGATCAGATCGCGGAAGTGATCGCCGATCCGCGAATCCGGGGTGTCTCGCTGACCGGCTCCGAGCGGGCCGGAGCCGCGGTGGCCGAGATTGCCGGGCGCCACCTGAAAAAGGTCGTCCTCGAGCTCGGCGGATCCGATCCGTTCATCCTCCTGGGAGCCGAGGACCTAGACGAGGCGGTTACGGCCGCCGTCGCCGGCCGTCTGGACAACACCGGCCAGTCCTGCAATGCCGCGAAGCGGTTCATCGTCGCCGACGAGCTCTACGACCAATTCCTCGGGAAGTTCAAGGCCGCGATGACTGCTGCCGAACCCGGCGACCCAACGTCCGAGGACGCCGAGATGGGACCGCTTTCGTCAGCGACTGCTGCGGAGACCCTGCAGGATCAGCTCGATCGGGCGGTCGCCCAGGGCGCCGAGATAGTCGCCGGCGGGGATCGGGATGGCAACTACTTCTCGAGCACCGTGCTGGTCGGAATAAGTCCGGACAATGACGCGTACCGCGAGGAATTCTTTGGGCCGGTTGCGAGCGTGTTCCGGGCCGGCTCCGAGGAGGAGGCGATCGAGCTGGCGAATGACACGCCGTTCGGACTCGGTTCATACGTCTTCTCCGACGATCCGGAGCAGGCGCTCCGGGTGGCGGACAGCCTCGATACGGGGATGGTCTACGTCAACGGGGTGGGCGCCGACGGAGCCGAACTGCCCTTCGGCGGGGTCAAGCGGTCGGGCTTCGGAAGGGAGCTTGGCCGCTACGGCATCGAAGAGTTCGTCAACAAGAAGCTGATCCGCGTGCTGAAGTAGCTGGGCCGGCCGAGCGGCAAGTGAGTCAAGCGTCGTCCATGTCGGCGCTGCGCTGACGTCAGCAACTCCGACGTCAATACGAAACCGAAGGTCACAGGTTCGAATCCTGTCGGGCGCGCTTCAAGAGTTCGGCGCAAGCCGCTTTGGAAGCGGGAACGCACGAGGTTTGAGTTCGCCGTTGAAGCAGTCCCAGAATCGCTGGATCGAGGGCCCGTGCCTGGGATCTCTCGCGCAACTATCGCGCGGATCCCAAGCACAGCGCCAATTCTGAGGGTTCCGATCGCACAGACTTTCGCCCACACCGGCCCCTGGCGGGCCGACGACACCAACGCCATTGGCGGGATTCATGGCAGTCACAGCCGCCGGAGCCCGTCAAGCGGCACAGGCGGTCTACTCGTAGTCGAGCTTGGGGAATCCTGAATCGATACCGCGCCCCTCCGGAGCTGCCTGTAAGAATCAGAATGTGGAGAATGAGCCTCGCGCTGTGCAGGTTCCGATCAGCTCCCCGATCTGGAGCCAGTTCTTCGTCGTCGCGCCGCTTGTCCTGGTCGGCACCCGCGAGCAGGATGGCGGCCACGACCTCGCCCCGAAGCACATGGCGATGCCGCTCGGCTGGCAGAACTACTTCTGCTTCGTCTGCCATCCGTCCCACGCCACTCAGCGCAATGCTGAGCGCAGCGGCGAGTTCACCGTCAGCTTCCCCCGCCCGGAGGAGGTGGTCCAAGCTTCGCTCGGAGCCGCCCCACGGGCGGCGGATGGGAGCAAGCCCACCCTGGCGGCGATCCCGGTCTTTCCCGCTACCAGGGTCGATGGCGTGCTGGTACGTGATTCGCACCTGTGGCTCGAGTGTGAGCTCGAGCGGATCATCGGCGGCTTCGGCGAGAACACGCTGATAGTCGGTCGGGTGGTTGCCGCGACGGTCGACGAGGACGCGCTGCGGGCCTCCGACTCCGACGACGCCGAACGAATCCGGGCGCGACCCCTGCTGGCCTACCTCCCTCCGGGGCGCTTCGCCACGATCTCGGAGACCTTCTCGTTCCCGTTCCCGGTCGATTTTCGGATCTGAATGTCCGACCCCGCGGTTCTCGAATGGCTTCGGGCGCGGACAGCCGAGATGGTCGCTTCGCTCGAGCGCCTCGTGAGCGCCGAGTCGCCCTCGCTTGACCCTGTTGCTCAGCGCGAGCCCTTCGGACTCCTCGCCGGCGAGCTCCGCGAGCTCGGGTTCAAGGTCGAGACGATCCCCGGGCGCAACGTCGGCGATCACCTGCTCGCCCGCGACGCCGCCGCGAGGTCGGCGAATGGCGCACCGCAACTCCTCCTCGGACACATGGACACCGTTTGGCCGCGCGGCACCCTGGCGTCGATGCCGGTGCGCAAGGAGGAGGGGCGGTTGCACGGCCCCGGCGTGTATGACATGAAGGCCGGGTTGGTGCAGATGCTGTTCGCGCTGCGCGCGGTGCGCGAACACGGGCTCGTGCCCACTTCGCCCGTGACCGTTCTGATCAACACCGACGAGGAGATCGGCAGCCCGGAGTCGCGTGAGCACATCGAGCGCCTTGCGCGCTCGGCGAGCCGCGCCCTCGTCCTCGAGCCCTCGTTCGGGCCGGCGGGCCAACTGAAGACCGCGCGCAAGGGATCCGGGGAGTTCGTCGTCACGGTCCACGGACTGGCGAGCCACGCGGGAATCGATCCCGAGAAAGGGGTCAGCGCGATCCTTGAGCTCTCACATCAGATCCAGCGCTTGTTCGCGCTGAACGACCCAAAACGCGGCGTCACCGTGAACGTGGGGACGATCGATGGCGGCCTGCGGCCGAACGTCGTCGCTCCGCAGGCGGCGGCGATGGTGGACGTGCGGGTGAGGACCGCGGAGGACGCCGAACACGTCGAGGCCGCGATCCGCGGGCTCGAGCCGACCCAGGATGGAGCCTCGATCGCGATCGAGGGCGGGTTCGGTCGTCCGCCGCTCGAGCGGACCGCTCGAAACCGTGCGCTCTGGGAGGCGGCTTGCGCTGCCGCGGATACGCTCGGCATCCCGCTCGAGGAGGCCGCGGTCGGGGGTGCCTCCGACGGCAATTTCAGCAGCCGCCACGTCGCGACCCTCGATGGCCTCGGCGCTGTCGGGGACGGCGCACACGCGGAGCACGAGCATGTTCTCGTAGCGCGGCTACCCGAACGGGCTGCGCTCCTTGCAACCCTCCTCTGCAGATGAGCGACGACGCTCTCGAATCAGCCCCGCGCCTCACAGCCGGCAGCGTCGCCCGGATCGCCGACTTCGACCACCGGCCACCGCAGGCCGAGCCCCTTCCGCGGGAACACTGGGCCACCGGCGACTACGTGATCGGCGAGGTGCTCGATTCCGGAGAGCTGCCCTGCAGGGTGGAGACCGGATCTGGGCGCATCGCCCGGATGAGACCCGGCGACCTGGTCCTGGGCGCGTTTGGGGTGCGCGCGGCGACCCTGGAAGCGGTCGGTGACTGGCGGGCGATCAGTCCCGACGGCCGCATGCAGCAGCTCACGGCGGCTTGCGTGTTCGGGGGTTGCACCTCGATCTCCGCCTGGACTCACCCGCTCGCCGACGTTCGCTATCGCGGTCACGCCGTGCGCGACGGCGACAAGCTGACCATGGGCGGGTTCGCAGGGATCGGGGAGCCCCGCGGCGAAGCACTGTCCGCGCCGGTGGTGCTGATCATCGGGACGTCGATGAGCGCCGGCAAGACGATCGTCGGAATGGCGATCGTGCGACGGCTGAAGCGCATGGGCCTGCGCGTTGCGGGCGCCAAGGTCACCGGCGTGGCGCGGCTCTCGGACATCCTTGCGTTCCGCGATGCTGGCGCTGATTTCGTCGCAGACTTCGTCGACGCCGGCCTGCCGTCGACGGTGGTCGAGCCACAGCAGTACGAGGTGGCGCTCGAACGGCTGCTCGGCAAGATCGCAGCGGCGAAGCCGGATGTCGTCGTCGTCGAGGCGGGCGCCTCCCCGCTGGAGCCGTACAACGGCGACATCGCCGTCGAACGACTGGGAGAGCGGGTGCGATGCACGGTGCTGTGCGCGTCCGACCCCTATGCCGTCGCCGGAGTCATGAACGCCTTCCAGACCAAGCCCGACGTGGTCTCGGGGCGGGCCGCCAGCACCCAGGCGGGAATCGTCCTGGTGGAGAAGCTGGTTGGCATACCCGCCCTGAACCCGCTCGACGAACCGTCGCTTGGGAGGCTGGACGAGCTGCTCGCCGAGAAGCTGGCGCTGGATGAAGCCAGGGACGCTCCGGAATGAATCCTCGACACCCGCGCCGAGGGAGGCGCTCATCGGCGGGGATCATCACCGCATGGGCGTGAACTCGGCGATGTAAGCGAGCGTCCCCCTCGCCCCATCGAGGACACGATCGCCGCGCCCGGTGAGAGCCTGATCCGCCACGGCGTGGCGCGCACTCCCGCCGCCCTCGAAGATTCTCGGCACGAGCAGAAGACCGAGCTCTGAGGGCCCCGAATGGAAGACGTCGGGCCTTCGTCATCGCCTGGGAGTGCGGTCGGATCGAGCCGCTCTAAGGCCGGGAGGCAATTGATGGATATCTGATGTGGCCCGGGTCCCCCGACCGGCGCTCATCTGATGGCGGTGTTCACCTTCGCCTCACAGCCCCTGAATCCATCACGTCGGAAGACCCCGTAGCAGGTGTCGATGCCGGGGCCGCCGACCAGGAGGCTTCCGCGCTGGCCCCGACTCGCGGCGTGGAGGACGTCGTTGCCGGCCCCACCGAAGAGCTTGTTGCTGCCGGCCCCGCTGTAGAGGTGATCACTCGCCCGGCCACCGAAGAGCTTGTCGGAGCCATGGCCGCCGAGGATCTGGTCGTCACCTTGCTGGCCGTATAGCTTGTCGTCTCCGGACCGGCCGTAGACACTGTCATCTCCGGGACCGCCATGGGCGCCGTCCTTGCCCGGGCCCATCCGGCAGACGTCGTCTCCCCGCCCGCCCCAGCATCCGTCGCTCCCTGCGCCGTGCTTGGCGAAGTCTTTGCCCCGCCCTCCGACGCAGTCGGAGTTCTGCTGGCCGGTGATACAGATGTCGTTCCCGCCGCCGCCGATGCAGCGGTTTCGCCTCGACCCCTGCGAGTAGCAGGTGTCGGCCTCGCTGTTACCGATGAATCTGTCCGAGCCATGGCCCAGATAGATCGTCAGCGGAATCGGCAGCGGATCGAGCACATCGACCTCGTCGCCTGAGGGGCCCATCTTCAAGAGGGTCGAGGCGACCCCATCCAAGGGGCAGACGGCGGCATTTCGGTTGTGGGTGAAGCGACAGCCAACCGGCTTTGCTCCGGCCATGTAGCCATCGACCGCAATCCTGCCATCGCTGATGGTCAACTTCAGATGCGATCCGGAGTTGGCGCCGTAGATCACAATCAGACCTTGCCCCGACGCCGTTCGCCCGGTGAAGAGCGCCACGGTTATCAGTAGCGCAGCGAGAACCAAAGCCAGCCGCCATGAGCCGAGCTTTTTCAATCCCGTCGCAGTTGGGATCCGCATGCGGCTGCCTCCAATCCGCCCGATCTCTGGATCGGCTTAGTCGGCCCTTCCCTTGAATCTTCTAGCTTTCGCAGACGATTCGGGCTCTAAGCAAATCGATCGCGTAGGGGGCTGATGCGGTTGCGAGAACATCCTGCACCCGGGCGGATTCCGAAAGTCCTCGGCCATGGTCTCGAAAACCTTTGGGCGTCGTAAGGCGCCTCGTGGGTTCGAATCCCACCCCCTCCGCTGGTTCGCTGGAAGTCCCTGAATAAGGCTAGAGACAGGGCAGCGCGGCGCCGCATGCTGGCCGATTGGGATGATTCTCGGCTGCGTTGGCCCGACTTCGCGCCCGGTCGCCGAATCTGCGGATCGCACGCCGATCGCACGAGCGCCCGGCCGGACTTCCATTCCAAGGCGATCAGAGCTAGATGTGCTCGCGTGTCAGCTGCCCGAACGGCCAGCCGCCCGAAGGAATTGTCGTAGCCCGCTCGCAGCCGTAGCTGCCGAGTAGCTCGCAGACGTAAGACGCGCCGAGGCCTCCCGCCCGCGCCCGGTGCGACCGTCAGGGAGGGAAGAGCACCGCGCGTCCCTCCGGAGAGTTGAACATCTCGCCCCCCTTGTGAGCGACACCCGGCACCGTGACGAGGCTGTGGACGTTGCTCGAGTGGAATTTGTCCATGAACCTCATGAAGATCTTGCCGCGGCGAAGCCGGTTGCGGCCCTGGTAGTCAGCCTCGCAGGTCTTATCGAGTTCGCTGTCGCGCTTGTTGTCGTCCTCGCCGAGCAGGTAGACCACCCGGCGACCTGCGTAGTCCTTGCGAACCTGGCTCTTGCTTCGGGCCGCGACGTAGCGCTTGCGCTTGCGCAGGCCGTAGCCATACTTGTCCCACCCCCGGCAGAGCAGGCGCTGATCCTCCCGTAGCCCGCGGAACCTGCCGTTGATCCAGCGCTTGCCGTTCATGTACACGTAGGAGGAGGGGTTGGCGACGACGTAGCGCAGCTTCGGCCCCTGGTCGGTCAGCGCCGCCTTGCTGAAGGCGGCATAGCGTTGAGCGAACTGGCCGCCGGCGGAGTGGCCCGCGATCACGATCTCCTGGAGGTTCGGGAAGTTGGACTTCTTCGCGAGCATCGCGATGAACTCGTCGTACACCGCGAACGAGCTTCGCCTGGCCAGCCCGAAGCCGCTGGACGAGCGCTGACCCCACTTCCACTCGCCCCACCTGAGCTCGCTGGATAGATGGATCGAGCCCTTCTGGAAATAGGGCGCGATGATGATCGTTTGCGCGGTGACGCCCGAGGTCTGGGCCGCCATGCGCATCGAGCCGAAGTAGCCCTCGACGTCCCTGCCCTTGCCGTGCTGGATGATCACCGCCCGCGTGACCTGGGGCTGAGGGTCGCCGATGACGAGGTTCTGGCAGTAGGGCATCTGCGCTCCGTCCGAGAGCGCGACCGTGACGACGCAGTCCGGCACATCCGGGCCACCGTTGCCGGCCAGGGTCAGGGAGACGTTGTCGGCGTAGCCGTCATTGAGGGTTCCCTCGGTGCGCCGCGCGGTGATCGTCACCACGACCTTCCGGGTCTCGGGCGGGACCTTCGCCGTCTCCGTGCGGGACATCAGCGAAGTCACTCCGCCGCGCTCGGTGGGCGAGACCGGCCCGACCCTGATCGAGTCGAGAACGGCTCCCCCGTTGGCGACCATCTCGGCGACGACCCTGGCGTTGTCGCCCTGGGACTTGTAGCCGCCAAGGAGTGCGGTGAGCGTCGCCTTCGCAATCTTCGCGTCGATCTGCGCCGCCGCTGAGGAGACGTCGATCGTCTGGGTTGCCGTCGACTGGGCGACGTTCGGGCCGCCGGCGAAGAGGTTCTTCCCGGCGCGCAGCTGGGTGGCGTGGGCGATCGACGGGAGTTCCTCGATGCCGTACCGGATCGCCGTGAATCCGGCGCTCGTCGTCCAGCCGCTCGGAGGCGTAACGACGCTCGGATTGGACGTTCCGGCGGAGGCCTCGGCACCGGGGTTGGCAACGAGATTGCCGGTGGGGATGGCCGCCTGCGCGATCGCAGGCGATGACGCAAGTGCGATTGCGAGCAATGCGGAACAGCCGAGTCGCCGGTGGAATCCCGCCACCGTCATCTCCCAAGTCCGTGTGGCTAGCCCTTTCAGTCTTTCCGCACTCAGGGTCTTCTGCCTGCCAACTGACCTCAAGGTTGTCCTCCCCCGTGGCGAAGTCGCCGGCCTCCGGTGCCTCGGCGACCGCCAGGCCGCCATCCTCGCCCACCTCCTTGCTGGTTGTCAAGCGTAAACGCGAGCCCTTGCTTGCCCAAGAGCGTCGATGGCGCCTCAAGCGGCGCGGAGGCGAGATTCGGGTTCGTGGAGATCAAGCACGATCCGACCGCCTACGTCTTCGAGCTCCACACGGTGCTTGTGCTGGATGCGCCCTCCAAGTCCTTCGCGGCGAGCAAGATCATCTCGGCCTCGGTTGGGCGGTTCCCCCGGTCCGGCGAACATCCAATGGAGCTCTCAAGACTCCACGAATCGGCTTGCAGCAAGCCGATCGCAATTCGATCGCGCAGCACCTGACTTTCCAAGGGAAAAGACCTGCAAAGCGGCGTTCCCGCGAACCCTGGGCATCGTCTCGAAACCCCCCGCCACCCCCTCAGCGCCGCCGATGGGACCCGCAGCGACAATTAATACAGGGTGACCGCGTCCACCCGGCCGAGGCTAAGCAGTCCCCGGCGCGTGCCCTGGACGCTAGGAGCGGTTGCGCACCAGCTCCAGCGCGTACTGCGGCCACCATTGGCCTGCCGAGGGCGCTCCGCGGCAGGTTCCGTCGCTCTCGCCGGGCACCTTGATCCAGAGGTAGGCGTCCACCAGCCGCTGGCCGGTGTCGGTGGTGGGGTAGTCGCCCAGTGCTTGTCCGGGCGGGTTGCACCACTTCGGCCCTTCGTGGTCCTTGCCCGTCGGTCCGTTGCCGTTGCGGCTGGTGTCGACGACGAAGTGGGCGCCGCCCAGCTGGCGTGACAGCGCGCGCCCGTAGCGGACGCTCGTGCCCGTCCGGTAGAAGTTGGCCACGTTCAGGGCGAAGCCGTCGGCCGCTCGGATGCCGGCCTGGCGCAGCGGTCCCGCGAGTCGCGACGAGGTGCGGATCCAGCCCGCGTTGCCCGCGTCCAGGTACACGCTGGTGCGCGGGCGCGCGGACAGCGTACGGACCGCGAAGCGCAACAGCTTGTAGCGCGCGGCGCGCGCGGCACGCGTCAGGCAGCCCTGAACGGCCTGTGGGATGGCGTCGGGCTCGAGGATGATCGCGGTGCGGCCTGGGCCGAGCCCGCGCGCAAAGCCGTGGACCCACCTGCGGTAGGCATGTGCGGATGGGGCGCCGCCGGCCGAGTAGCTGCCGCAGTCGCGGCCGGGGATGTAGTAGGCCACCAGCAGGGCGGTCTTGCCGGCCCGGGCGGCGCGCTGGGTGAGGGAGCGCACACGCCCCGTGACGTCGCTGCCGTCGGCGATCCAGGCGGCGGTCGGGCGCCTCGCCAGCTGGGTCATCGCGTCCGCGTCCTCAGCGCGCCCCTCGACTCTCCACAGGGCGGCCTGGCGAGCCGCGTGGCTGGCGGGATCGACGTAGATGGACTGGCCGGCCAGCGGATTCCCGGCTGCGGGGGCGGGCTCGCCCCGCGATCGCTCCCCGTCCTTTCCCGAGGAGCAACTGGCAATGATCAGCGCCACAGGCAAGACCGCGAGGGCCCGGAGAAGCGCCCGGCGGGCTGAACGAAAGTGCGGCACCCGATCGAGCATAGACCCGGCCCGGCCACTTCGCACGTAGACCGCGGCCGAGTCCGTCCATCAAATCTGGCACGAATTGCTTGAGAGTTTGAACAACCTCTCCAAGAAAAGGTGGCAGTTTGCGCAACTTCTCGAGAGCCACACGTGAGTTTGGGGGCCGGCATGCGTTGCGTGGGTACGGACGTTTCCCGACCGTGACCCCGCCGCGCGGGACGGTCGCCGTCTGCCTGCGACTTCTCGAACCACCCCATATGCCAACTCCCACGACCGAATACGACTACGAGGCCCGAAGCCGGGCGGCCGGTCCCGTGACCGAGCCACCCGTGGACGGCCCCTACCGTGTCCGCTTCCGTCGCCTCGACGGCTCACGGCCGGTCCGCAGCACGCTGCTCGTGGTGGCCGCGCTGTTGCTGTTGGGTGGGTTCCTGGCCTGGCTGATGCTGCCCAGCCACTGGCCCTCCGGCGAAGCGGGGCTGGTTATCAAGGCCGCCTCGATCGCCATGACCGTGACCACCGGGGTCATCGGCCTGTTCGCGTTTCTCAACCTGGCCACGCTGTGTCGGGCGACGCTGCTCGCGCGGGACCCGATCCCAGTGCGCGCCGCGCCGCGGCGACGCGTGGCGTTCGTGACCACGATCTTGCCGTCGGCCGAGCCGATGGATCTGGTGGTCCCGACGCTCGAGGCCGCCCTGCAGATCCGCTATGAGGGCAAGATCGATGTCTGGCTGCTCGACGAGGGCGATGACCCGGCGGTAAGAGAGACGTGCACCGGTCTCGGGGTGAACCACTTCAGCCGGCGCGGGATCAAGCGTTGGAACCGTCCCTCGGGCCCGTTTAAGGCCAAGAGCAAGCACGGCAACTGGAACGCCTGGCTCGACGCCCATGGCGACGACTACGAGTTCGTGCTCGGCGTCGACCCAGACCACGTTCCACTGCCCAACTACGCCGAGCGCCTACTGGGCTACTTCCGCGACCCCGACGTCGCCTTCGTGGTCGGCCCGCAGGTCTACGGTAACTACGAGGGTTTCGTCGTCCGCGCCGCAGAGTCCCAGCAGTTTCTGTTCCACTCGCTGCTGCAGAGGGCGGGCAACCGCTCGCGCACACCGATGCTGGTCGGCACCAACAACGCGCTGCGCGTCAGCGCGCTGCGCCAGATCGGGGGGTTCCAGGACTCGATCACCGAGGACATGGCCACCGGCCTGGCCTTGCACGGAACGCGCAATACGGAGACCTCGCGGCGCTGGACGTCCGTCTACACCCCCGACGTGGTCGCGGTGGGAGAGGGCCCCTCGTCGTTCAGCGACTACTTCAGTCAGCAGGACCGCTGGTCGCGCGGCACCGACGAGGTTCTTTGCAGCAGGCTCTGGCGGCTGGCGCACCGGCTCTCGCCGCGGGCGCTGGCTCACTACTCACTGCTCATGTGCTACTACCCGACCGTCGCGATCGCCTGGGTGCTGGGCGCGCTCAACGGCATCCTCTACTTCTCCCTCGGCGCCGGCGGTGTGGAGGTGCCGGCGCACCTCTGGCTGATGCTCTACCTGGACGCCGCCACGCTGCAGGTGGGCCTCTACATCTTTAACCGCAGGCACAATGTGAGCCCGCACGAAAAGGAGGGGTCCTCCGGCTTGATGGGCCTGCTCATCTCGGCCCTCTCGGCCCCCGTCTACGCCGCCTCACTGGCCTCGGTGCTGCTGCGCCGCGCCACGGGCTTCGTAACCACGCCCAAGGGCGAGGCCGGAACGCGAGATCGCCTCGCGACCTTCCGAAAGCACCTTCTCTGGGGGCTCGTCTTCGGCGTCCCGCTAGCCCTCGGCGTCGCCCTGGGGCGAGACCACGCCTCGATGCGCGTCTGGTCTTTGCTCTCGCTGGCAGTCTGCCTGCTTCCGGTGGCGATCTGGCGGACGGAGACGACAGCCCAGCGGCGCCCTCGCCGCGACGCCGCCGAGGTTGAAGAGCCCAAGCTGAGCCGGATCGCGCTCGACAGGGTGGGCTCATGAGCGAGCCCACACGCCGACGGATCGTCAGGAGGCTGGCCGCGCTGCTGGTTCTCGGCGGCCTGGTCGCGGTCAACGGCCCGACGCTCGTTTCCGCCGCGCGCCACGCCCTGCACGAATACGAGATCAACAGCTCGAGCTACAAGCAGCGCAACGGCCACTGGTCGATCCTCGACGCGCCCGAGAACATGCAGGTCAACGCGATCCATGCCGCGCTGCTGCGCACGGGCAAGGTGCTGCTGATCGCCGGCTCGGGCAACGACCGCCAGCAGTTCGAGGCGGGCAAGTTCGAGACGCTGCTCTGGGATCCGAAGACCGACGACTTCAAGCGAATCCACACGCCCTCGGACATGTTCTGCGCGGGCCATACGTTCCTGCCTGACGGCAAGCTCCTTATCGCCGGCGGCACCCGCCGCTACGAGACCCTCCCGGAGAACATCAAGCGCGCGGCAGGGGTGATGACGATCAAGAACGAGGACCCCGACGGCCCGCCGTTGCCCCTCGAGCGCGGCACGGAGCTCGTCTCGCCCAGCGGTCACGCGTACCGCACCCGGAACGAGGTTACGGTCAAGCCGGCTGAGAAGCAGGTCGCCGCCGACGGCACCACCACGGTCACCGCCAGCGAGACCGAGGTCTGGGTCAAGGCGGTCGAGAAGGACAAAGCGTCGGTCGTCAAGCGGCCGACTCAGTTCACCATCTCCGGCGTCCCCCCCCAGCGGAGTCACGCGATCTACGGCTACTCGACCTACCTGACCAAGCAGAAGCAGGAGTTCTGGGGCGACAACAAGTCCTACCTGTTCGATCCGGTGAAAGAGCGTTACGAGAAGGTCGACAACATGGACTTGGCTCGTTGGTACCCGACGCTCGTCGGCCTCGAGGACGGGCGCGTCCTGGCCGTGTCGGGGCTGGACGGGTTCGGGCGCATGATCGACGGCCACAACGAGATCTACGATCCGCAGACCAAGCAGTGGACCACCCATCCGGAGCTGCGCCGCACGTTTCCGACCTATCCCTCGCTGTTCCTGATGCCAAGCGGGAAGCTGTTCTACACGGGCAGCAACGCCGGCTTCGGCTCGGACAAGATCGGGCGCGACCCCGGGATCTGGGACCTGAGCGACAACTCCTTCGACAAGGTTCCCGGCCTGCGGAAGCCACGCGAGACCGAGACCAGCGGCAGTGTCCTGCTCCCGCCGGCCCAGGACCAGCGCTACATGATCGCCGGCGGCGGCGGGATCGGCGAGTCGAAGAAGTCCACCGACCGGACCGACGTGATCGATCTCAAACGGCCAGCGCCGCGCTTCAAGCCCGGACCTGACCTGGCCGAGCCGGTTCGCTACCCGAACATGGTGATCACGCCCGACGACGGGGTAGTGATCACCGGCGGCTCGAGCGGCTACCGGGGCGAGGGCGCAAGCGATGTACTGATCTGCCATCTCTACGACCCGAAGACCGGCGATTTGACGCGTGGGGCCGACCCGACCGTCGGGCGCAACTACCACTCCTCGGCGCTGCTGCTCCCCGATGGGCGCGTGGTCACGTTGGGCAGCGACTCCCTCTACGCGAACGCCGACAACACGATCCCGGGCACATTCGAAAAGCGCATCGAGATCTATTCCCCGCCCTACCTCTACGCCGACGATCGCCCGGCCATCACGAGCGGCCCGGACCTGTTGCAGCGCGGCGGAACCGCGCGCTTCGACACCTCCGACCCGCGCGCGATCCGAGCCGCGCGCCTGATCCGCCCGAGCGCCGTAACCCACGTCACCGACGTCGAACAGCGCTCGATCGCCCTGAACTTCACCCGCCGCGAAGACGGAATCGAGGTCACGATCCCGGGCAGCGCCGGCCTGGTTCCGTCCGGGTGGTACATGCTGTTCGTCGACAACGCCGACGGCACGCCGTCTGAGGCCCGCTGGGTTCAAGTCGGGTAGAACTAGGCTGGCAGCACCGCCCTGCGCGACCGGCGCGACCAGCCCTGCCGCGCGCGCAGGACGGCCTGGCCACTCGGGCGAATCACGAAATGCGGGATCCGCGGGTCGAAACCCTGACCCTGACACTCCCCGTCCCTAGAACAGCTCTCCAACTACATCGGCGACGTTGGGATCGAGGCTGCCACAGGCGTCAACGACGGCGGCCAACTCAACTCCGCAATCGAAAACTCCATTAATGGTTTGCGCCCCGGCCTTTGCTGCAATAGTTTCGTTTCACTCGGCGAGGTGGGGTGGTGCGCTGAGTAGGTTCACCCAGGGAGCCCCGAAGGCCATATCCGCCGCTGCTCGATTTCCCGCGCGGCCGTCTTCGGATCAAAGTCCTCGGCGACCTCACGGCCTGTCCCCAGCGACAGAGACAGCCGAAACGAAAGACCCCGGAAGGCCCGACAGGCGTCCCGGGGAACTTTAGGAGGCTCGCAAGGGCCGGAGGGAGACGTCAATGAGGAAGCATCTTGTTTGGGTGGCAGGCCTGGCGGCAGTGTTCGCCGCAGCGGGCATTGCCGTCGCGGCCGGCGGAACCACACAGAAGATCAGCGGCAAGGCGACCCCGTCGAAGCTGCCTGAACACAAGCGCGTGGGCGTCTCGCTCAAGTTCAGCGAGACCACGGGCACGACCGATCCGAGCGGAGTTCAGCCGGCGACGCGCGAGGCAAAGATCTTTCTCGACAAGGACTTCTCCCTCACGACCAAGGGCCTGCCCAAGTGCAGGGTGGACGCGCTCATTGACAAGTCCACCGCCGAGGCGAAGGCCGCCTGCGGTGACTCCCAGGTGGGGGTCGGCAGCGCCGTCGCGAGGATCTCAAACGGAGCCGGCGGCCACATCGACATCCCGGCCGTGGTCACGGCGTTTAACGGAAAGCCCGGCTCAGCGGTTGGGTTGCCATCGCTGGGCGGCAAGCCGATCATGATTCT
Organism: uncultured Actinomycetes bacterium; assembly: GCA_963840235.1. Taxonomy (GTDB): domain Bacteria; phylum Actinomycetota; class Thermoleophilia; order Solirubrobacterales; family 70-9; genus JBBRHQ01. The sequence goes on from CAWIYC010000001.1 coordinate 235,334, forward strand.
GCACATTGTGATCGGCGCCAGCGGCGCGGTCGACGTCCCCCTCTCGATCACGAGGGTGCCTGGCGCCTACGGGACCGAGCTTGCGACCTTCCCCGGCGCGGAATCTCAGCCGATTCGCAACCTGACCTTGACCCTCCACCGCTCATTCACGGCCCACGGCAAGCACAAGGACTATGTCTCCGCTCGGTGCAGCCACGGCCAGCTGCTCTACAAGGGTAGATTCGCCTACGTTGGGAGCCCATCGCTCACGGCGACGAGCTCGCAGCACTGCACCGTTAGGCAGTAGGGAAGGAGACCTCTGAACAGCCCCGGTCGCCCTCGGCCCGCCTGCGTTTGACTCAGCGCAGGCGGGCGGCCGCGAACCCAGAGGACAACCGCCCGGCGCCCAATCCGCCAGGGCGACGACTGGGGATGCTGGGAGGCCGGCTGGAAGGGGTCGCTGCCCGAGGAGGAGGTGCGTGCCCGGGTCGCGGGCGCTCGTCAGATGCTCGCAGCGTCCACCGAGGAGTTCGATCCCACGCTTCCCGGACTGTTCGCCGGCGACCCGCCGGCCGAGTTCGTTCCGCTGCTCAAGGAGATCGCCGCCGCCGTCCGCCCCGAAAGCCTCAGGACGCAGCTGTCGATCATGGCCGAGGCCGACCAGCGGGACCTGCTGCCCCTCATCACCGTGCCGACCCTGCTGATCTGGGGCGAGCTCGACGCGCGTTCGCCGCTCAACGTCGCCCACCAGTTCGAGCGGGCCATCCCGGGCTCGGAGCTCGTCGTGATCCCGGACGCCGGTCACGTCAGCAACCTCGAGCAGGTCGAGCGATTCAACGAGACCGTGCGCGCGTTCTGTCGCGGTCGTAAGCCGCGTTCGGCATGAGGGGTTGGCCGCCCGGCGTAGTCTCGGCCGAGGCAGATGGCGCTGAAGTCGGACTCTCTCAAACGGGCAGCCAGGAGCCACTCGAGCCCGGTGGTAACCGAACTGAGCGAATCTCAGATCACCCCAGAGCGCCTGAGACCGCTCAACAGCTCCCATACCTTCGATGCCCTGTCCACGAATGGGTCCCAGCAGGCTGGCGGTCGAGGTCGCCTTTCGCCTCGCCGGCGAAGGCCCGGCGACTAGCGGTGCTTGACGCCCTCCTCCACGAAGTTCGCGCGCCGCGGCTCGGTGATCGGCAGGTCGCCAAGCGCCTGGTCGATCGCGTCGAGGGTGTCCTGCGAGAGCTCCACGCCCGAGGCTTCCACATTCGAGTAGACCTGCTCAGGCCGGGAGGCGCCGATGATCGCCGAGGCGAGGTTCTCCTGGCGCAGGACCCATGCGAGCGCCATCGTCGCCATGCTCAGCCCGGCGCCCTCGGCGATCGGTATCAGCCGCTGGACCGCCTCGAGCAGATCGTCTGAGCGGTAGCGGTCCATCGCCCAGTTCATCTCGTCGCTGGCGGCGCGCGAGTCCTCGGGTGGCGGCTCGCCCGGCGTGTACTTGCCGGTCAGCACTCCCTGGGCGAGCGGCGACCAGACGATCTGCGAGATCCCGTGCTGCTCGCAGAGGGGGATCAGCTCGGCCTCGGGCGCCCGCCAGATCATGTTGTACTGCGGCTGCGAGGAGACGAACTTCTTCGCGTTCGGGACCTCGAGGCCGGCCTCAGTCTGCTCAACCGTCCATTCGCTGAAGCCGATCTCACGCGCCTTGCCGGCTTCGCAGACCTCGGTGAGCGCCTCCATCGTCTCCTCGATCGGCGTCTCGGGATCGGGGCGGTGGCACTGGTAGAGGTCGACGTAGTCGGTCTGCAGTCGCTCGAGCGAAGCGTCGATCTGCTTGTGGATCTGCTCGCGCGAGAGGCCGCGGTCGGTTTCCGACATCGGGAAGAAGACCTTGGTGGCGAGCACGTAGGAGCCGCGGTCGAAGTCCTCTAGCACCTCGCCCCAGACGGACTCAGCCGCGCCGCCGCCGTAGACGTTGGCGGTGTCGAAGAAGTTGATCCCGGCATCGAAGGCCGCGCGGGTGCAGGCCTCGGTGTGCTCTTGCGCCACCCCACCGCCGTAGGTAAGCCAGGAGCCGAGCGAGATCTCCGAGACCTCTATGTCCGAATCCCCGAGCTTGCGGAGCCTCACCCTGCGGACCCTACACCGTCGCTCTAGTCCTGCCCGGAACCGGCTGGGCTTATGCCAGCCCGGGGAAGAGGTGATTGACCTCCGCCAACAGCACTGAGCCCGGGGTGACACTGATCTCCCCTTTAGCAGGGACGGTCTCGGCACTCAGCCACGGCAACCCCAGCCTCCAAGGGTGCCTGGATGAAGAACACGCTGAGGGCGCCCAGCTAGCTTCGCAGCAGCTTCGCCAACCTGTCCACCTCTGCGGCGGTGACGGTCAGCTCAGGATGGCGGAGGACGCCGAGTGGCTCGAGTCCGCGGACCGGGGTGCGAAACGAGATGAGCACGCCGCTGTCCCCGTTGGTCGCGAACGTCAGGCCCCGGTCGGTAATCGCCAGGCGCGCGGGTCCCGCCGTTTTCCAGAATGCGTACGGCCCCGTCACCGCTGCATCGGTGATGTTCGCCAGCGGTGTTGACAGCCGCCACCGACCGAAACGGACCTCGAGAGCATCGTCGCCCACGTCGACCCAGGCGTTCGCAGGCGTGATGCCGAACGCGCGGGCCGGCGCGCGATAGGACCGCGCGAAGGCAAAGCCGAACCGCTCGACGCTGCTCACGGAGCGATATTACGCCGGTTCCATCCAAGCCAGATCCGATGGGCTTGGAGACTTTCGAGTTCACGCGAAAAGGACCTGTAAAAGGGGCGTTTCCACGTTCGTGGGTTCGAATTCCCCACCTCTCCGCTTTCTATGCTGCGCCAGGCTGTTGGCAGTCTGGGCTGCTGGTTCGTTCGCGGGCCAGAAGTGCTTGAAGTGGCTCCCTGGGTCAACGCCCTTCCGGGGCGCGCAAGGTCTTTTCCATGAGGCGTGCGCGATGCCTCGCCTTCGCCACCGCCTTGGTCAGGCTCTCGATGTCATAGGACCCGTGGTGACGTCTGCCATTGATGAAGAAGGTGGGGGTGCCGGCGACCCCGCTCGCGTCCGCACTGGCGACATCCTCTGCCACTCGGGGTGCATGCTGGCGGCGGCGAAGCTCATCCCAGAAGCGGTCGCCGTCAAGCCTCAGCTCCTCCGCATAGCGGCCGAGGTCGGGGGGCGCCAGCTCGCTCTGATGAGTGAGCAGAGCATCGTGCATATCCCAGAAGGCGCCCTGGGCGTCCGCCGCCTGCGCCGCTTCGGCCGCCGCCTGGGCGTTTGGATGGACGTCGTTCAGCGGGAGGTGCCGCCAGACGTAGCCGAGCTCGTCGCCGAACGAGTCGAGCAGCTTCCGGAGTACGACCTCAGCCTGCCCGCAGTAAGGGCATTCGTAGTCGCCGTACTCGACGAGCGTGACCGGTGCAGCCGGCGAGCCGCGGATGTGGTCACGACCGGGATCGACGTCCTCGGCGAGGTCGAGGAGCTCATCCGCGGTGCCGATCAGCTGACGCGCCCGGACTTCTGCCGGCAGCCTCGCGATGAGGCGAAACACACCCCACGCCGTGAGCGACGCCAGCAAGGCCGCGGCGAGCACTCCGAGCTTCGCCTCGTCGAGCTCCTGTCCATCGAAGGCGAGGCTCGAGATCAACAGCGAGACCGTGAATCCGATGCCGGCGACAGTCCCGCCCCCCGCGATCGTCGGCCAGCTCAACGTCGGGCGCAGTCCGCCAAGCCGAGGTCGCGTCGCAAGCCACGATGCGGCGAGGATCCCGAACGGCTTTCCGACCACGTACCCGAACAGGATCCCGAGCGTGATCGGCGACGTAATCGCGTCGCCAAGCAGCCCACCGTTCACATCGATCCCGGTGTTCGCGAGCGCGAACAGAGGCACGATCAAGAAACTCACCCAGGGGTGGAGGCCGTACTGAAGTCGCTCGTTCGCGGAGATCGCGGAGGCGACGCCGCGCTGCGCCGATCGCGCAAGCTCGGGAGTGGGTTGCTCGCGGAACGAGCGAGCCAGCTCCGTCACCCGCTCGAGGTCGGTGCGGGCGGGTAGGTAAGCACTGGTTACGAGCCCAACCGCGAGCCCGGTGATGACCGGATCGATGCCCGACTCGAAGAGCGCGACCCAGATGGCCAGGCCGAGCAAGGCAGCGGCTTGCCGACGCCAGGGGTCTGGCGCGTACCGGAGCGCGAACAGGGTGCAAAAGAGGGCTAGGGCGATTGCCAGGGGAACGAATGAGACGTCCTCGGTGTAGACGGTGGCGATCACGATCAGCGCCACCAGATCGTCGATCACGACCAAGGTCAGCAGGCGGACGCGCAGACGTGTGCCACCGGGGGCCACGAGTGCGAGCACGCCGAGTGCGAAGGCGGTGTCGGTCGACATCGCGGCGCCCCAGCCGTCGGCTCCGGCGCCGCCCGCATTGAATGCGAGGTAGATCAGTACCGGGAGCGCCATTCCCCCGGCAGCCGCCACCAGCGGGATCGTGATGCGTCGCCGTTCACGCAGTGCTCCCAGATCGAGCTCTCGCTTCGCCTCGAGCCCGACGACCAGGAAGAAGAAGGTCATCAGGCCTTCGTTCAGCCAGTGACGGAGGTCGAGCGAGATGCCCTCAGTTCCGAGGCGGATCGAGAGCTTGGTGGTCCAGAACGACTCGTAAGAATCCGGCCAGGGCGAGTTCGCCCAGGCCAGGGCGGCGAGGGCGGCCGCAAGCAAGACGATGGCGCTGCCTGTCTCGGTGGATAGGAAGTCCCGTACGGGTGTTGCAAGGTTCCGCGCCCAGGCCGTCCGTCCGGTGGCAGGCTCAACCGCCGTGTTGGGTGCGTCACGCATTCTCCTGCTCCGCCCGGGCTCTGGCCGGTCTGAGCTCACGACCCAGAAGTGGGCGAGGTCTCAGGCCGAGGGGTTCTCACTCAACCGGTCGGTCCGAAGCGCTCGGTGCGGACTTGCCGCGGCTCGAACCCGGCTGCCAGCAACAGTTGCGAGGCCGACTCGACGAATCCGTTCGATCCGCAGACGAAGGCGGTGCCACCCTCGGCGACCGCACCGGTCAGCAGCGAGGCATCGATTCGGCCGCGGTGCCCGTCCCAGCCGGGCGGAGGCTCGCGGGTGTAGGTGAGGACCGCGTCCTTCCCAAGCTCGTCTGCATAGATCGCGTCATCGGCCGAGCGAACCGAGTAGACGAGCCGCATCTCGAGCCCGGGCATCGTCCGGCGCCGGTGGCGCAGCATCGCCATCAACGGCACGACGCCCGACCCCCCGCCGACGAGCAGCGCCGGCTCCTCGCCCCTCCAGACGAAGTAGGAGGCGAATGGGCCGCGGACTTCGACCCGGTCCCCTTCGACGACGACGTCGTGGAAATAGGGGGAGACCTCGCCACCGTCGAGTCGGTCGATCGTCAGTTCGATCTCCCCCTCGTCGAGCGGAGATGAGGCGACCGAGTAGGAGCGCTGGGCGCGGTAACCGTCAGGGGCGGTGAGGCGGACGTCGTAGTGCTGGCCGGGCAGATGTGGCATCCACATCGGCAGATCGAGGCGAAACGACTTCACCCGCGGCGTCTCGGTCCTAATCGACGCCACGGTGCCGATCTGCCATTGGCCCGGTGCGCGCTGCTCGACCGTTGTCAGTCGCTCCAATAGCGCTCCTCCTTCCACGGATCGCCGCGGTTGTGGTAGCCGTTGGCCTCCCAGAAGCCGGGCTCGTCGTGATCCATCAGCCGCAGCCCGGCGACCCACTTTGCGCTCTTCCAGAAGTAGAGGTGCGGCACCAGCAGGCGCGCCGGACCGCCATGCTCGCGCGGAAGCGGCTCGCCCTCGTGCTCGGTGACGACCCAAGCCTTCCCGTCGCTGATGTCCTCGATCGCCAGGTTGGTGGTGTAGCCGCCATGGGAAAATGCCATTGCGTAGGCGCCGAGCGGCTCGACCGATTCCAGCAGCGTGTCAACCGAAACCCCGCCGAAGCTCGTCCCGAATTTCGACCACTTCGTCACGCAGTGAATGTCGCACGGCACCGACTCGAACGGCAGTGCCGCGAACTCCTCCCAGCCCCACTCCCTGGGCTCGGCGACCATGCCGTCGATCCGAAATCGCCAATCTCCGGTCTCGACCTCAGGCGTGGGTCCGGCGGTGAGGACGGGGAAGCCGGGCTCCGCGTACTGGCCCGGAGGAAGTCGGTCCGCAAGCCCTTCCGGTGTGCGCCGGAGGCCGCTGAATCCGCGGGAGACGAACTCGCTCATCTCACCCCAACAATAGGACACGAGTCTGGGGGAACTCTCAGGCACAGTCATGCGAGCTCGGCAGATCGCGGCGTCTGGCGCTGGCGCCTACCTCGGGGCCGACGAGGCTGACAGCGAGGTCATCCAGACCCTGCCTTCGAGTCTGGCTCGTCAACGGATCGGTCAGGGGTGCGCGCAAAGGGTGAGCCAATTTCACCCCCGGGGTGTCTACCCGGGGACGGCGCCGCCACCGAGGATCCCACTGTCACCCCACCAACGATCCAACGGAGACAAGAATGCAACACGCCAGAACCCTCACAACCGCGTTCATCACCCTTCTCGTGGCCGCCTTCCTTGCGGCGGGTCCTGCCGACGCCGCTTCCCACGGCAAGTCCGCCCACCACCGGAAGTACCACCACAAGCCAGCCCCGATCACCAAGACCCAAATCGTGTCCGTGGGCACCTCGAACGACACCATGCCCGTGGGCGCCCCAGGCGCTGGCTCGGAGACGCCGCCAGAGGTCACCAGCAGCGCCAAGAGCGCTCCCTCGCGGGGCGGACTCCTAACGCTTCCGGTGAGGGGTGGCGGCACTGCGATTGCGATGCAGACCGGGACCTGGGAGCAGGGGGACGACGACGAGGGGTGCCAGACCGACGTCGGCAACGCCAACTCATGGCAACAGTACGGCGACGAGCTGGCGGGGGCGGGCGACAAAGCCGGCGCCCAGAAGGCCTACGACAACGCCTCCTCAATCGCAGGTGAGGCAAACGCCCAGGGCTGCACCATCTTCCTGATGGAGGACTGAAGATCAACCACACCGTCGCCGAGACGGGCGAGAGCCTGATCCGCCACGGCGTGGCGCCCACCCCCGCTGCCGCTTAGCTGTCGGCGGAGTACCTGCTTTCGATCTCGTCGAGGAATCGTTCAGCGAGCCGGCGGAAGCCTTCCTCGGTCAGGTTGATCTCCTCACCGACCTCGAGGCCCAGAACCGAGTCGCCCGGCTCCATCCGGATTGTCTGGTCGGCCGCCAACACGCCGCCGTTGTCCGTCAGCGAGTCGCAGAGAACGCGAGCCTCGTTGAGCGGGTTGCCGTCCTTGCCCTCCAGCTTCCGCGCCCGGTGCAGGAAGTAGTGGTCCAGGGCCAAGACCATGTTGTTGAAGAACACCGGCTCGAGAACCGCCGCCTCCTCCGCAGCATCGGCGGCCAGCTGCGAGAAGGCCGCAATGTCCGCATCGATCCGTCTGCGGCAGCGTTCGACGTGATCGTGGCCATACGTTGTGACTGCGAGCATGCGTGACCTCCGCGGTTCGTTCGTGGCGTCTTCGTCGTATCAGAGACGAACGGCTCCCTCGGAAATCGACATCGCTCCGCGGGGGAGCGACGCGTTCTCGAGGAGCTGTCCCGGTCCCTGGCTCAGCGATGCGAGATCGCCACCTGCTCCAGAAGGTCCATCGCCTCCTGCAGGCCGTCCTCCATCCCCGAGTTGATGTGGGCGTCACGGTCTTCCCTGCTCGTGTGCTCCACCAGGACCTCGAGGATCGTGCGCCCATCCACCTCGGTGAAGGTCACCGTGTCGACTGCTTCTCCGTCGGGCATCGCCTCGGGCAGCGCGGCGAGGTGACGCTCGCCGAGATCGACCTGCGGGCCCGACGGCGACGAGGTTGGGAGGCCCCCGACATGGGCCTCCCTCGTCGCAGCGCACCCGTCCCTGATCTCGGAGGGACGGGTGCGCCGGGGACCTGGGTGCTCAGATCGTCGCGCGGGCGGTGCAGACCTCCCCGGACGGGCTCTTCGCCCTGGCGGAGATCGTGTCCGGGCCGCTGCCGTTCACGAGCCGGCGGCGAACCTCGAACGATCCGCTCGGGCCGTGGGTCGTGGCCTTGGTCCTGACGACGACGTTGCCGTTGCGTCGCAAGGCCACCCTCCAGGTGACGCCGTTGCGGTTCTGGTCGACCTCGAACTCGGTCTCGATACGGCCGTTGTCGGGGCTCAGCTTGATCTTCGCCGACGAGCTCGCCGAGCAGGTACCGCTTCGTTTGACGTCTGCGTTGTTGGCCAGGGCCGCGGCCGGAGCGATCGCGGCGAGAGCGGCTGCCAGGCCGATCAGCTTTATTCGGGGGTTGGACATTGGGACTCCTTTGTCCGGGTTGGGTGAGCCTCCGCAGTGTCCGGATCGTCCGGTCGAGGTTTCAATGCGACTTATGTCGCATTTGCCGACCCCTCCCGAGCCGCCATCATCTACGGCATGCTTCGACGCAGCGAGAGGGGCACGCGGGAGAGCCGTCGTGCCGGACCGCCGCCGACGACCTTCTCGGCCGTCGGCCGCTTCATCGCCGGGAGCCTGGTTGCGATTGCGGTCGTGGTCGTGGGCGCCTTCTTCGCCCTGCGGCCGATCGCGATCGAGGAGGCGGAGCGGCACACGCGCGAGCAGGTGCAGATCCAGGGGGGCTTGGTCGAGACGGCCGGCCTCAGCGACGGTCTACTCAGGGAGCGCCCGGCTGCGCTGGCGCGCCTCGACAACCTGGTCCTGAGCCAGATCCTGAGCGAGTCGGTGATGAGGGTCAAGGTCTGGTCGGTGGACGGACGGATCCTCTACTCGGATCAGCCGGCGCTGATCGGCGAGCGCTACGACCTCGGGCCGGAGGAGCGGCGGCTGTTCCGGGAGGGAGGGGCCGACGCCGAGCTCAGCCAGCTCTCCAGACCGGAGAACCGCTACGAGCGTCAGGAGGGGAAGCTGCTGGAGGCATATACCCCGATCCGCACCCCCAACGGCACCCCGGTGCTGTTCGAGATATATCACCGCTTCGGATCGATCAGCACGAGCGGAGACCGCCTGCTGCGGGCGCTTGCCCCGCCGCTGCTGGTCGGCGTGGTGGTCCTGCTCCTCTTCCAGGTTCCCCTCGCCTGGTCCATGGCCCATCGCCTCCAACGGGGCCATCGGGACCGCGAGCGGCTGCTGGCCAACGCCGTCGACGCGTCGGCGCAGGAGCGGCAGCGGATCGCGTCTGATCTTCACGACGGCGTCGTCCAGGACCTCGCCGGAGTCGCTTTCGGACTCGCGCCGCTCGCCGAGGACGCCGATCGCCGTGGCGCGAGCAGGGAGGCGTCTGCCCTGCGTAAGTCGATCGCACGCCTGCGTCAGGGGATTCGCGGGCTGAGGACGCTCCTCGTCGAGATCCATCCCCCGAAACTGGAGACGACGGGGCTCGAGGCCGCTCTGAACGACCTGCTCAGCCCGCTCGAGGCCGAGGGCGTCGCGACAGAGGTGAACGTCGAGGACGACCCGCCCGCGGGGCCCGGCCTCGATCCCCTCATCTACCGCACTGCCAACGAAGCGATCCGCAACGTCCGGGCCCATTCCGGGGCGACGGAGGTGCGGGTCTCGGTGACCCGGCCTGAGCCCGGGAGGGTCCGGCTGCTCGTCGAGGACAACGGTCGGGGGTTCTCGGACAGCGCCCGCGAGGAGCGGGCCGCGGAGGGCCACCTGGGGCTGTCGCTTCTCGAGGGGCTGGTGAGCGAGACGGGGGGAACGCTCACGGTGGAATCAGATCCCGGTCAGGGGACCACGGTCGAGCTCACGGTGCCCGCATGATCCGAGTGCTGATCGCCGACGACCACGGCGTCATCCGCGACGGCCTTGGCCAGCTCATAGACGGTCTCACAGACATCGAGCTTGTCGGAGCGGCCGCCGACGGCGAGGAAGCGGTGGCGCTCTCACGCGAGAACCGCCCCGACGTCGTCCTCATGGACCTGGACATGCCGCGGGTCGATGGAATCGAGGCGACCCGGCTGATCAGGTCCGAGAGCCCGGCGACCGCGGTCCTCGTTCTCACCTCCTTCTCCGACAGAGCCCGAATCCTGGGGGCGCTCGAGGCGGGCGCCTGCGGCTACATGCTCAAGGACGCGTCATCGGACGAGGTCGCCGAGGGCCTCAGGGCAGCCGCCCGGGGGGAGTCGCCGCTCGATCCACGGGCCGCACGGACCATCCTCGACGCGCGCACCGAGCCCGACCCGCTGGCAGCGCTCTCCGAGCGCGAGCGCGAGGTGCTGGCGTTGCTTGTGGACGGCCTCCCCAACAAGCTGATCGCGCGGCGCCTCGAGATCAGCGAGAAGACCGTCAAGTCCCACCTGACCCGCATCTTCCGCGAGCTTGGCGTTACCGACCGCACGCAGGCGGCGCTCTGGGCCGAGCGCCAGGGATTCGGGGAAGGCGAGCGAGGCTGAGTCCGACCAAAGTCGCATTGCGATGGGGACCGGCCTTGCGGCAGGGTCATTTGCACTGATGTCCGAGAGTGCTTTCGCATCCTTCCCGAGGCCTCGCACCAGGCGTGGCGCGGCGACGCTGGTCGCGACGGCGCTGGCGAGCCTCCTGGTGGCCGGGCCGGCGCAGGCCCGCGATTCGGACGGAGCCCGGGTTGCCGGCCAGTGCGGGCAGGGCGCAAGATCGAGCCTCAGGCTCTCCTCGGAGGACGGGACCATTCGCATCCGGTTCAGGGTCGAATCCCACCGCGGCCATTCCCGATGGCGGGTCGTGCTCGTTCGGGAGGGGCGAATTGTCCTCAGCGGACCGGTGTGGAGCGATGGGGGCGGCGGCTTCAAGGTCGTCCGCAGGGTGAGAGATCTGCGCGGAGCAGACCAGGTCACGGCCCGGGCCCTTGGCCCGGGCGGGATCACCTGCATCGCCACGGCAACCCTTCGCGCCTGACAGGCCTGTCGCCCGGCTCAGCCTGATCCCGGCCCGGCGCCTACTCTGACGCCAGTGGATCAGCGCCTGCATCGACTCTCAGGAGGGCTTGGTGGCGAGTCACCGCCTGTGTGGGCCGGCATTCTCACCACCGTTGTCGTCGTGGCGGCGGGCACGCTTCTCGTCTATCCGCTCAAATCGGTGGCCCCCGTCGTCTCACTCGGGATCGTCTACCTCCCGGCGATCCTGCTGATCTCGGTCGTCTGGGGGCTGCGGCTTGGGTTGCTGGCGTCGCTCGCGAGCGCCGTCGCCTTCAACTTCTTCCACATCCCGCCGCTTCACCGCTTCACCATCGCTGAGGAGGGGAACTGGGTCGCGCTGGCGGCGTTCGTGATCGCGGCAATCGTCAGCAGCACGGTCGCCGGGCTTGCGCGTGCCCGCGCCGTCGAGGCCGAGCGCGGCCGCGAGGAGGCCGATCGGGCTCTGGCCGAGTTGGCCGCGCTGACCCGCGAGCGCGATCGGATGCAGGCGGAGGCTGTCGAGGCCGAGGCGCTGCGCCGCAGCGACGAGCTGAAGACCGCCCTGCTGCGCTCCATCTCCCACGACCTCCGAACCCCCCTGACTTCGATCATCGCCGGCGGCTCGGCGCTGGGATCGGCGACGCTGACCGCCGAGGAGCGGGCAGAGCTCAGCGAGGCGATCGTCGCCGAGGGGGAACGCCTCTCCCGCCTGGTCGAGAACCTGCTCGATATGTCGAGGCTGGAGGCGGGGAAGGCCGAGCCGCACCGTGAGCGGGTAGACCTGGCGGAGGTGGTCGATGTCGCGCGCGAAGGACTGGCCAGCCCGGACTCGGTTCGGCTGGCGATCGATCCCGACCTTCCGCTGGTCGACGCCGATCCCGCGCAGCTCGAGCGCGCCTTCGCCAACCTGCTCGAGAACGCGGTCCGCTACGGCAACGGAAGGCCCGTTTCGGTCACCTCACGGCTGGTCGGGGCGGATATCGTGGTCCGCGTCGTCGACCAGGGGCCCGGGATACCCGAGAGCGAGTGGCAGCGAATCTTCGAGCCGTTTCAGCGTGGCGGCTCCGGCGCCGGCAATACCGGCTCGGGCCTCGGCCTGGCGATTGCAAGAGGGTTCCTCGAGGCCAACGGGGGAGAGGTGCGGGTCGAGTCGATGCCGGGGCAGGGCACGAGCTTCGTCGTCACGTTCCCGAAGCCGGGCGAGGCCGCCGATGAATGACGCAACGCGGATTCTGGTGTGCGATGACGAGCCGCAGATCCTTCGCGCCCTACAGGTGATCCTGCGGGATGCCGGCTACGAGGCGGTCACGGCGAGCAGCGGTGAGGAGGCGCTGGACCGCGCCGCGGTGAGGCCCCCGGCGGCGGCGATCCTCGACCTGATGCTCCCCGACCTCGACGGCGTCGAGGTGACGAAGCGCCTGCGCGAGTGGAGCGAGATGCCGATCATCGTCCTCTCCGCGGTCGGGGAGGAGGAGGCGAAGGTGCGGGCCCTCGCCGCCGGCGCCGACGATTACGTGACCAAGCCGTTTGGTCCACCTGAGCTCGTGGCGCGGCTCGAGGCGGCGCTGAGACGTGCCAGACCAGAGGCGTCGGAGCCCCTGATAGCCGCCGATGGCCTCGAGATCGACCTCGTCGCGCGGGTGGTGCGACGCGACGGCGAGCCGGTGCATCTCACCCCGACCGAGTTCGAGCTGTTGCGGACGCTCGTGCAGAACCGGGGCCGGCTGATGACACATCGGTCCCTGTTGGTAGAGGTCTGGGGGCTGGAGTACGCCGACGACACCCAGGTGCTGCGCGTCCACGTCGCCAACCTGAGGCGCAAGATCGAACCGGCCGACGGACCGCGCTACATCCGCACCGACCCCGGCGTCGGCTACCGCTTCGCCGTCTAAAGGCGACCGAATCGCCGCCTAAAGGGGACCTTTACGAAATCTGTATGGAGGTGAGGGCATTCTTCATGCGGCCTTGATGGGGTTCGGCGCACACTCCATTCCATGGATCTCGTCTCTATCGCCTCGGTTCTGATCACCTTCGGCCTGATCTTCGCCGTGATCGCCGCACTCGGTCGGGTATGAGCGCCGCTGAGCTGTTCGGGCTGCTGATCTCGGTCGCCGTGTTCGGCTACCTCTGCTACGCGCTGTTCCGCGGGGAGAAGCTCTGATGCCGCAGGGCTGGGTGCAGATCGTCGTCTACCTGGCCATCCTCACCGCCCTGGTGCCGCTGATGGGCGGCTACATGGCTCGGGTCTTCCAGGGCGATCGGGTCTTCCTGTCTCCCATCTTCGGGCCAATCGAGCGCTTCACCTACCGGGTGCTGCGCGTGCGGCCCGACGAGGGGCAGGACTGGAAGGCATATGCCCGCTCCGTTGTCGTCTTCAGCCTGCTCTCCTGGCTCCTGCTCTACCTGATCCTGCGCACCCAGAGCATCCAGCCGTTCAACCCCGAGGGTTTCCACTCCGGGCCCTGGAACCTCAGCTTCAACACCGCCTCCTCCTTCGTCACCAACACCAACTGGCAGTACTACGGCGGCGAGACGACGCTCTCCTACTTCGCCCAGATGGCGGGGCTGACGGTGCAGAACTTCGTTTCGGCGGCGGTGGGGATCGCAGCCCTGGCGGCGGTGATCCGCGGCTTCGCGGCCCGAAGCGCCTCCTCGCTCGGCAACTTCTGGGCGGACCTGGTTCGTATCACCCTCTACATCCTCCTGCCGATCTCCTTCATCGCCGCCCTCGTGCTGGTCTCCCAGGGGGTGATCCAGACCCTCGACGGCTCGCAGACCTTCCACACGATCACCGGAGGCGCACAGACGCTGGCGCTGGGGCCCGTCGCCTCGCAGGAGGCGATCAAGGAGCTGGGGACCAACGGCGGCGGCTTCTTCAACGTCAACAGCGCCTACCCCTTCGAGAACGCCAACGGCCTAACCAACATGCTCGAGCTGCTGCTGATCCTGATCATCCCGACCAGCCTCACCTACACCTTCGGCCGGATGATCGGCAACCGGCGCCAGGGCTGGGCGCTCTACGTGGCGATGATGCTGATGTTCATCGTCGCGGTCGCGGTCGTCTACATGGCCGAGCAGCACGGCAGCCCCGCCCAGCATCACGCCGGCGTCGTCACCCACGCCTTCGACGGCTCCACCGGCGGCAACATGGAGGGCAAGGAGCAGCGCTTCGGGATCACCGAGTCGTCGCTGTGGACCGCGGTCACCACGGTCACCTCCTGTGGTGCAGTCAATGCCGCCTTCGACTCGCTCACAGGAATCGGCGGCCTCGTCCCGACCGCCAACCTCTCCACCGGCGAGGTGATCTTCGGCGGGGTCGGCTCCGGCCTCTACTACATGCTGATGCTGGTCCTGCTGACCGTCTTCATCGCCGGGCTGATGGTCGGCCGCACGCCGGAGTTCCTCGGCAAGAAGATCGAGTCGAGGGAGGTGAAGCTGGTCCTGGTCGGGGTGCTGGTCACGCCCCTGCTGGTGCTGTTTGCGACCGGCTGGGCGGTGGCCAGCCCAGACGGCACGATGTCGATCTACAACCCCGGCCCGCAGGGCTTCTCGGAGTCGCTCTACGCCTACATGTCGCAGGCCAACAACAACGGCTCCGCCTTCGCCGGCTACACCGCCTTCATTCAGCCGAATGCCCCCGGCAACGCCGGTGCATACGGCTACGACTTCGCCACCCTGCTCGGCGGCATGGTGATGCTTTTCGCCCGCTTCCTGCCGATGATCGCCGCCCTCGCCGTTGCCGGCTCTCTGGCCGGCAAGAGGGTCGCGCCGGCCGGTGCGGGCACCTTCCGCTCGGACTCGCCCACCTTCGTGATCCTGCTGATCGGCGTCGTCGTGATCGTCGCCGCGCTCACCTTCTTCCCAGCCTTCCTGCTCGGCCCCATCGTGCAGGGCCTGACGACCCAGCTCTTCTGAGATGAACGGACTGCGCAAAGACCTCCTCACCGCCACGATCGCGATCGTGTTCATCACGTTGATCGTCGGCATCGCCTACCCGCTGGTCACCACCGGCGTCTCGCAGGTTCTGTTCCCGAACGCGTCCAACGGCAGCAAGATCGAGGTGGGCGGCAGGGTCGTCGGCTCGGAGCTGATCGGCCAGGACTTCCGCAGGCCGGTGCTCCGCCCCGACGGCAAGCCGCGCCTCGACGAAGCAGGCGACCCGGTGCTGGAGCCCGATCCCGCCTACTTCCAGAGCCGCCCCTCGGTGACCGGCTACAGCGCCAACGTCACCTATTTCAACAACCTCGGCCCGAACGACAAGGAACTGTCGGGATTGATGGCCGATCAGCTCCACGCCTACCTGAAGCTGGAGGGCCCATACGACCGCGGCCTGACCGCGGCGGACGTCCCCGTCGACGCGGTCAGCACCTCCGCCTCGGGGGTGGACCCGCACATATCCGAGGCCAACGCGCGTATCCAGGCCCACCGGGTAGCCGAGGTCCGCCACCTTCCGCTGCAGCGTGTCCTCGATCTCGTCGGGGAGAACACCGACGGGCGCTTCCTGTCTCTCTTCGGTGAGCCGGGGGTCAACGTCCTCAAGCTCAACCTCGCACTGGACAAGGAAACGAACCAATGACCGACGAGACCCTCCGCAACGAGCCCCGTTCCCTGTTCGACGCCGCGATCATGGCGCGGGCGGCGCTCGACTCGCTGCGCAAGCTCGACCCTCGCCACCAGTTTCACAACCCGGTGATGTTCGTGGTCGAGATCGGCGCCGTGATCACCACGGTCGGCTGGCTGATCCAGGTGTTCGGCGGCGCCCCGCTCGGCGGAGGGGATGAACCGGCCTGGTTCGCCTTCTCGATCGGCTTCTGGCTCTGGCTCACCGTTCTTTTCGCCAACTTCGCCGAGGCGCTTGCGGAGGGCAGGGGCAAGGCGCAGGCCGACGCACTGCGCTCGATGCGAACCGAAACCGTCGCCAAGCTGCGCGATGGGGCCGAGAAGCCCGCGTCGGAGCTGCGACGTGGCGACGTGGTGATCGTCGAGGCGGGCGAGACGATCCCCGGTGACGGCACCGTGATCGAGGGGATCGCCTCGGTCGACGAGTCGGCGATCACCGGAGAGTCGGCGCCCGTGGTGCGGGAGTCCGGTGGCGATCGCTCCGCTGTCACCGGCGGCACCCGCGTGCTCTCGGACCGGATCGTGGTCGAGATCACGCAGGAGCCCGGAGAGAGCTTTCTCGACAAGATGATCGCCCTGGTCGAGGGCGCCGAGCGGCGCAAGACGCCGAACGAGATCGCCCTCAACATCCTGCTCGCCGGCCTGACGCTGATCTTCGTCATGGTCGTGGTGACGCTGCGGCCCTTCGCCGAGTTCTCGAACACGGACGCCTCCGTCGTCACCCTGATCGCCCTGCTGGTCGCGCTGATTCCGACCACGATCGGAGCCCTGCTCTCGGCGATCGGGATCGCCGGCATGGACCGCCTCGTCCGCCACAACGTCCTCGCGCTCTCGGGCCGGGCGGTCGAGGCCAGCGGCGACGTCGACGTGTTGCTGCTGGACAAGACGGGAACGATCACCCTCGGCAACCGTGAGGCGACCCAGTTCACCCCGATGCCCGGGATCGAGGAGTCCGAGCTGGCCGAGGCGGCGCAGCTCTCCTCGCTCGCAGACGAGACTCCGGAGGGGCGCTCGATCGTCGTCCTCGCCAAGGAGTACGGCATCCGCGAGCGCCAGCTGGGGGCGCACGAGGCCCACTTCGTTCCCTTCTCGGCGGAGACGCGGATGAGCGGGGTCGATGTCAACGGCAACCAGTACCGCAAGGGCGCCGGCGACGCGATCATCCAGTTCGTCGAGGAGCAAGGTGGCAGGCCCCCGGCCGAGCTGCAGGAGAAGCTCGACCTGATCGGCCGCGAGGGCGGCACCCCGCTCGCGGTCTGCCGCGACAATCACGTGCTCGGCGTCGTCTACCTCAAGGACATAGTCAAGGAGGGAATGAGCGCCCGTTTCGACGAGCTGCGGCGGATGGGGATCAGCACGGTGATGGTGACCGGAGACAACCGGCTCACCGCGGCAAAGATCGCCGAGGAGTCCGGCGTTGACGACTTCCTTCCCGAGGCTACGCCGGAGCAGAAGCTGGAGCTGATCCGCACCCACCAGGGCGAGGGGCGGATGGTCGCGATGGCCGGCGATGGGACCAACGACGCTCCCGCGCTTGCTCAGTCCGATGTCGGGGTGGCGATGAACACCGGCACCCAGGCCGCCCGCGAAGCGGGCAACATGGTCGACCTCGACTCCAATCCGACGAAACTGATTGAGATCGTGGAAATCGGCAAGCAACTGTTGATAACGCGCGGGGCTCTGACGACGTTCTCGATCGCCAACGACGTCGCCAAGTACTTCGCGATCCTGCCGGCGATCTTCGCCTTCACCTACGCCGCGCACCCCGGCGAGCGCGGGCCCCTCGACTCGCTCAACATCATGTCGCTGGGAACCCCGCTCTCGGCGATCCTCTCGGCGATCGTCTTCAACGCGCTGATCATCCCGCTGCTGGTGCCGCTCGCCCTGCGGGGGGTTCGCTACCGGCCGATCGGCGCCACGGCGCTGCTTCGCCGCAACATGCTGATCTACGGCCTCGGCGGCCTGATCGTCCCCTTCATCGGGATCAAGCTGATCGACCTCTTGATCCACAACGTCCTTGGGGCTTGAGATGCATGCCGCAGAGGCCGCGGCGAACAGCGAAGGCGTGCCGGACGCCCGCCGGGGTCACCTCAAGGTCTTCATCGGCATGGCGGCCGGTGTCGGCAAGACTTACCGGATGCTGCAGGAGGGTCACACCGAGAGCAACGCCGGGCGCGACGTGGCGATCGGCTACATGGAGCCCCACAAGCGCCCCGAGACCTCGGCCCTCGCGGAGGGGCTGGAGACCGTTCCGCGGCGGCGCGTCGCCTATCGCGACACCGAGTTGGAGGAGATGGACCTTCCGGCACTTCTGGCGCGCGCTCCCGAGCTGGCGCTGATCGACGAGCTTGCCCATACCAACGCGCCGGGAGTCGAGCACGACAAGCGCTACGAGGACGTCCGCGAGGTGCTGGCCGCAGGAATCGACGTCTTCTCGACCGTCAACGTGCAGCACCTGGAGTCGCTCAACGACCAGGTCGCCGAGCTGACCGGGACGCGGGTCCGGGAGACGATCCCCGACGCCGTCCTGGGCGAAGCTGACGAGGTGGTCCTGATCGACCTCACCCCGGAGGCGCTGGTCGAGCGCCTTCGCGCCGGAAAGGTCTATCCGGGCGAGAGCATCGAGGCGGCGCTGAACAACTTCTTCACCGTGGAGAACCTTCTGACGCTGCGCGAGGTTGCCCTGCGCCAGGTCGCGCAGGAGGTGGAGGCGAAGCGCCTCGTGGTCGAAGAGCCGCTCGGGACCCGCCAGGAACGGGTCGCCGCCGAGGTGCCGAAAGCGGTCGGCGAGCGGCTACTGGCGCTGGTTCGCCCCGAGCCGGCCTCGCAACGGCTCGTGCGCCGAGCCTGGCGCTCCGCCCAGCGCCTCGGCACCGACCTCGACCTCCTCTGGGTGAAGCCGCCGAACCAGGCGATCGAGGGGGAGGTCGAGCGACAGGTGACCGCGCTGCGCCACCTCGCCTCGGTTCTCGGCGCCACCTTCGTGATCGAGGAGAGCGACAGCCTCGTCGATGGCGCCGCCCGTGCCGTCCGCGAGCGGGGCATCACCTACATCATGCTCGGCGAGTCCCCTCCCCGGCGGGGCCTGGCGAAGCTGAAGGAGCCGCTGCCGCAGCGGTTGATGAAGGCGACGCCGGCGGGAGTCGACGTGCGGATCGTTGCCGGCAGGGAGAACCGGGACGGCAATGACGCTTGAGCGGGTGTTGATCGGCGTCGCGCTCCTCGCCGGGCTGGCGGGGGGCTACTGGATTGCCCGCTCACGCTGGGGCGGGCGCAGATCAGAGCGACCCGAGGTCGTGCACCAGATCCTCCTTCCCTTCACCGGCACGGCGATCTCCCGCCGAGCGGTGGATGCAGCGCTGCGCCTGGCCCGGGCCGAGCATGCGACGCTGATGCCGGCATACCTGGCGGCGGTCCCGAAACAGTTGCCGCTGGACTGCTCGATCCCGGCCGAGGCGGCAAAGGCGATGCCGATGCTCGAGGCGATCGAGCAGCGCGCGACCGCGCAGGGCGTGGCGGTCGACTCGCGGATCGAGCGCGGCCGCTCCTCCCGCCACGCCCTCGCCCGGCTTCTGGATCGCGAGCGCTTCGACCGCGTGGTCGTTCCCGCGACCGCGGAGGTCGGCGCCGGCTTCTCCGGCGACGATCTCGTCTGGCTGCTGGAGAGGGCTCCCGCCGAGGTGCTGATCCTGCGCCCCGGTCCCGAGGACAAGTTGATGGTGACCGGGAACGGCGCCTATAGAGCCTTGTAGCCTCGGCGCATGGAAGCCGAAGCCGAGGCGGCGGCTGCGGGCCCCGATGCCAGTGGCGGCTTCTGGCGGGCGGCCGTCGAGCATCGCGCCCTCATTCTCGCGGCCCTCGCGCTCCTGGCGCTTGCAGCGGGAGGGATTCTGCACCTCGCCGGAGAAGCCGAGGCCGGCGACGCGGTCTGGCGGGCGGCGGTCGTTCTGCTCGCGACAGAGCTCGCGGTCGAGGTCGGCCGCACCATCCTGGTCGATCGCCATATGGGGGTGGACACCATCGCCCTGGTCGCGATGGTGGGCTCGCTGCCCCTCGGAGAGGAGCTCGCCGGACTAATTGTCGGTCTGATGTTCTCGGGCGGGTCGGCAATCGAGGATCTGGCTTCGACGCGGGCGCGGCGCGAGCTGACCGCACTGATCCAACGGGCGCCGAAGGTGGCGCAGCGGCGGGTGGACGATCGGCTCGAACAGATCCCGGTTGGGGAGGTGGAGGTCGGCGACGTGCTCGTCGTCCGCACCGGCGAGGTGGTCCCGGTGGATGGGACCGTGGCCAGCGCTGAGGCGGTGGTCGATACCAGCACCCTCAGCGGAGAGCCCCTGCCCGTCACCTACGCGCAGGGCGAGCCGGTGCTGAGCGGCACCGCCAACGCCGGGGCCCCCTTCGACATCAGGGCCGACCGGCCCGCCCGCCAAAGCGCCTACGCGGCCCTGGTGCGCCTGGTCGAGCAGGCCCAGGCCCAGCGGGCGCCCTTCGTCCGCATGGCCGACCGCTACGCCGGCTTCTTCCTGCCGGCAACCCTGTTGTTGGCCGGCGCCGCCTGGGCGATCAGCGGCGACCCGGTCCGCGCCCTTGCGGTGGTCGTGGTCGCCACCCCCTGCCCGCTGATCCTGGCGGCCCCGATCGCGCTCGTCTCGGGCCTCTCGAGGGCGGCTCGGGTCGGGGTCATCGTCAAGGGGGCGGGAGCGATCGAGACGCTCGGCGAAGCCCGAACGGTGCTCTTCGACAAGACAGGGACCCTGACGATAGGGACACCCGAGTTGCGCGAAATCATCACCCGCAACGGGGCAGAGGCCGGCGAGTTGCTGCGCCTGGCGGCATCGGTCGACCGCCTCTCCGCGCACGTGCTCGGTGAAGCGCTTGGGCATGCCGCCGAGGAGGCGGGCCTGACGCTGAGCCTCCCCACGGATGTGCGGGAGGAGCCCGGCCAGGGGATCGAGGGCACGGTCGATGGTCATCGTGTCGCCGTCGGAAGCCGTGAGTTCGTGCGTGCCGCCGGGGTCCCGCAGGACGAGATCGCCACGGCCACCCTGACGGCCGGACGAGGCTCGGGGGAGGCGCACGTCCTGGTCGGCGTGGACGGACGCCTCGCAGGCGTCATCGTCATGGCCGATGAGTTGCGGCGCGACGCCGATCGGATCGTCGAGCGCCTGCGAGCGGAGGGAATCCGGCACGTGGCCATGGTCTCCGGGGATCGTCGCTCGGCCGCGGAGCGGGTCGGGCGGGAGTTGGGCGTGGATCGCGTCTATGCCGAGCAGTCCGCCGAGGAAAAGCTCGAGGTGGTGCGCACCCTGCGGGCAGAGGAGGCCCTCTCGCCGGTGGTCATGGTCGGCGATGGGATCAACGATGCGCCGGCGCTGGCGCTGGCCGATCTCGGAATCGCCATGGGGGCGGCCGGGGCGACCGTCTCCTCGGAGACCGCCGACGCGGTCATCACCGTCGACCGCGTCGACCGGGTCGCCGACGCCGTGCACTTCGGGCGCCGGGCCCTCCATATCGCCCGCCAGAGCGTCCTGGTCGGGATGGGGCTGAGCCTCGCGGCGATGGGGGTCGCCGCCGCCGGATACCTACCGCCGGTGGCCGGCGCCCTGTTCCAGGAGGTGATCGACCTGGCGGTGATCCTCAACGCTCTCCGGGCCCTGCGCGGCTGAGGGGGTATCCGGCCGTTCCGGGCCTCGCCCCGCTCCTGTGGGCGTGATCAGAGCCCGCGCCGGGACTCGCCGGCAAACGCGTGCCAGGCCGGCTTCGGCTTCCCGCTGGGACCCACCAGGCCGTAGAAGTCGTCCTCAACCCCGGGATGGGCCTGGGAACTCTGGTACTCGTACCAGACCAGGCCCGAGACCATTCCCCTGTAGGTCGTCCGCAGCAAGTCGAAGACCTGGCGCACGTATCTCGCCTGGGTCGGCTCGGTGACGCCGTTGCGGGCTCGCGGCGCGCTCGACCAGCCGACCTCGGTGATCCAGATCCTGACCCGCCCGGCGCCGTGGGCGTCGAGCAGGCGGCGGATGTCGGCGATGCGGCAGAACTCGAGCACGGTCGCCCTCCAGTCCCGCCTGAGGACACGCGAGGGCCGGGAGCGCGAGCACTCCCGCGGGGATCCGCCGTCCCCCTGATAGGGGTGGACGCTGACCGCGTCGGCGTAATCGCCGAGATCGGGGACCGCCCGCAGCATCGCCGCCAGGAAGGGCTTGCGGGGGTAGCCGGTCTCGAACACGCGGGTGTCGGCCTCGAGCAGGAAGCGGGCGTCAGGGTCGGCCGGCCGGGCGGTCCTGACGACGGCTTTGAACATCCGCGCGTATCCACCCGGATCGGGGAAGTGACGTGCCCAGAACCGCGAAACGTAGGGTTCGTTCCAGATGTCGTAATAGCGGATCGGGGCCGGGGAGAGGTCGGGGTTTGCGAGCCAGAAGGAGCCGTCCGTCCCGTAGCGCTCGACCAGGCTGCGGACGAACTCGGAGAATTCCGCGATCTGGCCGCCGCCGTTGGCGGGGGCGACGTTCCAGGCGGCCGTCGCCCAGCCGGGAGCGTCGCAGGGCAGCGCGATCACCTGCAGCCCGCCCCTGGCCGCCGCCGCCATCCAGCGGTCCATGCTGCTCCAGTCGTAGACGTCGCGGCTCGGCTCCAGGGTCGCCCAGGAGACGTCCTCCTTGACGAAGTTCACACCGGCGGAGTGAAGGCGCGAGATGACCCGGGCGAGGTCGGCATCGCTGCGCTCGCTCAGGCGGGCCGTGATCCCGACCGGGACCGGCCCGGCCGAGCGGCAGGCGCTGGTCCGTCTCGCCGCGCCGCGCGCCCGCCGGCACCTCGGCGGCGCAGCTCCCACCGACAGCGGATACGCACGCCGCCCTGGAGACGCCGGGGTGAGCGCGTGTCTCATCTCCCCGCGCCGCCGGCAGCGAAACGACGACCACGGCGGCGGCCAGCACCGCGAGCAGCCAGGTGAGATGGAAGAGGCTTCTGTAGTAGCGCGGACGCATCGGTTCCCGCCGCGTTCCTGGGGGGCACGCGCCCTGGCGGCGGCATGCTCAATATCGGCCTGGCGCCCCGGATGCTTGAAAGCGGGCGCGCCGGTTGCATCGGCTAGGTGCACTCGCCCGCCCGCTTCGGGCGCACGATCCTGTCGGGGCTCAGACGCGGTGGCGGAGAAGAGTGGCCGCATACCCGGCGCCGGCGCTGAGCAGGCCGGCGACGATCGCACCGGCGCGCAGCGCCCCGGCCGGGTCCCGCTCCCGAAGCGAGGCCCAAAGACCGCCGAGAACGGCTCGCGGGAGAACGCGGAGGGCATGGCTTCGCTCCGCCGAGAGGCCCTCCCGTGCGCCCACCAGCCCGGCCATCAGCGCCTTGCCGCGACCCTCGTTGAAGCTCTGCCTGCGGAAGTAGGCGAAGCGCGTGCGCTCCGGGCCGACCCAGTGG
The DNA here is from genome assembly GCA_963840235.1 of uncultured Actinomycetes bacterium. Classification (GTDB taxonomy): domain Bacteria; phylum Actinomycetota; class Thermoleophilia; order Solirubrobacterales; family 70-9; genus JBBRHQ01. Next base: position 258,299 of record CAWIYC010000001.1, read on the forward strand.
TGGACCCGGGCCGAGGGCTCGTAGCGGAAGGCCCCCCCGGGCATGGCCTGCGAGGCGCGGATGCATAGCTCCGTCTCCTCGCAGCCGAAGGGCAGCGTCCCGACCCTTGCCAGCTCGTCCCTGAACCCACCGACCCGCTCGAACACCTCCCGACGCATCGACATGTTGGCGCCGATCAGGTTCCGGACGGGCCCCGGCGAGGAGGGCATTCCGCGGTATGTGCAGCCGACGACCCAGTCGAACTCGGGCGGGAACCAACCGGGCCGCGCCGTCGCCCAGCGGGGCTCGATCGACCCGCCGACACCGAGCACGCCCTCGCCGTAGCCGGAGATCAGCGCCGACAGCCACCCTGGCTCGGGAACGGCGTCATCGTCGAGGAAGGCAACGACGTCCTCCGTAGCGAGGTCTATCCCCGTGTTGCGCGCGCCCGAGAGACCCCGCTGCGAGGTGTTGGGGACGACCTCGACCCCCTCGGTGAAGTGCCGCCGCCCCCGTTCCAGCAGCTCGTCGTTGTGATCGATGACCAGGATCACCCGCTCCGGCGGGCGGGTCTGGCCCAGGATCGCCGCGACCCCCTCGAGCAGCAACTCCCAGCGCCGATCGCTGTAGGCGCAGACGACGACGGCCACCGTCAGCGTCGGGGCGGGGTCCGAGGAGGCGAAGCCGGGCTCTGCGGCCCCCATCAGGGCCCGGTCGGCTGTCCGCCGGCGGGCAGGTACTGATAGATGACGACGTTTCCGTTGTCGTAGATCCTCTCGAACAGCCGGCTGTGGTCGAACTTCTCCAGCCGCTGCGCCGGCAGCGGCCGCTGCCGGTCTCCCGCGGCCGGCTCGCTCTGTTCGTAGTACCAACCGGTGCGCGGGAGCTGGGTGGTGATCCGGCGATCCACGACCAGGTACTTGACGTCGTAGTGGCCGAGCTCATAGCGCACATCCGGCGTGATCGCACGCGGGAGGAAGACCCGCCACGGGCGTATTCCGCTGTTCTGTCCCGAGAGCGCGTTCTGCTCGCCGTAGGAGCCGAAGACGGCAAACGCCGTGCGGTCCCCGATCACCCGGTTGCCGGTGCCGAAGTTCTCACGGAGCCAACTCGCCGCGGCGAGCACGTCGGCCGTCATCGAGCGGGGATCAGCGGTCGGCTCGTACCGCCCCGGCAGACCCTGCTCGAGGCTGGTGCGGCTGACTACCCCGCCAAGGAAGATCACGAACATCGCCACGGCCGCCAGCACCCTGGCAAGCACCCGTTTCCCCATCAGCAGTTCCCCGAGCGCCAGCGCCACCATCGGGGCGACGCCGAGGAAGGCGAACTCCCAGACCCGCGTGACGGCGTTGTCGGAGACGAGGAAGGCGATCGGCAGCGAGAGGAAGTAGAGGCTGCCGATGATCATCATCGGGGTGGTCAGGTGCTCGCGACGGGTCGCCTTGCGACGGATCAGGAGCAGGACCGCGTAGGCGAAGGCACCGGCGAGAAGGAACACCGCGAGGTAGCTGCCGAACTTCTCGTAGAAGGGCTCGGTCGAGCGGTAGAAGAGCTGCCGGTGCTGGGTGCTGCCGCCGGCGAAGCGGCCGACCGCGTCGGCGGTCTCGCTGAAGGTGGGCCCGACGTAGCTCAAGGTGTATGGCGCCACCAGCAGTAGCCAGGCCCCGACGGCCGCGGCCGTGGCCGCACCAAGCGAGACCATGTTCTTGGAGAAGCGCCAGGCCCAACCCCGCTCCCACAGCGCTCCCAGCCCCAGCAGCAGCAGGACGCCGGCGAGGACCCAGGCGGTGACGTGGTGGCTGATGACGACGACCATGCAGAGGACGAAGGCGACCCCGAGCAGGCCGTGGGCCGTGCGCCGCGACATCCGCTCGGAGAGGACAGCCGCCGCCAGCGCCGAGGCCGCCAGGGGCAGGGCGAAGGACTCGTAGGCGAAGTAGGAGTCGAAGAAGACGAAGGCCGGGTTGGCGGCGTAGACCAGAACCGACAGCAGGGCGATCCGCGGCGAGTCGCTGACCCGCTCGTAGAAGAGGAACAACGCCCCCGCCAGCAGCGCGTGCAGGGCGCCGATGAGGATGTTCCCGGCGACGAACTCCGACATTCCGGTGGCCGAGACCAGCACCCCCGAGGCCGACTCGAGCCCCGGGTAGAACTCAACCGCCTTGTTGATCGGGTTCTCGACGAAGAGCCCGGAGCCGTTGCCCAGATGTTCCAGGGCCCGCCAGTGAGCCAGCTCATCGAAGAAGTTGAAGAAGGCCGGGCTGTGCAGGAGCTTCGGGATGAACAGCAACAGGCCGAGCGAGAGGGAGGCAGCGAATCCCGAAATCCGGGTCGGCCCGGCAAAGACCAGAGCAACCACCGTCACCACCATCACGGCGGAGGCAAGCCAGAAGAGAAGGTGGACGCCGCTGGTGTTGCTTGACCATGCCTTGAGGTAGGTGACGGCGAATATGCAGGCGGCGAGCAGCAACCCCGCCGGCCACCAGTCGCTCCAGCGCCGGCTGGCGCTGGCCGTATCCGGGCGCTTGCGGAGGGTCCACGGGATCTCCGCGGTCGGCTCTTCGATGCGTGTGGTTGCGCCGTTCACGCCTGTGCCTTCCCCGCCGGTCCCCTCTCGAGACGCCGCCGCGCGAACACGTAGAGCAGACAATTTGACACCGTTATCGTCGCCGCGGTCACGACTGCCGCACCGTCGGTCCCGAACTCGGGCACAAACGCCAGCAGCAACGCGATCTGGGCAACGGCAGAGAAACCGTACACCCTTGCCACCGTACCCTGAGACCCTGTCAGAAGCAGCAAGTATCCAGCCGGACCGGTGATGGCGTTGACGAACTGTCCCACGACCAGGATGCGAACTATGGTCGAGGCGCTCTCGAAGCCTGAGCCGAAGGCTCCGAGGATCAGCTGGGGCCATGCGAAGAGCACGCCGGCTATCGCCAGCGAGGGCCAGAGGATCAGGCGGATGCCCGATCGCATTGCGGTGCGCAGGCTGGCGCTGTCGCCGGCGGCGTGGTGGCGGACGAAGGCTGGTGCAAGCACCGCGCTGACGGCGGTCAGCACGAACGAAACCAGGTAAGCAGTCTTGCTTCCGGCAGCGTAGATACCGACCTCGGCGGGGCTCTTGAGGATGCCCAGCACGAGCAGGTCCGACTGGTTTATTAGCAGCGTGAACATCGTGACCAGCCACAGCGGCAGCGAGAGCACCAACCAGGCCCGCAGCTCGTATGAGGACTGCAAGCCGGCCGCGAACGCTTGCGGGACGGCGCGACGAAGGGCGAGCGGTTGCACCACCAGCGCCAGCAGGAAGCCGACGCCTGTCGCCAGCATCATCTGCTCGGCCGAGATCTGGCCTGCCGCCGCGGGGAGTAGCGCGGCGGCGAGCAGGATCAGGCCCATCGGAAGCAGGTCGCCGACGCCGTAGGCGAGGACCACTCTGTGTGTGCCACGGGTCGTCTCGCGCAGGACGGTGACCAGTCCGACTACCCCGATCAGCCCCATGCCGAGTAGGAGCGAGGGCTGCGAGGAGCCTGTGCCGACGGCGAGGACGACCCCAATCGCCACGGCCGAGAAGACGACCCCGCTGAATACCGTGACCTCGCCGCCGCGGCGGATCAACCCTCGCAGCAGCCCCCACCGCTCCTCGTGGATGTACTGCGGCACGAAGCGGAGAACACTCAGGGTCAGCCCCAGCGTCGCCGGGACCACAAGCAGCTGTGTCCAGCCGAAGGCAAAGGAATACATCCCGTACTCGACGGTGCCTCCTCTGCGGGCGAACAGGATCTGGATCAGGTATCGCACCACCCCGGTCGCCACCTGCACCGCGAGTACGATCGCCGCCGTGCGCGCGAGCGCGGACCCCGGCACAGCGCGACGAACGTCGGCCAGCCGGCGCCGCAGCATGTCGCGGCCGGCGCCGCCGGAAGCCCCGGCGCCCATCAGGCCGAGGCGGCCGGTGCGCGGCGGAAAAGGCGAAAGCCGGGGTGAATTAGATGTGGCCAGGAAAGCGCCGTGACCGCGGTGCGATCGCGACCGCGAATTGTCCACTTCCACTCGACGTCAGGTTTGGCCTCAAGCGGCCCCATGGCCAGCCGCATCGGGTTGCCCGCCGCCGCGGCTTCGGCAGGACGGATCACCGGCATGCACTCCTCGCACCCGACGGTCTCCGGGCGGCTTCGACGCCGCTGCCAGGAAGAAGAAGCCACGGCGCGACTATCCCGGACAAGGTGGACAATCTCGAGGTCGACGTCTTCGATGGTCGAGAGCAAGGCGCAGCTGGAGCCCTTGGAGGAATCGACCATGGCGGGCGCGCCGGAGACGTCGAGCATCGCCCAGTAGACCTTCAGCGAGACCCCGTCGGGGGACACTGAGCGGACCCTCTGGTCGGCATCACACGGTCGCGCCATAGCCCTGCTCCCACATTGGGTGAACCTCGCCGACCGAGAGTAGGCCCCCGTGGGAAGCGAGAAGCCGGTCCAGCAGCGTGCTGTCACTTCTGGGGAAGCCGACGATGTAGAGGATCTTCACGGGGGCTTGCAAGCGAGGTTCCCGGCCGGATTCCGTGGCTGGGCGACGATAGCATCGTCGTTATCGGTGTGACCGATGCAGCCGGAAGTGCAGAGTCGGGTGGCCCTGGCGACCGCCGGGGAACGCGGTCGGGGGAACCCGGGGGCGCCGGCTACCGACGCCTGTTCGCGGGCCTTCTGATTGCGGCCTGGGCCTCGGCTGCGCTCGTCGCCCTCGCCCCCTGGACCCCCCTGCGCGCCGCCGGCGGGCTGCTGCTGGTCGGGGCCCTGCCCGGGGCCCTGGCGACCTACGCCACCCTGCCGCCCTTCTCGCGCATCGACGGCAGGCTGCGGGCGGTCCTGGCCGTGGCCCTGTCGGTGGCGATCGCCCTCGTCCTCGGCCTGGGCTTGGCCCTGATCACGGATGAGGTCTCCCGGGTCGCTGCTGCGGCCGGGCTCGGCATCGCCGCCACCGTCGCAGCCCTCGTCGCCTTCGCCAGGGAGAACGGCGAGGTGGCCCCCCCGCGACCCCGGTGGCCGGGGTTCTCGCCGGCGGTGGCGATCGTCTCCGGGTTGCTGGCGGTCGCCGCCATCGCCCTGGTGGTGGCGGCACTCGGCGTCGATTCGCTGCCCACCAAATTCACCGCCCTCGCATTGACCCGGGAGGACGACGGCGTGCGGCTCTCGGTCAGCAGCAAGGAGAACCGGACGATGAAATTCCGCTACATCGTCCGCGACGGCGGCGGAGTCCGCCTCTACTCCGGGGCGATGCGGATTGGCCCAGGCGAGGAAAGCGCCGTGCTGCTGCCGGTCACCGCCGGGACCGGCCTGGTGCGGGCGCAGCTCTACGCCGGAGGGGGCGGGCCCCCCTACCGCTCGGTCGCTCTCAGGCTCTGAGCCGGTCGCGAGATCACCTCGACGACCGCGTCGAAGATGGCGGTGACCGGGAAAGGATCAGGCAGCTCCCTGGCGAGGCCGCTGCCGCGGTAGAAGAAGACGCCGTCGGTGGAGGGCGCCTCCGGCAGATAGCCGTGCATTGCCCGCTCGGGGTAGCGGCGATTCTTCAGAACCCCGGGAACGAAATAGTTGGGGTGGAAGACGATCCCCTCGTCGGCGACAAGCACCTCCTCTCCGTAGGTTGAGCGGTCGGCGAAGTCGATGCCGTAGCGGCGGAGGTCCTCCTCCGTCAGCAGGCGTCCCGGCACCCCCTCCAGCGCTGCCAGCACGGCATCGCGCCTCTCCTCCGTCGGGAACCAGAAGCGGGCGAAGGTGCTGTCCATGAAAACGACGTAGTCGCGGCCGAGGCGGAAGCCCTCGAGGCGGGCGAAGAGATCGAAGGTCTCGGCGACGTCGGTCATCCCGTGATCGGAGAAGAGCATCATCTCCGCCTCCCCGTGGGCGCCGGCGACCTCCCAGGCCTGCTCCAGGAAGCGCTCGATCTCATCGATTGGAGCGCTGAGGGCCTCGGCCGAGGCGCCGGCGACGTGGCCGCCGCTGTCGAGCGCAGGGTCGTAGAAGAAGAAGACGTCCACCTCGTCCATTCGCTCCTTCAGGTAGGTCAACTGCTCCTCTGCGCGCAGGCCTTCCTTGATGTAGCGGAACTCGTAGCGCAGCCCGCGCTCGGTGAACACGTCGGCCAGGGTGGGCACCGGCAGGGCGATCGGTGGGAACTCGTCGTAGCGGATGGCGTGGCGCGAGAACAGGTGACTGATGTCCAGCGGCAGCCGCAGCCGGTGCTCGGCCGAGTACCCGAGCTTGCGCGTGATCCGGAACCAGACCAGCCGCCAGAGGTTGATCAGGGGTCGCAGCGGCGATGTCCGCGGCCGGGTGAAGAAACGCTGGGTCGCCGTGCGCTTCCGGGGATCGAGGTAGTACTCCGTCCAGATGCCGGTCTCGCGCGGGGGGCTGCCGCTGACGATCGCCGGCATCACCGTCGAGCTGTAGCCGAGCAGGGTTCGGAGCGGGCGCCGCTGGTCCCAGAAGCTCGGCATGAAACTGCGCTGCCCGGTGTACTGCCAGGCGAAGCCGTCGGCGAAATAGAGGATCAGCTTCATCTCCGGCTCCCAGTCGTTCGCAGTATCTGGGGACACGCCTGCCAGGATCGCACGAGATCGTCGGCGCTCCACCGCCCGTCCTGGTCCGAGAGGACCGCGACCGCGGCCCGCCATAGTCTGACGATCGGGTCCTGGGTCGGTCGGTGAAGACCGTCCCGCCGGCTGCCGGGGCCGAGCGCCGCCCAGTATGAGCGGTGCAGCCAGTGGCGCTCGTCGAGCGCCAGCCGCTCCAGCTGTGAACCGAGTCCACCCGCCCGGCCGCTGTGGCGCTGGAGCGCGTGCTCGAGCTCGGCCAGGAGGTCGCCCAGCGCCCGGGCCGGCTCGACATCCAACCTGCCTCTGCCCCCTCGCCGCATCTCCTCCGCCCGCAGATAGAGGTCTCCGGCGCGCTCGACGGGCGAGGTCAGCGGCTGCCTCCGGATCTCCGAGGCGCGCTCGCGGAAGCTGGGCCGGTAGCGTCCCTCGAGCGCGAGTTGCGCCTCACCGATCGCCTCATAGCCCTTGCGCACGGCCCACTCGGCGCCCGCCAGGCCGGCGCGGTGCCGGAGGTGCTCGAAGAGGCGATTGGCGAGGAGGCGGACGCCCTCCCAGGCCGGAATGTCCGCGGCCCGCTCGAGAGCGATCCTCGCCAGGACCCCCGGGTCGCCGTCCACCACGATTCCGGTGTGGCGCGCCTCGAAGTTGGTGAGGGTGGCATAGCGAAGGGTCCCAACCGGAATCCGGCCCCCCTCGAGGCCGCCGGCCGCGTGCCGGGCAATGACGCGCTCGACGGCGCGCGTGCGGTCGATGCGCAGGCGGGAGGAGCGGGCTATGACCATCACGTCGATGTCCGATTCGAGGTGCCCCTCGCGCCAGCGCTCCTCCTCGCGGGCGGCAGAGCCGGCGACGACGACTGCGAGCACGTCCCGGTAGCAGGGATCGCGGCGAAGGTCGGCGACGAATTCAGTCACCCGCCGCCGGACCTCGGGGCGCATCAGCCCGGCTCCCGGCCGGACCGGCCGGCCTCGGCGTATATCGCCTCCAATTCGGGCAGCACCACGTCCGAGGAAAAGGGCTTGACGGCCTCGCGCCCCCCGCGGCCGAGTGTCTCGCACAGCTCGGGGTCTTCGAGCAGCAGAGTCATCGCCCGTATCAGGGCCGCGGGGTTCTTGGGCTCGACCAGCAGGCCGGTGACCCCATCCTCGACGATGTCCGTGAGGCCGCCGGTCGCCGACGCGATCACCGGCCGTCCCCATGCCATCGCCTCCAGGGCCACGGTCGGGCAGGGGTCCGGCCACACGGAGGGCACCACGAGGAAGCGCGCCTCGCGGTAGAGCTCGGCCAGGTCGGCCTCCGGACGGTGCCCGAGGTCGGCGACACCGGCAGCGGCCAGGGTTCCGTCGCCGCCCACGAGCCGCAGCTCGAGGCCGCGGTGGCGGAGCGCGCGGAACGCCTCGAGCAGCACCTGCCGCCCCTTGTGTGGCGCGGCCGGCCCGACGTAGAGGATGGCGGGCGGAGCGGTATCCGGGGTCTGCGCCTCGCCGCCCGGCAGGTCGACGAAGTTGGGAACAACGCGCAGGGCTTCGGCGGGCACGCCGGCATCGGCAACCCGCTGGGAAACGTGGCTGGAGACCGCCAGCATCCGCCGGACCCTGGGCTGGAGCCACGGCACCGTCCGTCTCAGCGCCAGGGCCAGGCCCGCCCGCTTGGGCAGCGCCAGGTCGTCACAGTGCAGACAGGCCGGGCCGCGACCCGGCCCGCATTCGAGGTCGAAGCGCAGCAGCGATTTCTTCGGGCAGGCGAGACCGTAGTCATGGAGGGTGCAGACCGTGTTCCGCGACCACGCCGCGGAGCAGGCGGCGACCGAGAAGGCGCACCAGCCGTGTGCATGGACGACGTCGGGGGCGAAGGAATCGGCGACGAGCCCGAGGCTGCGTCCGAAGCCGCGGTCGGGCCACGGCGGATGGAAGGGGGGGGACCCGGCTTCATAGACGCCCGGGAGGCGGGAGAACGAGGAGCTCACCCGCTTGACCTCGAATCCCTCCTCGCCGACCTCGCCTCCGGCGTTCCCCGCCGCCACCACGCAGAGATCGTGGCCGCGCGCCACCAGGTGGCGGCTGAGCCGGCGGACGTGGGTGGCCAGGCCGCCCGGGTCCGGCGGGTAGTGGTCGCATACCTGAAGGATGCGCATCGTCGGTGCTCAGCCGCTGCGTCCGGCGGCGATGGCGTCGCGGTAGACCGCCAGGGTGGATTCGAGCACGGTCTCCCAGGTCGGGATCGATGCCCCGGGCGGGTCGCTCTCGGCGGCGGCGCGGATCGCCGCAGCCAGTTCCTCGGCCGGGGCGGAGGGCGGCACCAGGGTGAGGCGCTCTCCGGCGAAACTCGCGGTCCCCCTGTGCGCGGGAATGTCGCTGGCGACCACGCGGGCGCCCGCGTAGAGGGTCTCCAGCGGGGTGACGGGCATCGCCTCGATCTCCGACATCGTCACGTAGACGTCTGCAGTGCGGAACCAGCGGTAGAGGTCGTCGGTGTCCACCCGCCCCAGGAACTCGGTCCGGCTGCTGAGACCGAGCTCGCGGGCGAGCGCCTCGACCTCGCCGCGCGCCGGCCCGTCGCCGGTTATCCGCAGGACGTAGCCGGGGTCGAGGTGGGCGAGGGCACGGATCGTGGCGTCCAACCGCTTGTAGCCGTCGATGCGCCCGGCGCAGAGCACCACGACCGAGTCCTTGTGCTCGAAGGGCCGGGCCGCGGCGAGGCGCTCAGCGTCGACGCCGTTGGGGACGACCACGATCTTCCCGGTCGCCTCCGGAAAATGCTCGGCGAGCAGGGATGCCTCGGCCGGAGCGACTGCGATCACTCTCTCGGCCCGCCTGAAGATGCCCGAGCCGAGCAGGCGGTAGGGGCGATGAAGGGCGTTGCGGAATCCTGATTCGCTGCGACCGTGGTAGTGGGGGGTGAAGACCAGCGGCGCCCGCGCCGCGGCCGCTGCCACGAGCGCGGGGAGCGCGTGGTAGTTGTGGGCGTGGATCAGGTCGTAGTCGCCGCCGTGGCGGTGAAGGAAGCGCGCCAGGCCGGGGGCGAAGGGATAGTGCCGGCTCGGCACCATCACGGCGAAGCGCCTGACGAGCACGCCATCGAGATTCTCGGCAGCGGCCAGGTCGCGGTCATCGTTCTGGGTGACGACGTCCACCGCGTGTCCCGTCGCGGCGAGCCGAGTTGCCAGTTGCTCGACGTGAGTCTCGACCCCTCCGATCGCGGGCCTGTAGAGGGGAGCGACGATCGCGATCCGCATCGGGGCCGCCTTCACTCGACCTGAACGCCGGCTGCGAGCGGCTGAGCCGCGGCCGCCCGCAGGCCTTCCTCGAAGGTCGTTCGCGAACGCCACTCGAGGTGCTCGCCGGCCCAGGTGCAGTCGGCGGCCAGGCGCGGCCTATCGGAGCGCCGCAGCCGGGCTTCGTCGGTGCGGACCGTCAGCTCCCGCCCGAGGACCCTGCTGATCTCCTCGACCACCTGGGCACCGTCGTAGTCCCGGCGGCCGCCGATGTTGGCGATGAGACGCGGGGAACGGACGGCGAGCGCGCCCAGCGACGCCAGAGCCTCCGCCACGTCGCCGACGAAGACATAGTTGCGCCTGGTCGAGAGGTTGCCGAGCTCCAACTCGGCACCCGACTCCGCCTGGCGCAGGATGGTCGGGATCAGGTGGGGGTTCGTCTCTCCCGGCCCGAAGACGTTGAACAGGCGGGCGATCGCCACCGGCACTCCGCTGCGCTGATGGAAGAGGTCGGTGAGCTGCTCGGCCCAGAGCTTGGTGTGGCCATAGACGTCGGTGGGCCCGAGCGGGCTGTCCTCGTGGTGGGGAGCCGGGCTCGGGGCATAGACGGCTGCGCTCGAGGCGAGCACCACCGCCTGCGCTCCGGCGGCGGCGCTCCCGTCGAGCACCCGTTGCGTGCCCTCGACGTTGACCGCGACGGCGTTGGCAGGGTCCTGTTCGCAGAGGGGTATGTAATGGATCGCCGCGACGTGAAAGACGACGTCCGGCCGCGCCTCGGCGATGACTCCGCCGACGTCGGGATCGCGGATGTCGGCAACGGACAGGCCGACCCCTTCGTCGATCGCCTTCTCGGACCCCAGGCTGAGATTGTCGAGGGCGACCACCTCGTGGCCGGCCTCGAGCAGCCGCCGGCAAAGCCTGGCGCCGACGAACCCGCAGCCGCCTGTGACGAGAACACGCATCAGCAAAAGCTCGGAGGGGACGCCGGGGACGCAGCGGCCATCAGACCAGGGTCCTCCAATCTGCCGGCCCCGACAGGACCCACTCGATCGCCTGGGCGCCGAACATGGTCGCCCATGCGTTGTGGTGCACCTGGGCCGATCCGGGTTGATAGACGAGCGCCGCGCCTCCCGGCGCCGGCCGGGCGAGCCCGGCCAGGCGGGCGACCGCGCTTCCCAGCCGCGGAGGCTGCGATCCGATCGCTGCCGCCATCCGGATCGCCTGCGCGGTCGTGTCGCATTGCTCGACGGGGGCGCCTCCCTCGGGGGAGCCGACGGAGCGGGGAAACCCACCGGACGGGAGTTGATGCCGCCAGGCCCAGCCAGTTGCCCTGCCGGCCCGCTCGGCCGCCGAGGCATCGCCTTCCGAGCAGGCCCACAGCCACAGCCCCTCGGCCGTGTAGAGGTGGGGATGCAGCATCACGCCGTCGCTGTTCGGCTGGGTGCGGAACGAGCCGTCGTCCTCCTGCATCCCCGAGACCTCGGCGACCAGGCGAGAGGCGGCCTCGCGACCTTCGGCGAGGCCGGCCTCGGCCGCTGCGAGCAGGCATTGAACCGCCTTGCACAGGTGCGGGCGGCCCTCGGCGGACCAGCCCCCCCGCGAGCTCGCCGCCCCTCCGCCGAGAATCGGCCGCAGCCCTCCCGCCTCGATCGCCGCGCGCGCCAGCATCGCCGCCAGCTCGAGGCCGGAATCGAGGTGCCGTTCGTTTTCCCGGCGCCTACCGAAGCTGATCAGGCCGGTCGAGATGATCGCCAGGTCGAAGCTGTAAACGGCCCCGTGGTCCCAACCGGCACGGGCGCTGAGCTCGCCGCGGGCGATGCGATCGGCAAGCCAGTCGGCTGCCCCGAGGGCGCGTTCGAGCTCTTCGGGGCTCGGCTCGGGGCGCCCCGCGAGGTGGGTGAGGGCGTACCCGGTGATCTCGGGGTACTCGAACGACCCCTGACCGGTGAGCTCGTCGATCCAGGCGTAGTACGACCCCGAGGGTGACTGGATCGGGCCGGTGGCGAGCCAGGAGCGAAGCTCGCCGGCGACAAGGCCCGGATCCTCTCCTGAGATCGGGGGCACCGGGCCCCTTCCCTGGGTTCTCACCTGTTCCCCCTCGCCCTGCCCGATCAGGGCGAGGACCTGTCCGGCGCCGGGACCTCGCCGCTGCCGGTACTGCGGAACCGCCTGGTCAGAAGGTTCATCCCGAGCGACGCCGACATCGCCTCCATGTGGACGACCTCGCGGTCCGGAGGAAGCGGAGAGTGGTCGACGAGCGCGGCGGCGATCCGCGGAGCGGCCCTCCCGTCTCCGTAGATCGAGTCCGCCGAGGCCATCATCCGGTAGGACCCGTCGCTGCTGAGGAGCCCGTCGATCGAACCGAAGACCTCCTGGCTCTCGGTCCCGATCAGGCGGGCGATCCCGGCGTGGACTCCCTCGGGGCGCTCGGTCCACTCGCGCATCACCAGCACCGGCTTCCCCAGGCCGGCGGCCTCTTCCTGAAGGCCACCGGAGTCGGTGACCACGAAATGGGCCTTGTTCAGGATCCAGACGAGCGAGGGGTAGTCGAGCGGCGGCAGCAGGGCGACGTTGGGGAGACCGGAAAGAATCCGGAAGAACGGCGTCCGCGCCCGCGGGTTGAGGTGGACCGGGCAGGCGAAGTGGGTGTCGGGATGGCGCTCGGCGGCCTCCCGCAGACCCTCGCAGATCTGCTCCATCGGGGTGCCCAGGTTCTCCCGGCGATGGGCCGTCACCAGGATCAGGCGCTCGCCGTCGGGCGCCAGGTGCGAGAGCCCCGCGGCGTGATGGTCGAAGGGAAGCTTTGACATCTGGTGCAGGGCATCGATCACGGTGTTGCCGGTGACGACGACGGCGTCCGCCGATATCCCTTCTCGGCGCAGGTTCTCCGCCGCCCACTCGGTCGGTGCAAAGTGAATCTCCGAGACGGCGGCGGAGATGCGGCGGTTGCCCTCCTCCGGGAACGGGGAGTGGATCTGCTGTGTGCGGAGGCCGGCCTCGACGTGACCGAGGCGAACTCCCTCGTGGAATGCGGCAAGGCTCGCCGCCATCGAGGTGGTGGTGTCGCCTTGGACCAGGACCCACTCGGGCCGCTCCTCCTCGATCACTCCCTCGACCCCCTTCATCACCGCCCGGGTGATTCCCGTGAGCGACTGCCCATGGACCATGATGTCGAGGTCGTAATCGGGCTTGAGGCTGAAGGTCATCATCACCTGATCAAGCAGCTCGCGGTGCTGCGCGGTGGCGCAGAGGCGAACGTCGAACTCAGGGCGCTGCTCGAGGGCGCGGACGACCGGGGACATCTTTATCGCCCCCGGTCGGGTTCCGACCACCACCAGGACCTTGCGCTTGTCTCCGGGGCCGCGCCCGTCTCCGCTGGAGCCGTTCGACTCGATTCCCATCAGCGCCTGCCCCGCTTTTCTTCGCGGCGGGAGGTCCGCCACTCGGCGGCGATCGTGCGCAGCACCCGCCAACCGTCGGGGAAGGTCACAAGCCTGCCGACGCCGTGAATCCTCTCGGCCTCGAAGCTGGGCACCTCGGCGATCCGCAGTCCATTGCGCACCGCCCTGATGTTCAGCATCGCCTCGATCTCGAAGCCGTCGGCGTCGATCTGGAGCTGCGGCACGACTCGGGCCCAGAAGCCGTTGTAGCCGTAGCAGAGGTCGGTGAAGCGGGCACCGAACAGGGCCCGGACCATCCACACGAACGCCCTGTTCCCGGCTTTTCGAAGCCTGGTCATGTCCGCGGTGCCGCCGCCCGGGATGAATCGGGAGCCCTTGGCGTAGTCGGCGCCGGCGAGCAGGGCGCCGACGAAGGCGGGTATCTCGGCGGGGTCCTCGGAGCCGTCGGCATCGACCTGGACGATGATCTCGCCGGTGGCGGCTTCCCAACCGGCCTGAAGCGCGTTGCCCTTGCCGGGGGCCCTGCGGTTGGTGACGATGCGGACGTCAGGCCGCAGATCCTTCGCCACCGCAACGGTGTCGTCGGTGGAGTGGTCGTCAACGACGATCACCTCATCGACCCAGCCCGGGACCTTGGGCAGGACGTGCGGAAGGTTCTCAGCCTCGTTCAGGGCGGGGATGATGACGCTGATGGCCGGGGCGCCCATGGGGCGGGCCGCCGGAGCATCGGCGCCGTCCGGGACGATCGCAAGCCCGGCGCTCATCGCTGATCCGGGATCGTCGGGTCGGGCGGGAATTGGAAGCGCTTCTTCGGCTATGGGAACTCTCCTCAGGGTTCGGTGCCGGCGTTCGGGACCAAGTCGCGGCTGCCACTCTCTCTCACTCGCCTGGAGCGGTCACACGTATAACTGATGGGGACCTCGATAACTCACGGAGCACCCTGAATGTATGAAATGCAGCAAACTTCAACCCGACCGGCGTCAGTGGCTCAGTGGGAATCCTACCCTCCGACGAGGAAGCATAAACGGGTTCCGCGGATGCGTGCCGGAGGGCCGGGCTGATTCAAGATCGCATACCCAGGTAGGATTGGTTCGATGTTTCAGGCAGGAGGGAAACTCGACCGCCCACCCAGTCAGGGCAGGCGGCGTCGAAAGGCGCTCGCCGGTTTCCCGTTGCTCTGCCTGCTTGCGTTGGGCGCCTGGTCGGTTGCTCTCCTGGCGACCGGGACCGCGGCCGCGGCAGGTACGGCGGCCGGGCCTGAGAAGGAGCAGCACCGCCGCAGCCGGCTTCCGGCCAACTTCTTCGGCATCAGCCCCAACAGGGGCCTGCCGACTGCGGCCGAGTTCGCCCGTATGCAGAGGGGCGGAATACGCACCTACAGGATCCCCCTGGGCTGGAGCCAGGCCTGGCCCTCGCCGGGAGTCCTGAACTGGGCCTCCTTCGACGCCCAGGTGGCGGGGGCAGCCGCTGCGGGCCTGAGTGTCCTCCCCGTCACCTACTCGACCCCCTCGTGGCTGGGGGTCAGCCCACTGACGCTTCCTGTCGGCTCCGCGTGGCAGCGTGGAGTCTGGCAGGCCTTCCTCACCCTCGCCGTCGAGCGCTACGGGCCCGGGGGCGATTTCTGGACCGCCAACCCCGGCCTCCCCTACAGGCCGATCAGGGCCTGGCAGATCTGGAACGAGGAGAACGCCACCTGGTACACCGAGCCCGTTTCCGTGACCGGTTATGCGCAGCTGTTGAAGATCTCGAGCAAAGCGCTGAAGGCGGTCGACCCCGGGGCGACCGTGGTCACCGGAGGGCTCTACGGCCGGCCCAACCTGCCCAAGACGCTCACCGCCAGCAACTTTCTCAAGCGCCTCTACAGGGTAAAGGGGGTCAAGGCGAGCTTCGATGCCGTCGGCCTGCATCCATACGCACACGATTTGCGGGAAATGCGATCGCTGATCGACGGCATCCGGTCGATCATCAAAGGGGCGGGCGACCCAGCGACGCCGATCTGGCTGGACGAGTTCGGCTGGGGCTCCGGTACCGGTGGGACGAGCTACGACAGGGGATTGCAGGGCCAGAAGAAGATGCTGGTCGCCGCCTACAAGACGTTGATCGCCAATCAGCGTCGGTGGAGGATCGGCAGGACCTACTGGTTCTCCTGGGAAGACGTCCTGCCTCCGGCCTGCTTCTACTGCACGCACTCCGGTCTTTTCACGGTGAGCGACGTGCCGAAGCCGGCCTGGTACGGCTTCCTCCAGATTTCCCGCGGCCGGCCCTAGTTGCTGACTCGGCCGGCTAGGGCTTCCGCTGCGGCCTCCGGATCAACCCCGGCGAATAGGATCGGCCGATGGCAAAGGTGGAGACGGTCTCGGGGCCGGTCGCTGCGGGCGAGCTCGGGCTCACCCTTGCACACGAGCACCTGCGCACCACTTCGGAGGCTGTCCGGGCGCAGTTCCCGCACCTCTACGACCCCGAGGCCGAGCGCGAGGCCGCGATCGGTGAGGTCCGGCGGGCGATGGGGCATGGGGTGAAGACGATCGTCGACCCGGCCTGCATGGACCTCGGCCGCGACGTCGCCCTGGCCCGCGAGGTGGCGGATGAGACCGGGATCCAGCTGGTGATGTGCACCGGCATCTACGGTGCCCAGTACACCTTCCTCCCGCAGCATCTGGCCAACCGCGACGTCGAATACCTGGTGGAAGCCTTCGTCCACGACATCGAGGTCGGGATCCAGGGAACCGGGGTCAAGGCCGCCTTCCTCAAGTGCGCGGTGGACGAGCCCGGGATCACCGAGCACATCGAGAAGGTCCTGCGGGCGGTGGCGCGCGCCGGCCTGCGGACCGGGCGGCCGATCATGGCCCACTCCCATCCCGGCACTCGGCGCGGGCTCGAGATCATGGACCTCTTCGACGATGAGGGCGTCGATCCCGCCAAGGTGCAGGTCGCCCACACCGGCGACAGCGACGACCTCGACTACATCGAGGAGCTGCTGGGCCGCGGGCCCTATATCGGCATGGACCGCTACGGCCTCGACATCATCTTGCCGACGGAGCAGCGCAACGCGACTGTGATCGAGCTCTGCCGGCGCGGCTACGCGGAGCGGATGACGATCTCGCAGGACTCGGTTGCGGCCTTCGACTGGTTCCCCGAAGAGATGCGCTCGCTGGTCCCGAACTGGCACATGGGCTTCCTCTGGGAGGGGGTGCTGCCGGCACTGCGCGAGGGCGGCGTCTCCGACGCCGCGATCGAGACCATGCTGGCCGAGAACCCGGCTCGCTGGCTCAGCCCCTGACCAGGGTTGATCAGCTCAGCTCGTAGGCGAAGCGGATGTCGTCTCGCGCCACCGCGACGAAAGGCTGCACGTTGACCCCGTCGCCGCGAAGCTCCGTGATCTCGGCGTTGACCACCGAGACGAACAGCAGGTCCTCGCGGTTGAGGAGGTCGGAGAAGCGGTTGCGATAGCCCTTGCTGGGCAGCATCACCTCGCCCGTGATCCGGTGGTCGGCGGTCTCGATCGCGACCCGCTGGGGATGAGTGGTCGGGGGGTCTTGCCCGTATTCCATCTCCCGGCGAATATCGGCGGGGGAAGGAAGACCTTGAGCGCTCCGCCCGGCTCAGGGCGCGACCATGCAGCCGCTCCCGCGGCAGTCCCGCAGCAGCTTCAGCTTGTGCGCGAGGCGGGTGCGGATTGCGTCGTAGTCGGGGTCTGCGACCACGTTGTGCATCTCGTAGGGATCCTTGCGCAGGTCGTAGAGCTCCTTGGCGCCGTAGCTCCAGACGACGTACTTGTAGCGGCTGGTGCGAACGCCGCTGTAGGGCTTGTCGTAGGCCATCGGGAAGCCGTCGCCCAGAAACAGCGGGCTGGTCGCCTCGAGCTCGATCGCGCGGTCGGGCGCCCGGCCCGGGTGCCGAGTCACCGGAAGCAGCGAGATCCCGTCCAGGGTGCGTCCCGGCCTGGCGCCGGCGGCGTCGACCAGGGTCGAGGCGAAGTCGATGTTGGCGACCTGCTTGCCGACTGTGCGGCCCGCTCGG
Source organism: uncultured Actinomycetes bacterium (assembly GCA_963840235.1). Classification (GTDB taxonomy): domain Bacteria; phylum Actinomycetota; class Thermoleophilia; order Solirubrobacterales; family 70-9; genus JBBRHQ01. The sequence continues at coordinate 275,505 of CAWIYC010000001.1, forward strand.
GATGCCGGGGCCGCTGAGGATGCAGCGGAACGTGGATCGACTCCTCATACGGCGTGAACTTGTCGCCCGGGATCCGATGCTGGCCCTGGACCCAGCCGTTGTCGGAGAGGAAGACGATCAGGGTGTTGCGGAACTGTCCCGTCTCGCGCAGGATCTTGACCAGCCTGGCGACATGGTCGTCCACCGCGAGCAGCGAGCCGAGCCTGCCCTGGTAGTCGAGCTCGAGCTGGTTGACCTGGGTGGCGGTCAGGCTCGGCAGCTGGGCGACGAGGCTGTCGGGGTCGGCAGGGTCGCTGTAGTTGAACGATGGCGGGCGCGGCAGGACGAAGTCCTGGCTCCGTTTCTGGTAGCGCGGGGCCGGCCGGGGGTCGGCGCCGGGGCGGCCGAGGATCGTCGTCGCGACGTCCTCGCGGTGGGGAGCCGCGACGCTCCACCAGATGAAGAAGGGCTTTCGCGAGCGTGCCTGGCGGCGCACCAGACGCTGGGTGATGGCGCCGGTGACGTCGGGCGAGTAGTCCTCGCGGTTCTCGGTGCCGTAATAGCCGGGGGTGAAGATCGAGGCGGCGAGCTGCAGCACGTCGAACACTGACGGGTTCCCGGGACTGACCTCGATCTTGGCGAACTCGACCAGCTTGCGAGCGAAGTCCCGGTCTCCCCAGCTGCGCAGCTTGCCGTTGACGTTCATGATGAAGTTGAAGTAGTCGTAGGCGGAGACGTCGAGCAGGCCGCGCCAGATGTCGAACCCGTGGGGCACCTCTCCGTGGGCGTCGCGGGCGCCGTAGCCGTTGAGCCACTTGCCGATCAGCGCCGTGCGGTAGCCGGCCTTCTGAAGCCAGTGCGGGAGGGTGTTGCCCCTGCGCTTCATCCCGTACCACCCGTAGGGGTAGAAGTTGCCGGCGACGCCGTGGTTGTGGGCGTACTGGCCGGTGATGAAGGTCGCCCGGGCCGGGCAGCAGAGCGGGTAGGAGTCGACGGCGTTGGAGAAGCTCGTCCCCCGGGCCGCGATCAGCTTGCGGACGTTCGGCATGTGCTTGACGTCGGCGAGCGCCTGGTCGTCGGTCATGACGACGAGGATGTTCGGCCGCTTCCCGAACCCTGCTTTGCGCGCCTGCGCAGGGGACGCGGTCGCGGCCAGCGCCAGCACCGTGATCGCGCAACATGCGCCCAGGATGCGGTTTATCGACTTGCTCACTCTCTTCTCCTCACGTCGCCACGGCCGGCCCGGAGGCCGGCCAATCCCTGTGCCCGCAGCATAACGCTCCGTGTCACACGGTGTCAACTTGTCTATGCTTCCGGCTGTGGCGACCGAAACCAGTCGAGTCCAGACCCGGCGCACCCGGCAGCAGGTCAGGGCCAGGATCGTCGCCGCCGCCACCGATCTGATCCGCCGCCGCTCCTACGCCGAGCTCAGCGTCGACGAGGTGATGCGGGCCGCAGGGCTCGGGCGGACGATCTTTTACCGCCACTTCGACGATCTCGGTGACCTCCTCGTCAGCGTCAGCCAGGAGGCGATCGAGGAGCTTTACCGGGCCCAACCGCCGCTCGAGGACGTCACCCCCGGCGACGAGATCGAGGCGATCCACCGCGGGCTCGGGCCTGCGGTCGAGGTCTACCGCCGCCACGGCCCGCTGCTGCGCGCGGTCGCCGAGGCGGCGACCAGCGACGAGGAGCTTGCCCGCGGGCATGCGGCGATGCGCCGCCGCTTCACCGAGCTCAACCGACGTTACCTGGACGAGGCGCAGGATCGAGGCGCGGCGCCTCTCGCCGATGTTGCCGAGACCGCCGAGGCCATGACCGTGATGAACGAGGCCTACCTGCTCGACGCCTTCGGGCGCGAGCCCCGGGTCTCGGTCGAGGTCGCGGTGCGGACCCTGAGCGAGGTCTGGCTGGCCCTGGTCCGCGTCTGAGGCCCGACCAAGGAGAAGGGAAATCCGAATGATGTCACCGACGCTGGAACCGAACGCCGAGCAGATCCGCAGCCTCACCTCATCACCGGAGAAAGGCCCGATCGTGATGGTCAACCTGCTGCGATTCAAGCGGGAGGCCGATGGCCTGGACGCCGGGGTCAGCGGAGCAGAGGCCTACGCACGTTATGCCGAGGCGGTGGCACCCTTCCTCGAGCGCGCGGGAGGCAGGTTGCTGGAAGCTGTGGTTTGCGAGGACAGCATCATCGGCCCGGCGCAGTCCGAGTGGGACATGGTCGCGCTCGTCTCCTATCCCTCGCGGGAGGCGTTCCTGGAGATGACCTCCGACCCCGGCTACCTCGAGATCCATGCCCACCGGGTGGCCGCCCTCGCCGACAGCCGCCTGATCCTCTCCCTGCCCACCGAGATCCCCTGACCGACCGAGAGGAGAAACCGATGGACGTCTTCCGCACTCCAGACGAGCGTTTCGAAGGTCTGCCCGACTACAGCTACGAGCCGCGCTACGTCGAGGTTGACGGTCTCCGGCTCCACCACATCGACGAGGGAGAGGGGCGGACGGTCGTCTGCTTCCACGGCGAGCCGAGCTGGTGCTACCTCTACCGCCACATGCTCGGGAGCCTGGTGGGGAGCGGTCACCGCGTCGTCTGTCCCGACCTGGTCGGGTTCGGACGCTCGGACAAGCCCACAGACCAGGGTTGGTACACCTACGATCGCCATGTCGCGTCGGTCAGCGCCCACCTCGAGCAGATCGACCTCGACGACGTCACCGTCGTCGTCCAGGACTGGGGCGGCCCGATCGGCCTGCGCTGGGCGATGGAGAACGCTGACATTGTCGGGCGCCTGGTGATCCTCAACACCGGCCTGTTCACGGGCCGCGTGAGCAAGGGGTTCATGGCCTGGCGCGACTTCGCTGAGCGTACGCCGGACCTGCCGATTGGAAGGATCATCCAGGGAGCGACCACGACCGAGCTCCCGCCCGAGATCGTCGCCGCCTACGAGGCGCCCTTCCCCAGCGCCGAGAGCAAGGCCGGCGCCCAGCGCTTCCCGCTGCTTGTGCCGCTGAGCGAGGACGACGCCGGGGCGGCCGAGATGGGCGCCGTGCGCGAGCAGCTCGGCTCCTGGCAGAAGCCGGCGCTGGTCGCCTTCTCCGACGCCGATCCGGTCTTCCCCTTCCCCAGGGCCGGAGAGCAGTTCACCGATCTCATCCCAAGCGCCGGCGAGCAGGTGAGGATCGCCGGTGCCGCCCACTTCCTGCAGGAGGACCGCGGCGTCGAGATCGCCGGGGCGATGCTGGAGGCGTTCGGTTCCCCCACCGGCTGACAGCCCCAGCGGTTACTGGCCGCGGCCGTGGACCTGCGAGGACGGGGGACCGCGGCGCTGGGGCTGCGCCGAGGGACAGGCCGGTCCGGGGATCGGCCCGGGGGAGCGGTTGGCGCTCACCGCCGCCCGCGACACCTTCGCCACCGACCTGCTGATCCGCCGCGAGCCGGGCGAGCTCTACGCCCTGCGCCACGGCATCCCCTTCGGCGACCCGCTGTCGGGAGCGGTTGAGGGGTGGGTCGAGCGCCTCGACACCGAGTCGCTGGCCGTCACCGCAGCGACCCCGAAGCTCCCCGGCGGCAGCTACTGGCCGGGGGGCATCGCCGCGCATCGCAACGGCGACCTGCACATGGTCTTCGGCCACTGGGCCCACCGACTCAGTCCCGGGCTCGAGGTTCTTGCCTCCCACCGGCTGCCGGTGGAACGCCCGCACAACTCGTTCGTGATCCTCGACGGAGGGGAGCTGGTGACAAAGGACTGCGACGCCCCTCGGGGGCTGGTGCCCTCGACAGTCTCGGCGCTCGACCCCGAGACGCTGCTGCCGCTGGCGCCCGCCCTGGAGCTGCCGGAGCCGTGCATCGCCCGTCTCGCCTCCGACGGGGAGACCGTGATCGCGGTCGGGACCGAGACGGTCTTCCGCCTGGGCCTGGACCGCGACGCCGGGCGGATCGTCATCGACGCGAGCTGGCGCCCCCGCTACGGCCCGGCGCCCGATCGCAGCTACGGCTGGGACCCCGTGATCACCGACCGGCACGTCTTCTGGATGGACAACGGCCGCAACCGGACCGACAGGACGATGCGCGACAGCGGTGAGGCCGCGGGCCCGGTGCGGCTTTGGTGGGCCCGGCGCGACGATGCAGAAGACGTCCGCTCGGTAGAGATCAGCGGGCTCCCGTACGGGACCGAGTCGAACCCTCCCGGATGGGACCCGGTGGGCGGGATCGTGGTCGCCTACGACGCCGGCAACGCCGTCCTGCGTGCCTGGCGCCTCGACGGCGACGAGCTCGAGCCGCTCTGGCGGCGCGACGGGTTCGCCCACGCCGGCCACCTGATCCTCTATCCGGACACGCGGGAGCTGGTCGCCCAGGATTGGCGCGACTCGCAGCTCTTGCGCCGGCCCGCCGTGCGGGGGGCTCTGAGGCCGGTCTTCCAGCTCCTCTCGCACTCGGCAAGGGTGCGGCGGGCCTCGCTGCCCGCCGGCAGCGACCAGCTCGTCGTCCTCGACCTCGACAGCGGCCAGGAAAAGGCCCGGGTTGACGTCCCCTCGCCCAGCCAGGCATTCCTCTTCCCGGCACCCGGCTTCGGTCGCGACATCTACTACCAGTCGCTGACCACGATCGCCCGCGTCGCCGTCGTCTGACCCACCGCCCAGGCCGGAACTGCACTTTCCGCCACACATGGACACGAAACGTCGATCTCGTCGCGGCGGTGGGGGGTTAGGCGGGCCGGCCGGCGGCTGTCCGCAGCAAGGCGGCGATCACCTGCGAGGGCTCTTCCGGCATCTTCGCCGAGGGCGAGGCCCCGGGGTGGGCGTGGGCGATTCGTACCCGCAAGGCCAGGGGACGGATCGTGAACCGCAGCGGCGGCGCCAGGTCGACCGCCTCGCCGTCGATTCCCGCCGGGACCCTGCCGTCGGAGTCGACCTCGAAGGAGGCCGCCGACCACTCGTGCCAGGGCTGTCGCTGAAGCACACCCCTCGATCCCTGCTTGGGCGGGGGGTCGATCACGGCGATCCCGAGCTCGCCGTCGTCGATCTTCGGGCGGGTGCCGGAGTCGAGCGGGCGCCCGAGCCGGTAGCGGTTGTTGGAGACCAGGATGATCGCGCCCGAGTCGTGCTCCTGCCCGCCGGGCGACCTCCAGCGCAGGTCGAGGCTCTCGCCGTCTGGCCCGAGGACGTCGGGCATGGTGTCGAGGATCGTGCGCAGCTTGGCCTCGCGGTAGCCCTCGCGCTGCACCGCCTCCGCGTAGAGGCCGAGGGAGACGTTGTTGACGAAGACCCGGCCGTTGACCTCGGCGAGGTCGACCCGCCGCTCGCCGCCGTCGACGAAGGCGTCGAGTGCGCCGACGACGTCCTCGCGATCCACCCCGAGGTCGAGAGCGAAGTGGTTTCGTGTCCCGGCCGGGATGCAGGCGTAGGGAAGGTCGCTCTCGGCGGCGGCTGCCGCGACCACGGCCTGGGAGCCGTCGCCGCCCGCCATCGCCAGGGCATCGGCACCGCCCTCGATCGCCTCGGCGACGAGCGCCGCGAGGTCATCGCCCCGCTTCAGCTCGACTGCCTCGATCCCCCGCGCCCGCGCCTCCTCGGCCAGGTTGAAGCGCTCCGCCTTGCCGTCGCCGGACTTCGGGTTGAAGAAGAGCACCGCCCGCTCCGGCGGCGGAGCCGGTGGCAGGGCCACATGGACCCGGAATGCGGCCCGGGCGGAGGCGGTCGCTGCCGCCACCGCCACGATCCCGGCGACTCCCGCGAGCAGCAGGCCCTGCTTGTGCGCGATCACCAGCGCGGCGGCGAGCAGGAGGACGGCGGCTGCCAACCCGATCGTCAGAGCGACCCCCCGGCGGCGGACGCCGAACCATAGAGAGCCGAGGGCGAGCAGCACGCATGCCAGGACCGACAGCCCGACCCAGAAGTGCTTGGCGAAGACGAAAACCGTCAGCGCGATCGCCGCGGCCAGGAACGCCATCGCCGTCAAGGCCGCAATCTGCCGCGCTCTCATGGGGGTTGCATATCAGCGTTTCGCCCTTCGAGCCACCCCGGGCGCCGCTAAAGGGAGGCCCCCGATCTGCCGATCCGCTGCGGGAGGTGAACGCCCCCCTGCGGAACAGATTCCAATGTGTCCTGTTCGGGCACGATTGGCGGCAGGCGATCGCGCCGCGCGAGGGCTTCTACCACCGCTGTCGCCGCTGCTGGAGGGCCCGTGAGATCGATGCCCCCGGTCGGGCGAAGGCCCGGGATGCGAGGCCTAGCCGGAAGGCGGAGACCCGCGCGGCGAGGGGTGGGCAGGGGGCGCGGTGAGCCGGCGCTGATCTAGGATCACCGGGGTGAGCGGGCGGACCTGGAACGTCTATCTCTCCGGCGAGATCCACAGCGACTGGCGCCAGCGGATCGATGACGGGGTGAAGCGGGCAGGCCTTGCGGTCGAGCTGTCGTCGCCGGTCACCGACCACGCCGCCTCTGACGATGCCGGTACCGGGACCCTTGGCGGCGAGGGCGAGAAGTTCTGGGCCGACCACAAGGGCGCCGGGGTCAACGCGATCCGCACGCAGACGCTGATCGGCGCCGCCGACGTAATCGTCGTCCGCTTTGGTGACAAGTACCGGCAGTGGAACGCGGCCTTCGACGCCGGCTGCGCGGCGGCGCTGGGAAAGCCGGTGATCACCCTCCACGACGACGAGCTCGACCACGCCCTGAAGGAGGTGGACCGCTCGGCGCTGGCGGTCGCCCGGACCTCCGAGGAGGTCGTCGATGTGCTCCGCTACGTGATCGAGGGCAAGCTGCCCTAGCAACGCGGCCCCCTCCCGGGTTCGCCGAGAGCGGTCCGGGAAGTGTGCGAACATATGTTCGTGCGCTGGAAGGACCAGGAAGTGGAGCGCGAGGACGAGGGGAGACTCCCCGGCGTCGGCGACGGCAGCGTCGTTCGCACCTTTGACGCCCCGGAGGCGATGGGGGTCAGCTTCCACGAGGTGCGGGCCCGCTCGATTCTCAACCACGTTCCCTCGGGGAGCTTCGGATTCAGCTGGACGATCAACGCGTTCCGGGGGTGCGTGCACGCATGCCCTTTTGCTTCGCCCGCCGTACGCACCCCTACCTGGGGTTCGGCGCCGGGCGTGACTTCGAGCGCGAGATCGTCGTCAAGGTCAACGCCCCGGAGGTGCTGCGGGCCGAGCTCGCCCGCCCAGGCTGGGAGCGCGATCTGGTCGCGATCGGGACCAACACCGACCCCTACCAGTGGGCCGAGAGCCGCTACCGGTTCATGCCGGCGATCCTGGACGCGCTCGAGCGGCACTCGACCCCGGTCTCGGTCCTGACCAAGTCCTCCCTGGTGATGCGCGACGTCGAGATCTACGAACGGATGGCGCGCAGGCTCGAGATCTCGGTGAACCTCTCGGTCCCGACCCTCGACGAGAAGGCATGGCGTGCGACCGAGCCGCACACTCCGCATCCACGCAAGCGGCTCGAGGCGGTCGCCGAACTGCGCCGCCGCGGCATCCCCTCGGGAGTCCTGATCGCCCCGCTGATGCCGGGGATCAACGATTCGCCCGCGCAGGTGGAGGCGATCGTGGAGATGGCCCGCGAGGCCGGAGCCACCTTTCTCGGCGGGGTCGCCCTGCACCTGCGCGACGAGGTCCGCGACGTCTTCTTCGGCTGGCTCGAGGAGAAACGCCCGGACCTGCTCCCGCGCTACCGGCAGCTATACGCCGGCAAGCGCGCCCAGATGCCACCCGGGGAGCGCCGGCACACCACCAGGGCAGTCAGAGGCTGGGGCCGCTCCGGGCCGCTCCGGGCGGGGGGCGACCGCACCCCGGCGAGGACGGATGGGGCGTCCGGCTCGGCCGGGGGCCCCGAACGGGGTCCGGACCAGGCCTCGCTTTTCTAGGCGCCCCCAACTAGGGTCAGGGAGTGGCCGATGCCAACACCGAGCTGATCGAGCGCTTCTACGATGCCTTCGACCGCTGCGACGGGGTGGCCATGACCGCCTGCTACACCGCCGACGCTCATTTCCGCGACCCGGCCTTCGGCGATCTCAACGGTCCCGAGGTGGGAGCGATGTGGCGGATGCTGACCTCGCGGGCGAAGGACCTGCGGGTCAACCTGGCCAGCCACGAGGCGGACGGCTCGACCGGTTCGGCGAACTGGATCGCCCACTACAGCTTCGGCGAGAGCGGCAGGCCGGTCGTCAACGACATCAACGCCACCTTCCGCTTCTCCGACGGTCTGATCGCCGATCACGTCGACGACTTCGATTTCGGCCACTGGGCGCGGCAGGCGCTGGGGCTCCAGGGCATCCTCGTCGGCCTGCTGCCGCCACTGAGGGCAAAGGCCCGGGGCCGCGCCCGGGCCCAGCTGGACGAGTTCATGGCCTCCGAATCAAAGACCTGAACGCGCTGCAGCCCGCCGCGCACTCGCGAGACTTCAATTCGACACCACATAGGTGTCTTGTTGCACTCTCGCGGGCGGGGTCTGGGGTCAGAGGCCCTGGTCGAGGTCGGAGAAGAGGCACTCCCGCGGATCCTTGTCGTCGCGGAAGCGGACGAAGCGGGCGCCGTGGCGGATGCGGCCGGCGCTGGCGTGGTCGTAGCCGACCTCGATCACGAGCTCGGGCCGCAGCGCCACCCATTCGAGGTCGCGACCGCCGGTCCAGCGGCTCGGCTCGGCTGTCCCGCTCTCCCCGGTCTCCAGGGGGGCCAGCATTGAGGGCAGCCCCCGCTTCGCCTCGGCGCTGAATCCGGAGATGTGGCCGACCGGGCGAAGTTCGGTGCCGTCGTAGAGGCCGAGGATGAGCGAGCCGACGGTTCCCTCCTCCTTCCCCGGGCGCCAGCCCAAGACGACGCAGTCGATCGTGCGCTCGCGCTTCACCTTCGCCATCCCCTTGCGCTTGCCGGGGACATAGGGGGCGTCGAGCTGCTTGGCGACCACCCCCTCGCCGCGGCGGAGCCAGGGCTCCGCCTCGGCCGGGTCCCGGGTCAGCGGCGTCAACTCGATCCCCTCGGACTCGAGCCGGCGGAGGCGCTCGCGGCGCTCGGAGAGGGGCTTGTCCAGCAGCACCTCGTCGCCGTCGGCGAGAAGGTCGAAGGCGACGAAGTCGGCCGGGATCTCCTTTGCGAGCAGGCCGATGCGGGAGTCCGCCGGGTGGATGCGGCTCTGCAGCGCGTCGAAGATCGGCTCCCCCTTCTCGTCGCGGATCACCAGCTCGCCGTCAACCACGTAGCGCCCGTGGGGAAAGCTCAGCTCGGGGAAGTAGCGCGACAGTGCCTTGCCCCCGCGCGACTGGATGTAGGAGTCGCCGCCGTCGACGAAGACGATCGCGCGGAAGCCGTCGAGCTTGGGTTCGTATGCCCACTCCTCCCCGAGCGGCAGGGCCTTGCGGGTGAGCGCGAGCTGCGGCTTGATCGGCGGCTCCAGCGGCAGGGTCACGCCTCCACCTTCACCCAATCCGGGCTGCGGCGACCGGGCCGGTAGGGGCTCTCGAGCCGTTTGGCGACGAGGCCCGGCAGGTCGCGCCCGCGCGTCGCCTCGAGCAGAGCGGCGCCGTCGCCGCGGTGGTAGGCCGGAGTCTGCCAGGAGGGGCCGTCGAGGCCGAGGCCCTCCAGGGTCGAGCGCCGGGCGGTGTAGGGCTGGGCGGTCACCGTGCGACCCTCGCAGAAGAGCAGGTCGAAGAGGATCAGCGTCGCCGGCGCCTCCCGGGCAAGCCGCTTCGCCACCGCTTCCGAGCCGGCCCGCTTGCGGGCCCGCAGGCGCTCCGGCGCCGGAGCGCCTGCGTCGCCGAGGACGACGACCTCGCCGTCGAGCAGGGCCTCGACCGAACCCAGAGCCCGCGCGATCCGCCTCAACTCGGGGAACATGGTCACGGTCTCGGCCTCGAGCCCGCGGCTGCGCGAGCGCCTGATGTGTCCCGGCTCGCACCAGATCAGCGTCCGCAGCCCGCCCCAGGCGATCTCGAAGCCCCAGTTTCCGGGGTCCTCCGGCAACGTCCCCCGCCGTGCCAGCATCGGCCTGGCCTCCCCGGGCAGCGGCTCCCGCCCGGGGTCCAGAGGTGGATCCATGCGATGGATGATCCAGTTCCTGCCGCGGGTGCGGAAGAGCGCGTAGCGCCCCCGCATCCGCTCGCCGTCGAACTCGGCGATGACCTCGTCGTCGCGCAGCTTCTCCGCCGCGTAGGTGCCCGCGTCCCAGATCGAGATCGCGCCCGCCCCATACTCGCCGGCCGGGATCTCACCCTCGAAATCGAGGTAGTCGAGGGGGTGGTCCTCGGTCCGCACCGCAAGCCGGTTCGCGCTGCGGTCGGGGAGTTGCGGGACCCCGCGGGGCAGGGCCCAGGAGAGCGCCACGCCACCGTGCTCGAGCCGCAGATCCCAGTGCAGGTTGGTGGCGTCGTGCTGCTGGACGACGAAGCGGCCCCCGGCAGCATCTCCGCCGGGCTCCGGGGAGCCTTCGGGCTCGGGCGTCCGCCCGAAATCGCGTCTCCGCCGGTACTCGCTCAGCGGCTCCGGCACGCTACGGGGCGTTGCCCGGGGTCGCGGAATCGCCCATCTACGCCGGGACGGACCCGGCGACCTCTGGCCGCGAGCCCTGCTCGAGCGGGTGATGACAGGCGGCGAGGTGGCCGCCCGGTCCGTGCGCCTTCAGCTCCGGCTCCTCGCTCGAGCAGATGTCGGTCGCCCGCGGGCAGCGGGTATGGAATCGGCATGCGGGCGGAGGGTTGATCGGGCTGGGGACGTCGCCCTCGAGCACGACCTGCTGCCGGCCGCGGTTCTCGCGCGGGTCGGGGATCGGGACCGCCGAGAGCAGAGCCGCGCTGTAGGGATGGATCGGAGACGAGTAGAGGTGATCGGCGGGAGCGTTCTCGACCACCTTGCCCAGGTACATCACCGCGATCCGGTCGGAGACGTGGCGGACGACTCCGAGGTCGTGGGCGACGAAGATGTAGGTGAGCCCGAACTCGTCCTGGAGGTCGTCGAGCAGGTTGATGATCTGCGCCTGGATCGAGACGTCGAGGGCCGATACCGGCTCGTCGGCGACGATCAGCTTCGGCCGCAGCGCCAGCGCCCGGGCGATCCCGATCCGCTGCCGCTGGCCGCCGCTGAACTCGTGCGGGTAGCGGTTGTAGTGCTCGGAGGAGAGGCCGACCCGCTCCAGCAACTCCTGGACCTGGCTCTTCAGCTCCTTTCCCGAGACGATCCCGTGAAGCTTCAGCGGGTCGCCGACGATCTGCCCCACCCGCTTGCGTGGGTTGAGCGAGGCGTAGGGGTCCTGGAAGATCATCTGCATCTCGCGGCGAAGCGGCCGCAGCTCCTTGCGGGAGAGTCCGGAGATCTCGCGCCCCTCGAACCGGACCGAGCCGGAGGTTGGCTGCAGGAGTTGGATGATCGTGCGGCAGAGGGTGGACTTTCCGCAGCCCGATTCGCCGACGAGACCCATCGTTTCGCCCCTATGCACTGTCAGGCTGACGCCGTCGACGGCGCGGACCTGGGCCACCTCCCGATCGATCAGCAACCCCTCCTTGATCGGGAAGTGCTTGACGAGATCGGTGACCTCGAGCAAGGGCTCGCTGCTCATGCCGGCTCCTCCAGCCCGATCCGCCCCTGCACGTTTCGCAACTCGCGCTTCTCCTCCGGCGACTTCCAGCAGCGGTCCAGGTGACCCGGAGCATCGGCCAGCCTTGCCTTCAGATCCGGCAGTTGCCGGCACTTTTCGAACTCATGGGGGCAGCGCGGGTGGAAGGGGCAGCCCTCGGGTGTGGCCAGCAGCGACGGCGGCAGTCCCGCTATCTGCGGGAGCCGGCGAGGTCGCTCCCGGTCGAGCCGGGTGAGGGAGCCGAGCAGACCCCATGTGTAGGGGTGCTGAGGGTCGTAGAAGATCTCGTCGAGCGTGCCCTCCTCGACCACCCGGCCCGCGTACATCACCAGCACACGATCGGCGATCTCGGCGACCACGCCGAGGTCGTGGGTGATCAGGATCACCGCCAGCTTGCGCTCCCTGTTCAGGTCCTTCAGGAGATTGATGATCTGGGCCTGGATGGTTACGTCGAGTGCGGTCGTGGGCTCGTCGGCGATCAGGAGCTCGGGCTCGAGCGACAGGCCCATGGCGATCATCGCTCGCTGGCGCATGCCCCCGGAGAACTCATGCGGGTAGTTGTCGGCGCGGCGGTCAGCCTCGGGGATGCCGACCGCCCGGAGCATCTCGACCGCTCGCTCCGACGCCTCGTTCTCGGACACGTCGGTGTGGGCACGAATCGCTTCGACGATCTGGCTACCGACCTTGTAGACGGGATTGAGCGAGGTCATCGGATCCTGGAAGATCATCGCCATCTCGCGTCCGCGGACCTTCTGAAGCTCGGCGTCGCTGGCGTCGATCAGCTCCTTGCCGCTGAAGCGGACCGAGCCCTCGATCGTCGCGTTGCGCGATCGGGTCAGCCCCATCAGGGTCTGCGCGGTGACGCTCTTTCCGGAGCCCGATTCGCCGACGATGGCCAGGACCTCGGCGGGCCCCATCCGGAAGGAGACGTCGTCGACGGCCTGAAGCAAACCGTCCTCGGTGTTGAAGCCGACCCTCAGGTGTTCCACCCGCAGGAGCTCCCCCTGGGGGGAGCCGAACTCCGGGGCGCCGTCCGGCCTGGTTTCGATCGTGCTCACGGTGCAACCGTCCCCAGGCGGATTCGGGGGTCGAGATAGGCGTAGGCGATGTCGACCAGGGCGTTGAAGAGAACGATGAAGAAGGCGCCGAACAGGGTCAGGGCCATCAGGGGCGGCAGGTCCTGGTTGGAGATCGCGTCGGCCGCGTAGAGCCCGATACCGTTGATGCTGAAGATCGCCTCGGTGAGGATCGCGCCGCCGAAGATGAGCGCCCCGAAGTCGAGCCCGAAGAGGGTGATGATCGGGATCATCGAGTTGCGGAGCACATGGCGGGTTCTGACCTGGCGCTCGCCGAGGCCCTTGGCCCGGGCGGCACGCACGTAGTCCTCGTCCATCACGTCGAGCATGTTCGAGCGAAGCACGCGGCTGTAGAAGCCGACATAGAGAACCGCCAGCGTGATCCAGGGCAGGACCAGGTGATAGGCCCAGTCGAGAGGATTCTCGAGCAGCGGGACATAGCCGCCGGAGGGGAACAGCTCGATCTTGAAGGTGAAGTAGTAGAGGAGCATCGCCGCCAGCCAGAAGACCGGCAGCGAGATCCCGACCAGGGCCAGGATCGTCAGCGCCCGGTCGGTGAAGCGGCCCGCCTTGACCGCGGACAGGTAGCCGAAGAGGATCCCGAAGCTCATCCACAGCACGGCCGCGCCGATGCACAGCGAGAAGCTCGCCGGTATCCCCTTGCGGATCTGCTCGTCCACGTTGAGCCGGCTGCTGTAGGAGATCAGATCGCCGGTGAAGATCTTCTTCATCATCGTCACGTATTGGACGGGGAGCGATTGATCCAGACCGAACTCCTTGCGCACGTTCTCGATCAGCTGCGGAGTCTTGTTCTTGCCGGCGATGCTGGCGGCCGGGTCGTTGTTGGGGATCACGTTGAAGATCAGGAAGACGAGGACCGAGATCAGGAACAGGACCACGACCATCCCGACCAGCCGTCTGGCGATGAACCGGGCCATCAGCCGGCCTTGACCTCGGAAGCGCTCTCTCCCGTGTGCCTCTCCAGCGCGATCTTCGACTTCGGGTCGAGGGCGTCGCGCAGCCCGTCGCCGAAGACGTTGAGCGAGAGCACGGTGAGCAGGATCATCAGCCCGGGCCAGAAGGTAAGCAGTGGCGCCGTGTAGATCAGCTCCTGCGCGTCGGAGACCATCGTTCCCCAGGAGGCGTTGGGCGGCTGCACCCCCGCGCCGAGGAAGGAGAGGGCTGCTTCGAGGAGCATGTTGTTGGCGATGTTGAGAGTGAAGAAGACGATGATCGTCGAGAGCAGGTTCGGCAGCAGCTCGACGAACATCACCCGCCATGGGCCGGCGCCCTGGGCGATCGCCGACTCGACGAACTCCTTCTCGGTGAGTGCCAGCACCTCGCCCCGGATCGGCCGCGTCATGTACGGCGTGTAGACGACGCCGATGATCACGATCGGGATCCAGATCGAGCTGCCGGAGATCTCGATCGGCCCTATCTTCAGCCCGCCCACGGAAAGCGCGGTGCCAAGCGATATGCCGAGCAGCAGCACCGGGAAGGCCCAGATCACGTCCATGGCCCGCGAGATGGTCGCGTCGGCCCAGCCCTTCCGATAGCCGGCGATCAGGCCGAGGATCACCGAGAGGACGGTGGTGATGATCGCCGACACCACGCCGATGAAGAGCGAGGTCTGCCCCCCGTACATCAGACGGACCATCTCGTCGCGCCCGAGGCGCCCGTCGGCGCCGAGGAAGAACTTGCCGCCGGCGCCGAACCAGACCGGTCCGATCGGCTCGCCGCTGGGGTCGACGACGTCGCGCTTCTTGCCGTCGACGACGATCTTCTCGGTCGTGTGCGTCGTGTTGGGGCCGGTGTCGGCGACGTCATTGGCCCACAGGGGAGCGGCCAGCACGAACACCACGATCAGAATGAAGAGCAGACCGAATCCGAGCGCCATCCGGTTTCGCCGCAGCCGCCTGTAGGCGAGATACCAGGGGCTGCGACCCTCGACCGGCACATCTTTGGGCGCCGGCGGCACCCCGGGCGCGTCCCTGCCGAGCGCCGGGCCGGCGTAGGGCTCAGAGGCCATCAGGTCGGTCGCTCTCCCGGGCCCATGGAGGGCAGCCTAGCGCCGCACAGCGGGGCTGCCGGCAAGACTGCGGCCAGGGCCAGCGTCGGCGGAGAGGGGCCAGATCGGCCCCTCTCCCGCTTCGCCGAGTCTGCTCACGCCCTACTTGAACTGGATGCTGGAGAAATCGTCCTCGAACGTCGGGTTCCAGATGATCTTGTCGAGGTCGATGTCGCTCGACACGAACGTCGACAGGATCCGGTTCCCATAGGGGACCCACGGCGCCTGCTCCATGTAGGACTGGTCCAGGGCCGCGTACTGGTCGATCTGGGACGATCCGAGCTGCTGCTTCGCCAGCTCGTTGATCTTCGCGTTGAGCTCGGGAATGTTGACGTTGGCGAAGTTGTTGTTGTTGGTCGACTGGATGTTTTCCCCGTTCAGCAGCGGGTCGAAGAAGTCGCTCGGGTGCGGGTAGTCCTCGAACCAGTCCGACCAACCCGCATCGAGGTCCGGCGTCTTCGCGTTGCCGATGATCGTGAAGTAGTTGTCGGGATTGAGGATCTTCAGCTTCGCGTTGAAGCCGAGCTTCTTCAGCGTGTCCTGGAAGTAGGTGCCGGCGTCGTTGTTCGGCGACTCGGCATCGGTCCAGACGGTGATGTCCTTGTCCGCCGGGTTTGCCTCCTGGAACAGCTGCTTCGCCTTGTTCATGTCGTGCGGATACAGCTCGAACTTCTTGTATCCGGGCATGCCGGGCGGCAGGATCTGCTGCGTCGGCGCGATCTGGTCGGCGTAGATCCGCCTCAGGGCCTCGGCATCGACGGCGTAGTTGACCGCCTGTCGGACCTTGAGGTCGTCGAACGGCGGCTTCTGGGTGTTCATCCAGAAGTAGTAGGTGCTGATGCGTCGGCTCGACCCGGAACTGGGTGCCGTCGTACTTCGCCTTGACCTCGGCGTAGCGATCCGGGGGCGGCGGGTCGAACATCCAGTTGAGCTTGCCCTGCTCGACGTCGTTGACCTGGGAGGACTGGTTGCGGATGACGGAGATGTCGAACTTGTCGATGTGACCGCTGGGCAGGTCCGGCATGATCTTGGCGTTGTTCTTCTCCCACTGCGGGTTGCGCTCGAGCGTCCAGCCACGGCCCGGATCGGACTTGGTGATCTCGTACGGACCGGTCGCCGCCGGCGGGTCCGGACTCTGATCCTTATCGGGAGTGTCCGGCGGGACCGGGGCGACGAACATCAGCGCCAGCTCGTTGGTGAACGTTCCGCGCGGCTCGATCAGGTTGATCGTGATCTCGCCTGTCTTGTCGTCGGTGACGATCCCGGAGATGTGCCCCTGCTTCGTCTTTGCGAACTCAGCGCGCGCCGACGATGTCGTCGTAGAAGAAGCTGCCGCCGGAGTTGACCTTGTACATCCGCTCGACCGCGTTGCGGAAGTCCGAGGCCTTGACCGGGGTGCCGTCGGAGTACTTGAGGCCCTTGCGCAGGGTCAGCTTGTAGGTCTTGCCGCCGTTGGTGATCTTCGGCAGCTCCTCGGCAGGTCCGGGAATCACTTCGCTCCCGGCCTTGCCGTTGGCGTGGGCGTAGGTGAGGAGCGGGATGTATGTGTTGTACATCGTCGTCCAACCCTCGGCCGTGTAGGAAAGCTGGGGATCCATGTAGTCGGGGAACGAGGTGTAGGCGCCCTTCAGCGTGCCCCCCTCCTTGCCCGAACTGCTCGAGCTGCTTCCACAGGCTCCGAGCGCCAGTGCCGACGCGACGATGAGCCCGAGCAGGCTCAGAACGGTCCCTAGCTTCTTCAACTCACGACCTCCCCTCAATATCGATTCCTCTTGCGATCTGCTGCCCTCGGGGCGGATCCCGGCTACGACGCCGAGCTAAGGCTGCCGGGTTGCCCGCGGACGCAACTCCACCATAACCTCATCGGCGGAGTCAAGGGGGGCCGGACCATTTGCGGCCCGCCCCTCCCAGCGGGCGCCGAGGAAGGCGGCTGCGAATGCGGCCACGGCGACGACGCCGACCCCGGCGACCAGGAAGGTCGCCCGGGGGTTGAGCCCGGCCGCGATCACGCCGCCGATGACGAAGCCGAGGCCTGGGGTGGCGGCCGCGGAAGCCTCGAGCACGCTGATCACCCGGGCCTGCATGCTCTCCCTGGTCAACTCCTGCACGGCGCTCACCACCGAGACCCACTGCACCCCGTTCCCGGCTCCGCCCAGCGCCGCCATGGCACAGGCCGTTCCCAGGGTCGGGGCTGCCGCCATCCCCAGGTAGGCGACCCCGATCACCAGGGTGCTGACGAGCAGCAGGAACCCGAGTCGCGCCCGGCGCAGAATCGCGAAGGCGACGCTGCCGATCACCATCCCCGCCCCCCAGCTACCGAGCAGGAGCCCGTACCCGGAGTCGCCCGCGTCGAGCGTCTCCTTGGCGTAGACCACCTCGATCGGGAGGACCGCGGAGAAGAACACGAGGGCCATGGCCTGGGCGATCAGCAGGCGCTTCAGCACCACCCGGCCGCGGATGTAGCGGAGGCCCGCCCGCACTCTCTGCATCAGGCCGCCCGGCTCGGTCTCCGCCTGGGGGATGCGGCCGGCGGTCAGCAATAGCCAGGCCACCGCGTAGAAGGAGGCCGCATCCAGTAGCAGCGCCGAGTGCACTCCGAAGCCGGCGACGACGATGCCGGCGATCGCCGGTCCGACGGCGGCGCCGCCGGTGAAGGCGACGTTGAGGATCGCGTTGCCGGCGCGCAGCTCACCGGTCGGCGCCAGCAGCGCCGCGGCGACCGAGCGGGTCAGGGACCGGGCGGTGAGCGCCAGGGCGCCGTCGATCGTCGCCAGGACGACGACGACCGGAAGCGAGAAGTGGCTGACGCTCAAGACCAGCGCTCCGAACACCGCCGCCTCGCCGCAGTAGATCAACGGCAGCACGAAACGAGCCCTGCCTTTTTCCCCCCTGGCGGTCAGGAACGGGGTCAGCAGCGCCGGCAGGAAACCTGTCCCCAGGAACAGGGCGGTGGTAGCCAGGGCGCTTCCGGTGCGGTCGAAGACCAGCACCGAGAGGGCGACGATCCCCATCCAGTCGCCGAGCTCATTGACCGCATAGCTGAGCGCCAGCCGCCGGAACACCGGCCGGCGCAGGGGGTCCCGCAGGCGCGCCTCAGGCACGAGATTCGGCTCATCTGATGGCAAATTTCATGCATTGCTGCACAAGTTTCTCCTGATTTGCACAAGTTCCCGCCGATCTGTGCTAAAAAATGCGTAGTAATTGAACAGCTTCGCCGATGAGGGCGAGCAACAAAGGTCAAGGAAAGGGTTGTCGGGAAATGGGCTACCGCCGCTAGAACTTCAAAACACCGAACGGTTGTAACAACGTTCGTTCCAGAGCTGGGGCGTCCTGCGCGGGGCGCCCTTTGCTCATTTTCGGGGCAGAGTGGGGCAAACCTCTCGCGCGCAATTTTTGCGCAACCGCTCGCGCTCGGCTCAAGTTGAGGCGCTCGCGTGACGATTTGAATAGTTGCGTGCGAGGGGGCAATCGGGCCGCCTCGGCGCAGGGAACGAGTGCCGGCTTCCGAATCACTACGCGAACTGGTGGCGCCGCCCGCGGGCGGTGTGGCCTGAGTGCGAATGCCCGAGGACCGACCCACACCGCGCGTCAAGGCCCTGATGGCGGCCATCCTGGCGATGGCCGTCGCGGCCGCGGTCTGGGCGGCCCCGCAGGCGAACTGGGACATGGCGCTGTTCGGGATCCTGCTCGGGTTCTCTGTCTTCAGCGACCTGACGGCGATCCCGACGACTTCCCGGGTGAAGATCTCGGGCAGCTTCCTGGCCCTGACCCTGGCGATGGTCTTCCTCGGCGGCACCCCGGCCGCGCTGATCGGCGCGATCACGATCCTCGCCGGCTGGCTGCGCTGGCGCGACGAGCCGCACGACCTGCTCAACAACCTCGCCACCTACACGACCTTCCCCCTGATCGGGGGCATCGCATTCGAGCGGGTCACGACCCTGGGCAACGTGACGCCCGAGGACCCCGCCTTCTACCTGCTCGTGTTCGGAGTCTTCCTGCTGGCGCTGGCCATCAACTTCGCAATGATCGCCAGCTACACCTGCTATCTGGAGCGAAGCTCTTTCGGGGCCAAGATCCGTACGGCGCTGATCCCGTTGCTTCCGTCGGAGTTGGCGGCGGCGATGATGGCCGTCGGGGTCGCCTTCATCTACGACCAGATCGGGATCGCCGGAGTGGCGCTGTTCGGCATCGTTCTCGTCACCTTCCAGTACCTGCTCGGCGCCCTGCTGCTCTCCCAGCAACGTGCCGAGGAGCTCGAGAAGCGCAGCAAGCAGCTCGCCAGCTTCCAGGTGGGAATGATGAGCGCGCTGCTGCGCACCCTCGACCTCCGAGACCAGATGACCGCGCGCCACAGCGCCGCCGTCGCCCGCTACTCGCGGGCGATCGCCCAGCGCGCCGGGTATGAGAGGCGCGACGCGGAGCTCGTCCACATCGCCGCCCTGCTGCACGACATCGGCAAGTTCATCCTCCCCGACCGGATCCTCAAGGCCAACGTGCCGCTCACCGACGAGGACTGGATGCTGATCCGCCGCCACCCCGCGCAGGGCGCGAAGGTGGTCTCCTCGGTGGACGGGTACGGCCCGATCGCAGAGATCATCCTCGCCCACCACGAGCGCATCGACGGCAAGGGTTACCCGCGCGGGATCAGCGGCGACGACATCCCCGAGCTGGCCCGGATCATCTCCGTCGCGGACACCTACGACGTGATGACGGCGCGCGACTCCTACCGCTCGCCCGTCTCCTCCTTCGAGGCGATCCAGGAGCTGCGCCGGGTCGCCGGCAAGCAGCTCGACGCCAGGTTCGTCGAGATCTTCATCGAGCTGCTCGAGGGCAAGGACCTCTCCTTCCGCCATGGCGAGGACGCAGACTTCGAGAAGGAGCTGGCGCTCGAGGCCCGGATCGAGGAGACGGCGACGCCGCGCCCGGGCGCGGCGGCCCACCTCGTCGGCAACGCCAGCAAGAGCTAGCCCGGGCCGTTGGTGCGGGCGGCGCCGGCCCCGCCGCGGGCCTACTTCGGCTGGGGGAACTGGGTGCCGATGAAGCGGTCCCACATGCGGTCGCTCATCAACCCGCGCTGGGCCATCGCCATGCCGGCAGACGGAGTCACCCTGTAGCGCGTCTTGGGCCGGGCCGAGGTGATCGCCTTCTCTATCTTGCGCGCGACGGTGTCTGGGCCTCCCCCCAGCCTCGCCAGGCCCCCCTCGTAGACCCCGGCCGTAGCCTTGCTGACGGCAGCGTTGAACTCGGCGTAGGGGCCGTCCTCGTTCTCCGCCATCGAGCCGACGGCGGCGTCGGCGAAGCCGGTCTTGATCAGGCCCGGCTCGATCACGACCACGTCGACGCCGAAGCCGCGCACCTCGAAGCGCATCGCGTCGGAGAGGGCCTCGACCGCGTGCTTGGTCGCGTGGTAGATGCCGCCGCCGGGGAAGGTCAGCTTTCCGCCCATCGAGCTGACGTTGACGATCCTCCCTTGCCCCCGGCGGCGCATCCCGGGCAGCGCCAGCTGGCACATCCGCAGGAGGCCGAAGACGTTGGTCTCGAACTGGCGGCGGACGCTCGACATCGGCACCGTCTCGACCGCCCCGGACTGGCTGTAGCCGGCGTTGTTGACGAGAGCGTGGACCGCCCCCTCGGCAGCCTCGACGGCCTCCACGCAGGCCTTCATCGAGGCCTCGTCGGTGACGTCGCAGGCGAGCGTCTCGCAGCCGGCCCCGGCCAGGTCGGCGATCGCCTCCGGCCTGCGGGCGGTGGCGTAGACGCGGTGGCCCTTGGCCGCCAGGTGGCGGGCAGTCTCGTGGCCGATGCCCGATGAACAGCCGGTGATCAGGACCGCCTTCGTGTCGTCGGTCATCGCAGCTCCTCTCGTTGGTCGCTCCCAGCCTATTTCCACCCTCGCATCGGCCCGCCCGGCGCCCCCCAATCTCCTCAAGGGGGAGGCGGGGAGCGGCTGCCACCTATATTGAGTGCCGATGGAGGACCCGGCAGATCCGCGGCCCGGCCAGAGCGCGCTGGTCGAAGACGCGACCCGCAGAACCCACCTCGCCAACGAGCGCACCCAGCTCGCCTGGTGGCGCACCGGGCTGACGGCGCTGGCGGTGGCGCTGGCGATCGGCCGCGTCGTGCCGGAGCTGGGAGGAAGCCCGACCCGCTGGCCCTACACCGCGGTCGGCGCCGGCTTCGCCATCTACGGGGTCGGGCTGATCCTCTACGGGAACGCCCGCTCCCGCGAGGTGATGCGGGCGCTCCGCACGGGCCGCTACTCCGAAGTGTCGGAGAGGGCGATCGGCGCGCTGACCGCCGCCGGGATCGTGCTCGGGCTCGCCACCCTGGCCCTGATCGTGTTCGACTGACGCGGCCGCGCCGGGGAGGCCGCGCTCGCTAGGCTCGCCGGCGATGCGCGCCGTCACCTTCCAGTCTCCCGGCGAGGTCCGGGTCGTCGAGAAGCCTGAGCCCGAGATCGGCTCGCCCGACGAGGCGATCGTCCGGGTCGAGGCGACCGGCGTATGCGGCTCGGACCTCCACATCTTTCACGGCAGGATCCCGATCGAGGCCGGCTTCACGATCGGCCACGAGTACGTCGGCACGGTGCTTGCCACCGGCGACGACGTCAGCAGCGTGAGCGTCGGCGACAGGGTCCTGGGGACGTTCCTGACCGCCTGCGGAAAGTGCTTCTTCTGCCGTCTGGGGGCGTTCCACAAGTGCGACAGCGGGCGCGTCTTCGGCCACGGCGCCACCCTCGGCTCGCTCCAGGGGGCGCAGGCCGAGCAGCTGCTCGTCCCGGCCGCCGAGATGACCCTGCGGCGTGTGCCGGCGGGAATGTCCGATGACGTAGCCCTGTTTGCCGGTGACGTCATGGGCACCGGTTATCACGCGATCGTGCAGGCCGACGTCGAGCCGGGCCAGAGCGTCGCCGTCCTCGGCCTCGGGCCGGTCGGCCTCTGCGCGGTGCAGGCGGCGCTGGCGGCCGGTGCCGCCGACGTGGTCGCGGTCGACACCGTCCCCGAGAGGCTGCGGATGGCCGAGACCTTCGGCGCCACCGCGGTCCACCTGACCGACGGGGACCCCCGCGCCGCGGCCAAGGAGGTCTCGGAGGGACGGGGAGTCGATGCCGCGATCGAGGCCGTCGGGCACCCAGACGCGCTCGAGCTCTCCTGCCGCATCGTGCGAAAGGCGGGAACCGTCTCCGTCATCGGGGTCTACTCCGAGCGGATCGAGGTCCACATGGGGCTGATCTGGATCAAGTCCCTGACACTGCGCAGCGGCCAGGCCAACGTGATCGCCCACCTCGACCCGGTGCTGGAGGCGCTCTCCTCCGGCAAGCTCGACCCCGGCCCTCTGGTCACCCACCACATGAGCCTCGAAGAGGCACCGCAGGCATACGACATCTACGACCGCCACGAGGCCCTGAAGATCGTCCTCCGCCCCTAGCACTCTGCTGAACCGGCTGGGGCGGTCGGCCCTCCAGGGCGCCGGCTGGCCCTGCCAGGGCGGCCCGCCGGCCCGCCGAACTCAACCTTCCGTGTGCGATGGCCACGAAATATGAAGTTCGACCCGATTTGCCCTGGCGCCGGAGCGCCGGACGGGGGAGGATGGGGCCATGGACTCGTTGCGCGGAAAGCTCCTGATCGCCGCCCCGAGCCTGTTCGACTTCTTCCGCCGCACCGTGATCCTGATGGTCGAGCACGGCGAGGAGGGCGCCTTCGGTGTGGTGCTGAACCGCCTCTCGGAGACCACCGTCGCCGAGGCCGTGCCGCCCCTGACCGATCTGGTCGACGCCGAGGAGCTGGTGCGGATCGGCGGGCCAGTGGGCCCGGAGTCGGTCGTCGTCCTCGGCGAGTTCGAGGATCCCGACGACTCTCCCAAGCCCGTGGTCGGCGATCTCGGTGTGGTCGATCCCAGCGACGGGGCCGCCCTACGCCGCGTCCGCGTCTACGCCGGGCACTCCGGCTGGAGCCCCGGGCAACTCGAGAGCGAGCTCGAGCGCGAGGCCTGGCTGGTCGAGCCGGCGCTGTCCGATGACCCGTTCCTCGATGACGATCTCTGGCAGGTGGTGCTGAAGCGCCGGGGTGGCGAGTACGCGCTGCTGGCGCGGATGCCAGAGGATCCCTCGCTCAACTGACCCCGGAGCCGGCCCGCGGCAGCCACTCATCCGGCAGGCGGATCGGGATCTCGACGCCGAAGCGGCCGCCGAAGCGGTCCGCGTCCTCAGCGACCGGGCGTCCCCCGATCAACGGCTGCAGCTGGCGTCGGCACCCGAGACACGGGCGAAGTAGATCGCCGCCGGCAGGGAGATCCTGCCGGTGAGCTTCGGCAACGGCCGGCCGGACTCCGCGGCCAAGTGCGAGCGCAGTCCGCCGTCCCGCGTCACGTGCCCGCAGAGACCGCAGCGATGGCGGCGAAGCTCTCGTAGGCTCCTGGAGGTATGAGTGAGCCGACCCGGCACCCACACCCGCTTCTACGACGCGACGACCTCGCCGCCGATCCCGTCGAGCAGTTCGGCCGCTGGTTCGAGTTGGCCGAGAGCGAGGTGCCGTTGGCGGAAGCGATGACCCTTGCCACCGTCGGCCCCGAAGGAGCCCCCGACGCCCGCATGGTCCTGCTCAAGGGGCACGGGCCCGACGGCTTCCGCTTCTTCACCAACTTCGAGAGCGCCAAGGGCCTTCAGATCGAGGCCGACCCGAGGGCGGCCCTGGTCGTCTACTGGCGCGAGCAGGACCGCCAGGTTCGGGTCCGGGGCACGCTCGAGCGCCTCCCGCCCGAGGACTCCGATGCCTACTTCGCCGCCAGGGATCGCGCCAGCCGCATCGGCGCCTGGGCCTCGCCCCAGAGCCGGCCGCTGGCCGGACGGGACGCGCTCGAGAAGCGCCTGGCCGAGGCCGAGGAGCGCTGGCGCGGAGAGGCGGAGGTTCCGCGCCCCGGGCACTGGGGGGGCTTCCTCCTGCGCCACCGCTCGGTCGAGTTCTGGCAGGGCCAGCAGGCCCGGCTTCACGATCGCTTCCTCTACACCCGCGAGGGCGGGGAGGGCACCCGCGAGGGCGGGGAGGGCTGGAAGATCGAGCGTCTCGCCCCCTGACCCGGCCCCCTCGATCAACGACCCTTCGAACTGAAGCCATTCTTGCCCGAGGGGTGGGGATGGATGGCGACAGTTCGGCTTCGGACGGGCGCTTTGACATCCTGCGGGAAATCGCGGCCCCGCACACCCACACCAGCGACAGCCTCACCTACGTCGGCCACTCGACCGTGCTGCTCGAGCTCGGCGGCGCCAGGGTCCTGACCGACCCGATGCTGCGCTCCCGTGCCGGGTTCCTCCGCCGCCACCCGGTCGGCGTCGCGAAGGAGTCCTACGCCGCCCTCGAGCTGGTGCTGATCTCCCACCTTCACCGCGACCACCTCGACCTGCCGTCGCTGCGGGCGATTCCGGCGGGGCCGACGATCGTCGTGCCGCGGGGCGGAGGAGGGGTGGTCTCCGGGTCCGGCCACGACCGAGTGATCGAGATCGGGGTCGGTGAGACGATCGCCGCCTCCCGCCTCGAGGTGACTGCGGTCCCGGCCGAGCACGACAACCGCCGCGGCCCGCTGGGGGCGACGGCAGATCCGATCGGCTTCGTCGTCTCCGACGGATCCGGCCGGCGCGTCTATTTCGCCGGCGACACCGATCTCTTCGAGGAGATGTCGGCGATCGGCCCGCTCGACCTGGCGCTTCTTCCCGTGTGGGGATGGGGCCACAAGCTCGGTGCCGGGCACCTCGATCCCGAGAGGGCGGCCCGGGCCCTGGCGCTGTTGCGCCCCCGCCTCGCGGTGCCGATCCACTGGGGCACCTATCACCCTGCCGGAATGAGGAGGAGCCTCGGCCGGCGTCTCACCGACCCCCCGCACGAGTTCGCCCGGATCGCGGCCGAGCTCTCGCCGGAGGTCAGGGTCGAGGTGCTCGAGCCGGGGGCCGGGCTGAAGCTCGGGCGGGTGGGTCGCTCGTGAGCACCTCCTTCGGCCCGCGGCCCGCACGCCTCCTCTGGACCTCGCGCCGTGCTCTGGGCGTCCGGGGATATCGTGAGCCGCAATGAAGATTCTCTACGGCGTCAACGGCGAAGGGATGGGGCATGCAACCCGCTCGCAGGTCGTGATCGACTCCCTGCTCGAGCGCCACCAAGTCAGGGTCCTCGCCTCCGGCGCCGCCTTCCGCCACCTCAGCGAGCGCCTTCCCGCTGTCGAGCAGGTGTTCGGCCCCACCTTCGCCCTGGAGGAGGGGCAGATCCAGCGCTGGCGGACGGTCGTGCAGAACGTCCGCAGCGCCCGCGAGGAGTTGCCGGATGCGGTCCGGCTCTGGGCCGACGAGGTCGAGGAGTGGGGGCCGGATGTCGTCATCACCGACTTCGAGCCGGTCTCCGCCGGGTTCGCCCGCTGGACCAGGACGCCGCTGATCGCGGTGGACAACATCAACGCGATCGATCGCTGCCGCCATGGCCGCCGCATCATCGGCGGCGATCGCGAGGACTACCTGATCGCGAAGGCGGTGGTAAGGGGGATGGTCCCCGGCGCCGCCGACTACGTCGTCACGACCTTCTTCCAGCCGCCCCTGGCGCGCAAGCGCACAACCTTGGTGCCGCCGATCCTCCGCCCCGAGATCGCCGCCGCCCGCAGCGAGGAGGGCGAGCACCTGTTGGTCTACTCAAGCGGCGAGGAGAGGCTGCTCGAGGCGTTGCGGGCGAGCGGCGAGCGCTGTCTCGTCTACGGCATGCGGGGGGGCCCGGAGGAGGTCAGGGTCGAGGACAACCTCGAGTTCCGGCCGCCCTCGAACGAGGGCTTCGTCGAGGCACTGCGGACCAGCCGCGGGGTCGTCGCCGGCGGTGGGTTCTCACTGTTGAGCGAGGCCGTCTATCTGGGCAAGCCGGTGCTCTCCGTTCCGCTCGGGGGCCAGTTCGAGCAACTGATGAACGCCCGCTACCTGGAGGCGCGCCACTACGGGCTCTGCGCCGAGGAGATGGACGCCCGGGCCCTGGAGCGCTTCCTCGGCGGGCTGCCGAAGTTCCAGGAGGCCCTGCGCACGTACCGCCAGGACGGCAACGTGGTCGCCCTGGAGACCATCGAGCAGCGGGCCCGGGCCGCGGCCGAGGCGGCGCCCCCCCGGAGCCGCCGGCGCCGGCGGCGGGCCCGTGGGGGCGCCGCGTGAGGCGCGCCGCTCTCGGCGCCCTGGGCGCGGCCGGCGCGGCCGGCTTTGCCTGGTACCACGGCCAGGTTCCGACCTCGCAGCTGTACGGCAACACGATCTGCCGCGTTCCGGATGCCGAGCAGATGATCGCCCTCACCTACGACGACGGACCCAACCCCCGCCACACCGAGGAGATGATGGAGGTGCTCGAGCGCCACGGGGCCAAGGGGACGTTCTTCCTCGTCGGCTGCTGGGCCGAGCGCGAGCCGGGTCTGGTCCGCGAGCTCGTCGACCGCGGCCACGCCATCGGCAACCACACCTTCAACCACCCGACCATGCCCCTGTGCTCGGCCGCGACAATCCGCGACGAGCTGCGGCGCTGCCGCGAGGTGGTCGAGGACGCCGGCCGCGGCTTCTCCGAGATCGACGGTGCGGCGTTGATGCGCCCGCCCTATGGGCGCCGGCGCCCGGGGACGCTGCGGACCATGCGCGAGCAGGGCTACGTGCCGGTGCTGTGGTCGATCACCTGCTTCGACTGGCGCTCGCGCGAGACCGCCGAGTCGATCGGCAAGCGGGCGCTGAAGGCCCGCGGCGGCGACATCGTCCTTCTCCACGACGGCGACCACAAGGTGCCCGCCGGTGACCGGGCCGCCTCGGTCGCCGCCACCGAGCAAACACTCGAGAGGCTCGGCTCGGAGGGCTACCGCTTCGGCACGGTGCCGGAGATGGTCGCCGCGGCAAGACCCTCATGACCCCGACGCAGCGCATGTCGAGCGCCGACGCCGCCTGGCTGCACATGGACCAGCCGACGAACCTGATGGTGATCACAGGAGTCCTCTGGTTCGTCGAGCCTCCCGACTGGGAGCGGGTCAGTGAGGTCGTCAGAGAGCGCCTGGTCGAGCGCTTCCCCCGCTTTCGCCAGCGCGTGGTCGAGGGGACGCCACCGCTGTCGGGGCCGCACTGGGAGGAAGACCCGCATTTCGACCTCGGCCTTCACCTTCATCGCATCGCCCTGGCGGCGCCGGGGGATCGCACCGCGCTCCAGGCCCTGGTTGCGGACCTGACGGCCGCGCCGTTGGACCGCTCGGCGCCTCTTTGGCAGTTCCACCTCGTAGACGGCTACGGGGGCGGAGCGGCGATCGTCGTGCGGATCCACCACGCGATCGCCGACGGAATCGCCCTCGCGCGCGTCCTCCTCTCGCTCACCGACGCCTCCCCTGACGCAGGGCTGGCGCCGCCGGGCGAGGCCGGCTCTGCCGCCGAGGTCGCCCGCGGCCCGCTGGCGGCGCTCGCCGGTCCCGCCAGGAGCGCGGCGTCGGCGGCCGTCGGCGCGGCGGGGGCGGTTGCCCACGAGTCCCTCGAGGTTGCCAGGCACCCCTCGCACCTGCTCGATCTCGCCGCCACGACGCGAGAGGACGCCGATGTTCTGGCGAAGGTGCTGCTGACGGGCCCGGACGCGCGAACCCCCCTGAAGGGGGAGATCGGGGTCGCCAAGGGCGTCGCCTGGTCGGCGCCGGTTCCCCTCGACGAGGTGAGGAAGATGGGCCACGAAACCGGAACCACGATCAACGACATCGTCGTCACCGCCGTGGCCGGAGCGCTTCGACGCTACCTGCGGGCCCGCAACGGCCTGGTCGATGAGCTGACGGTCTTCGTCCCCTTCAACCTGAGGCCGCTGGACCAGCCGCTCCCGTCCGATCTCGGCAACCGCTTCGGCCTGGTTCAGCTGCGGCTCCCGGTGGGCATCGGGGACCGCCGCCGGCGCCTGCGCGAGGTGCACGCCCGGATGGAGGGGATCAAGCACTCGCCGGAGGGCGCGGTCTCCTACGGCCTGCTGGACGCGGTGGGAAGGACGCCCGTGCAGATCGAGAAACGCCTGATCGACCTGTTCTCCGACAGGGCCAGCGCGGTGGTGACCAACGTGCCGGGTCCGCGCCGGCCCGTCTACCTCGCCGGGACGCAGGTGGGCGGGGTTCTCGTCTGGGCACCGTGCTCCGGGGGCATCTCGATGACCGTCTCGATCTTCAGCTATGCGGGTCAGATCACGATCGGCCTGATGGCGGACGCGAACCTCGTGCCGGACCCCGAGGCGATCGTCAGCGCCTTCGAGCGCGAGGTCCAGGCCCTGCTTAGGCTGAAGCGCAGGCCGATTGCGGCCGGTCGTTGAGCCGGCGGCGATACGGTATGGGTGAGAGCGGAGGAGATGGCCACTATTCAGACGCAGACTGAGCCCGAGGCGGTCGTCGACGCCGTCCAGGCTGACCGCCTGGACGGCTTCGTCGAGCGGGCCGGGGCGGCCGCCGAGCGCTTCCGCCGGCTCGATCAGGAGGCCGTCGATGAAATCGTCTGGGCGATGGTGGTGGCGGGGCTCGACAGCGCCGTCGAGCTGGCAGAGCTGGCGATGCAGGAGACCGGCTTCGGGGTCCTCGAGGACAAGGTCGTCAAGAACTACATCGCCACCGAGTTCCTCTACGACTACCTCAAGGACAAGCGCTCGGTCGGGGTCATCGACGAGGATCCAAAGAGCGGCATCGAGCACGTGGCGGAGCCGATCGGGGTGGTGCTTGCGCTGCTGCCGATCACGAACCCGACCTCCACTGCGCTGTTTAAGTCGATCGTTGCGGCGAAGACGCGCAACGCGATCGTCTTCCGTCCCTCGGCCCGGGCGGCCGGCTGCGCGGTGCGGGCGGTCGAGATTCTCCAGCAGGCGGGCGAGGCCGCCGGCCTGCCCGCCGACGCCCTGCAGGTGATCCCCGACCCGACGCTCGACGTCTCCCAGTACCTCTTCCACCACAACGGGATCGACCTGATCTGGACCACCGGGGGACCGAAGGCGGTGGCGGCGGCGAATGCAGCCGGCAAGCCGACGCTCAGCGTCGGCGCCGGCAACGCGCCGGTCTATCTGCACCGCAGCGCCGACATCGGGATGGCTGTCGTCGACGTGCTGATCTCCAAGACCTTCGACGCCTCGGTGATCTGCCCGGCGGAGCAGACCTGCGTCATCGACGAGGCGATCTACGAGGAGGTCGTGCGCGAGTTCGAGCGGTTGGGCGGCCGCGTCCTCGACGCCGACGAGGTGGAGACCCTCTCCGGTCTCGCCTTCGAGCCCGACGGACGGGTAGACGTCCGCGCCCTCGGCCAGTCCTGCGTGAACCTCGGCTCGATGGGGGACTTCCCGGTCGCGGAAGATGTCAAGGTCCTGCTGGCCCCGCTGCCGTCCGACCTCGAGGCGCTGTCCGCTCACCCGCTGATCCAGGAGAAGCTGATGCCGGTCCTCGGGCTCATCCGCTCCCCCTCGGTCGATCATGCGATCGCCGCCTGCGAGCTCGTCACCGAGCACGGGGGCCTTGGGCACACCTCGGCCGTCTATGCGACGGACGAAGGGGTGATCGAGCGCTTCGCCGCGCGGATCCGCACCGGTCGCATCCTCGTAAACGCGCCCACCGCCGTCGGCGCTCTGGGCGGTATATACAACTCGCTAACCCCCACCTTCTCGCTCGGCTGCGGGACCTGGGGAGGCTCGAACACGACCGACAACGTCAACTACCTCAATCTGCTCAACGTGAAGACCGTCTCACGCCGCCAGGCGCCCCCCCAGTGGTTCCGCGTCCCTTCAGATACGTACTTCAACGCCGGCGCGATCCAGAGCCTGCGTGAGGTCAAGGCCTCCCAGGTCCTGCTTGTCACTGACATCGAGGGCGAGGCCCGCGGCGTCGCGGACGAGGTGCGCCCGTATCTCGAGGGCGCGGGCGTGCACGTCTTCTCCGAGATCCAGCCGGAGCCCACCGAGGAGCAGATCCGGGCCGGAACCGAGGTCCTCGGCGAGTTCGGTGCCGACTGCATCGTCGCCGTCGGCGGCGGCTCGGTGATCGACGCGGCAAAGGCAATGCGGCTCTTCCACGAGAGCCCCGAGGTGTCCCTGAAGGAGCTATCGCTTCCCTTCCTCGACGCCCGCAAACGCGTCGCCCACTACCCCGATGTCGAGCACACGGTCCGGCTGATCGCGGTGCCGACGACGGCGGGCACGGGCTCGGAGGTCTCCCCGGCGGCGGTCATCAGCACGGGCGGCCGCAAGGTGACGCTGGTCGACTACTCGCTGGTGCCCGACATGGCAATCATCGAGCCGACGCTGACCCTGTCGATGCCGCCCGTGGTGACCGCCGACACCGGCGTCGACGCGCTCACCCATGCGCTCGAGGCTGGGGTCTCGATCTTCGCCTCCCCCTACACGGACGCATTCTGCATGCAGGCGATCAACCTGATCATGGAGGCGCTCCCCCGGGCCGTTGCCGACGGTTCCGACCTCGATGCGCGCACGGCGATGTCCAACGCCGCGGCTATCGCGGGGCTGGCTTTCTCCAACGCCTTCGTCGGCGTCAACCACGCGCTCGCCCACGCCGTCGGCGCCCGCTTCGGGTTGGCGCACGGCCGCGCCAACGGCATCTTCCTGCCGCACGTGCTGCGCTACAACGCCTCGATCCCCTCGAAGTTCATGCCGGCGCCCGGATACTCAACCTATGTCGCGCCCGACAAGTACGCGCAGATGGGCTGGGTCCTGGGGCTGGGCGGCAAGGACATGGACGAGAGGCGCCAGCGCTTCTTCGGCCGCGTCGACGAGCTGCTCGACGCGGTCGGGATGACCCGCTCGCTGGCCGACGCCGGCGTCGCGCGCGACGAGTTCGAGGCGGCTCTCCCGGACCTGGTCAAGGCCGCCTTCGCCGACCCGAGCGTGAGGACCAACCCGAGGATGCCGATGATGGGGGAGTTGGTCTCGCTGCTGACGGCGGCCTACGAGGGGCGTCCGTAGCCGAGGCAACCGCCGCCCCCGCGTGGATAATGGCGTCGTGACGATCGGGGGCTCGATCTTCCTCATCGCCGTCGGGGCGATCGCCCGCTATGCGGTCGAGGACCGGTGGTCGGCCGTCGACATCCCCACCGTGGGGTTGATCCTGATGATCGCCGGCGCCGTCGGCCTCGTCATCGGCCTCTTCCAGGAGTTCGGACAGCAGAACCGCACCCCGCCGCCTCCTCGCTGAGATCCACGGGCACGAGAGGCGGGTAGAACCGCGGCGCGCGATCGAGGTGGGCCCGATCGCGCTGCGCGTCCCAGCGAAGTCGGCTACGAAGGGCTCTCCGCTGTCTTGAGCGGAGCGCGGTCACGGCCGCTTGCCTTCGACTGCGTGCCCGGTTGCACCGTCGGGATGCCTCCCGTGAAGAGAAGGGCGACGAGCGCCATCAGAGCCATGATCGACACCGAGACGCGCAGTCCATCGATCCGGGCCTGCGAGTTCGTTTCAACAACCGCATCGGCGGTCCGGGGTGGGACCCTTGCGTCTTTGAGCGCGGCCTCGAGGTCGTTGTCGGAGAGGAAAGGGATCCCGCCCGCAAGATTCGTCTGCGCCTGAGTAGCGAGGCGGTTGGGAACGTCGGGGTTGTCCTTGATCCCGGTGAAGAACGAGGCAGTCAGGGCGGAGATCAGCAGGGCGCCGGCCAGTGCGGTGCCGATCGACGCGCCCAGCTGTGTGCCGGTGTTCTGGAGCCCACCCACCTCTCCGCTCTTCTCGTCGGGCACCGCCGAGACGGTCACGCTTCCGAGCTGCGAGGCCATCGCGCCGAGCCCGGCCCCTGCGAGCAGCAGCGGCCAGGTGATGATCTCCGGGCCGGCGCTGATGTCGAGGAGCGCAACCAGTAGCACGAGGCCGGCGAACAGGAACATGAATCCGAGGCGGACGACGCGCCGCGGCGACGCATCCGGAAACAGCTTGGGGACGCCGGCGGCGAAGAGGAGCAACGAGAGTGAGAGCGGAAGCAGTCGCACGCCGGTTTCGATCGCCGACAGGCCGAGCGCGATCGAGAGGAACAGCGGCACGGCGAAGAATGTCCCGGCCTGGACCATGAACATGAAGAGGAAAGAGATCACACCGCTGCGCAGTTGGATGTTGCGGAGCATCGAAGGGTCGATCAGCGCGCCCTTGCCCTGCTCGATGCGCCGGTTCTCCCAAACCACGAACAGGGCCATGACCACACCGCCGGCGATGATCAGCCAGATCACCGGTGAGAGCCCCAGCCATTCGGGGGCCTCGGGCTTGGGCATCACGAAGCCCCACGTTCCCGAGCGCAGGACGCCGAGCACGATCAGGGCGAGGCCAAGCGCCGAGAGCGCGGTGCCGACCAGGTCGAGCTTGACTCCCTCCTCCGCCGGCGTGTCCTTCATCCGCCTTGTCAAGAGGAGGATCACAAGCACGATCAGGACCTCGCCTGCGAACACCCACCGCCAGGAGGCGTAGGTCGTAAAGGCGCCGCCGACCAACGGCCCCAGGGCGGCTGCGATCGCGCCGGCGGCGGCAACGAGTCCGTAGGCCCGGGGACGTTCCGGCTTTCCGAAGTTCGAGGCGACCAGGGCCACGATCGCCGGCATGATCAGCACGGCGCCGAGGCCCTCGAGAAACGACCACCCGATCATCAGCACGGTCAGGTTCGGCGCCAAGGAAGTGGTGAACGACCCGCAGGCGTAGATGATGCACCCGAGGCCGAACGCACGCTTGCGGCCGAGGATCTCACCGACCTTGCCGCCGGTGATCATGAAAGAGGCCATCACCAGCGTGTAGAGCGTGATCGCCGTCTGGATCCCGGTCACGGTGGTCCCGACATCCTCGGCGACCGTCGCGATCGCCGTATTCATCACCGTGGTGTCGAGGGCCATGACGAACTGCCCCGCCGCCAGCGTCAGCAGAACGATCCCGGTCGCGTTGGCGCCTCGGCCACCCACCTCGGTCACAGCGTTTCCCTCCTTGCCCGGAGCCTGAGCCTGATCCACGCCCTCCACTGCACCGGGAGCAACCTACAGCGGGGCCGGTTTTCGCGAGTTCCGGGCGACGGTGGAGGCCGACGATAGGGCGTCGCAGAGCTGCGACGCCTTGTCGCAAGGGTTCACGAGGCGGCTCCCGGCGCCGGCCCCGGGTTAGGCTGGACGCCGAATGGCGACCCACCTCAACAATCACCACCGGCGCACGGTCGAGGAGATATTCGCCCACCCGACCAGCGCCAACATCGAGTGGCGCGACGTGCTCTCGCTGCTGGAGGCGGTGGGGACGGTCGAAGAGGAGCACAACGGCAAATTCAAGGTCGCTCTCGGGCCCGAGGCAGAGGTCATCCACCCGCCCCACGGCAAGGACATCGACAAGGGTCTGGTCGCCGATCTGCGGCGGATGCTGGCCGAGGCCGGCCTCGCCCCGGACGGCAGTTCCGGGACCGCGGACGAGCGCCAACGCGACCACGGCGACTCGCGCTGGGGCAAGCCGACCGACTAGGAAGGGTCGGGGCCGGCAGCGGCCTCGGCCTTCTGCCACTCCTCGTAGAGCCGCTCGACCGCGATCTTGGCGTCGCGGTGGCGCTCGGTCGCCCGCTCGGCTCGGCCGGGGCTCGACCACATTGCCGGGTCGGCGAGCTCGTCCTCGACTGACCGCAGGGTCGCCTCGGCCTCCTCGATCCGGCGCTCGAGGTCGGCCACCCTGCGCAGGGCGTTCTTGGAGGGGCCGGCCGGGCGGCGCTTTCGCCCCGACTCGGGGGCGGGGGCGGGGGCCTCGGCTGCCTGGCGACGGGCCGCCTGGCGCTCATCGCGGTCGCGCACGTACTCGGCCCATGCCCCCGGGTAGCCCCGAAGTGCTCCCTGCTCGCAGGCCAGGGTGCGGGTGCCGACCGCCTCCAGCAGGGCACGGTCGTGGGAGACCAGCAGCACCGTCCCCTCGAAGGAGGTGAGGGCGTCCTCGAGCGCCTCGCGGCTCTCGAGGTCGAGATGGTTGGTGGGCTCGTCGAGGACCAGGAGGTTGGCGCCGGAGGCAACCAGGATCGCCAGCGAGAGCCGGCGCTGCTCCCCACCGGAGATGTCGGCGAGCGACTTCTCGGTCTCGGGGCCCGAGAAGAGGAAGGCTCCGAGCAGGTCGCGCGTCTTCTGGGTGCTGAGTCCGGTCTGGCGCTGCGCCGCCTCGAACACGGTGCCCTCGCCGGCCCCCGCCTCCGCGTGCTGGGAGAGGTAACCGAGGCGGACGTTGTGCCCGAGCCGGACCGTGCCCGCTCCGGGCTGCCGGCGGCCGGCGGCGGTCTCGATCAGGGTCGTCTTCCCGGACCCGTTCGGCCCGACCAGGACGACGTGCTCGCCGCGCTCGAGGTGCATGCTCGCCTCTTCCAGAAGGACCCGTCCCGGGACCTCGATCCGGGCCCCCTTCAACTCCAGCACCACCCGCCCGGAGCGCTCCGGTGCGGCGAAGGAGAAGCGCAGGTCGCGGCGGTCGCGCGGGTCGCTGCCAGCGGCGTCGCGCTTGATCCTCTCGATCTGCTTCAGCCGCGACTGGGCCTGGCGTGCCTTGGTCGCCTTGTAGCGGAAGCGCTCGACGAAGCGCTCCATTCGCGCGATCTCGGCCTGCTGGCGCTCGATCGTGCGGCCGAGGGCGAGCTCGCGCGCGGCCTGCTCGGTCCGCCAGGCGTGCCAGGGCCCGGCGAAGAAGCGCCCGCGGCCTGCCTCCAGCTCGAGCACGGAGGTGCCGACCGACTCCAGGAACCAGCGATCGTGGGCGACGAGGACGATCGCCGCGTCGAGGTCGCAGAGGTAGCCCTCCAGCCACTCCAGGGTCGGGATGTCGAGGTGGTTGGTGGGCTCGTCGAGGAGAAGCAGGTCGGGGCCGGTTGCCAGCGCCCGGGCCAGTGAGGCGCGGGTCAGCTCTCCCCCGGAGAAGGTGGAGAGGGGGCGCCCGGCGTCGGCGTCGTCGAACCCGAGCCCGTGGAGCACCGCGAGCACATCATCGCGCCAGCGGTAGCCGCCGGCGAGCTCGAGCCGCTGCTGGGCGGCGGCGTAGGCGCCCATGACCGCGTCGGACCCTGCCCCCTGCATCGCCGACTCGAGCCGCTCGAGCTCGGCCTCGGTCTCGATCGTCTCGGCGCGCCCGGAGAAGACGTAGTCGCCGAGAGAGGCTCCCGAGTCGTGTGGGGGCCGCTGGTCGTGAAGCGCCACCCGCGCCCCCTTTCCCAGCACCAGCCTGCCCGAGTCGGGGAGGAGCTCCCCCGCCAGGACCCGCAGCAGGGTGGTCTTGCCGGCGCCGTTTCGGCCCGCCAGCGTCATCCGCTCCCCCGCCTCGAGCCTGAAGGAGACGTCGGCGAACAGCGGCCTGCCGCCGATGAAGACCTCGAGTGTTGTCGCAGTGGCAATCGCCATCGGTTACGGATGGACCCTTCCCCGCTCATCCGTCCTCAAAGGTCCCAATTCGTCCTCTTCGCCGGCATGGATGCCCGCAGCCTGGTCGAGTATGTCGAGGCGCACCGCTAGTGCGGATCAGTCCAGCGGGCCGCGCACGAAGGTGTTGGAGACGCCGTCGTCGTCGGCGACGCTGAAGTTGTCGGCGCGAGAGGTGAAGGACACGAAATCGCCCTTCCGGGATATCGAGGCGTAGAAGCTGTCGGCCTCGCCGGTCTGTCCGCCGCTGCTACGGCTGATCAGGGCGGTCCTTTCCGTCTTGCGGTCGTAGCGGAGCACATCCAATACTCCGTCCTTCCCCGGCAGCTCGTCATCGTCGGACTCGTAGGCGACGAAACGGCCGTCGGCGGAAATCGACGGCGTGTAGCCTGCCGCGGGGTCCCCGCCCGTGGTCCGGCTGGCGATTCGGGTGGTTCCCCGCTTGAGGTCGCGAACGAAGACCCCGGGGACTCCGCCCGCGAGGTTGGATGCCATTCCCTCGAAGCTGACGAAACGGCCGTCGGCGGACAGGCCGCCGGCATAGGAGTAGCTGTTTCCGAGCAAAGGGGCCCCGGCGGATGTCTTGCTCACCAGAATCGTCGTCTTCTTCTGTCGGTCCCTGAGAAAGACGTCGCCGGTGCCGTCCCTGCCCGGCAGCACGTCCGAGTCGGAGGAAAAGGCCACGAACCTCCCGTTCGCCGAGATCGCCGTAAACGTCGCGGAGTTGGTGTCGATCGGGGTTCCGTCGGTGGCCTTGGTCACGAGGGTGGTCTTGCCCGTCCTGCGGTCCCGAACGTAGGCGTCGGTGGTTGCTGGACTTCCCGGCAGATTGTCGGAGTCGGTGGCGAAAGTCACATAGCGTCCGCTGCCCGACACGGCCAGCCCGTGCACGAAGCCGCTCCCCGGATCACCCTGCGACGTCTTGCTGATCAGAGCCGTGGTGCCGCGCTTCCGATCCCGCAGGAAGGCCCCCTGGGCCCCGCCGCCGAGGTTCGTGGCCGAGCAGGCGAAGGCGACGAAGCGCCCGTCGGCAGAGAGTGCCAGGTCGTCGGCGCAATTGCCGTTGGCCGGCTGTCCCGAAGTGGAAACGCTCAACAGGCGCGTCGTGCCGGTCTTGCGGTCCCGGAGGTAGATATCACGGGTCCCGTCGGCGCCGGGGAGGTCGTTGTCGTCGACGGAGAAGAGCGCCAGTCGCCCGCTCGCCGAGAGGGAGCTTCCCCAGGTAGAGGAATCGCCGTGGGCGGTTTGGCCTCCGGGACCGACGCTGGTCAGCTCGGTGCGGGCACCGGTGGCCGACCAAGCGGGCAGTGCGACGAACAGCAGAGTGCCCATCAGGGCCGCAATCGCCAATTGCATCTTGCGCATCAGGCCAACTCCCCTCGATTGCCAGACCCAGATCCGGTCAGGTTACCTGCCTTCGGGGCTTGAGCCCGGGACTTCCGGAGGGTTATGGTGCGGGCGATGTCGGAGGAGAACGTCGAGATCGTCCGGCGGATGTTTCAGGGGTTCGGCCCGGACCTGGACGCGATCGGGCTCTGGCACGCCGACCTCGACTATCGGGCGATCGAGGGCGCGCCGGACGACGTCGGCGTGATCCACGGTCACGAGGCCCTGCGTCACTACTACGAGCAGTGGTTCCAGACCTTCGACGATTTCCACGCCGAGCCGGTGGAGCTGATCGACGCGGGGGAAAAGGTCGTCGCCGACGTCCATGTCACCGGGCGGATGAAGGGCAGCTCCGCCGTAGCCGACATGCGGCTGGGAGTCGTCTACACGGTCCGCGATGGGAAGATCGCCCGGGGACGCGAGTACGCGACGCCGGAGCAGGCCCGCGAGGTAGCCGGGGTGCCGGATCCCGGTTAGCCGCCCGGGGTTCCATTCGCGGCCGCGCTCGCAGATACCCGCGCCAGCAGGACGTCCCGTTCGCGCGAGTTCCGGGCAAGGGACGCTGCCCGCTCGAACTCGACCCGGGCCTCGGTCTCGCGGCCGAGCCTCGAGAGCAGGTCCCCCCGCACCGCCGGCAGCAGGTGGTAGCCGTGCAGCGAGGGCTCCTCACCGAGGCCGTCGACGATCGTCAGCCCCGCCTGCGGTCCGAATGCCATGCCGACGGCGACCGCCCGGTTCAGCTCGACCACCGGGGACGGGCTGATCTGGGCCAGCCCGTCGTAGAGCGCGGCGATCCGCTCCCAGTCGGTCTCCCCGGGACTGCGCGCGCCGGCGTGGCAGGCGGCGATCGCGGCCTGAAGGCCGTAGGGGCCGAGCGCGCCCGCTGCCTGGGCGCGGTCGAGCGCGGCCCGGCCGCGGCCGACGAGGACCCAGTCCCAGCGGGAGCGGTCCTGCTCGCCCAGCGGGATCGCCTCCCCCGAGGGGCCGGTCCTGGCGCGGGAGCGCGACGCCTGCAACTCCATCAGAGCGACGAGGCCGTGCACCTCGGGCTCGCGAGGGAGCAGCTCGGCAAGGATGCGACCGAGCCGCAGCGCCTCATCGATCAGCTCCGGCCGGATCCACTCGTCGCCGGCGCTCGCCGCGTAGCCCTCGTTGAAGATCAGGTAGATGACCTCCAGCACGGAGTCGAGTCGTTCGGGAAGCTGATCGCGCCCGGGCACCTCGAAGGGGACCCGCGCCGCCGAGAGCGTGCGCTTGGCGCGCACGATCCGTTGCGCGACGGTCGCCTCAGATATGAGGTAGGCGCGGCCGATCTCCCTCGTGGTCAGGCCACCGAGCAGGCGCAGAGTCAGGGCGACCCTGGACTCAACCGGGAGCAGTGGGTGACAGGCGGTGAAGATCAGGCGCAGCAGGTCGTCGTCGAAGGGGTCGTCGATCTCGGCCTCGAGGTCGCGGCGCGGCTGCTGGGCGCTGACCTCGATCTCGCGCCCCAGCTCACGCACCTTGCGCTCGTGCACCTCGCCCCGGCGCAGCCGGTCGATCGCCCGGTTCCTCGCCGTGGCCATGAGCCAGGCGCCCGGATTGTCCGGGACGCCTGACTCCGGCCACTGCTCGAGCGCGGCGACGAGGGCCTCCTGGGCGAGATCCTCGGCGAGGCCGACGTCGCGGACGATCCGGGCCAGGCCGGCGATCAGCCGGCCAGACTCGATCCGCCAGACGGCGTCGATCGTGCGGTTGACCTCGGCGGTCGCCATTCCCGGATCGTCAGCCGGTCTCGGCACCGCTCGCTACCGGTTCGCCTCGACCTCCCGGCGCATCCGCTCGTCCCTCTCGCGCATCTCCGGCGTCAGCTCCTCGCCGAAGTCGTCGGCCTCGAACACCGGCCGGATCTCGACCGCCGCCTCGGGCGCGCCCTCCTCGCAGGGGATCCGCCTGGCCCACTCGATCGCCTCCTCCATCGACTTCACCTGCCACAGCCAGTAGCCGGCGAGCAGCTCCTTGGTCTCGGTGAAGGGGCCGTCGACCACCCTGCGCTCGCTGCCGGAGAAGACCACCCGGACACCCTTCGAGGTCGGCTGGAGGCCGTCGCCCGCCAGCAGCACGCCGGCCCGTACCAGTTCCTCGTTGAACTCCTGCATCTGGCTGAGCAGCTCCTGGCTTGGAAGCTGTCCGGCCTCGCTCTCCTCGTTCGCCTTGACCAGGACCATCACTCGCATGTCGCTCCTCCTTGCGTCGGTTCTTGCCTTCGGATCGGCTCGTCACTCTTGGGGATACCCGATCCTCTAACAATGCGTCGAACGGGCGCTGCAGAAATCGACAACGACTCACCCCTGTGATTCGGCGCAAATGCGGAACACGGGGTATCGCGCAGCGATCTGCTCAAGAGCCGCAAGAGGAGCTCGGCGATCCAGCGGGATGTGAGGACGGGCCCCCGGCGCGACTTCCAGATAGCGCCGCAGGATGGGCGCGCGTTCGCGCGGATCGACCTCCTCGAGGCGCACCGCTTCACGAGACCCGTGGCGGAGAACGGCCTGCCCTCCGCCTGCCCGGACGTTGAGGACCCAGTTCGTCCCTTCGCCGAGCATCGCCACCAGGAAGCGTTCTCCCTGATAGTCCGCTACCACCACCGGGAATGAGATCAGGCGGCCGCTGCGCCGGCCGCGCACCTCGAGAGCGGCCAGGCGGTTCGGCCACACGCCGGCCGATCCCGCATTTGCCCACCAGCGGTTCAGCACTGTCGCCAGGCGGTTTGGGCGGCCGCCTCTGTACATCCATCGCTTCAGGGCACCCGGGCGAATCACCGCTCCGTCACCTCCTCCGCTCAGACCTCCCTCGGGACGTTGCCGCTCAGGGTGAAGACAACCCGCATCGCCTTGTGCCCAAGATCGGCGGTGGGACCGAACATGCACGGGCAGCCGCCGTCGATGACAGCAATGCCGCGCCGCCGGCCATAGTCGGCCGCCGCCGCGGAGACGCTTCCGGCACCGGGGCCGCGGTGCATCCAGACTCGCTTGATATCGAGGTCGGCGCACTCGCGCATCGTCTCCTCGGCGATCTCGGGTCTGGTCGCGATCACGACCGCATCGACACCGCCGGGGATCGAGCGCAGGTCCTGATAGCAGCGGTCCCCCTCGACCTCGACTCTGTTCGGATTGACGGCGAAGACCTCGTAGCCCCGCTCGCGAAGCCGGCGGTACACGACGTTGCTCCCGTGGTTCTTGGGCTCACTGGAGACGCCGGTGACGGCCACTCGCTTGCTGGTCAGAAATTCTGCTGCGGCCTCTTTGATCTTCGGCATGCCCACCGCTCCTTTCGGCCCGGGTGCGTTCACCGGCGCACTCAGACGCGCAAACACGGACGGCTCGATCGTACGGCGGCGGTTTCGGCACGGCATCAGGGGTGAGCACCAATTCGGTATGCGGCGAACCACGTACCCGTCCGCCACTTCAACCCAGAAGCACAGGCCCCGATGGGCGCGGCTGGTTTCGAATAGCGACCACTCGCGTGTGAAGAGCACCGACAAAAGAGTCGGGTACCTCCCCACTGCGAAGCCCGGATGCCGATGGGACGCTTGCGAATAGAAGCTGATCCACCCCCTATTCGCGGAGGTAGGCAGATGCATTTTCGATCGTGGCTCGTCTCGTTCGTAGCGGCTCTGGTGGCGATCACAGCCCTGGCACCGCAGACGGCATCGGCTCGGGAGGTTGATCACTTCTCGATCGAGCCGGGGCAGACCAAGGTCTTCGTGTGCGGGTGGGGCTACGGCCCGATCGCTCATGAGCATGCGCTTCACGCCGACCGGGAACGTCTCAAGTTGCGCGGGGTCACGAGGACCTCTCCCACCAGCTTTCGCGTGATTTTCGCCCACAAGGTCACGGTGAGAGAGGACGCGGGCGGTCTCTACCGGACGATCATCAATCGAGGCCGCAAGACGGTCAGGTATCGAAACTACTGCGCGGGCGGCGGCGCGAGCTACTGATCGCGCTCAGAATCCTGATCAATTTCCCCGGGATGATCGGTTGGGTGGGCTGCCGAGGACGGTGCAAGCGCCGCGGGCAGTTCGTTTCGAGACTTGATCTCCAGCTTCGTATAGGTGTTGCCGAGATGCTTTTCGACCGTCTTTCGCGTGACGAACAGCTGCTGGGCGATCTCGACGTTGCTGAGGCCCGTTGCCGCCAGCTTCGCGGTTCGAAGCTCGCTCGCGGTCAGCGAGTCCAGGCCGGTACGAAAGACGCTGCGAGGTCGCGAACCTGCCGCTTCAAGCTCTTCACGGGCCCTGCGAGCGAGTTCGCCGGCGCCGGAAACGTGGGCAAGCTCGAGGGCCTGGCGAAGCGGCTCGCGTGACTCGCTCCGCCGGCCGTTGCGACGCAGCGCGGCTCCCAGCTCGAGTTGTGAGCGAGCGAGCTCGTGCGGGGGGCCGCTCCGCTCGAACGCTGCGAGCGACTCGCGCAAGGTCTCGATCGCGCGGCTCTTCGGTTCGATCGAGGACCTCGCGCGCAGCATCGCACCGATCACGTGCTGGGCGCCGAAAGCCCGAGCCCGCTTCTCGCCCTCGGCGATGATCCGCCGAGCCTCGGCGCTGCGATCGAGCGCGCCGAGCGCGGGCACGACCTCCTGGCGCCAGGGCACCGCCGCGGGATTGAGGAGGCGCATCTCCTCGAGGTCCTCGCCGACCGCGATCAGGTCCTCGGCTCCGCTCTCGAGCTCTCCACGAGCCAGACGCAGAGTGCCTCGGATCTCGAGCGGGACAGGGGACATCGGCACCGCGCTGAACGGCGCCGATAGGTCCCACTGACCGGCCAGCTCACCCGCCTCATCCAGCTGGCCTCTCGCAATCAGCGTCGCCAGGAGACTGCTGATCGCGGCCCAGGCCGGGAGCGAGACCGGCGCAAGATCTCGGACGATGTCCCAGGCGGTGCGGGCCTCCGACTCGGAATCGACCAGCCTGCCGGCCAGGCGATCGATATCCGCCAGCATGCTTTCTCGGTAGCTGGCGACATGAACGAGACCGCTCGATCGTGCGCTCTCCCACCCCCGAGCTGTTGCCTCGTGGGCAACCCCCCAGCTTCCGCTCCAGGCAAGCACCTTGCAGGCGATGGCGGGCACCGCGCCCCGGCCGGCCCATGGCGGAGGCGTAAAGGAGGCGGCCAGATCGACGACGTCACCGACCGGATCGCATGCCATGAAGCGTTCGAACGACAGCGCCTGGCGGGCCAGCAGCTCACCCCGCGTGGTCGCACCGGCCTCAGCCACAACCGCCGTGATGTGCGCTGAGGCCTCGGGGCGGCGGCCGACGTTCATTATCCCCAGGGCGGAGAGCGAAGCTTCGGCCGGCAGCATCTGTTCTGGGCGGTTCGGGGGTATCGCCTCCACGAGCCGCCCGAGCCAGTGCACGGCCCGCTCGAGGTTTCCACAGTCGAAGTAGGTCCAAGCGGCATCCTCGATCACCTGCAGGCGAAGCTCGGGGTCGTCGGTGCGCTCGGCAACGGAGACGAGGACTTCCGGAGCGTCGATGGGGCTCGCCCCCCAGAGCGCACGGCCGAGCTCATAGGTCACCTCGAGGTCCTCCCGGGCGGGCTCCTCGAGTGCTCGCTCCAGGTAGCGCCGTGCGCTGCCGGGGGCTCCCGCCGCCATTGCCTCTCGGGCCGCCTCGCGGAGTTGTTCGACAACCCACTGGTCTCCGTTGGGGGCGCATGCGAGGAGGTGGGGCGCGAGCTCGCGGCCGTCGCTGCCGGTCGAGCTCAACAGCTCCGCGGCCCGGCGGTGGGCGTCCGAGCGGTCCTCCTCCGACAGCTCGAGATAGACGGCAGTGCGGATCAGCGGATGAACGAAATCGATCGGGTGCCCCGGCGCCAGGATCTCGGCGTCGCGGAGCCGACCGCAAAGGTGCCGGGCACGATCCTCGCTGACTCCGGCCAGCCTGCAGGCATGGCGCAGCTGCGGGGCGCCGCCGAGCACCGCGATCGCGTGCGCCAGCGAGGCAGCCTCCGGTCCAAACCGGTGAAGCCGCGGCAGGACCGAGCGGGCGACGGGCTCCGAGCCCAGCGAGCCCAGCGCAGCGGCGGCCTTCGTGTCCGGGGCGATCGACCTCGTCCGCAGCGTGCGCAGTGCCTCGGCGAGCAGGAACGGGTTGCCGCCGGTGGCCCTGCTGCAAGCCTCCGAGAACTCACCCGAAGGCGTGCGACGAAGCTCGGCGGCGATCAGCTCCTCGACCGCCGCGGCGCTCAGCGGAGAGGGCCGAAGGACCTCGCTTGCACCGAGCCGTAGCGGCTCGAGCTCTGCGGGCTCGTCCGCCTCGCCGGTGCGCGCCGCCGCGACGATCAGCACCGGGGTGTCATGCACTCGCCGTGAGAGGTAGTCAAGCCAGCGCAGCGATTGGGTGTCCGCCCAGTGAGCGTCGTCGATGACGAGCAGCACGGGCTCTGAGTCACATAGGTTTGAGAGCAGCCAGTAGAGACCGTGGATCGGGGCAAAGGGATCCGCTTCGGCGTTCGGCCCATCCGAATCTGCCTGGCCGAAAGCGATCAGCGAGAGGGCGGCGCTTCCCGAGAGCAGCCGGAGCCGCTCCTCTTCGCCGGCGCGTTCGATCACCGGCTCCAATAGCTGGCGCGCGACCCCGAATGGCACCTCGCGCTCCAGCTGCCCCGCTCGAGCCGATCGAACCATCACTGCCCGTTGGCGCACGAGCTCGTTTGCCCCTGCAAGGAGTCTCGTCTTTCCGATCCCGGCCGCTCCCTCGACCACCAGCATCGACCCTTGCCCATCGACGAGGCGATCCAGAGCATCTCCCAGGACGCCCAGCTCGCGCTCACGCTCGAGCAGCAACGTCTCGTCTCTGGCATCGGCGATGGGTTCCATGACTCCCGCTCGATCTGCATACCAGATGCGTGGGCGCGGCTGCAGAAAGGAGAAGATGGGCACGGCTGGTTTCGAACCAGCGACCTCTCGCGTGTGAAGCGAGCGCTCTCCCACTGAGCTACGCGCCCGGGAGGGGGATGATAGGACGCCCGTGCCGGGATGGTCGGCGCCGCGCCCCGTTGGCGAGACTTCACGAAGTCACCAATATGGTGGCTTCGATACCTCTCGCCGGGGCCGGTTGCCGAAGGGAGCGTCCCGGTTCGGCGAAGCCGCGCTAGCATCACGGATGGACCGTGCTAGGCGGGGAATCAGCGGTGCCCTGTAACCCGCAATCCGCTCTAGCGGGGCCGACTACCGTTCTGAGGTGCTGGCCTTCGGGGTCAGTGCGCCGAAGGCGGCGTTGACGGCCAGGTCCTGCGCGACGTAGGCACGTGAATCAGGTCAGGTCCGGAAGGAAGCAGCCTTAAGCGGGAGCCGCGGGTGCCGCAGGCAAGCCTGGCCCGAGCCAAGCTCGGCGGCCACGCCCGGGGACTCAGTTTCGAGGGACGGGTGCACGGTCCGTTTTCGCTCCCGCGACCGGCCAAGCCTGGCCGCTCAGGGGGCGGAGAGCCCGGGATCGAGGATCAGCAGCTCGTCGCCCGGCCCGAGCCTCGCCTCCTCGCGGGGCGCGATCGTCACCGTTCCGTCCTCCGCCTGGACAGCGATCGGAACCACCCCGCGGGAGAGGCCGGACGAGTAGATCTCTCCGAATGTCGCCCCGCCAGCTGCCCCGAGCGGTTCGGTCTCGATCCTCACCTCGCCCCCGAAGAGGCCCTCGAGTGCGGTCGCCGCTTTGGTATCGAGGATGCTGAAGGCGATCGCGGTGGAGACAACGTCGAGGGTCGATACCGTGCTCAGGCGCCGGTCCTGCGGCAACCTCCGCACCGAGTCGGGCAGGAACATCTCGGCCACGATCGGGGTCTCGGCGCCCGCCAGACGCAGCACGTGAAGGGTCGAAAGGGTCGTCTCGGCGTCCGAGGCGCGCAGGTCATAGCTCTTCGGGCTAGGGGTGACGACGATCACGTCGGCATCGGCGGAGCCGAGCCCCCGCTCGAGCTCGCCCGGGTCGGTCGGCTGGGTCTCGGCGAAGTCGATCGATACGCCCTCGTACTCGCGGCTCGAGAGAAAAGTGTCGTAGGCCGAGCGCGTCGCCAGGACCGTGAACTCGACCCGCTCGTGCCCGGCGGCGCTGAACTCCTCCATCAGGGTCGGCGCGTTGATCCCGCAGCCGACCATCGCGATCCTCAAAGGTCCGTTCCGCCCCCACCGGGAGGGCCGTGCGAGGAGGTGGCCTGCCGTCCTGCCCCGGCCGACGCCAATGACGAT
Source organism: uncultured Actinomycetes bacterium (assembly GCA_963840235.1). Lineage (GTDB taxonomy): Bacteria > Actinomycetota > Thermoleophilia > Solirubrobacterales > 70-9 > JBBRHQ01. The sequence goes on from CAWIYC010000001.1 coordinate 320,168, forward strand.
GATGCGATCCCCCTCGCCCACGGTCTCCTCCGGGGCCGGCGCGAAGTGGGCCTCCGCCTCGCCCGCCCTGATCAGCCCGATCGGGATCCCATCCTCGGTTCGCCGCGAGAGCTCACCGAAGGGAAGGCCCGCGAACACTCCCGAGGGGACCGCCCGCACCGCCGACCTGTCACCCAGCCCCGGCAGCACCGGCGCCAGTTCCGGTCGAAGGATCGCCAGCCGCAGAACGGCGGCGACGACGCGGTCTCCGACGACCGCGTCCCACTCGTGGGGGAGCATCTCCCAGGCGGCGTCGACGTTGCGCCCGCGGCGGAACAGCAGGCTGACGCCAGGGTCGCGCCCGGGGGCCCGTTCCTGCAGGTACGCGCGCAGCGCCATGCCGCTCTGGAGAACCTCGACGTCGGCGCTGTCGGCCGGAGTCGGACCGCTGGTGGTGGGAAAGACGATGACGTCGCGCGCCGTCTCGACCGAGGCGAGCTCGAAGCCCGACGGCGCCGCGGTGTCGCCGATCACCATCTCCACCCGCATTGATCCCGCCTGCGCGCGCAGCTCCGCCAGCAGCTCCTCGCGCGACTCGCGGGCGCTCTCGGGGGCGAGCAGGACGATCTTCTCCGGCAGCGTCTCGGGCCGCCCCACCCGCACCAGGGTCGCGGGCGTCTCCGGCGCCAGGTCGATGCCGCCGATCGCGACCAGGTGATCGTGGGCGCGAACCGGCACCTCGTAGCGCCCGAGGCGCTCGATCGAACGCCCGACGGTCTCGGCGATGACCGTGAACAGGAGCCCGACCAGGAGCACCAACCCGGTGATCACCTGGAAGATGCCGATCACCCGCTGCGGTGCGCCCTCGTCCTCCCCCAGGCTGGAGGGGTCGAGCACGTGCTTGGTCGCCGACCACAGCGAGTCGCCAAAGGTGTCGAGCTCGTCGAAGCCGTAGTGGAGCAGCGCGGCCGAGGCGAAGACGACCACCACCACCGCGCCCACCAGAAGCGCGAGCCGCCCCCAGGGAGTTCTCAGCGCTCGCCGCAGCATCGCCGGCTCAGGCTATCCGCAGCGGCGGTAGAGCTTCCACGACCGGTTGTGGGCCACCGGCGCGAATCGCGGCGGCACGGTCGAGGCGAACCGGCCCGGGTCATTGGGGTCGAGGATGAAGTTGTGGATGACGAAGGGGCCGGCGGGGGCGAGGAAGTAGCCCCGCCGCGGCTGTCGCTGCTCGCTCGAGCTGACGATCTCCGAGGGCCGCAGGTCGAGGTCGAAGGCGAGGCGGGGCACCGCCCGGTGGTTCGGCACCGAAACCGGCAGGCAGAGCGGCTCGAAGGCATCGGAGGTGGCGAGGTCGCCGAGGTCGCGCTCGATCCGCCCCTGGTTGGCGAGGTCGGTGTGGACGGTTCGCAGCAGGTCGTACTGGTTCGGGGCCCAGACGAGGAACATCAGTGCCACCAGGGCGGCGAAAGCCTGCCAGGCCCGCCGCCAGCGGTGCCCGGGCTCCAGCAGGCGCCACCCCAGCAGCGCGGCCGCGGCGAAGACGGCCAGGACTGCCGCGGCCAGCATCGTGTAGCGGGGGATGATCGCCAGGCCCGCGCTGGCCAGCAGGGCGAAGGCGCCGAGGGCGAGGACGACGGCGGCGACCCCGAGCTCGACCCGGCGCCGCAGCAGCACCAGGCAGAGGACGATTCCGCCGGCGGCGCCGACCATCCCCGGCCACTGCAGCACCTCTCCCAGCCGGCGCGGCCCGTAGAGGATGAGGTTGAGCGCCCCGGTCTGGCGATCGAGGGTCTCGACCGTGTCGCGGGTGCCGGTGAAGGAGTAGGTGAGGCTGCCGGCGGTGATCAGGTCGAACAGGCCCCAGGCCACCGGGGCGGAGGCGGCGAGCGCCGCCAGCCAGGCGAGCTCGGAGCCGGTGCGCTCGCTCCTGAGGCGCAGGCGCCAGCGCGGCGAGCGCTCGGCGGCGAGCGTGAGCCAGGCGAGGTAGGCGGCCGAGAAGAGCCAGGCCTCGGGGCGCAGCAGCCCGGCCGCCGCCAGCAGGGCCAGCACCGGCCACCCGGCGCGGGTCCGCCTGCTCTCGATCGCCAGCGCCCCCAGGCAGAGGGCGATGTAGGGGAGGTCGACGTAGGCGCGGATGCCGTTGGAGAGGAAGGGCGCCCGGGTGAGGACGATCAGCGCCGCGACCACGCCGATCGCGCGGTCGAGCCAGAGCGAGCCGAGACGGTAGACGAGGTAGCCGATCAGCCCCAGCGAGGCGTAGGCGATCGCCATCGTCACCGTGATCGCCCCCTGCCCCAGCGGGGTGGTGAGGAGGCCGAGCAGGTCGGCGAGGGGATGCGGGGTGGGCGGCAGCGCGGCGCCGTAGTCGAGACTCGTCCCGTGGGCCAGCTCGCGCCCCCAGACGAGGGCGTAGATGGTGTCGTAGTTGGGGAAGCCGAGCGGGAAGACCAGCAGCAGCGCCGCCGAGACGGCCCCGATCCAGGCCGCTGGCCGGAGCAGGTTGCGGGCGGCCGGGGGCATCGCCGCAAACTACAGAGAGGCGCCCCCGGCGGCCCGCGCGCCCGCCCGGGCGCCGTCCGGGCCGCAGATACACTGGCTCCCCACCTGCCGATGAGCGAATCCACCTCCCTCTACCGCCGTCACCGCCCCGGATCCTTCGAAGAGGTGGTCGGCCAGCAGCACGTCGTCCGCACCCTGCGCAACGCGGTCACCCGGGACAAGGTCCACCACGCCTACCTCTTCGTCGGCTCGCGCGGGACCGGCAAGACCTCGATGGCGAAGATCCTCGCCCGCTCGCTCAACTGCGAGCGCGGCGGCCCGACCCCGACCCCCTGCGGCGAGTGCGACTCCTGCCTGGCGATCGCCGCCGGGCACTCGATGGACGTGATCGAGATGGACGCCGCCTCCAACCGTTCCGTCGACGACGTCCGCGACCTGCGGGAGCGGGTCGCCTACGCGGCCGCCCCCGGCCGCTGGAAGGTCTACATCCTCGACGAGGCCCACATGCTGACCAAGGAGGCCTGGAATGCCTTCCTGAAGACGCTGGAGGAGCCCCCGCCCAACACCGTCTTCGTCCTCGCAACCACCGAGGCCCACAAGGTGATGCCGACGATCGCCGACCGCTGCCAGCGCTTCGACTTCCAGCGACCCTCCCTCGATCAGATCGCCGAGGTCGTGCGCCGGGTCTCGGCCAGTGAGGGGATCGAGATAGACGACGGCGCCGTGGCGATGATCGCCCGCTCTGCCTCGGGCAGCTTCCGCGACGCGCTCGGGACCCTCGACCAGCTGGTCTCCTTCGGCGGCGAGAAGACGGTCAGCCTCGACGCGGTGCTGGAGATGCTCGGGGCAGCCGACGCTGACCTCCTCTTCGACGCGGTGGACGCAGTCGCAGCCGAGGATCCGAAGGCCGTGCTGGAGGCGGTGGCGCGGGTGTCGGCGTCCGGGCGCGACCCGGTCCAGTTCGCCCGCGACCTCCTCGCCCACCTGCGCCAGCTGCTCGTGGTGCAGACGATCGGCGAGGTTCCCGAGTCGTTCGTGATCACCGCCGCCGACTCCGAGCGGCTGCGGGCGCAGGCAGCGGCGGTGGGGGCGGCGACCATGGTGCGGACGATCGACGAGCTGGCGGAGGCGCTGGCCGCCGTCCGCGAGGGCGACGAGGCCCGGCTGGCGGTCGAGGTCTCGCTGCTGAAGGCGGCGAGGCCCGAGCTCGACGCCGGCGCCGAGGGCCTGGCGCGCCGGGTCGAGGCGCTGGAGCGGCGGGGTGGGGGCACGGCGGTCCCGGCGCTCGGAGAGCCGCCACCCGAGAGAGCGTCCCCTGACACTGCGGAGGCCCCCGGCGGGAAGGCGGGGGAGGGGGAGCTAGCGGACCCCGGCGCTGACGCCGCCGACCCGGCTGCCCCGTCCTCGGCAGGTGAGACCGCAACCTCGACTTCCGCCGCCGGCTCCGATCTCGACCTCGACAAGCTCAACCGCCTCTGGCCGGCCGTGCTCGACCAGGTGAGGCAGTCCGGCTCGGCGATGCTCTCGGCCCTGTTCGAGGGCACGCGACCGGTTGCCCTAGACAACGAGGAGTCGGTGCTGCGGGTCGGCTTCCCCGCGACCGCGACCTTCAACAAGCGCAAGGCCGAGGCGGTCGAGCAGCGCGAGCGCTTCGCCGAGGCCCTGCGCTCGATCGTCGGCAGGCACCTGCGGCCGGTCTACGTCCTGCTCGACGGCGAGGCCCCAGCGGCCACCGATGAGGAGTCGCTCGACGAGGACGAGTTGCTGGAGAGGCTGAAGAGCGAGTTCGACGCGGAGGAAGTGAGCTGATGGCGAGAGGCGGCGGTCCCGGCGGCATGGACATGGGCGCCCTGCTGAAGCAGGCGCAGGAGATGCAGGCGCAGATGATGAAGGCGCAGGAGCAGCTCTCCGAAGAGATCGTCGAGGCCAGCGCCGGCGGCGGAATGGTCAAGGTGAAGATCAGCGGCGACCTCCAGCTGAAGGAGATCACGATCGACCCCGAGGCTGTCGATCCCGAGGAGGCCGAGCTGCTCTCGGAGATGGTCCAGGCCGCGGTCAATGAGGCCATCCGCGCCGCGCAGGAGCTGGCGGCCTCGAAGATGGGCGGGATCACAGGCGGTCTCGGCGGCCCGGGCGGCGCCCCCGGCCTGCCAGGCCTTTGAGCGGGTGCCCGTTTGAGTGAGGGTCCGGCTCCGCTCGGGCGCCTCGTCGCCGAGCTCTCGCGACTTCCGGGGATCGGCCGGAGGACCGCGCAGCGGCTCGCATTCCACATCCTGCGCTCCGACGACGAGGAGGCGGCCGCCCTCGCCAAGGCGATCCGCGAGGTCAAGGAGAAGGTCGGCCTCTGCGAGGTCTGCTTCAACCTCGCCGAGGGCCCCCGCTGCCGGATCTGCGAGGACGCGTCCCGCGACCGCTCGATCATCTGCGTCGTCGAGGAGCCGGGCGACGTGATCCCGATCGAGCGCACCCACGAGTACCGCGGCCTCTACCACGTCCTCGGCGGGGCGCTCTCACCGATCGACGGGGTGGACCCGCAGGACCTGCGGATCGCCGAGCTGCTGAGCCGGGTCGGGGAGTCGGGAGAGGTGCGGGAGGTCGTCCTCGCGACCAACCCGACCACCACCGGCGAGGCGACCGCGCTCCACATCGCCGAGCAGCTCCGGGGGAAGGTCGACGTCACCCGCCTCGCCAGCGGCCTGCCGGTGGGAGCCGACCTCGAGCACGCCGACGAGGTGACGCTGGGCAAGGCCCTCTCCGGCCGCCGCGCGCTCGGCTGAGCGCGCGCGGCTGTCCGACCGCTTCGCAAAGGTTGCGGTCGGGCGATGAGCGAGAACGGTAATCGCAACTCGGCTGCCCTTCGGGCGCAGCTGGCGCGGGTCGACAGGCTGCGCGAGCAGGTGGCGAAGGCCTGGCTGGTCGACGTCATCCTCGCCTCGCCCCTTGCCGCGGTGGAGCGGATGCCGATGTCCTGGGCGACGAGCGATCTGCCGGAGCTGATCAGCGACGTCCTCACCGCCGCCGGCGAGGAGGGCTCGCCCCACCTCTCGCCCCAGGGCCTGGAGCGGGCGGCGCGGCTGGCGGAGCTGCAGCCGGACTCGGCCCCGACCCAGCTGACGCGGGAGATCTCCTCTCTGCAGACGGCGCTGCTGGCGACCCTGAACCAGGAGCTGCCCTCCTCCGAGCCGCAGCTGTTCGCCGATGCCGCGCAGCGGCTCTCCTCGCTGTTCGGCCTGATCACCGGAACCGCGGCCGAGGCGCTGCTCGCCCAGAGCGAGCCCGGCCGGGACCCGGTGACCGGCCTTCAGCGGCCGACCCAGATGCACTTCCGCCTGCAGCAGCTGATCGAGACCCACCGCCGCTACGGCCACCCCTTCGCGATGGTCCTGCTCGACATCGAGGGGCCGGGGGCGCGGGGAGAGCCCGACGATCCCGGGATGGAGTCGGTGCTGGCGATCGTCACCGCCGCCCTGCGGGAGAGCGTTCGCCTGGTCGATGAGGCCTACCGCCTCGAGCACGACGAGCTCTGCGTCCTCGCCCCTGATCAGACCGCTGCCGACGGGATCAAGATGGGGGAACGGCTGGCCCAGATGCTGGGGGATCTGGAGTCGGCCGGGGGGATGCGGATCACGGTCTCGGCTGGGGTCGTCTCCTGCCCCGAGCACGGCAGCGAGGCCGAGCAGCTGCTGCGCCAGGCGGACACCGGCATGTGGAGGGCACGGGCCACCGGCAAGCCCGCGGCCACCGGTGGCGTGCAAGATCGCTCACAGTTTCCGTAAAAGCTGCCGATAACCAAGGTAAACCCGGGCCCCCGGTGGGACAATCGCCACCGGCGGAGAAGGAATCTGCCCGGAATACCGCGAGAGTTGATCCGAACATGACCCCTGGAATCCGCACGAACGCAGCCGCCGAGGTGCTCGGCGTCAGCCCCAACACCCTGCGCAGCTGGGAACGGCGCTACGGCTACCCGCAGCCCAGGCGCTCCCCCGGAAACCACCGCCAGTACGAGCTGCTGGAGCTGCAGACGCTTCGCGACGCCCTCGCCGAGACCGGCAACATCTCCTCGGCCATCGAGCTCGCCCTCCAGCGCCAGGAGGCGCCGGCGACGACGGCCGACCTCGCCGGCGCGCTCGAGGCCTTCGACGAGGCCGCCGCCGACAGGGCGATGGAGGAGAGCCTGGCGGTGCGCCCGCTCGAGCGCACCGTGGAGGAGCTGCTGCTGCCGACGCTCGACACGCTCGCCGCCGACGCGGAGCGCGCCGCCGAGCTCGAGTTCGCCAGCCGCTGGGCGACGGGTTGGCTGCTGGGCGCCCGCCGCCTCGCCTCGGCGGCCTCGCGCCCGGCGGGGATCCTGCTGCTCGATTCGAGCCCCGGTCAGGGTGCCGAGGCCGTCCACACCCAGGCCCTCGACCTCGCCCTGCGGCGGGCCGGCTTCCGCGTCCTGATGCTCTCCAGTGAGCTTGCCGACGAGCGCCTCGAGCGGGCCGTGGAGGCCCTGGAGCCGACGGCGATACTCCTCTGCGGCCCCGGGTCGAGCCCGGCGGGCGCGGTCAGGGTGCTGCGCCGGATCCGCGAGCTAGGCGTCGACGCCCCGCTCTACGGCTTCCGCGCCGGCCCGCTCGGCGAGGGCGCCGACGGCGTCGCCTCCGCAGGCGACAGTCCCAGCGAGGTCACCGGCATGCTCAACTCCGACCTGCGTCGCCGCGCCGCCAGAGCCTTCGCCTAACCCCCACGGCCGAACTGCGGTGGGTGGTTCAGCTAGCTCAGCAGCAGCGCCAGCTGGCGGCACTGCGCCAGCAGCCTGCCGTCGGCGCTCCAGAGCTCGCCGTCCTCGTCGAAGAAGCCGTCGCGCGCCAGCCCGGAGCGGAAGACGCTCAGGTACCAGTCGTGCGGCCGGCTCCCGGGGGGCGGGAGAGGGGAGCGGAAGTGGATCGTCAGGTCGAGGGTCGGCGCCGGGTAGGCGCGGTCGAGGACGATGAAGGCGGTCGGGATCCAGGCGTCGAGGATCGCCGCCGCCAGCGGCGCGTCGAGCGGGCGGGGCTTGCGGCTGCGGATCCAGCCCCCGGTGAGCGGCTCCTCGGCGCTGAGGAACGGCGGCGAGCCGATCGCCGGCACCGCCTCATAGTTGTGGAAGAAGGCGGGCAGGTCCTGTTCCTCGGGGACCAGGCGGGGCAGCTCCTCCGGCGGTCGCGCCTCCGGCATCTCGTAGGCCTGGTATGAGGGGCCCTCCCGGGGATCGGAGAAGGCGGCCAGGGCGGTGACGGAGACCTTTCCCTCCTGCTCGAGGCGGGCCGAGAGGAAGCTCGCCGCCCGGCCCTGGCGCTCGACCGTGACCCCGACCTCCGCCGGCCCGGCGACCGGGGGGCGCATGTAGTGGATGCTGAGCGAGCGCGGCGTTCGCTCGGGAAGGACCGCGCCGAGGGCGTTCATCAGGATCGCCGCGATGTAGCCGCCGTTCGGTCCGCGGCCGACCCACCAGTTCTCGCGCATGACCGCGCCGAAGCGGTTCTCCCCGAGCGGATCGACCGCGATGTCGGCGTCGAAGGGGTTGAGCACCGGGCTCGCCCCGGTCTCAGACATCGCCACCGGGGTTTGGGTACGGCGCCACCGGGACCTCAGCGGCTTCGCCGGCGCCGATCCTCCGCGCCGCGACGACGAAGTTGCCCTCGGTGCAAACCGTGTAGCGGCCTGGATGAACCAGGGCCATCAGTGCGCTCCCCCGGTGGCCGCGCCGATGCCGCCGGTGCCGCCCCCGCCAGGCCGACGGTCGCCCCCGGACTCGGAGATCCCGATCCGGTCGTGCAGGCGCCGCAGGGGAGCCGGGGCCCACCAGTTCCACTTTCCGAGCATCTCCATCAACGAGGGCACCAGCAGGGCCCGGATTATGGTGGCGTCGATCAGCACCGCAAGCGCGGTGCCGATGCCGTTCTCCTTGATGAACACTATCTCCGAGGTGGCGAAGGCCCCGATCGCGATCGCGAACAGCAGCGCCGCGGCGGTGACGATCCGCCCGGTGCGCTCGAGTCCGATCGCGACGCACTCGGAGTCCGAGGCGCCGGCGTCGCGGGCCTCCTTGATCCGCGAGAGCAGGAACACGGCGTAGTCGGTCGAGAGCCCGAAGGCGACAGCGAACAGCAGGATCGGCATGGTCTGCTCGATTCCCCCGTCGCTGCTGTAGCCGAGGAGGCTCTCGAGGCGGCCGTCCTGGAAGATCATCACCAGCAACCCGAACACGGCGCTGAGGGTGAGGACGTTCATCAGCAGCGACTTGACCGGCAGCACCACCGAGCCGGTCATGAGGAAGAGGATCACCAGCGTCGCCGCGACCACGATTGCCAGCGCCAGCGGCAGGTGGCTCTCGAGACTCGACTGAAGGTCGAGAAACTCTGCGGCGCTGCCGGTCACCAGCACCCGTGCCCCGGCCGGGGCCGGCAGGTCGCGGATGCGCTGGGCGGTGGCGTGGGCGCGGTCGGAGACCCGCGGGCTGTCGCCGATCGCCTCGACTACGGCCACCCGCCGGTTCAGCGACTGCGGCGGGCTGACCGCGGCGATGCCGGGAACACCGGCGAGGCGGTCGGCGAGGGCGCTCGCAGCGGCCGGGCCGCCTCCGTCGACGGCGACGACCATCGGCGTGTCGCGGAAGGGCGGGAACTCGCTTCGCAAGACCTGGTCCACCTGGCGCGCGCTGGCCGACGGCGGCAGCACCCGGGCATCAACCGAGTTGAACTTGATCCCGAGGAAGGGCAGCCCGAGCGCGATCAGCGCCCCGGCCGTGATCGTCGCGATCGGCACCGGGCGCCGCATGACGAAGCGTGAGAGCCGGTACCAGAAGCCGTCGGTTACGACGGTGGTCTCGCGCTCGGCCCGGCGCCGCAGGAAGCCCGGCGAGAGCGAGTTGACCCTGGAGCCGAGCAGGGTGAGGACAGCCGGGAGCACGGTCAGCGAGACGGCGGCGGCGATCAGCGCCACGGAGGCGCCGCCGATCCCCATCGAGTAGAGGAACCGCTGGGGGAAGACGACCAGCGAGGCGATCGCCGCCGCCACCGTCAGCGATGAGAACAGGACCGTTCTCCCGGCCGTCGCCATGGTGCGTCGCATCGCGGCCAGACCGGGCCCCTCCTTGGCGATCTCCTCGCGGTAGCGCGAGACGATGAAGAGGCTGTAGTCGATCGCAAGCCCGAGACCGAGCCCCGTGGTCAGGTTCAGCGCAAAGATTGAGATCTGGCCGATCTCGCTGGCGACGCGAAGAGCCAGGAAGGCGCCGACGATCGCCAGCGCCCCGACCATCAGCGGCAGCAGCGCCGCCACCAGACTGCGGAAGAACAGCAGCGAGAGCAGGAGGAGCAGCGGGAAGGCGAGCATCTCCGCCGTCCGCAGATCCTGCTCGACCTGCTTGTTGACCTGCTCCTGGGCCAGCGCCCGGCCGCCGACCGTCACCCCGGGCGCGGCGGATAGCGACTGATCGATCGCGGTGGCGGCGTTCTGGATCTCCGAGTCGCCGGTGGGGCGAAGGGCCACTGCCAGGTAGGTGGCGTCGCCGCCGCGTGAGACGAATGCCTGCGAGTGGGTGTCGTAGTAGCCGCTGACGCGGGCGACGTCTCGGCGCCCACGCAGGCGGCGCTCGATCCCCCTCACCCTGGCGGCGAAGGCGGGGTCGGTGACGCTCCCGCCGCGGATGAGGACGACGACCCCGGTCCCGCGGTAGCCGGCGTCCTCCAGCAGCGTGTTGGCGCGCGAGCTCTCGGTCGCCGGGTCGTCGGCGCCGTAGGGCGCCAGCTGGCCCGCCACGGAACCGCCGAGAGCGCCGGCGATGAAGAAGAAGGCGACCGCGATCAGGCCGACCCTGCGGGCGTGCCCGTCGGCGAGGCGTGCAAGCGCGTCGAACATCAGGATGCAACCTCGCTTTCGGGGCGCGACTCGAGCTCGCCGGCCCTGCTCTCGCACCACTCGACGACCCACTCGTTGAACTCGATCCCGAAGCGGAGAACGAGGTAGGGGAAGCTGTTCGGCTCCTTCGCCGCGTGCGGCTCGACCTCCCGCAGGGCGGCGACCTTGCGCCGGTGTTGCTCGCCCATGTCGCGCAGGCGCTGGACCTGCATCTCCGGCTCGAGCGCGCCGGCGAAGAAAAGCTTCAGCATCCCCTCGTGGCGCATCTCATAGACCTCGGGGGGGACGGAGAGCCACTCGATCAGGGCCTTTTCGCCGGCGTCGGTGAGGCTGTAGACCGTCCGCTTGCGCTCGCCGCGCGGCGCCTCGGTCCCCTCGACCAGGCCCGCCTCGGAGAGCCGCTTCAACTCCGGGTAGATCTGCCCGTAGCTGGCCGCCCAGAAGAAGCGGGTCGAGTCGTCCACGTACCCCTTGATCTCGTAGCCCGAGCGGGGCCCGTGGCTGAGCATCCCGAGGATGACGTAGGCGGTGGCGCTGAGGTTCTGGGGGGAGGCGCCGGATTCCACGCCACTGGATATATCAGCCAGATATATCTGAGAGGGTGACGTTGGTCACACGCCACCGGTCCCCGGGTGCGTGCCAAGTGAATGGCGATTTTCGGGACTCCCTGTCCCGAAATTCGCCACCCGGTGGTCGCTGGCCCCGGGAGGTGGCGCGTGTATCCGGGTCCCGGCGTCCGTATCCTCAGCCCTCGATGGAGGCAGTGAGGGCAGACATAATCGTGATGAAGTTCGGTGGCACCTCGGTCGCCGGGGCTGAGGAGCTGAAGCGCGCCGCGGCCCGGATCGTCGCCGCGCGCGAGGAGGGAAGCCGGGTGGTCGCGGTGCTCTCGGCGCGCGGCTCGACCACCGACGAGCTGACCGAGATGGCGCTCGAGATCTCCGAGCGCCCCGACCCCCGCGAGATGGACATGCTTCTCTCGACCGGGGAGCGAATCTCCTGTGCGCTGTGCGCGATGGCGATCCGCGACATGAACCACGAGGCGATCTCGCTGACCGGCTCGCAGGCGGGAATCGTCACCGATTCCTCCCACACCAAGGCGCGGATCATCGACATCCGCGCCGACCGCATCCGCGAGGCGCTCGAGCAGGACAGGATCGTTCTCGTCGCAGGGTTCCAGGGGGTCTCGACCGACAGCCATGACGTGACCACGCTCGGCCGCGGCGGCTCCGACACCACCGCGACCGCGCTGGCCGCTGCGCTGGGGGCGCGGGAGTGCCAGATCTACACCGACGTCCGCGGCGTCTTCAGCGCCGACCCGAGGATCGTGCCCGAGGCCCGCAAGCTGCCGATGGTCTCCTACGAGGAGATGCTGGAGATGTCGGCCTCCGGGGCCAAGGTGCTTCAGCTGCGCTCGGTCGAGTACGCGCGCAACCACGGCGTTCGCATCCACTGCCGCAGCAGCTTCGAGGACGGCACCGGTACCCTCGTTCTCCCCGAGGACGAGACCATGGAACGACCGCTGGTGACAGCCGTGACCCACTCCGACGCCGAGGCGCGCGTGACGCTCTCCGGGGTCCGCGACGAGCCGGGGGTCGCGGGGCGCATCTTCGGCGCCCTTGCCGGGGCCAACGTCAACGTTGACATGATCATCCAGAACGAGCCCGTCTCCGAGGATGCCCTCGCCGACCTCTCCTTCACGGTCGAGCGCAGCGATCTCGAGACCGCGCTGGAGACGATCGAGGCCCTGGGCGGGGTCAGCGCCGGGGTCGAGACGGACGACCGCATCGGCAAGGTCTCGATCGTCGGTGCCGGCATGCGCAGCCACCCCGGCGTCGCCGCCAGGGTGTTCGAGACCCTGGGCGAGAACGGCATCAACATCGAGATGATCTCGACCTCGCCGATCAAGATCTCCTGCGTGATCGACTCCGGGCGAGTGCCCGACGCCGTGCGGGCGCTGCACCGGGCGTTCGACCTGGGCGCCGACGCGATCCGCGAAGAGGACCCGACCGGAACGCAGCACCGGCCCACGGTCGCCGGCTGATCCGCCGTTCATACTCGGTCCATGAGTGCGAACGGCCACAGAGTTGGGGTCCTCGGCGCCACAGGCGCTGTCGGCTCGACGATTCTCGAGGTCCTGGCCGAACGCGACTTCCCTGCAAGTGAGGTGGTCCCGTTCGCCTCCGAGCGCTCCGCCGGCAAGCAGATCGAGTGGAACGGCGAGATGCTCGTGTGCCGGACCCTGAGCGAAGAGGCGATCGCCGGCCTCGACCTCGTTCTCTCCTCCTCCGGAGGCGCGGTCAGCGCCGAGTGGGCGCCGCGGCTGGTCGAGGCGGGCGCCGTGGTCGTCGACAACACCAGCTACTGGCGCATGCACGAGGACGTCCCGCTCGTCGTCGCCGAGGTCAACCCCGAGGCGGTTGAGACTCACAAGGGGATCATCGCCAACCCGAACTGCACCGCGATGCAGGCGCTCGTCGCGCTCGCTCCGATCCACCGCGCCGCCGGACTCGAGCGGCTGATCCTCTCCAGCTACCAGTCGGTCTCCGGGACCGGGCGCCGGGCGATCGAGGAGTTGCGCACCCAGACGGCCGACGTCCTCGAGGGCCGCAATCCCAGGGCCGAGGTCTACCCACACCAGATCGCCTTCAATGTCCTTCCCCAGGTGGAGACCTTCGAGGACGGCGACGACTACACAACCGAGGAGCGCAAGGTGATGGCCGAGACCCGCAAGATCCTCGGCGTCGGCGAAGAGGTCGGGATCTCCGCCACCTGCGCCCGGGTTCCGGTGATCGGCGCCCACTCGGAGTCGATCAACGCGCAGACCCGGGAAGACCTCTCGCCCGAGGACTGCCGGGCGCTGCTGGCCGCCGCCCCGGGCGTCCTCGTCGTCGACGAGCCGGCCGAAGGGCGCTACCCGATGGCGATCGACGCCACCGGCCGCGACGAGGTTCTCGTCGGGCGCATTCGCCGCGATCCCGGCCACGAGCGCTGCCTCAACCTCTGGGTGGTCGGGGACAACCTGCGCAAGGGTGCTGCGACCAACGCCGTCCAGATCGCCGAGCTGCTTGCCGAGCGTGGCCTGCTCGGCGCCGACGGTAAGAGCTAGCCCGGGCCTGACCGATGGAGATCGGCTTCGGCGACGCGATGCTGGTCTTCGGCGTCCTGTTGGCCGTCGCCGCTGCGCTCTCGGGGGTGATGAAGGGCACGGTGCTATCGATCTCGGTGCTCTCGGTCGTGCTCGGGATCGCCATGGCCGAGGCCGGGGTGGTCACGGTCGACGCCAAGGACTCGGCGGTCGTCCATCTGGTCGAGGTGGCGCTGATCCTCACCCTCTTCTCCGACGGCATGTTCGTCGAGCGCCAGTTGCTGGCGCGCCACTGGACGCCGGTGGTGCGGGCGATCGTGATCGCGATGCCGATCACCCTGGTCCTGCTGGCGCTGGCGGCGAAGGGGCTTTTCCCCTCGCTCGACTGGGCCGAGGCCTTCCTGCTCGCCGCCGTCCTGACCCCGACCGACCCGGTGGTCACCTCGTCGGTGGTCACCTCCACGAACGTGCCGGCCAGCGTCCGCCACACGCTCAATCTCGAGTCCGGCCTCAACGACGGCCTGGCGCTGCCGTTCGTCCTCTTCTTTCTCGTCCTCGCCTCCCCCGGCGGCAGCGCTGCGACCGAGGGGGCCCAGCTGGTCGGCGAGGCGGCCTTCGGCGCCGCCGTCGGGATCCTCGTCGGAATGGTCGGCGGCCGCCTCCATCACCACCTCCCCGGCGGCGGGATCACCGCCCGCTACGAGGGCATCTACGCGATCGGCTTCGCCCTGCTCGCCTTCGGCCTCGCCGACGTCACCTTCGGCAACGGGTTGATCGCGGCCTTCGTCGCCGGTATCGCCATGGGCGTGGCCGAGCGCGATGTTCCCGAAGCGTTCGTCGAGTTCTCCGAGAACGTCAGCTCGATCTTCCAGGTGATCACCTTCTTCGTCTTCGGGGCGCTGATCGTCGCCACCGGATATGACCGCGACATCTGGCCGCTGATCGGTTTCATCCTCGCGGCTCTGCTGATCGCGCGCCCGGCGGCGGTGATGCTCGCCTTCCTGCGCGAGCGGATGCCGACGACCGCTGATGCTGTTCATCGCCTGGTTCGGGCCCAAGGGCGTCGCCTCGATGCTGTTCGCGCTGCTTGGTCCTCAATTCCGACGCCGGCTCGCGGACCCTGATCTTCGACGTCGCCGCCTTCACCATCCTCGCCTCGATCGCCGCCCACGGGTTCACCGACACGCTCGGTGCGCGCTGGGTCAAGAGGCGGATGGGGCCCAGCGAGGAGCCCGAGGCCGGCCCGCTGGGCCCGGCCGGACTCGACTAGGCGGGCGCGGCGGCTTGCGCAAGGCGCTCTTCGACCCAGCCGGTCGAGGCGATGTGGCGGCCCATCCCGAGCTGCTTGGGCTCGGCGCCGAGCGCCAGGCCGACCAGCTGCGGCAGGTGCAGGACGGCGAGGTCGAGGTCGCGGTTGACGACCTTGGCCGCCTCGGGCTGCTGCATGTCGAGGTTGAGGTGGCACAGCGGGCACGGGGTGACGAGACAGTCGGCGCCGGCGTCGAGGGCGTCGCCGACGTGGGTCCCCGCCTGGCGCAGGGAGGTCTCCTTGTTCATCGTGATCACCGGGAAGCCGCAGCACTTGCGGGCGCCGTCGTAGTCGACGACCTCGCCGCCGAGGGTGGTGATCACCTTCTCGAGGTAGATGTCGCGGTCGGGGTGCTCGCCGTAGCCGAGGCGCTCCTTCGGGCGGACGACGTAGCAGCCGTAGAAGGGGCCGACGCGGAGGCCGGTGAGCGGCCGCGTCACCTGCTCGGCGAGGCGGTCGAGGCCGTAGTCCTCGACCAGCAGCCAGAGGAAGTTCTTGTTGGTGAAGCCGTCCTTGCCCTTCTCATAGGTGAGGCCTTGGCCGGAGAGTGCCTCGTTGACGTGGGCGCGGTAGGCGGAGTCGGCGTCGAGGCGCTGCTGGCATTCGGACTGGGCGCCCTGGCAGGTCGAGCAGATGTTCATCATCGAGAGCCCGGTCTGCTGGGCGAGGGCGAAGGTGCGGGCGTTGAGTGTGTCGGCAAGCTCCTGGTTGTGCTCGGCGATGACGCCGGCGCCACAGCAGTTGGCGCGGTCGAGGGTGACCAGCTCGATCCCGAGCCGGTCGGCGACCAGAGCCATCGAGCCGTGCAGCTCGGTGGTGAAGCCGCGGGAGACGCACCCCGGCCAGTAGGCAACCTTGATCTTCTCGCTCACGCGCTCTCGCTTTCCTTGGCCGCCGCCGCCTCGGCGGCCAGCAGATCCTCGGGCGGTTCGTCGGGCTCGGGCTCGACGTCCTCCTCGCCCTTGATGTAGAGGTTGAACTCCTCGCGGTGCTCCTCGGCGTGGGCGTAGATCGCCTTGACCTCGTCCTGGGCGCCGTCGGGCAGCTTCGCGTGGACGCCGGGCATCAGCTTCGGAACTGAGCGCATCTTGCCGCTCCTGATCCCGCGGATCGCCGTCGGAATCGACCCGAACAGACCCTTGATCGCGCCGTGCATCGGCATCAGCTTGCCCTTGATCCCGGGGGCGAAGGACTCCTGCAGAAGCAGCGCCTCGTCGAGGGTCCCCTTCTTCTCGATGATCTTGACGAAGGCGTCCTCGTGGTTGTGACCGTGGTTCTGGTCCTTGATCCCCTGCTCTCCGGCGCGGCGGCGCAGCCGCATGATCTGGTCCATCGGCGCGACGTCCTTGGGGCAGGCGTCGATGCAGGAGAAGCAGTGGGTGCAGTCGTAGATCCCGTGCGGGTCCTGGGCGAGGTCGTAGAGGCGCTCCTTGGTCTCGGCGTCGCGGGGATCGCCGACGAAGCGGTAGGCCTTGGCCAGCGCCGCCGGGCCGATGAAGTCCGGGTCCGCCTCCATCGAGAGGCAGGAGGAGACGCAGGCGCCGCACTGGATGCAGGCCATCGACTGGGTGATGTCGAGCATCGACTCGGGCTCGACGATGTACTCGCGCTCGGGCGGGTCGCCGGCGGGAAGCAGCCAGGGGGTGACCCGGCGGATCTTGGTCCAGTGGGTCGACTCCATGTCGGTGATCAGGTCCTTGATCACCGGCATGTTCCCCATCGGCTCGACGATGATCGGCGCGGCCCCGTCTGCTCCCATCGCCTCGGCCATTTTCTCGGCGGCCGCAGAGGCCTCGCCGATCTGGGTCTTGCAGGCGAGGCCGGACTGGCCGTTGATCTTCATCCCGCAGGAGCCGCAGATCGCCGCCCGGCAGGAGCAGCGGACCGAGAGCGAGCCGTCGTCACGGTCCTTGGCCTGGAGAATCCCGTCGAGGACGCTCAGGGTGGGGTCGAGATCGACCTCGAAGGACTCCCAGTAGGGGCCCTTGCCCGATTCGGGCTGGTAGCGGCGCACCTTCAGCTCGTAGGAAGCCATTGGCTCAGTAGGTCCTTTCCTGGGGCTGCCATTGGGTGATCGTCACCTCTGAGTAGCTGATCTCGGGCCCGGCGTCGGTGGCGATGAGGTCGATGTGCTTGAGCCACTCGTCGTCGTTGCGCTCGGGGAAGTCCGTGCGGTACTGCGCGCCGCGGCTCTCCCTGCGCTCGAGGGCGGAGACGCAGCAGCACTCGGCGTTGTCGAGCATGTATCCGAGCTCGATCGCCCCCAGGACATCCTGGTTGAAGATCGCGCCGCGGTCGTCTATATAGGCACTCGCCGCCTCCTCCTTCAGCCGGCGGACGGTCTCGAGCGCGGCCTGGATGCCGGCCTCGTCGCGGAATACGGCGACGTGCTTGTCCATGGTCGTGCCAAGATCGAGCTTGATCTCGGAGACGCGACGGCCGGAGCCGGGCTCGCGGGAGGCGATCTCGTCGATCGCGGCGCTCTCGTCGGCGAGCACCGATGGTGAGACGCGGGCCAGCGGCGTCGCCTTCGCCCTGGCGGCGGCGTCGTGGCCGGAGTGCTTGCCGAAGATCAGCGTGTCGAGCAGGGAGTTGGCGCCCAGCCGGTTGCCCCCGTGGACCGAGACGCAGGCGGCCTCACCGGCGGCGTAGAGGCCGGCGACGTTGGTGCGGCCGCGGGCGTCGGTCTTGACCCCGCCCATGGTGTAGTGGTTGCCGGGCTTGATGTGGATCGGCTCGCGGGTGATGTCGACGCCGGCGAAGTCGCGGCCGACGAGGACGATCTCGCGCAGCGCTTCGTGGATCCGCTTGCGCGGGACCACGGTGATGTCGAGCGCGACGGTGCCATCGGGGAAGCCGCGCCCCTCGTTGATCTCCGTCTGCTCGGCGCGGGAGACGACGTCGCGCGAGGCCAGCTCCATCTTGTTCGGTGCGTAGCGCTCCATGAAGCGCTCGCCCTTGGCGTTGAGCAGGTGCGCGCCCTCGCCGCGTGCCCCCTCGGTGATCAGGAAGCCCTTGCCGGCCAGCGTCGTCGGGTGGTACTGGATCATCTCCATGTCCATCAGCTTGGCCCCGGCCCGGTAGGCCATCGCGATCCCGTCGCCGGTGCAGATGAGGGCGTTGGTGGTCGGCTTCCAGGCCTGGCCGTTGCCGCCGCAGGCGAGGATCACCGACTTCGCCCGGAACAGCTCCATCGAGCCGTCGGCGATGTTGCGGGTGACGACGCCGCAGCACTCGCCCTCGTCGTCGATCGCCAGTGCCGTGCAGAACCACTCCTCGTAGCGGGCGACCGAGTCCGAGTGCTTCATCAGCTGCTCGTAGAGGACGTGCATGATCGCCTGGCCGGTGATGTCGGCGACGTAGTAGGTGCGGGCGGCCGAGGCGCCGCCGAAGGCACGGGTCCCGAGCTTGCCCTCGGCGTTGCGGTGGAAGGTCACCCCGAGGTGCTCGAGGTGGAGGATCTCCTCCGGCGCCTCGCGGCACATGACCTCCACGGCGTCCTGGTCGGAGAGGTAGTCCGAGCCCTTGATGGTGTCGAAAGCGTGCGACTCCCAGGAGTCTCCGGGGTTGAGCGCCGCGTTGATCCCGCCCTGGGCCGCGTTGGAGTGCGAGCGCACCGGGTGGACCTTGCTGATGATCCCGACCGAGACGCCGTCCTCGGCGGCGGCGAGGGCTGCGCGCTGTCCGGCGAGGCCGGCTCCGATTACGAGCACGTCGTGGGTGGGCACGAACGCGATCCTATAGATCGGCGTCCCCCCGCCGACGGCTAGCCGGCGACGGAGTCGCGCAGCGCTCGACCGACCTGCTCCGCGGTGACGATTCCCGAGAGGCGCCCGTTCGAGTCGATCGCGATCAGGGCGCCGAAGCGGCGCAGATTCTGGTTACCGAGGAGGCTGTCGAGCGGGGCGTCCTCGCTCACGTGCAGGGTGCCGCGGTCGAACTCGAGCAGGTCGGCGACGGTCGAGGTCGAGCGGACGGGCTCGGGAACCTCGTCCGCGCGGTCGCGCTCCAGCAGGCCGCGGAAGCGCCGGCCGGCGTCGACAACCGGGAACCAGGGCCAGCGGTAGCGGAGGAAGTACTCGTCGAGCGCCCGCTCGACGCTGAGCTCCTCCGGGATTGCCACCGGCTCACGGTCCATCACGTCGGAGACGCGGATCCCCTCGATCTTGCTGGAGATCGCAGTCTGCATGTTGGCGGCCCGGGCGGAGCCGTTGATAACCATCCCGATCAGCGCCAACCAGACCCCGCTGAAGAGGTTGCCGGTGAAGGCGAGGTAGATGCCGGCCCCGATGAAGAGGTAGGCGAACGCCTGCCCGAGGGTGGCTGCGAAGCGGGTCGCCGAGGCCCGGTCGCCGGTTCGCCACCAGGCGATCGCGCGGGCGATCCGGCCGCCGTCCATGGGGAAGGCGGGGAGGAGGTTGAAGACGAGGACGAGGAGATTGATGGACGCCAGCCAGGCGACCATCGCCAGCACGCCGGAGGTGTCGGCTGTGCCCTTTACCAGCATCGCGTCCCTGAAGTCGTCGGCGCCGGCCGCGAGCAGGCCGGCCGCGGTCAGCGCCAGGACGATCGCCAGGGTCACCAGCGGGCCGCCGATCGCAACCTTGAACTCGGCCGCCGGGGTCTCGGACTCCTTCTCCATCCGGGCCACGCCGCCGAAGATCCAGAGCTGGATGCTCGAGATCCCGATCCCCTCGCGCCGGGCGAAGTAGGCGTGGCCGAGCTCGTGCAGGAGGATCGAGCCGAAGAAGCCCATGGCGCTGGCGACCGCGAGCGCGTAGGCCTGTGTCGAGGAGCTCGGCTCCCCGAGCACGTCTCCGTAGAAGCCGGAGAGCCAGACGATCACGAGGAAGAGGACGATGAACCACGACCAATCGACCGCGATCCGGATTCCGCGGACGTGGAAGAGGGTTATCGAGCCGCCTCCGAGCATGCACCAATGGTAGGCGCCCATGACAACCTGCCGGGTATGAGGCGGCGCTTGCGCGACGGATTCGAGCTGGACGACGATCCCCGGCGGGTGGACGTCGAGGCCGCATGCCGCTTTCTCGCCGAGGACTCCTACTGGGCGCGGGGGAGGGAGCGGAGCTTGATCGAGATGACGATCAGGGAGGCGACCCGGGTGATCGGCGCCTACGCACCCGACGGGGCCATGGCCGGCTATGCCAGGGTCGTCTCGGACGGGGTCGTCTTCGCAATCCTGGTTGATGTCTTCGTGCTGGAATGCTTCCGGGGCAGGGGCCTCGGGGTCGAGATCGTGCGCGAGGCGGTCGAGAACGGCCCCCACGCGGAGCTTCGCTGGATCCTCGCCACCGCCGACGCCCAGGGCCTCTACGAGAAGTTCGGCTTCGGCGAGCCCTCCCACCTGCTTATGGAGCGGCCTTCAGCGGACCCCGAGCCCTGGAGGGACGACTCCGCCTGAGACCGCTGCGGTGCTCAGACCTGCGGCCTGTGGCGCTCGACGATGTGGGCGAAGTCGGCGCCCGCGGGCAGTGTCCCGAAGGTCTGTCCCCAGTCGCCAGAGAGCCGCGACGCGCAGAAGGCATCGGCGACGGCCTCATCGCCGTAGCGGAGGAGGAGGGAGCCTTGCAGCGCCAGCGCCATTCGCTCGACCACCCGCCTGGCTCGGGGCTCCAGCGTGGCGGGGTCGGAGGTGATCTCCTCGCGCAGGCCCTCGGCGAAGGCAGCCAGGCGAGGCTCGGCCGCGGCACCCTCGGCTACCTCGGCGAAGAACGCGTCGACTGCGGCCGGGCTCTTGACCATCGCCCGCATCACGTCGAGACACTGGACGTTGCCCGAGCCCTCCCAGATGGAGGAGAGCGGGCTCTCGCGGAACAGCCGCGGCATCCCCGACTCCTCTACGTAGCCGTTGCCGCCGAGGCACTCGAGGCTCTCGACCGCGTGCACCGGGGCCCGCTTGCAGATCCAGTACTTCAAGACGGCGTTCGCCAGGCGCCGGAAGTCGGCGGCTCCCTGATCGCCGTCGGCCACCTCGTCATAGGAGCGGGCGAGCCGCAATGCCGAGATCGTCGCCGCCTCGGACTCGATGCAGAGGTCGGCGAGGACGTTCTGCATCAGCGGCTGGTCGATCAGAGCCTTGCCGAAGGCGGAGCGGTGGGCCGCGTGGTGGGTCGCCTGCGCAACCCCCGCCCGCATCCCCGCGGACGAGCCGATCGTGCAGTCGAGGCGGGTGTGGTTGACCATCTCGATGATCGTCGGCACCCCCCGCCCCTCCTCTCCGACCATCCGCGCCCAGGCGCCGCGGAACTCGACCTCGCTGGAGGCGTTGGAGCGGTTTCCGAGCTTGTCCTTGAGTCGCTGTATCTCGAAGCGGTTGAGCTCGCCGCCGGGGGTCCAGCGCGGCATCAGGAAGCAGGAGATGCCCGATTCGGTCTGCGCCAGGACGAGGAAGGCGTCGCACATCGGCGCCGAGCAGAACCACTTGTGGCCGGTGATCTCGTATTCGGCGCCGGGGCCGCCGCCGTTCAGCGGGGTCGCGGCGGTGGTGTTGGCGCGTACGTCGGAGCCGCCCTGCTTTTCGGTCATCGCCATCCCGCACAGCGCGCCGCTCTTCTCTCCTGCCGGGGAGAAGCGCGGGTCGTATTCGAGCGAGAGGAACCGCTGCTCCCACTCCTGCGCCAGCTCGGGCTGCATTCTCAGCGCCGGGATTGCCGAGTAGGTCATCGAGATAGGGCAGCCGACGCCGCCCTCGGCCTGCGCCAGCTGCATGAACAGGGCGGCGCGGGCGACGTGGGCGCCCGGTCCCGGCTCGCGCCAGGGCAGCGCGTGCAGTCCGTTGGAGACCCCGATCGCCATCAGCTCGTGCCAGGAGCTGTCGAAGACGACCTCGTCGACGCGGTTGCCGAAGCGGTCGTGGGCGCGCAGCTCCGGGCGCTTCTCGTTCGCCTCGAAACCGAGCCGGATCACTCGAGCCGAGCCGCACAGCTCGCCGAGGTCACGGACGCGGTCCTCGGCCCAGCCGCCACCCTCGCGCTCGAGCGCCTCGGCCAGCGGCCGGTCCTCGGAGAAGGTGTTGAAGTCCTCCAGCGGCGGCGGCTGGTTGACGACGGCGTGCGTCGCCCGGGCGCTTCGATCCTCGATCGTTGCCACGGGGGAATCCTACGCCCCGGCCGGGAAGCGCGGCTATGATCGGCCCGATGGCGGATGTCGCCGAGAGCCTCGCTCGCATCCCCCTCTTCGCCGGACTCGGCAAGAAGGATCTGAAACGACTCGCCAACCAGATGAGCGAGCGCACCTTCTCCGAGGGGGACGCCGTCGCCACCGAGGGGCAGACCGGGGTCGGCTTCTTCCTGATCGAGGACGGCAACGCCACCGTAAGCATTGACGGCGAGACGATCCGCACGCTCGGGCCGGGAGACCATTTCGGCGAAATCGCCCTGATAGACGAGGGCCCGCGCACAGCCACCGTCCTCGCCGCGACCGACCTGCGTTGTCGGGGGATGAGCTCGTGGGAGTTCCGCCCGCTGGTTCAGGAGCACCCGGAGTTCGCCTGGCCGCTGCTGCAGGCGATGACCGGCTACCTGCGCCAAGCGGAGGCGCGCCACCGCAGCTGATCTGCGGTGGGGCCGCCGCGCTAGTCGGCGGGAAGGGTCGCGCCGAGGCGCTCGAACATGGCCGTCACCCGCTCGCGGGCGTCGCCGCCGATCAGCCAGCCGGTGCGGGCAGCCTGGTAGGGGCACTCGATCGCCTCGAACAGCTCCATCGCGGCGCCGAGCAGGGCGCCATCGCCCGTCTGAACCCCCTCTGCCCGCCGCAGCAACCCCTGCGCGTAGCGATTCTCACCGATGAATCCCCGGGCCAGCCCGATCGCCTCCGAGGTGTCGGGGCGCCCCGCGCGGGCAAAGGCCTCGGCGCGAGCGGCGTGGTAGACGGTCCGCCACCAGAAGCTCTCGGTCGCCGTCTCGGCGAGTTGCCCGGCGGCAGACGAGAGGCGCCCGTTGTGGAGGTCCACGTCAGCCCGCCAAAGCGTGATCCCGTGCGCCTGCCCCGAGATGTCAGGTGCGACCTGCTCGCCGAACGCGAACCACTCCTCCGCCGCCGCTTCGTTGCCACGGTAACCGTGGATCGCCCCGGCCGAAGCCAGCGCCGCCGCCATTGCGGCCAGCGGCGGCTTGCCTGCGGCATTCCACTCCTCACGGAACTGAGCGGCGCTTTCCAGGACGAGGTCCCACTCGCCGAGGTAGAAGGCCGGCAGCATCTCCCGCTCCCAGGCGGAGTAGGCGATTCCACGGCTCAGGTCCAGCCGCCTTGCATCGGCGGCGAATTCCGCTGCCTCGCGGAACGCCCCTGTCTGCAATAGCGATTCGACCATCATGTGCAGGGCGTCGCTGCGCTCCACGTCGAGCGTCGGCGAGGTGGGGTTGGCGTCGATCAGCTCGAGGCGCTCCTGAGCCAGGTCCACCGCTACGCGGTGGCGGCCGGCGTTCCACTGGGGCACCTGGGCGGCGTCCAGGGCGCCGGAGATCAGGGTCGGATCGCCGACCTCACGAGCCATGGCCAACCCTTCCCGGGCCGGTTCGGGCATCTCATCCTCGCGCCCGTATGCCCACGCAATCCAGGCGTCATTGAGGCGCAGTCGGGCCTCGGTGACCGCGTCTGCCGGGTCCGCCAACGCACGGGCCCTTGCCTGAACCGACCTGGACTCCTCCTCGGAGATCCTGCCGCTGATGCCCCCCATCCTGGTCGCGACCTCGACCACCCGCGCATACGAAGCTGCCGCCGCCGCATCATCACCGGCTTCCTCCCAGATGTTCGCCGTCTCGCGCAGCAGCCGCAGCGCTTCGGCTCCTTCCCAGCGCCGCAGCGCGATCTCGGCCGCCGTCTTCAGGATCGTGGCCCGATCGGCTGGCTGTGGGGCAAGCTCGGCCGCCTGCTCGTAGAGCTCCTTGCCGCGGCCACCGGCGCCGCGCCGCACGGCGAAGTCGGCTGCTTCCAAGAGCGCGTCGCGGGCGGGCTCTGCCCGCCCCCCCGATCCCTCGACGGCTGCCGCCTCGGCCAGGTGGAAGGCGCGCAGCTCGGCCAGCTCGGCGTAGCGCCCTCCGGCATGCTCGCGGATGTCTTCCGCGACCCGCTCGTGCAGGCGCACCCGCTCGGTCCTGGGCAGTGAGGAGTAGGCGACGTCGCGAATCAACTGGTGGCGGAAGGCGAAGTGGCCGGGTCCCTTCGTGGCCTGCTCGACTACCAGCGCCTTGCGCGTCAACTCGGTCAACTCACGCCGCGGCGACGAGCCGAGCAGGTGGGTGAGCTGACCCTCGCCAAAGGTGTGACCGAGGACCGCCGCCTGCTGCAGGACGCCCTTCTCCTTTGTCGGCAGCAGGTCGATCCTTGCCGCGATCGTCGCCTGGACCGTGTCTGGAAGGGCACCGAGGGCTCCCTCGCCGCGATCCTCGAGCAGCGCCCGCGAGACCTCCTCAGCGAAGAACGGGTTCCCCCCCGAGGTCTCGACCACACGAGTCGCCAGCGATCTCGATTCGGGCGGCAGCAGCCGCTCGGCAAGGATCGTGACCGAATCGGGGTCAAGTGGGCGCAGCTCCAGCTGGCTGACGTTGCCGATGGCCCGGCCGAAATCGGGTCGCCGCTCCATCAGCTCCGGCCGGCTGGTGCAGAGCAGGAGCAGGGGCGCGTCGCCCAGCCCGAACACAACCTCTTCGAGCAGGTCGAGCAGGCCGTCGTCCGCCCAGTGGGCATCGTCGATGCCGATCACCAGCGGGCGCTCGGCGGCGAGCAGCCCGACGAATCGGCGCCAGGAGCGCCGCAGCTCCTCCTCTGCGCTCGCCTCGCGGTCCTCCTCGGCGCCGCGCAGGGCAAGTGCGAGTGAGGCGGCGACCTCGTCGGCGTCTTCGGCGCCAAGCCCGGCAAGGAGCGAGCTCAGCGAGCGCTCCACTTCTCCGACCGGCGCCTCCTCCGATGCGCCCGCGGCGGCGCGCAGGATCTCGCCGAGTGCCCAGAAGGCGATCCCCCGGCCGAATGGGGGGTTGCGCCCGACCAGGACCCTGGGCGGGTCGGGTCCCGCCTCGAGCTCGTCGGTGAGCTCGGAGGCGAGCCGCGTCTTGCCGATCCCGGCCTCGCCGATGATCGTCACCAGCTCGGGGACGCCCTCTCGTGCCGCCCGCCGGTAGATCAGTCGCAGCAACTCAATGTCGTCATCGCGGCCGACCAGCGGCGTCGCGGTCGGATCCGGGCGTCCGTCGGCTCCCGACGCCCGTAGCGCGACGAGGGGCTGCTCGATGCCCTTGGCCTCGACCGCGGGTCCCGGATCCAGCAGGACCCTGCGGCAGGAGCGGCCGGCGCGCTCGCCGACAAGGACCTCCCCCGGCGCCGCGGCCTGCTGCAGGCGGGCTGCGGCGTTGACCGCCTCGCCGGTCAGGGAGAGATCGCCGTCGCGCTCGCCGGCCAGCACCTCGCCCGTCTCGATACCGACCCGGACCGCCAGGCCGGCGTCGAGTGCCTCCACGCGCTCCAGCAGCGCCAGCGCCGCGGTCACGGCGCGATCCGGGTCGTCGCCGTGCGCAACCGGGACTCCGAAGACAGCAAGCACCGCGTCGCCGATGTATTTCTCCAGCGTCCCCCCGTGCTCGGAGAGCGTTTCGCGGGCGACCTCGAAGAACGGCTCGAGCCTTCCCTTCAGGTCTTCGGGGTCGAGCCCGGCCGCCATCTCGGTGGAGCCGACGAGGTCGGCGAAGACCATCGTCGCGACCTTGCGCTCGGGCGCCGTTGCCGGCTCGAGCGCGGCGCCGCAGGCAGAGCAGAAGCGGGCGTCGCCGGCAGCTTCGGTCCCACAGCGTCCGCACTTTCCAGCCACAGCCCGACCTTAGCCCGTCGGCGCCGAACTGCACGAAAGGGGTGATGTGGATACGTAATGTTGATCTCGGGGGCCAGCGCCGGATCATCTAGGGTCCGCGGACATGGCCAGGGTCAAAGTCAAGAACCCGATCGTCGAGCTTGACGGCGACGAGATGACCCGGATCATCTGGGCCTTCATCAAGGACCAGCTGATCCTTCCCCACGTCGATGTCGAGCTGATCTACTTTGACCTCGGGATCGAGAGTCGCGAGGCCACCGGGGACCAGATCACCGTGGACGCGGCGAACGCGATCAAGCAGCACGGGGTCGGGGTCAAGTGCGCGACGATCACTCCCGACGAGGCCCGGGTGAAGGAGTTCGGTCTGAGCGAGATGTACCGCTCGCCGAACGGGACGATCCGCAACATCCTCGGGGGGGTCATCTTCCGCGAGCCGATCGTGATCTCGAACATCCCCCGGCTCGTCCCGGGGTGGACCAAGCCGATAGTGATCGGCCGCCACGCGTTCGGCGACCAGTACCGGGCCGAGGACATGGTCGTGCCGGGGGAGGGCACCCTGACCCTGACCTTTACTCCAAAGGACGGCTCCGAGCCCGTCGAGATCGACGTCTACGAGTTCCCCGGCGCCGGCGTGGCGATGGCGATGTACAACCTCGACGACTCGATCCGCGACTTCGCCCGCGCCTCGATGCGCTACGGCCTGGACCGCGGCTTCCCGGTCTATCTCTCGACCAAGAACACGATCCTCAAGCGCTACGACGGCCGTTTCAAGGACCTCTTCGCCGAGGTCTACGAGAGCGAGTTCCGCGCCGAGTTCGAGGCCGCCGGCCTCACCTATGAGCACCGCCTGATCGACGACATGGTCGCCGCGGCGTTGAAGTGGGAGGGCGGCTACGTCTGGGCCTGCAAGAACTACGACGGCGACGTCCAGTCCGACACCGTCGCCCAGGGCTTCGGCTCGCTGGGGCTGATGACCAGCGTGCTGATGACGCCCGACGGCCGGACTGTCGAGGCCGAGGCCGCCCACGGCACCGTCACCCGTCACTACCGCGAGCACCAGAAGGGCAACCCGACCTCGACCAACCCGATCGCCTCTATCTTCGCCTGGACCCGGGCGCTGGCGGCGCGGGGGCGGATGGACTCCACCCCGGAGGTCTCGGAGTTCGCCGGGACGCTGGAGCGGGTCTGCGTCGAGACGGTCGAGAGCGGCAGTATGACCAAGGACCTGGCCCTCCTCGTCGGCCCCGAGCAGGGGTTCGAGACGACCCAGGAGTTCCTCGCCTCGATCGAGGAGAACCTGCAGCGGGCGATGGCGTAGCGTCCCGGCCCCCAACCAGCGATCTCAGGAGAAACGAACCAGTGAGCACTCCCGTCAAGGTCACAGTCACCGGCGCCGCCGGCCAGATCGGCTACGCGATCCTCTTCCGCATCGCCAGCGGTCAGATGCTCGGGCCCGAGACCCCGGTCGAGCTCAGCCTGCTCGAGATCCCGGCCGCGGTCAAGGCGGCCGAAGGAACGGCGATGGAGCTCGAGGACTGTGCTTTCCCGCTGCTGAGCAAGATCGACATCACCGACGATCCGGTGGCGGCATTCGACGGCGTCAACGTCGGCCTGCTGGTCGGCGCCCGCCCGCGCGGGCCCGGGATGGAGCGCTCCGACCTGCTCGAGGCAAACGGCGGCATCTTCAAGCCGCAGGGCGAGGCGATCAACACCGGCGCGGCCGACGACGTCAGGATCCTTGTCGTCGGCAACCCCGCAAACACCAACGCGTTGATCGCGATGTCACACGCCCCCGACGTCCCCCGCGAGCGCTTCACCGCGATGATGCGGCTCGACCACAACCGCGCCATCGCCCAACTCGCGAACAAGCTCGGTGAGCCGGTTTCGGCGGTCAGCAACATGACCACCTGGGGCAACCACTCGCCGACCCAGTATCCCGACCTCACCCACGCCAGGGTGAGGGGCGGGAGCGCCTGGGACGCGGTGGACGACGAGGCCTGGATCGCCGACCAATACATCCCCCGCGTGGCCAAGCGCGGGGCAGAAGTCATCGACGCCCGCGGCGCCTCCAGCGCCGCCTCGGCCGCCAACGCGGCCATCGGCCACATCCACGACTGGGTCCTGGGCACGCCTGGCGACGACTGGGTCTCGATGGCGGTCCCCTCAGATGGCTCCTACGGCATCGACGAGGGCGTCATCTGCGGCTTCCCCTGCAAGTGCCGGGAAGGCGGGTACTCGATCGTCCAGGGGCTGGAGATAGACGACTTCTCGCGCCAGCGGATAGACGCCAGCGTCGCCGAGCTGCGCGACGAGCGCGACACCGTCGGCGGGCTCGGCCTGATCTAGGGGATGAGAGGAGGGGCCGGCTTCGTCCGGCCCCTCCGGGGCCTCAGCCGGTCGGGTAGTACTTGCGCCCGTCCTTGCGGACCCGCTTCTCCTTCTGCAGATCGCCGAGGACCCGGTAGAGGTAGTTGGGCTTGATCTTCATCTGCTTGGCCATATCCGAGGCGGTGATGCCGGGGTTGGCCGAGATCAGGTTGACCGCCTGGTCCGAGCGGGTGTTGCGACGCCGCCGACGCTTGCGGGGGGTTGCGGTGGACTTGCGCGGCCGCCCCGGCCCCCTGCGCCCGATCTTGTCCCGGGTCAGATGGGAAACGGCGCGCTCTATCCGTTTGGTCTCCTCTTTCAGATCGGCGAGGCGCTCCTCCAAGAGTGTGCGGGCCTCATCGAGCACATTGCTGCTCGGCATCAGGGTCTGCTCCTTTCAGCAGTGATCATCGATACTGATGATTACAGAGTAGAGCCACTCCGTATGTGTTGTGTATGAGTGGATCGTGACAGTGTGAAACCCCACGACCGATGAGTAAACGTCCCAAAGTGACAATTGCGCGCCTGCTGCTCCCGGCGGGGGAGAAACAGCTCGTTGATCGCTATGAGGTGGTCTCCGGCGGCCTCGACGCGGGGGCCGAGGAGGTGCGCGCGCTTGTCCCCGGCTCGGCGGCGATCATCGCCGACCCCACCGTCTCCGTCGACGCCGACCTGCTTGACGCCGCCGGGCCGGGGTTGCGGATGGTGGCGAACTTCGCCGTCGGCTACGACAACGTCGATCTCGACGCCTGCCGCGGGCGGGGGATCGTCGTCACCAACACGCCCGACGTCCTCACCAATGCCACCGCCGAATTGGCTCTGGCCCTGGCCCTGGCCGCGGCGAGGCATCTGCCATCGACCGAGCGCGACCTGCGGGCGGGGGTCTGGGGCGGCTGGGACCCGGGCGCCCACCTTGGGCTGGAGCTGACCGGCTCCACCGCCGGCATCGTCGGCCTGGGCCGGATCGGGCGCCGCTTCGCCGAGCTCCTGGGGGGGTTCGGGGTCGAGCTTCTGTACTCGTCCCCGGCGCCCAAGCCCGAGGCTGCGCAGGCACTGGGGGCGGAGCGGGTCGAGCTGGACGACCTGCTCGGCCGCTCCGACCTCGTCAGCCTCCACGCCCCAGCGACCGTGGAGACCCACCACCTGATCGACGCCGAGGCGCTGGCGCTGATGAGGCCGACCGCCGTCCTCGTCAACACCTCGCGCGGCGGTCTGGTCGACCTCGGCGCGCTGGCCGCCGCGCTGCGCGAGGATCGACTCGGTGCCGCCGGCCTTGATGTCTTCGAAGGGGAGCCGGCGGTCCCCCAAGAGATTCTCGAGGCGCCGCGAACCGCGCTCACCCCGCACATCGGCTCGGCGACATTCGCAGCCCGCGACGGCATGGCCCGCGCCGCCGCGGAAAACGTGATCGCGGTGCTCGAGGGGGAGGCGCCCCCGAACCGGGTCACCTAGACGCCGTTCAGGTCCCGGGTGTACTTCCCCTGGTCCGCATCGGTGTGGTAACGGACGTGCGCGTCGAGCCTGCCGGTTTCTCGATTGATCAGATGGAGCGGCCGGTCGTCATGCGGGATCTTACCGAGACAATCGTCAGGTCCGACGAACTGTCCCTGGGCTTCGTCCGCAACTCCGGCAAACGCGGTCCATGCCGGGGCCGCAGGGCCCCCCGGCTCTCTCGGGACCACCGGGCCCTAGGAGGGGCTGCGCCGGCGCGGCATGGTGCGGAAGATCGCGTCCCAGATCGGCGAGGAGACGCCGAAGCCGAAGCGGTGGTCCTGGAAGTGGTGGCGCATGTGCAGCTCGCGCAGCTTCTTGCCGAGGTCCGTCTTCGGCACGAAGTGGTGAACGTAGTAGTGGGTGTAGTCGTAGACGAGGTAGCCGCCGATGAAGCCGGCGAACAGGGGGAAGGCCTCGGGGGTGCCGAAGACGAGGTAGAAGGCGCCATAGAAAAGGGCGGCGAGGGGGATGCTGACGGCGGGGGGCATGACCAGACGCAGCTTGTCGTTGGGGTGGTCGTGGTGGACGCCGTGGATGATGAAGTGCATGCGGTGGCCGAACTCGTTGTCGGGCTCCCAGTGGAAGACGAGGCGGTGCAGCCAGTACTCGGTCAGGGTCCAGATCGCGACCCCGCCCAGGGTCAGCAGGATCAGCGTGCCGGCGCCGAGCCCGCGGCCGGCGCCAAGCCACTCCATCGCCACCACGACGGGGACGAACACCACCGCCGGCACGGCTGGATGCACACGCGAGAAGAAATTGAGAAAAGCGCTGTCGAACATCTCCGGCGAGGCCGCCAGGCGCTCGCTTGGCTCATGTGCTCCCATCGCGGAAATCTTAGCGCCGCCGGGGACGCCGAGCCGGGGTGACCGCAAGACGCGGGGAAGTTGCAAACGGGCGCTGAGGAAGAAGATGCGATTTGCGGAAATGGCGCCTGCGGTGGCGGGGCCGCGGTGCTTACATGGCGCCGAGCCGGTGGGCAGGCCGGCGCCACGGATGTCGTTTCGATCGTGAGAGGAGCGGGTTTGGCAAAGCGCAGGGGTGGGTCGGGATCGGGGAAGGCGCCGTCCTGCGAGGACTGCTACTTCCGCAAGAACCTCCTCTGCGCGCTCGAGCTGGACGAGCCCTGCGCCACCTTCCGGCCCGATCGTCCCGAGGGCCTCGTCCCCCCGCGCCAGCCGGTGCTGTTGATGCGGGCCCCGCGCTGGGCCCGAGAGTCGCGGGCCGCCTGAGTGGATCGCACGGTCCGAGTGGATCCGCGCCCCAGCTGAGTCGCTCCGAGATATCGCGACGGGCGGCAAACGTCCGCCAGTTCGGCGTTTTCGGCCCGTCGCGAGAATCGGCCCAATGGCGGCCGGGCAGAGCGGCGGCGGAATCGCTCATCTAGAGTCCGGCGAGGGAGAGTGAGGATGCGGTGAGGCTCACAGTTCTCGGCAAGTCACCGTCCTGGCAGGACGCGGGCGGCGCCTGCAGCGGCTACCTGATCGAGGACGGCGGCTACGGCCTTCTGCTCGACTGCGGAAACGGCGTCTTCTCCAAGCTGAGGCAACACCGCGACTACGTCGACGTCGACACGGTCGCGATCTCCCACCTGCACGCCGACCATTTCCTCGATCTCGTCCCCTACAGCTACGCGCTGACCTACGCCCCCCGCCAGCAGCCGGTGCCGGTGCCGCCGCACCCGGGAACCGACCGGCCGGCCCGGCCCCGCCTGGTGGCGCCGCCCGGCGCGGCCGAGACCTTCCGTCGCGTCGTCGGCGCCTGGGGCAACGAGGACCTGATCGAGAAGGCCTTCGACCTTTGCGAGTACGAGCCCGGGGAGACGGTCGAGGCGGGGCCGCTGCGCCTGAGCTTCCATGAGGTACCGCACTTCACCCAGACCTTCGCCGTCACCATCACCTCCTCGGAGGGTGACGGGCGGATCGCCTACAGCGCCGATTGCGGCCCCAGCGAGGAGTTGGTCGAGATCGCCCGCGACGCCGACCTGCTGATCATCGAAGCGACCCTGCCGCGGCCGGAGCGCCACGGCGCCCGCGGCCATCTGACCGCAGCCGAGGCAGGCGAGCACGCCCGCCGGGCCGGCGCCGGACAGGTGGTACTCACCCACATCTCCGACGAGCTCGACCAGGACCAGGCGCGGGAGGAGGCCTCGGAGGCCTTCGGGGGGCCGGTCGAGGTCGCCCGCGAGGGCGCCGCCTTCGAGGTCTAGGTTCACGGGGCTAGAGCGGGGTATGGGCCGACCGGCCCTCGGCGGATTCGTGCTTATGGAGCTTCCCGTGCTTGCGGAAGTGCTCTTGCGGTGTGGAGATGTGGGTAAGCCGGAGCCCGTGGCGCGGCAACCCCGGTTCCGGGTAGGCGGAGGGCGGCGGCGGCGTGCGATTATCTGATGCGTGTCCGAGCGCGACCTGTTCTCCAACTTCGCCCGCATGCGCCGGGAGATGGACCAGCTGCTCGGCGACGCCTGGGGGCGGGCCGGCTACGTCAGCCGCCGGGCCTCCGGCTTCTCCCCGAACGTTGACGTCTATTACTGCGGCGATCCCCAGCGGGCGATCGTCAAGGTCGATCTCTCCGGGGTCGAGCTGGCCGGGGTTAGCATCGAGATCAGCGGCCGTGAGCTGGCGATCAGCGGCGAGCGCCCGGTCCAGGAGACAGAGGGCCGCGTCTACCAGCAGGTCGAGGTACCGACCGGGCCCTTCCGGCGGATCGTCGAGCTCCAGGTGGACGTCGACGCCGAGCGGGCCAAGGCGACTTACGAGGACGGGGTGCTGAGGATCGAGCTGCCGCTTCACGAGCAGGCGGAAGCGACCCGACGAGTGCCGATCGACCGCGAGTAGAGGGCGGGAGTTCGTGGCCGATCAGGCAGAAGGCAACGGCATCGGCGGCTACGCGGCCGAGCCCCCCGCGCTGGAGGAGGCCCCGGTGCTGGAGGTGGTCGAGTCCGGTGAGGCCGAGGATGCAATCCGCGCCTCGGAGCCGCTGCCCGACGCGCTCCCGGTGCTGCCGCTGCGCGAGACCGTCACCTACCCCGAGAGCCTGACCCCGCTGGCGGTCGGCCAGGAGCGCTCGATCAAGCTTGTGGACGACGTCCTCGGCTCGAACCGGATGCTGGCGATGGTCGCCTCGCGCGACCCCGAGGACGAGGAGCCGGGGCCGGAAAAGCTCTACGACGTCGGCGTAGTCGGCTCCGTCGCCCGGATGCTCAAGGTCCCCGACGGCACCATCCGCATCCTCGTCCAGGGGGTCCAGCGGGTGAGGCTCGGCCCCTACGTCGCCGAGGAGCCCTACCTCGTCGCCAGGGTCGAGGAGCTGCCCGACGTGATCGAGCAGACGCCCGAGCTCGAGGCCCTGACCCGAAACGTCCAGACCACATTCTCCGAGATCATCGAGCAGATCCCGTATCTGCCCGAGGAGCTGCAGATGGCAGTCGCCAACATCGACGAGCCCTCGGCCCTGGCGCACCTGATCGCGGGTGCCCTGCGGATCGGCACCGTGGAGAAGCAGGAGCTGCTGGAGGAGCTCGACGTCGGCAAGCGCCTGCGCCGGCTCTCCCAGATCCTCGCCCGCGAGCTCGAGGTGATCCAGCTCGGCAGCCAGATCCAGTCCCAGGTTCAGTCCGAGATCGACAAGGGTCAGCGCGAGTACTTCCTGCGCGAGCAGCTGAAGGCGATCCAGTCCGAGCTGGGGGAAGGGGACGAGCAGCAAGCCGAGATCAACGAGTTGCGTGAGCGGCTCGAGGGCGCCGGTATGCCCGAGCACGCGCAGAAGGCGGCAGAGCGCGAGCTCTCGCGGCTGGAGAAGCTGCCACCGGCGGCAGCCGAGTACGGGGTCATCCGCAGCTACCTCGAGTGGCTGGTGGAGCTGCCCTGGTCGCATCGGACCGAGGACAACCTCGACATGGAACACGCGCGCGAGGTCCTCGACGCCGACCACTACGACCTCGAGCAGGTCAAGGACCGGGTCCTCGAGTACCTCGCAGTGAGGAAGCTGAAGCCCGATTCGCCCGGCCCGATCCTCTGCTTCGTCGGCCCGCCGGGGGTCGGCAAGACCAGCCTTGGGCGCTCGATCGCGAGGGCCCTGGGACGGGAGTTCGAGCGCATCTCGGTCGGCGGGGTCCGTGACGAGGCCGAGATCCGTGGCCATCGCCGTACCTATATCGGGGCGATGCCGGGAACGATCGTCCGCGCCCTGCGCGACGCCGGCTCCAGCAACCCGGTGTTCATGATCGACGAGATAGACAAAATGGGCGCCGACTTCCGCGGCGACCCCGCCTCGGCCATGCTCGAGGTCCTCGACCCGGCCCAGAACGACTCTTTCCGCGACCACTACCTCGACCTCACCTTCGATCTCTCCGAGGTGCTGTTCATCGCCACGGCCAACGTTCTCGACACCACTCCAGGCCCGCTGCGGGACAGGATGGAGGTGATCGACCTGGCCGGCTACACCATCGATGAGAAGAAGCACATTGCCCGCAAGTACCTGGTCCCGAGGCAGATCGCCGCCAACGGGCTCAAGGCGTCCCAGATCGGTTTCACCGACGCCGCCCTGGTCGCGATCGTCGAGGAGTACACCCGCGAGGCTGGTGTCCGCAGCCTCGAGCGCGAGATCGGCACCGTCTGCCGCAAGATCGCCCGGGGGGTCGCGGAGGGGCGGCAGCGAAAGAAGGTCTCGGTCTCGGCCAAGCGCGCACGCCAGCTGCTCGGCCGCCGCCGCTTCTTCGCCGAGCAACGCCGGCGCACCCGTGTGCCCGGAGTCTCAACCGGCCTCGCCTGGACTCCCGCAGGTGGCGACGTCCTCTTCATCGAGGCGACGGCGATGCCGGGCAGCGGGCAGCTGACGATCACCGGCCAGCTCGGTGACGTCATGCGGGAGTCGGCCCAGGCCGCGCTCTCCTACATCAGGGGTCACGGCGGCTCCTTCGGCCGCGAGCTTCCCGAAGACTGGTTCGCCAAGCACGACATCCACATCCACGTCCCTGCCGGCGCCGTGCCCAAGGACGGGCCCTCGGCCGGTGTCGCAATGACCGTCGCCCTCGCCTCGCTGATCGGCGGCCGGCCCGTCTCCAACGAGGTCGCGATGACCGGCGAGGTCACTTTGACCGGCCAGGTTCTCCCGATCGGCGGGCTCAAGGAGAAATCGCTGGCCGCGCAGCGGGCGGGGATCAAGCGGGTGATCGTCCCCTCCCGCAACGAGGGAGACGTCGAGGAGATCCCCGAGCACGAGCGGGCCGAGCTGGAGTTCGTTTTCGTCGATGAGGTCTCGGCGGCGATCGACGAGGCGCTCGGCAAGCGCTGATGGAGGCAACTGCGCTCGGCAGGGGGAGCCTGGCCCAGCTCGCCGAGGCTGCGCGCGAGCTCCTGCGGTCGCGGTCGCGGACCTTCTGGATCGTCGCCGGGATCACCGCGGCGGCGGCGATCCTGCGGCTGGCGACCCTCGGCCTCCAGAGCTATCACCACGACGAGATCGTGACCGCCAGCCGGGTGCTCCGCGGCAGCCTCTGGCACGCCTTCGACGAGGTCGGCACGAGCGAGTCGGCGCCGCCCCTCTACTACCTCGCGGCCTGGTTCTGGACGCAGCTGCTCGGAACCGGCGAGGTCGGCCTGCGCTCGCTCTCGGCGCTGGCGGGGATCGCGGTGGTGCCGGTCGCATACTTCGTCGGCGCCGAGCTCAAGGGCCGGCGCACGGGGTTTGCCGCGGCTGCGCTGGTCGCGGTCAACCCGATGCTCGTCTGGTACTCGCAGGAGGCCCGCACCTACTCGCTGATGGTGCTGCTCACCTCGATGGCGCTGCTCTTCTTCCTCCGCGCCCTGCGCACCGGCTCGGGGCGTGACATGGGCTGGTGGGCGCTTTCCTCCGGCCTGGCGCTGGCGACCCATTACTTCGCCGTCTTCCCCCTCGGGGCCGAGGCGGCCTGGATGCTTTGGCGCCACCGCGGCCACGTCCGCCGGGCGCTGGGGTGGGTCGCTGCGGTCGCGGTGCTGTTGGCGCCGCTGGCCCTCTGGCAGATGAGCCAGGCGGACCAGACCGACTGGATCGCCAACCTCGGGCTGCCCTACCGGATCGGTCAGACGGGAGTCGCCTTCATGGTCGGGGAGACCGGGGACCTGATCGCCGAGCCGGTGCGTCCGCTGCTGGCGCTGGTCCCGGCGCTGCTGGCCGCAGCGGCGCTGCTGCTACTGGCGTTGCGGGGCTCGGGCCGGGAGCGCCGCAGCGGCGGGGTGGTGCTTTCGCTGGCGCTGGCGACGCTGGCGCTGCCGCTGCTGCTGGCGGCGGCGGGCAAGGACTTCGTGATCGACCGCAACCTGATGCCGGCGCTGGTCCCGATGCTGGCCGTGGTCGCGCTCGGCGTCACTGCAAGGCGGGCCGGGCGCCTCGGCACCGCCGTCGGCTTCGCACTTGTCGCCTACTCGCTCGGATTCGTGGTCTGGACCAACTTCGACCACTCGCTGCAGCGGCCGGATTGGCGCTCGGTCGCGGCGGAGTTGGGGGAGCCGACCCGGCCGCGGGCGATGGTCACCTGGATGCTCGGCGCCGGCGTATTGCGCTACTACCTCTCGACCGGCTCCTTCCAGGTCGAGCCTGAGGGGGAGCGGTGGTTCGTCGGGGAGGTGGACCTGATCTCCGACGGGCCGGCGCCCGCGGCCAGACCCCCCGGCCTGGGCCCGGCCTTCCGGCGTGCCGGCGCGAGGGCGGTCGGGCGCTTGGAGATCACCCGCTACACCACCCCCGGGCTGGCCCATATCGCGGTCCGTGAGCTCAAGGACGCGCCGATCGGATTCCGTAATGGCAGGGTCCTTTTGGACGGCATCGGGCCGCCCGGCTGAGCCCCGTCGACGGACGAGGGGTGACCGCCCTTGCCGCCGGGTATATCCTCAGGCGGCACATCTTGAGAGACCAGCGAGGGAGTTGAGCGAATGGCCAGCAGCAGAAGGGCGAACAGGGCAGCGGACCGGGCATCCGGACTTTACGACACGGCGCGCAGCAATCCTTACGTGCAGCGCTTGATCGAAGACAAGGAGCTGCGAGCGAACCTGCACGACGCCTACGACTCTGCCCGCAAGGCCTACGGCCGGGTCTCGAGCAACGGCAAGAGCCCCGCGCATGCGGTCGCCAACGACAAAAAGGTGCAGCGCGACCTGCGGGCCGCTGCGGAATCCCTACGCGAGGCCTCCGAGCAGATCCGCAAGCCGAAGAAGAAGAAGAGCAGGCTGGGACGCATCATCGTCCTCGGCGCCGTCGCCGGCGGCGTCACCCTGGCCCTCAGCGAGAACGCCCGCAAGGCAGTGATGGACACGCTCTTCGGCGCCGAGGAGGAGTTCGAGTACACCAGCACCACCACCGGCCCCGCCTCGAGCAACTCGGCCCAGAGCCCCGCCGCCAGCGCCGCCGGCGCCACCGAGACCGGCGGCAACTCGGGCGAAGCAGAGTAGAGCCGCGAAACACCGCAGTCCCGGGGCCGCCGCCGCGGCCTGACCCGCCGTGGCCGTCGTCCCTAGACTCCCGGCCGTGGAAGCGGCGCCGAAAGAGCGGGAGCTGACGGGGGAGAAGGCTCAGCGGATCGTCGTCGCGATGCGCGAGAGCGTCGCCAAGCATGGCGCCGCCGGGTCGACCTTCGAGCGGGTCGCGAGCGAGGCGGGGGTCAGTCGCGGCCTTCTGCACTACTACTTCGGGACCAAGGAGCGGCTCCTGGTCGAGGTCGTGCGTCGCGACACCGAGTTCCGGATCGCGCGGCTCGACGAGCCGCTGGCGGGCGCCCGCACGGCTGACGACGTCATCAACGTCCTCCTCGCCAGCCTCAAGGACGTGATCGAGAACGAGCCCGGCTTCTTTCTGCTCGTGTTCGAGCTGTTCAGCGCCGGCCGCCGCAACCCGGACATCCAGCGTGAGATGGCGTCGCTGTTCGAGCGGACCCGCTCACATGTGGCCGAGATCCTCAAGGCGAAGGAGCGCGAGGGCGTGCTCAACCTCCGCTACGACGCCGAAGCCGTCGTCTCCTATCTTTTCGCCGTCGGCGACGGCTTCGCCCTGCAGGCGCTGTCTGACCCCGACCGCGACCACGACGGCTCTCTGGCGGCGGCAACCACCGCAGCTCGCTACCTGCTCGTCAACGAGTAGCTCAGCAGCGCCCTACGACACGGCCCGACGGCAGTCTGACGAAGACGTGGGCGCGGTTGTTGCGCTCG
This sequence comes from uncultured Actinomycetes bacterium, assembly GCA_963840235.1. GTDB lineage: Bacteria > Actinomycetota > Thermoleophilia > Solirubrobacterales > 70-9 > JBBRHQ01. The sequence goes on from CAWIYC010000001.1 coordinate 357,790, forward strand.
TTCAGCTCGCGGATGTGGTTCTTGGGATCGACAACCAGGAAGAAAGCGAAGCAGCCGCGGAGCCCGGTGACGCCGATCCAGTTCTCGTGGTAGGTGGAGGGGTAGATGTCCGACCAGCCGACCGAGGTGCCGAGGACGACCGACTGGCGCCCGGGGTCCTGGCTGCAGCCGGGGTAGATGTAGTTCCGCGGCGAATGCGATCCCGGCCTCGTCCGGGCAAGGTCCCGGAGGCAGTAGTGCAGCTTCGGGCCCACCTCGAACCGATCCAGCGGCTTGCCCTGGCCGCCGACCGTCCACAGCTCGAACCGAGCCGCGTCGCGGAACTTCCAGTAGTAGTACTGGCCCGGGATCGGGTACCAGTCCACGCGCCCCCGGGTGCGGAGGACCAGCTTCCCGCCTCCGCGGCGGTAGATCCGCTGGTTGACCCGCATCGAGTAATCGCTGATCCGAATCCCGCGGAGCTCGACCGGCCCGTCGCCGCGGCTGCGGATGTTGTTGGTGGCGCGCATCAGGGTCTTGCCCGGGCGGGTGTGGCGGTCGAGGTGGATGTCAAGCGGCTTCGAGATCTTCAGGTCGGGGCAGAGCAGGTTTGCTCGCTTCGGCCCCAGGCAGGGGTTGCCTGCGGTCGACTCCGCCGCGTCGCCGCCGGCGTAGTGGTCGCCGCTGTCCTTCCCCGACGCCCCCGACAGCGGCACTGCGGCGCAGAGCGCAAGCGCCAGCAGCAGGGCGGCCGCCCTGCCGGGACCCCTGCGTCGCAGATGCTCCTGCCTGTCACCCGACATCGATCTAATCCTATGGTCAGCCGTTACGGAAAGGGCGCGGGGGCGGGGCCACCTGGGCCCCGCCCCGGCGTCCTCCCCACTGGACGGGAAGTGATGCCTGCCCCCGGGAGGCCGGCCTCTCTTCCTGGGATCGCCCTGCCGATCCAGACACTGAACCCGGCTTGGGGCCCGGGGTTGCGGTCCCGCGCAGGCAGAAGCAGGGAAGTGGCCCCGGACGCATAGGATCTGGCGCCATGGCGACGGTCGAAGAAGAGCTCGTCTTTGCCGGCGCGGCGCGTCAGGCCGAGATGGTGCGCGCCTCGGAGGTCTCTGCCACGGAGCTGGTCGGCGCCCACCTCGACCGGATCGAACGGCTCGATCCGAAGCTGAACCTGTTCCGAACGGTCCTTGGCGAGCGGGCGCTGGTGGAGGCCCAGCAGGCAGAGGCCCGCTTGCGGGCCGGGGACGACCGACCCCTTCTCGGCGTCCCGATTGCGCTCAAGGACTCGGTTGACCTGGCGGGCGAGCTCACCACCCACGGCACCGACGCTTACCCCGAGCCGGCCCGGGCTGACAGCGAGATGGTCAGGCGACTGCGCGCGGCGGGCGCGATCATCGTCGGCAAGACGCTGCTGCCGGAGCTGGCGATCTGCGGCTTCACCGAGTCGGCCACCTGGGGCGTCAGCCGGAACCCCTGGAACCCGCAGCGGAGCACCGGGGGCTCCAGCGGCGGAAGTGCCGGCGCCGTCGCGGCCGGCTTGGTGCCGCTGGCGTCCGCCTCCGACGGCGCCGGCTCGATCCGGATCCCGGCGGCCTCCTGCGGGGTTTTCGGGCTCAAGCCGCAGCGCGGACGGATATCGCTGGCCCCCGACCTCGAGCACTGGAACGGGATGTCGGTCAACGGCTGCGTCAGCCGTACCGTCCTCGACACGGCCCTGTTCCTCGACATCGCCAGCGGCGGCTCGCAGGAGCCGGGGGCCCCGCCGGCGCCCGATCGCCCCTTCGTCGAGTCTGCTCGAACCGCGCCGGACCGGCTGCGTGTTGCAACCTCGACCCGGCCGGCGCGCGCCGCAGCCCCGCCGCATGTCGGCGGGAACGTCAAGCGCGCCGTTGCCGAGACCGGGGACCTTCTCGCCTCGCTCGGGCATGAGGTCGCGCACGAGGATCCCGACTTCGGCCAGGCCGGGAACAACGTCGCCGCCCGGTATCTGCGCGGCATCCACGACGACGTTGAACGGGTCCCCTTCCCCGACCGCCTCGAGCGGCGGACCCGCGGCTACGGTCGCCTGGGTGGCGCGATCCCGGCGGCGCTGATGGAGAGGGCGCGGCGGGCGGCGGCAGAGGACGAAGCCCGCCTCGAAGGGCTGTTCGGGCGCTTCGACGTCCTCATCACCCCGGTGATGGGGGGAACCGCGATCGGGGTCCGCAGCGCCGAAGGCCGTGGTGCCCTGAGGACGATGCTCTCCCAGTCGCGCTTCTACTGCTTCACCCCGATCTGGAACCATCTCGGCAACCCGGCTGCCTCGATCCCCGCCGGCTTCGACGACGACGGCATGCCGCTGGCGGTGCAGCTGATCGGCCGCCCGGGGGCCGAGGCCACGCTGCTGTCGCTGGCCGCGCAGCTCGAGGCCGAGCGCCCCTGGGCTGACACCCGGCCCCCGCTCGACTGAGCCGCGGCCGGCTCGACCGAACTGCCGCCCCGCCTATCGACTGAGCCGCTCTAGGGACCGAAGACGCGGCGAAAGCGGCGCAGCGCCGCCGGCGAGCCGTGCGGACGCAGCCGCCGCCCGAGGATTGAGCGCAGGGGGCTGCGACCGTGCATCGTGATCGCGATCCACTCCGGCCACGACGTCTCGAAGGTGAGGTCGGGGTCGGCCGCCTCCCCGGGCTCGGCCCTTGTCGAGCCGTTGTCGATCACCAGGTGCCAGGGATCGGCGTCGCTGAACCGCCACTGCGCCGTCAGGCCGGCGCCGTTGATCGCCTCCGACCTGGCCGAGCGGCTCATCGACTCGAAATAGAGGCGCTGGATCTCCGGGTCCGACGACGGGTGGGGGTTGGGCTCGCCGAGGATCCCGGCCTTCAGCATCTGGATCTGGGCCTGGGCGCGCTCGGCATGGGGCAGGGAGCGATCGACCGGGTAGATGTCGGATGGCATCTCCTCGAGCGGGTAGCCGGCCGCCCGCCACTTGGCCTCGATCGAGCGGGTGGCGAAGACGTAGATGTCCTCGAGCGTGAACCCGTAGGAGGTCGTGTAGCGCTCGTCCCAGCCGGGCGGGAGGAAGACCGCGACCGAGTAGGGCAGGACCTCGCGCAGCAACTCGACCACGGCCGCCTTGCATTCCTCCGAGGCGGCGAACATCTCCGAGAGCGCCTTGACACCGAAGCCGATGTGGCGCTGCTCGTCGCGGGAGACGTTGGCCATGCCCGAGCTGAAGCCGGGCATCGACCCCTGCTTGACGAAGAAGTCCTCGATGAAGTGCTGCCCGGGCTGCGCCAGCGTCGCCTCGACGACCATGTGGTAGAGGGCGATCGCCTGGGCGAACTTCGGCAGCGACCGGTCCTGGCGCAGTTCCTCGGCCATCCGGTCGAGGCGGTCGAAGACGCCTCGGTAGCCCCAGTTGAGCTGGGGCAGGGTGTAGGCGAGGGTCGAGGAAACGCTGTCGCCGGCCCCGATCACCTCTTTGAAGAAGCGGTGAAAGAAGACTGCGTGGCGCACCTCGTCCACCTGCTGGGTGGCGAGGAAGTACTTCTGCTCCTCCAGCGGAGCGGCGTCGATGTAGGGCGAGAGGTTGTCGGCGACAGAGTCCTCGCCGTAGAAGAACATCGAGTAGATCCAGAGGGCCGACTTGGTCTGGATCTCGTCCAGTCCCTCCCAGCCGGCGTGGTCCCCGGAGAAGTCGATCTCATAGGCGCTCCAGTTGCCCTGCTCCCAGCGCCGGTAGAGGTCCTCATAGGTGATGTCGGCGGTTGCGGCTGCCTTCTCGGCGACGGACATGTGCGCGCTCCTCGCGGGTTCGGTTCCTCTGACTCCCCTAAGATAACTGACTCGTGAGTCAGTTAGGCGAAGATTCTGTGACCTCAGTCACACAGGGAGGCGAGCCCCGCCGGCGGATGGCGGCCCCCGAGCGCCGCGAAGCGATCCTCGCCGCCGCCCTCGACGCCTTCGCCGACGGCGGCTACCACGAGACCTCTCTCGAGGACGTCGCCGAGCGGGCGGGGATCTCCAAGGCGCTGATTTACGAGCACTTCTCCTCCAAGCGCGAGCTCCACGGCGCCCTGCTGGAGACCTACGTGAGGGAGCTGCTGGCGACGGTCGCCGAGGCCACCGCCGCCGCCCGGCAGGGTGAGGACCGCCTCCGCGCCGGCCTCGACGGCTTCCTCGGCTTCGTCGAGCGCCGCCGCGACGCCTGGCGCATGCTCGTGCGCAACACCGCCGATAGCGATATCGCCGCCTCGGTCGAGCGCCTCCGCCAGGAGGCGGCAGGGGCGATCACGGCCCTGATGGTGGCCGATGCGCCGCCCGGAAGCCCCGCCGGGGGGATCGAGCGAGAGGTGGCGATCGAGATGCTGGCGCAGCAGCTGGTCGGCGCCGTCCAGTCCCTCGCCAACTGGTGGGACGAGCACCGCGATGTCCCCCGGGAGCAGGTTCTGGCGATCGCCATGGACTTCGCCTGGGTTGGGCTCGAGCGCCTCGGAGAGGGTCACACCTGGAAGGCCTGAGCCCGCCGCCGAGACGCCGGCCGGCGAGAGTGATCTGAGTCACCAATAAGGTGACTCAGTGAAGTCTCGGCGACGCGGGCTGCGGGTCAGGGAGCGGCGGCGGGCTTGGGGGAATGCCAGGGCTGTTCGAGGCGCCCGGCCAGCTCCTCGGCGAGGCCCTCGACCGGAACCCGCACCTGCTCCAGCGAGTCGCGGTCGCGGAGGGTGACAGTGTCGTCCTCCATCGTCTCGCCGTCCACGGTGACGCTCCAGGGGGTGCCGATCTCGTCCTGGCGGCGGTAGCGCTTTCCGATCGAGCCGCCCTCGTCGAACTCGGCCGGGATCCGGGCTCGCAGCCCCTTGTAGATCTCGCGGGCCTTCTCGGGCATCCCCTCCTTCGAGACCAGCGGCAGGACCGCGACCTTGACCGGTGCCAGGCGGGGGTGGAGGCGAAGGACCGTCCGCCTGCGCCCCTCGACCTCCTCGGTGTCGTAGGCGTCGACGAGGAAGGCGAGGGTGGCGCGGTCGGCGCCGGCGGCGGGCTCGATCACGTGCGGGACGTAGCGCTCCTTTGTCTCCTGGTCGAAGTACTCGAGCTTCTCGCCGGAGAACTTGGCGTGCTGGCTGAGATCGAAATCGCCGCGGTTGGCGATCCCCTCCAGCTCGGACCAGCCGATCGGGAACAGGTACTCGATATCGCTTGTGCCCGAGGAGTAGTGGGAAAGCTCGTCGGCCTCATGCGGGCGGACCCGGAGGTAGTCTGGCCGGATTCCCAGGTCGAGGTACCACTCGCGCCGCAGCTCGATCCACTCCCGGTAATAGCGCTCCGCCTCGGCAGGAGGTACGAAATACTCCATCTCCATCTGCTCGAACTCGCGGGTGCGAAAGATGAAGTTCCCGGGGGTGATCTCGTTGCGGAAGGACTTGCCCACCTGGGCGATCCCGAACGGCGGCCGCTTGCGCGCGAACTGGAGCACGTTCTTGAAGTTGATGAAGATCCCCTGAGCCGTCTCCGGTCGCAGGTAGACCTCGGCGCCCTCGCCGGCCACGGGGCCGATCTGCGTTTCGAACATGAGGTTGAACTGGCGCGCCTCGGTCAGGTCGCAATCCGGTCCTTCCCCGGGCAGCTTCGAGGGCTTCTGCCCGCAGCGGCCGTCGTCGATCTTGTCGGCCCGGAAGCGCAGCTTGCAGGTGCGACAGTCCACGAGGGGGTCGGTGAAGCCCTCGAGGTGGCCGGACGCTTCCCATACCCGCGGGTGCTGGAGGATCGCCGAGTCGAGGGCGACGATGTCGTCGCGCTCCCCGAGCATCGCCCTCCACCATTCCGCCTTGACGTTGCTCTTCAGCAAGACGCCGTAGTGGCCGTAGTCGTAGGTTGAGCCGAGGCCGCCGTAGATCTCCGACGAGGGGAAGATGAAGCCACGCCGCTTGCAGAGGGCGACGATCTCGTCCATGGAAACGTCGGGAGAGGGCTCGGCGGGCATGGGGGCAGGCTAGAGAACGAGGAGGGGACGCAAGGGACGCGCGGGGCTCAGTCGCCGCCGGTCGAGCTCTTGGCCGTCTTCTCGCTCTTGCCACCGGAGGCGGAGTCGGAGGCGCCAGAGGACTTCTTCGACTCGCCCTCGGAGGATTTCGACTCGCCCTCGGAGGACTTCGGCTCGCCGTCGGAGGAGCCGGATGTCTTCGACTTCGACTTCGAGCCGTAGTCGGTGGTGTAGAAGCCGGAGCCCTTGAAATGCACGGCCACCGGGTGGAAGACCCGCTCGACCGGAGCGCCGCATTCCTCGCACTCGGTCAGGGGATCGTCGGCCATCCTCTGGATCGCCTCGAACGTGTGGCCGTTGGTGCACTTGTACTCGTAGATCGGCACGGGCGGGCGATTATCGCAGGGCGCTAACCGTTGAGGAACCGGTCGACGGCGTTCTGCCTGACCGATTCGGGCACCTCGATGCTGCCGCCGGGCCCGGGGCTGCAGCCCGCGCTGGCGCCGGCGCAGAGCACGTCGGGCGACGAGTCTCCGCCGATCCCCGCGGCCAGGATCAGCTGCGGCATGGTGAAGAAGCCCATGTCGCTGACGAACGCTTTCGGCGCCTCCCAGCCGATGATCGGGCCCTTGACGAAGTTGTAGGGGATCCGCAGCGGGTCGGTGAGGCGGCTCTTGATGCCGCTGATCACGGCCTGCTGCGCCTTGGCCCGGTCGAAGTCGCTGTAGCCGAGGGCGAAGGCGCTCTTGCCGGGGCCGGGGCAGGGGCTGGGCTTGCGCACCCGGGCGTAGGCGAGGGCCTTCTGCCCGTCGAGCGTGTTCTCCCCCTGCCCCAGCCTCAGTGTGATCCCTCCCTGGCCGCCGCCGGCGCCGCCGGAGATGTCGGCACAGAGCTTGTGGGGGACGTCCACCTCGACCCCGCCGACGGCGTTGATCAGGTCCTCGAAGCCGGTGAAGTCGATGATCGCGACGTGGTCGATGTCGATGCCGAGGAACTTCTCGACCGCCTGGATCTGCAGCTTCGCCCCGCCGAAGGCGAAGGCGCCATTGATCTTCTGCGGGCTCTGCCCGGGGATCTCGGCGAAGCTGTCGCGCGGGATCGAGAGCTTGCGGAAGCTGCCCCCCCCGGCGCGGATCAGCATCAGGGTGTCGGCGCGGAACTGACCGGGCGAGCAGCCATCGTGGGGGGCGTCGCCGCGGGATTGCTGGTCGAAGCACTTCTGCGACGGAGCGGCGCCGGGCTCCTTGGTGTCGGGTGGCCGCGCGTCGGTCCCCAACACCAGGATCGTCTGCGGGCTGGCGAGAAGGAAGGGATTTCCGCCGAGGACGTCCCTGGCGTCGCCCGAGAGCTTGAACGCCTGCAACTGGGCCGAGACCATGAAGGCCAGCATGCTCAGCAGAATCCAGCCGCCGACCGCGATCCCGACCCACTTCAAGACCCGGCGCCGGCGGCTGCCGGGACGGGGCCCCCCGGGCTTTACCTTGCGGCCACCGCGGCCCTTCTCGCCCTTCGGAGCCTTCTTGGTTCGCTCCCGCAGGCCGGAGAGATCCGGGCTGCGGAAGCGCGAGAGCATCCCCTTGCGGGAGCGGTAAACCTTGTACTCCGGCTTGCCGGAGGGCTGCTGTTCGCCGTCGGAAGGCATGAAAGGCTAGAAATAGTGCCGATGCCCCTCTATTCCTGCCCAACGCCCCCGTTCCTTGAAAGCGCCGGGTCATCGGGGTGAGCGAGACCATCGGTGTTGACCTCGGCGGGACCAAGATGCTCCTGGGCGTGCTCGACGAGGATCGCAACGTCCTCTGGGAGAGCAAGGAGCGATCCACCGGGCAGAACGAGGACGAGCTGGTCGAGATGCTCGTGCGCGAGATCGAGGAGGCGAGGCAGGCGCGCCCGGGCGTGATCGCGGCCGGCCTCGGCATTCCGGCGACGATCGACCACGTGCGCGGCGTCGCGATCGCCTCGGTCAACCTGCCGATCACCGACTCGCCGATCCGCGACCTGGTCGCCGAGCAGACGGGGCTGCCTGTATTCGTCGACAACGACGCCAACGTCGCGGCCCTGGCCGAGAATCTCTACGGCGCCGCCAAGGGGGCCCGGTTCGCGGTCATGGTCACGGTCGGGACCGGGATCGGCGGCGGGCTGATCATCGACGGCGATCTGTACCGCGGCTCGATCGGGGCGGCGGCCGAGCTGGGCCACACGATCGTCGAGCTGGAGGGCCCCCGCTGCCAGGGCAACTGCCCCGGCCACGGCTGCGTCGAGGCGCTGGCGTCGGGGACGGCGCTCGGGCGCGAGGGCCGCGAGGCGGCCGAGAGCGAGCCGGACTCGGCCCTTGGCCGGCTGGCGGCCGGTGGCGGCGAGATCGACGGACGGGCGGTGACCGAGGCCGCCCTGGCGGGAGACGAGACCGCGGTCGCGGTGGTGGCGCTGATCGGTCGCCGGCTGGGCGCTGCGCTGACCAGCTTCGCCAACATCTTCAACCCGGAGGTGATCGTCGTCGGCGGGGGCGTGATCGCCGCCGGAGAGCTGTTGCTGGCGCCGGCCCGCGAGGAGGTCCGCTCGCGGGCTCTGGCGCCGATGAACGCCACCCCGGTGCTCGCAGCCGAGCTCGGGCCCGACGCTGGCATGATCGGCGCCGCCGCGATGGCGCGGATCGAGCTCGGGCGAGAGGGCTGATCCCGTGGCCGGAAGACTGATCGTCTGCCCGACCCCGATCGGCAACCTCGGCGACGTCACGCCGCGGGTGCGCGAGGCCCTCGTCTCGGCCGACTACATCGCCTGCGAGGACACCCGCCGGACCGGCTCCCTGCTGGAGAAGATCGGGATCCGGCCGGCCCCCCACCTGGTCTCGAACCACGAGGGCAACGAGGCTCCGCGGGCGAAGGACCTGGCGCAGCGGATCGAGCGCGGCGCCCGCGTCGCCCTCGTCTCCGACGCCGGCATGCCGGCGATCTCCGACCCCGGCTTTCGCCTCATCCGCACCTGCATCGACCGCAACCTCGAGGTCGAGGTGCTGCCCGGCCCCTCGGTCGTGCCAGTGGCGCTGGTCGCATCGGGGCTGCCGACCGACCGCTGGCGCTTCGAGGGCTTCCTGCCGAAGCGGACCGGGGAGATGGAGCGCGTCCTGCGCTCGACCGAGACCGTGATCGCATTCGAGTCTCCGCGCCGGGTGGGGGAGTCACTGGCGGCGCTGGCGGCGATCGCGCCGGACCGCCCCGCCGCAGTCTGCCGCGAGATCTCGAAGCTGCACGAGGAGGTCTCGCGGGGAACCCTCGCCGAGCTCGCCCGCAGGTTCCGGTCCGACGTCAAGGGCGAGATCGTGCTCGTGATCGGTCCCGCCCAGGCCGACGAGCACGGCGACGACATCAGCTTCGCCGTCGACGCCCTCCGACACCTGGTCTCCTCCGGCGCCCGGCCCCGGGCCGCCGCCAGCGTCGTCGCCGCCCTCACCGGCACCCGGGCAAATGAGCTCTACCGCGCCCTCACCGGCAGGGAGGCGAGGCGGTAGGCCCCCTGGACGCCTCTCTACCCTCAACTTCCGTGTCGTACTACGTAACCACCCCGATCTACTACGTCAACGCCGAGCCGCACCTCGGCCATGCCTACTCGACGATGGCGGCCGACATCCTCGCCCGCCACATGCGCCAGCGGGGAGAGGACGTCTTCTTTCTCACCGGCACCGATGAGCACGGCGAGCCGATCGCGACCGCGGCCGAACGCGAGGGGATCAGCCCCCAGGAGCTTGCCGACCGCAACACGGAGAAGTTCCGGGCGCTGATGCCGAAGATCGAGGTCACCAACGACTTCTTCATTCGCACCTCCGACCCCCGTCACGGGGCCAAGGTCGCCGAGATCATGCAACGGGTCTACGACAACGGCTGGGTCAGCAAGGGCGTCTACGAGGGCTGGTACTGCCCGCGCTGCGCCGACTTCAAGACCGAGCGCGAGCTCGGTCCCGGCAACACCTGCCCTATCCACGAGATCCCCCTCGACCGGGTGCGGGAGGAGAACTGGTTCTTCAAGCTCTCCGAATTTCAGGAGCGGCTCGAGCGGCTCTACGAGGAGCGCCCGGACTTCGTCGTCCCCGATTTCCGCCGCAACGAGGCGGTCTCGTTCATCAAGCAGGGGCTCGAGGACGTCTCGCTCTCACGGCCGAAGCTGAAGTGGGGGATGAAGCTGCCATGGGACGACTCGCAGCGGATGTACGTCTGGTTCGACGCGCTCCTCAACTACTACACGGCTCTCACCTTCGCCCGCGAGGGCGAGGACCTCAGCGACCGCTATTGGCCGGCGAACCTGCACGTGATGGCCAAGGACATCCTCAAGTTCCACGCGGTCATCTGGCCCGCCCTGTGCATGGCGGCCGATCTCGAGCCGCCGCAGCGGATGGTCATCCACGGCTACCTGCTGATGGGCGAGAAGAAGATGTCGAAGTCGCTCGGCAACGTCCTCGACCCTTTCGAGGTGATCGACCGCTTCGGCGCCGACGCCCTGCGCTACTACCTCTTCCGCGAGGTCAGCTTCGGCCAGGACGGCTCGATCTCGACCGCCGGCTTCGAGGCCCGCTACGAGACCGAGCTGGCCAACGACTTCGGCAACCTCGCCAGCCGCACCCTGGCGATGATCGACCGCTATCGCGAAGGCGTCATACCGGGGGGCGATGTCGACCCTGAGCTCGCCGTCGCTTTCGAGGGAGCGGGGGAACGGGTGCGGACGCTGCTCGACGAGGCCCAGATCAGCGGCGCTCTGGAGGAGATCTGGATCCTGGTGCGGCGCCTCAACCGCTACGTCGAGGAGACCAGGCCCTGGGAGCTGGCGAAGGACGGGGGAGAGGCCGACGCCCTCGACAGCGCCCTCTACAACCTGGCCGAGGGGCTGCGGGTCGTGACCCTGCTGCTGCTGCCGTACCTGCCGTCTTCGAGCGAGTGCCTGCTGGCGGCCCTGGGCGAGGAGGGCCGTGAACTGGCAGAGCTCGGCTCCCGTGGAGGCGGGGCGCGGACCGAGCGGCTGCCGCCGTTGTTCCCGAAGGTCGAGGCGCCTGTTTGAACTGTAGGGTCGGGGTGTCCGCAACCTTGATCGAGGAGGGTGAGTTGAAGCGTGTACGCGTTGGCCTGATCGTTGCCGTGGCGATGATGTCCCTTGTCGTCGGCCAGGCCGGCGCCAGTGCAGGCGCCGGCGCAAGCGCCGGGCCCCCGGTGAGGATCGGCGGGCCGCACAAGCTCCGCGCCCTGAAGGTGTTGAAGTTCCCGATCTTCGTCTCGGCCGACTCCTTCGTCAAGGTCCGGGGAAAGCTGCGGCTGCCGGGGCCGAACCTGCCGGTGAGCCTCTCGGGGACGATCCGTCAGGGGCATCCGAAAGAGGTCAAGCTCACCCTCAACGGCCCGGCGAAGCGGGACCTCCAGGACAACTTCCGGGTCTCGAGCATGAAGATCGAGGTCACGGCCCGGAACCTGCTCACCAACATCAAGCACACCGACCGCAAGACCTTCCACTTCAAGCGCTAGGGCGGCGGCGGCCGGCCGCCGCCGCCATCAAGTCTGGCCGCTGAGGACGCGCCCCCCGTTCCTAGACTCTGCGAAGTGGTCGACACCCACGCCCACCTCTCACTTTGCGAGCCGGCCGCCGGGGAACTGCTGGCCGCCGCCCGCGTCGCCGGAGTGCGGCGGATCCTCACGATCGGCCTCGACGAGGCCGGCAACCGCGAGGCGATCGCCCTCACCGGGGAGTTCTCCGAGGTGTTCGCGAGCGTCGGCCGCCACCCCAATGCGGCCGAGGGGTTCGACCAGACGGCGGCCACCGACATCGCCGGTCTCGCCGTCGACCCGTCGGTGCTCGCGATCGGTGAGACCGGGCTCGACTACTACCGCGACGGCGCTCCGCGCGCCGACCAGCGCGCCGCCTTCGCGGCCCAGATTGAGATCGCGGGCGACGCCGGCCTGCCGGTGGTGATCCACGTTCGCGACCCCGAGGGGTCCACGGAGGCGGTGGATGAGGCCTTCGCGACCCTCGACGAGCGGGCCCGGGGGCCGGTGATCCTGCACTGCTTCTCGGCCCCCCAGCGGGTCGATGCCGCCGCCGAGCGGGGCTGGTACTGCTCATTCGCCGGCAACGTCACCTACCCGAAGGCCGGGGAGCTGCGGGCCGCCGCCGCGGCCGTCCCCGACGACCTCCTGCTGGTCGAGACCGACTCCCCCTACCTCGCACCCCAGATCCTGAGGGGAAGGCCGAACCAGCCCGCGAACGTGGTCGTCACGGCCGAGGCGATCGCCGAGGTCCGTGGAGTCACCGCGGCGCAGCTCGAGCGCACGATCGAGGCGAACGCCGCACGGCTCCTGGGATGGTGAGGGATCGTGTCGCCGCCGCCCCCGAGATTGGGCCAGAACTTTCTCGCCGACCCGAACCTGCTCGACGCGATCGTGCGCGAGTCGGGCGTCGGGTCCGGTGACGTCGTGCTCGAGATCGGCGCCGGCGAGGGCGTCCTGACCCGGCGGCTGGGGGACGTCGCCGGCCATGTGCACGCGATCGAGCTCGATCGCCGGCTCGAGGGTGCGCTGGCGGCTGTGGCGCGGGAGCCACACGTCCAGATCCATTGGGGCGACGCGCTAAGGCTCGACCTCGCGACTCTCGACCCTGCCCCGACGGCGGTCGTCTCCAACCTCCCCTACTCGGTGGCGACGCCGGTGATAGTGCGGACGATCGCCGAACTGCCGTTGGTCCGCGAATGGACCGTGATGGTTCAGCGCGAGATCGCCGAGCGGCTGCGGGCGGATCCCGGGTCCCGCACCTACGGCTCGGCCTCGGTGTTGGTCCAGCTCGCCGCCGACGTTCGCATCGCGCGGCGGGTGGACCCGGCCGTCTTCAAGCCGAGACCACGGGTCCAATCGGCGGTGCTTCGCATGACCCGCAGGGGGCCCGGCGCCGACGCGGCCACCAGGCGTCTGGTGCGCGAGGCCTTCGCCCACAGGCGTAAGTCGCTGGCACGATCGCTCGAGCTGGCAGAGCCGGGCCGGATCGAAGCGATCCGCACGGCGCTCGCCGACCTCGGGCTGCCCGCGGACGCCAGGGCCGAGTCGCTGGCGCCGGAACAGTTCGAGGCCCTTTCGAAGGCGGCCTGAGGGCAGGCATGCCCGAACCACTGCTGGCCGCGGCCAAGCTCAACCTCTGCCTCTTCCTCGGCGGGCGCCGCGAGGATGGGCTGCACCGGATCTGCTCCCTCTTCGAGCCGCTGACCCTCGCCGACACGATCGAGATCGAGACCGCGGGAGAGTCGGACGAGGTGGTCTGTCCCGGGGTGGAGGGGGAGAACCTCGCGGCCTCCGCGCTCGCTGCGCTGCGCCGGCACGGCTGGGACCATCCGCCGCTTCGGGTGCGGATCGAGAAGCGGATACCGGTTGCGGCGGGACTGGGCGGCGGCAGCGCCGACGCCGCCGCGGTGCTGCGCCTGGCCCGGGGAGAGGTCGCGGAGCTGGAACAGATCGCGGCCGAGATCGGGGCCGACGTTCCTTCGCAGCTGCTGCCGGCGATGGCGCTGGTGGAGGGCGCCGGGGAGAGGATCCGGCGGCTGCCCGACCCTGAGCGGCACGCCGTCGTCCTGCTGCCCGGCGGTGGCGGGCTCCCGACGGCCGACGTCTTCGCCGAAGCCGACCGCCTCGGCCTCGGCCGCGGCGAAACCGAGCTGAACGCGATCGCCGCCGGGTTGATGGCTGCCGCCGGCTCCGGCTCTTCGCCGCTGGCCTACGCTGAGCTGCTTGGCAACGACCTCGAACCGGCCGCCCTCTCCCTGCGCCCGGAGATCGGCGACGCGATCTCGGCGCTGCGTGACGCTGGTGCGGCGCCGGCTGCGATGACGGGTTCGGGCCCAACCGCGTTCGGCGTCTTCTCCGACCTCGGCTCCGCCCGGGCGGCGGCGGCGCGGCTCGGCCGCGATGAGGCGATCGTCTGCGAAGGCGGGGCGACGCTTTGAGGATCCCCGACTCGCTGCGAAACAGGCACCTCGGCCTGGTCCTGGTCGCGATCGCCGTGGTCGCGGTCTACTACGTGATCAGCCGTCTGATCCCGCACGGGAACCTTCAGGGGCTGCTGGAGGACGTTTCCAACGCCCTCGGGGCATGGACCTATCTGCTGGTCGGCGCCCTCGCATTCCTCGAGACCGGGGCCTTCGTCGGGCTCGTGGTCCCCGGGGAGACGGTGATGCTGATCGGCGGCGCCGTCGCCGGCCAGGGGGCGGTGGACCTCTACCTGCTGATCGCAATCGGGTGGTTTGCGGCCTGGCTCGGCGATACGACCAGCTTCTTCGTCGGCCGCCGCCTCGGCCGCGGCTTCGTCCTCCGCCACGGGCCCCGGGTGGGCATCAGCGAGGAGCGGTTCAGGCGGGTCGAGGACTACTTCTCCCGCCACGGCGGCAAGACGATCCTGATCGGACGCTTCATCAGCCTGGTCCGGGCGCTGGCGCCGTTCGTCGCCGGAAGCTCGGGGATGCGCTACCGGGCCTTCGTCCCCTACAGCATCCTCGGGACCGGTATCTGGGCCTCCGCCCATATCCTCATCGGCTACTTCTTCTCGCGCAGCATCGATACCGCCGCCGAGTATGCGGGGCGCGGCGCTTTCATTCTCGGCACGCTGATCGTGGTCACGGTCGGCTCGGTCGTCGCCTTCCGCTTCCTGCGCGTGCCGGGGAACCGCCGCCTGGCGGTTGAGTGGATGGAGCAGCACCGGGCCACGGCGTGGCTGCCGCCGCTCGGTCGCCGGTTTCAGCCGCAGGCGCGCTTCGTCTGGAACCGCCTCACCCCTGGAGGGACGTTCGGCCTGGAGTTCACAAGCACGATGGCGGCCCTGTCCGTCGGCCTCTTCGTCCTCGTCGCCTACACCGTGATCGTCTCCGGGGATCCGGGTCCGACGCCGGGCGACGTCACCGCGCAGGACGTGGTCGACTCGATCCAGACCTCCTGGCTGACGACCCTGGCGAAGGCCGTGACCGCACTGGGCTCGCCCGCCCTTGTCTGGACCCTGGCCTTCGGCTGCGCCGTGGCCCTCGCCCTCGCCCGCCGCTGGTGGGAGTTCTGGGTCCTGGTCGCAGGCATGGTGTTGGTCATCGCCGGCCTGCACGTGTTAAAGGACGCAGTTGATCGCCCGCGGCCCGAGGGTGGGCTCGTCTCTGCGGCCGGCTCCTCGTTCCCCAGCGGCCACGCTGCCTACTCGACCTTCTATGTCTGGCTCGCGGTGACGATCGTGATGCGACTCCGTCCGGGAATGGCACGCGGTACCGGGGTCGTCCTCGGCGGGATCGGCCTGGCGGGGCTGATCGGGCTCTCCCGCGTCTACCTCGGGGTCCACTACCTGAGCGACGTCAGCGCCGGTTGGGCGCTGGGCGCCTCGGCCTTTGCTCTCTGCGCCGGGATCGCGCTGGTCGTCGCCCAGTTGCGCCAGAATCCCTCCCAGGTGGTATCGAAGCCGACAGCTGCATCCGAGTCTCCCTGACAGCCGTGGCGCTGGCGACGATCGGCAACGAGTACCTGATCTTCGGCGCCGCCGGGCTGATCAGCCTGGTCGCGTTCGTGACCCTGATCCTGGTCCCCGCGTTGAGTTCGTACGGGCGGGCCTGGGAGAAGATCGCCGCCGGCTTCCTGTCGCTGTTCGTGCTGCTGGTCCTGGTCTCGATCGGAGTCGGGATCGGGGTCCTGATCGTCGTCAATTACAACGAGATCACCGACCTCTTCAGCCAGGGTTGACCCGGGGGCAGGCCGCAATCCGGCGCCGCAGACGCCGGGTGGGGATAATCGGCAGGTCGTGACGACCGGAAGGACGCCGAAAACCCCTGCAAAAACGGGAGATGCCGGAACCCTTGACGGGCTTGCGGAAGCGGTCGAGTCAGGCGCCGGCCTGCCCGCCGTGGCGCGGGCCGCCGCGCGGGTCCTCGGCGCCAGCGTCGCCCTGATCGACCGCTCCAGCGCGGTGCTCGCCGTCGCCGGCGCCTCGCCCGACCAGGAGCGGCGGCTGCTGGCCGGTGGGGAGGGGGTGGTCTCGGTCGGGCTGCAAGGTCGCCGACAGCGCCGTCGGGGAGCTTCGCTACCGCAGCAAGACCGAGCCGGACGCGGCCATCGCCCGCATGGTGGCGACGCTGCTCGCCCTCGAGCTGGAGCGCGCCCGCTCGCCCGAGTGGGAGAGCGAGGAGGCCGCCGCCGGCTTCGTCCACGCTGTGCTCGCACGCGAGGTCACCGACCGCGGCGACATCTGCGCCCGGGCCGCCGAGCTCGGCGCCGACCTCGAGCAGGGAGCTGGCGTGCTGATCCTGCGGGCCGTGCCGCGGGCGGCTCAGACGGGCGAGTGGAGGACCCGGGTGCTGACGCTCGCGATCCGGTCTCTGCGCTCGGCGGCCCCGGGGACCCTGGCTGCGCTCGAGGAGGCCGAGGCGGCGGTGGTCGCGATCATCGTTCCCGCCGCAGAGGAGGCGCGGATCGCGCGCGCCGCGGGGGCCCTCGAAGGGGAGCTGGCGGAGAGCCTCTCGGCCTTCCACTCGACCATTGGCCGCAGCCGCCGCGCCGCCGACCCAGTCGATCTCTACCGCGCCGGCAACGAGGCCCGCCTTGCGGTCAACGTCGGCGAGGCCGAAGGGCACCCGCTGCTCGCCTTTGAGGACACCGGCGCCTACCGGCTGCTGCTGCCGGCGATGAGCGAGGACCCCGGGGAGCTGGAGCGCTTCTACGCGGAGACGATCGAGCCCCTGGCCGCCTACGACGAGCAGTACGAGACCGAGCTGGTGCTGACGATCGAGGCCTACCTCGACAACGACGGCAACGTCGCAGCCACCGCCAAGCAGCTGTTCACCCACCGGCACACGATCCGCTACCGGCTCGAGCGGGCGAAGGAGCTGTGCGGGCACGACGTCTCGGCCACGGTCGGGCGCGAGAAGCTCGGGCTAGGCCTCAAGGCGATGCGGGTGCTCGGCATCTCCTCCTCCCGCGGCCCGGCAATGGAGCCGGGAGCCGCGGCCGGCCAGGTTCCGCGCGGGCCCGAGGACTAGTTGCGGGCCGCGTTCGTCTGAGTCCCGGCCTCGGGAGTCTCGGCGCTGGTGATCTTGACCTTGACCCGCAGGTTGTCGCGAACGCGGAAGAGCTCCCGCCCCCGGGCGTTCATCGCCATGGCCACGGACGTGGTCTCGCCACCGGTCCCCGAGAAGCTGCCGCTGCCGATCACGCCCCGGCCAGCCTTGCCCCGCTCGGGAGCGCCGGTGACGACGATCTTCCCCTTGTGGCAGGCGAGGAACCGCGGCGGGCACTCGACCTTGGCCACGAGGCGCTTGCCGCGGACCTCGATCGCTTCGGTGATCCTGGGCCGGGCCTTGCCGAAGTTCTCGAACCCGGGTGCGAGCTCGTAGCCGGCGGGGAGGAACTTCGGTGACTGCGCCTTGACCACGCCGCCGAGTGAGCCGGGCTTCTCCAGCACCGGCAAGGTAAGGGTCAGGTTCCTCACCTTGACGACCTTCTGGCCGTTGGAGGCGCGGCCGTAGGGCGCGTCGTTCGGCAGCAGCTCGAGCTTGGCGATGTGTCCGGCGTCGAAGTGCCAGCCGTTCGGGTGCAGCTGGAACACCTGCTCGACGAAGCCCGGGTCGGTCTTCGGGCGCCAGAGCCCCCGGTCCACCAGGGTCTCCTTGCCGTCGGGCCCGACGTCGAGCAGGCGGGCGGCGACCTGGGAGCTGCTGTCGGTCAGCTTGAACTCGGCGACCACGGTCGGCGAGCCCATCAGGGTGTAGCCGGTTCCGGTCGCCGCCGGCAGGCGGTAGGTGGCGGTGCCGGCCTGGTCGGCGGCCGAGGCCTGGGCACAGGCACCGGGGCCCGAGACCGGGTCGAAGGCGTTACCGATCGCCGGGTCGCCGGCGGTCGGCTCGATCGACTTCACTGCCGTCGAGCCGAGGCGGACCTCGCCCTTGGACACGTGCCCCCAGTCCTTGGCGAAGAAGGGACCGCCGGAGGCGCTCGCCTTGGGACAGGTCTGGGTCAGGGTCTCGATCCCGTGGTAGGGGTCGGCGCCGGTGCCCTTGATGTAGTGGTCGAACCAGGCCTCCTCGCGGGCCGCCAGCAGGGCGACGTCGGCGCCCTTGTTCTGGCCGCGCATGTGGCCGAAGTCCATGAAGAAGAGCGAGACCGGCGCCTCGGGATACTGGCTTCTGGTGCGGTTGTAGAAGCGGATCGCCTCGTCAGCCGGGAACAGGTCGTCGGTCCAGCCGTTCGAGATCAGCATCGGTGCCGGAGCTTCGGAGTGATCGATGTAGAAGGAGGAGTGATGCTTCTTGATCTCATCGAGGATGCCCGCCACCGCCGGGTCCCCGTCGTAGGGCTCGCCGGCGTTCAGCCGCGTGTTCCAGCCGGTGATGTCGGCGTCGGGGTCGGTGCCCACCGGCGCGCAGATCCCGTTGAGCACGCAGCCGACGAGGTACAGCCCGCCGACGAATGACTGCTTGTAGACACCGAGCCGGCCGCTGTAGGAGGCATCGGAGACGTAGTCGAGGGTGCTGCCGTTCGGGGTCAGCGAGTATGAGAGGTCGGTCCAGGGAACCTCAGGCGCCGCCGCCGCCAGCGACATCGGGGTGCCACCCGGGCTCTTCCACTGGACCAGGGTGCCGTCGGGCAGCATCTGGCGGTCCTTCAGCGCCCCCAGGGCCATCGACATACCGCCCCCGTAGGAGCCGCCGACGGCACCGATCTTGGTTGGGGAGACGAGCCCCTCGTCGGCCAGCTTGCCGGCGAAGTCCTGGGCGTCACGGACCTCGTAGCGATCGTCCATCAGCCGGATGTAGCCGTTGGCGCAGCCGGTCGGGTCGGCGGCGACGGAGGCCGCATTGCCGCAGGACTGGTTGAAGCCGCGGTCGGTCATGCTGAAGGTCGCGTAGCCACGGTCGAGCCACCGGTGCATCGAGGAGAGGCTGAGCTTGGAGCCGCCGTAGCCGTGGAACATCATCACCAGGGGGAAGTCGCCGTCGGGCCCCGAGGCAGGCACGGGCGGGAAGGCGACGTTGACGTCGATCGGGACGCCGTCGAAGGCCTTGGTCGTGCTGCGGGGACTGGTGTTTCCGCAGAAGCGGACGCCGTCTCCCTGCACGGTGCAGCTGACGTCTCCGTTGAAGACGTCGGAGATGGCGGCGTTCGCGGCCGGTGCGAAGGTGAGCCCGGCCAAGGCGACCGAAAGGGCAATGAGCTTGCGCATGTCTCTCCGTCTGTGTCCGTGTCTGGGCGGGCCGCCCCCGCGGGCCCTGCCCCTGTCCTCTCCTGAAGGGCGGACAATAGCGCCGATCGACGCCACGAGCGTGGGCGGTGAGGCTATTCCGGGGGGACGATTTGAACGCCCTCTTCCTGGACCAAAACCAGGCGTGCTGCCGGTTACACCACCCCGGATCGCGCTCCGACCTTAGCGACGCCGGGACCGCCATAGAGTCGCGGCATGGAATCGGCCACAAGGGAGCGCGAGCTCTCCCGGCTCGATCTCGCCGGGGTCATCTACGGGATCGTCCTGGCGACGGCGCTGATCGGGGCCTTCAGCGAGCAGCCGAAGGTGGGGCCGGTCGCGACCTTCGCCGGGGTGATGGGCAGCGCGATCATCTTCTGGCTTGCCCACGCCTATGCCCACATCCTCGCATCGGGCGTGGTCGATCGAGCGCCGATCACCGCGCCGGCGGTGCGCGAGGCGCTGGTCCGGCAGTTGCCCTTGGTGCTCGGGGCCCTTCCACCCGCCGTGGTGCTGTTGGCGACGCCGGTCGGACTGCTTTCCGAGGACCATTCCGAGTCGCTGGCCCTGCTCGTCGGAGTTGCGCTTCTGGCTGCCTTTGGCTTCATCGCCGCCCGTCGCCGCAGGGCCGGGGTAATCGGGACGATCGTCCTCACCGGGATCAGCGCCGGGCTGGGGCTGGTCATGGTCGGGCTGAAGTCGGCGGTCCATTGAGCGCCGATTTCGCCGGCTGGAGCCTGAACAGCGCCGCCCTGGCCGGTCGCGACTTGGCCAGATCCCGCTCGGCCTAGCCTCCGCGTCCGCCCATCCCACGGGGCCCCCCGTCGACGGGTGGATTCCGTCTTCCATATGGACGGATTCCACCCATCGATTTCGATGGAATCCACCACAACCCGGTCCGGTCTACGATCTCGCGGGTGAGCAAGGCCCCAACCGTCCTTGTCATGGCCGCCGGCGAGGGAACGCGGATGCGTTCCTCGCTGCCCAAGGTCCTGCACCCGGTCTGCGGCCGGCCGCTCGTCTCCTGGCCGATCTTTGCGGCCAGTGAGGCCGGGGCCGGGCGGATTGCGGTGATCGTCTCTCCTGGCCTCGACATCTCCGCCGCGCTGCCAGAGGGCACCGAGACCGTGATCCAGCCAGAGGCCAACGGCACCGGCGGGGCTGTCCGGGCGGCGGGAGACCTGATCGCCTCCTCGGATACGGTCGTCGTCCTCTCCGGCGACCATCCGCTGATCTCGGCAGATGTCGTCGCCGCCCTCCTCTCGGCTCACGCCGAGAGCGGGGCCGCCGCCACGGTGATGACGACGATCCTCGAGGATCCCGGCAGCTATGGGCGCATCCTTCGCGACGACCGCGGCGACCTCGAGCGGATCGTCGAGGCCAAGGAACCCGGGGACGCGACCGCCGAGGAGCTGGCGATCAAGGAGATCAACACCGGGACCTACGCCTTCGCCGCCGCCCCGCTGGCCGAGGCCCTGGGGCGGATCGGCAACGACAACGCCCAGGGCGAGTACTACCTCGGCGACGTCCTGCCGCTGATGCGGGCCGAGGGCCTCAAGGTCGCGGCCCACCTCGCCACCGACGAGGCCGTGAGCCTCGGCGTCAACAACCGGGTAGACCTCGCCACGGCCGAGGCCGCGGCACGGGCGCGGATCCTGGAGCGGCACATGCTCGCCGGGGTGACCGTAGCCGACCCCGGCTCGACCTGGGTCGATGCAGACGTCACCCTCGGCGCCGACGTCCGGCTCGAACCCGGGACCAGCCTTCACGGCCGCACCGAGGTCGGCCCGGGGTCGGTCGTCGGGCCGCACACGACTCTGATCGACACCACTCTCGGGCGTGAGGTGACGGTGCCTCACTCCTACCTGGTCGAGTGCGAGGTGCTCGACCGATGCACGGTCGGGCCCTTCGCTCACCTGAGGCCGGGAACGGTGTTGCGCGACGGCGCCAAGGCCGGTTCCTTCGTCGAGATCAAGAACTCCGAGATCGGCGAGGGCTCAAAGGTCCCGCACCTCTCCTATCTCGGGGACGCGGCCGTCGGCTCCGGCTCGAACCTTGGCGCCGGCGCGATCACCGCCAACTACGACGGGTCCCGCAAGCACCGGACGGTGATCGGCGACCACGTGCGGATCGGCGTCGACACGATGATGGTCGCGCCTGTTGACATCGGCGATGGGGCTTACACTGGCGCCGGCGCGGTCATCCGCTCCGACGTCCCGCCGGGGTCGCTGGCGGTCTCGGCGGGCGAGCAGCGGAACATCGCCGACTATTCGAAGCGCAAGGCGCCGCAAAGCGAAGAGGAAGACGACTCTTGAGCACGATGCCCGAAGCCCGACCGGCGACCGCGATCCCGCACGACTACTCGAAGCGGATGATGGTCTTCGGCGGCCGCTGCTCAATGGACCTGGCCGCCAAGATCGCCAACAAGCTCGACCTCGACGTCGGCCAGGTGACGCTGAAGACCTTTGCCGATGGCGAGGTCTATTGCCGCTACGAGGAGTCGATCCGCGGGGCGGATGTCTTCCTCGTCCAGTCGACCTGTGCCAACGAGCAGACGGGGATGACCCCCAACGATGCCCTGATGGAGCTGTTGATGATGGCGGACGCCGCCCAGGGCGCCTCGGCCCACCGGATCATCGCGGTTATGCCCTGGTACGGCTACGCGCGGCAGGACAAGAAGTCGGCCCCGCGCGAGCCGATCTCGGCCCGCGTCGTCGCCAAGTGCCTGGAGCAGGTCGGCGTTGACCGCGTCCTCACGATGGACCTCCACGCCGGCCAGGTCCAGGGCTTCTTCCACGTCCCGGTCGACCACATGACCGCGATGCCGATGCTGACCCAGTGGTTCACCGACCAGGATCAGGGCAATCAGGACCTCGTGATCGTCTCCCCCGACGCCGGCAGGGTGAAATCCGCTCGGAACTTTGCCCGCAAGGTCGGGTCCCACTGGGCGGTGATGGAGAAGGAGCGCCCGGCCCAGCAGGTCGCCGAGATCGGCTACGTGGTCGGCGACGTCAAGGGCAAGACGGCGGTCCTGGTCGACGACATGATCGACACTGCGGGCACGCTCTGCGCGGCCGCGCAGACAGTCCTCGATGAGGGCGCGGCACGGGTGATCGCCTGCGCCACCCACGGAGTCTTCTCCGGTCCGGCGTACGAGCGTCTCGCCTACGATAGCTCGCACATCGAGCGCATCGTGGTCACCGACACCATCCCCCTGCGGCCGGGAGCGCCCGACAACATAACCGTCCTTTCCACGGCGGGAACGTTTGCCGACTCGATCAGGCGGATCTTCACCGACGACTCGGTCTCGGAGATCTTCGCCGGGGAGAACCAGCTGTTCTGATGCGCCGGCTCCGAGTCGCGGTACCGCTGCTGGCGGTCACCACTGCCCTTGTCTCCCTCGCCGGCTGCGGCGGCTCGGACGGCTCGACCTCCGCCGAGACCACCGGACCGCCGCCGAACCAGAACCTGACCGCCGGGTTCACCGGGGTCGAGCGGGAGGCGCTGACGGCGGCACAGGCCTACTTCAACGCCTTCTCCCGTGGCGATCAGAACACGGTCTGCGCGCTCACCACCATCGGGTCGTCGAAGGCGGCGATCGCGAAATGCCGCCAGACGCTCGCGTCCCTGGGCCCCTCGAGACAGCCGAGGTTCAAGGTCGTCTACGTCAGGGTCAAAGGCAGCAGCGCCAAGGTGCTGCTGAAGCCGACGGGCAGCTTCGGCGAGACGACCCTGTTCGACCTCCGGCGGGTGGGCGGGGAGTGGAAGGTCGTCACGGTCAGCGTCCCGGTTGGCGCTGCTCCCTAGCCGGGCGGACGGAGTCGCCGATGAGACTGGTGGGGCACAAGGGCGCCGACCGGATCCGGCCCGGAAACACGCTCGAGAGCTTCGCCGCCGCGGTCGAGGCAGGCGTCGACATGATCGAGTTCGACGTGCTCTGGCTCCCCGACGGGCATCCGAAGGCGCCGGCATCCGAGCGCTCCCCGCTGGTCGTCGCCCACGACTGGCATGACGCCCGCCGCCGCGACCCGCTCACCCTGGACGAGACCCTCGATGCCTTCACCCGGCCGCCGCTCGATCGGGTCGAGATCGATTGCGACGTCAAGCTCCCGGGTCGCGAGGTGGAGCTGGTGGCAGCCCTGACTGAGCGGGGCCTGGTCGAGCGGACGATGGTCTCGACGATGGAGCTGAGCACGCTCGAGCGGCTGCGACGGCTGGCGCCCGGGCTGAGGCGGGGCTGGACCTACCCCAAGGTCACGCGGGACTGGACCTCGAAGCGCTGGGCGATCCTCCTGGTCTACGCGGGGCTGGCGCTGATGCGGCGCCGCGCCCCCGCTCTGGCCGCGACGGAGCTGCCGCGGATGGGGGTCGAGGCGATGTGGGTCTACCACCCGGTGATCACCCCCCGATTGGCCGCCGCGACCCGCGCCGCCGGAGTCGAGCTGATCGCCTGGACCGTGGACGAGCGGAAGGCGATGCGGCGGCTGGCCGAGATCGGGGTGGACGGCATCTGCAGCAACGACCCTCGGCTATTCGCCGAGCTGAGCTAGACGGGTACAGAAACCTCCGCGTCGGCGCCTAGAGTGGGTCGCCGTGGAGAGCGCCGCGGCCACCGCCAACGGAGACCGGATGGCTCCGGGGACGGTGATGGCGCTGGTCGCGATGGGGCTCGGCGTGCTGGTGATCGCCAACGACTTCACCGCGCTCAACGTCGCCCTGCCGTCGATCGAGCACGATCTCGACACCGACGTCGGCACCACCCAGTGGGTGATCAACGCCTACGCGCTGACCTTCGGCATGGCGATCGTCACAGGCGGAAAGCTCGCCGACATGTTCGGCCGTCGCCGGGTCTTCTTCATCGGCTCGGTCATCTTCGCGGTCTTCTCAGTCGCCGGCGGCCTCGCCCCCAACACCGGCCTGCTGATAGCGGCCCGGGTGGGAATGGGGATCGGCGGGGCGCTGATGTGGCCGGCGATCCTCGGCATGACCTTCGCCGCGCTGCCGGAAAGCAAGGCTGGGCTGGCCGGCGGCCTCATCCTCGGTGCCGCCGGGATCGGCAACGCGATGGGCCCCCTGGTCGGCGGTGCCCTGGCCGAGCTCGCCAGCTGGCGCTGGATCTTCTTCCTCAACGTCCCGATCGCGGCCCTGGCGATGGTCGTCACCTACCTCAAGGTCCACCAGCCTCCGGTCGAGGTCGAAGAGCGGCGAATCGACTACGTCGGCATCGCCACCCTCTCCCTCTCCCTGGTGTTCCTGCTGGTCGGCATGGACCAGGCGGCAGACTGGGGGTGGGGCGACCCGCGGGTGGTGGCGATGTTCGTCGCCGCCGCAGCCCTCGCGATCGCCTTCGCCTTCGTCGAGCCGCGGATGAAGGCCGCGGCCTTGGTGCCGCGCGACATCATCCGCAACCGCCCCTTCACCGCCGCCTGCCTGGCGACCCTGCTGATGTCGGCGGTCTTCTTCACCACCGTCCTCTACGCCCCCCAGCTGATGCAGAAGATCCTCGGCTACTCGCCGTTGAAGTCGGGGGTCGGGATGCTGCCGATGCTCGCCGTCTTCGCCCTGACCTCGTTCGTCGCCGGTCCGCTCTACAACCGGATCGGCGGTAAGACCGTGGTCACCGCCGGCTCGGTCGGCCTCGTCGTCGGCCCCTTCCTGCTCTCCCAGTTCGGCGCCGAATCCGGCTACACCGCCCTGATCCCCGGGTTGATCATCACCGGCATCGGGGTCGGCCTCTTCTATCCCTCGGTGACGACCGCGGCCGTCACCGCCCTCGACCCCTCGCGATCGAGCCTCGCCGGCGGCATCGTCTACATGTTCCAGATCGCCGGAGGCGCGGTCGGCCTCGGCCTGGCGACGACCATCTTCACCACCACCTCGCAGAGCCAGGTCGCCGACGACGCGCTCAAGCAGGGCCTGCACCTGAGCGAAGGCCAGGCCGATGTGATCCACGGCTCTCTCGCCGGGACCGACACCGGTCAGCAGGTGATCCACCAGTTCCCGCAGGCGGCGACCAAGCTCCTCGACGTCGTCAGCGAGTCGTTCGTCGCCGGCATCTCGACGGCCTTCGAGGTGATCTCTGCGATCGCCGTCGGCGGGCTGGTCGTCTCGCTGCTGTTCGTCGGCGGCTCTCTGCTGGGGCACCGCCGCCGAGAGTGATTTGAATCACCAATGAGGTGACTTATTGAAGTTTCGCGGGGGCGGTCTAGATGGTGCCGGGCTCCGGGGCGCCCTTCCTGCGGCGAACGGCGAACTCGAGCTCCGCGGTGGTGAAGCCGCCGACCGCCTCGCCTTCGGTCGCGTAGCGGTAGAGCGCGACGCCGAAGATCCCGGTCAGGGCGCGGGAGATGAGCGCGGCGACGGCGATCACGATCGCCCCGATCACGACCAGCAGCGCCCCCGCGTAGCTGGATGAGGACCAGACCGCGAAGCCGGCCAGGACCAGAAGCGCTCCGGGCAGGACGCCGAGGAGGAAGACAGCGCCGCCGATGGCGATGTTTCCGGTGATCTGCTGGCCCCAGCGCGCGCGGAAGAGGCCGGCGGCACGCTTCAGCGTCTCGAACGGCCCGGTTCCCTCGAGCGCGATCACAGGGACCGCGAGGAAGGTGATCAGCGACCAGCCGATGTCGAGCAGCCGGCCGAAGATCTGCCCGAAGATCCCGCCCTCGCTCTCCAGCGCGCTGAGGACGAGGCCGACGATGGTCGAGACCGCGGCCCAGCCCGCAATCTGGCTGAATCGGCTTCGGGCAACGGCGAGACCGTCGCCGACAGTAGCCTCCTGCCCGCGGAAGATCATGTCGGCGGCGGCCGCGAGCCCGACGCTGAAGTAGAAGCCCACCAGCGCCAGCAGGTAGAAGCCGATCACCGCCAGCGGCGCTCCGGCCGCCAGCTTGTCGTCGCTGATCAGGTAGATGCCGGGCCCGAGGACGATTGCGGCGCAGACGATCGTCGCCACCGCGCCGTAGAGCGGGAACCGGATCAGCGCCGGGTTCTCACGCAGCAGCCCCCAGCTCTTCTTGGTCAGCTCCCAGCCCTTGCGGATGCGGCTCATTCGCAACTCCCCACTTTCTGCTTCCTCGCTGGTCGAGTCCGGTGCATGCTTCGGAGTATCGGCGGCTGGCCCTGCGGGTTTAGCCGCGGGGAATCTAGCCCCGGGCCGCGATGCCCGGCGTCCTGATCACGCCTCGGCTCTTGAAGTAGCTCCACTCCTGCTCGCCCAGTTCGGTCGAGGGCGGATCGGCGTAGACCCACTCGCGCATGATCCGGTACCAGTTGCGCCTCGCCTGCAGCTGGCCGAGGACGGCGACGACCCCGATCTCCATCCGCCGTCCCATCAGCTCGTCCGCCGGCAGCGACTCACGGCGCATCAGGTCGAAGTACTCCGAGCGCGGATCGTGGATGGACTCGATGATCCGCATCACCCGGGGGGCGTCGATCTCGATCTCGGCGTCCTCCATATACCAGCCCCCGACCGCCTTGACGTGCTCCATCAGGCGCTCGGCGTCGAGCTTCGAGGGATTCTTGACGAAGCCGAGGTCGTGGAGCGAAGAGCGCAGCTCCTCTGGGTCGTCGCGGACGATCGCGTCGATCGCCCTCTGCTCGAGCGTGATCTGCTCGATGTCGAGCCGTTTGGTCATGCCGAAGTCGAGGAAGGCGACGCGGCCGTCGCCCATGAGGATGAAGTTGCCCGGGTGGGGGTCGGCGTTGAAGTGCTGGAGGTGGTAGATCGAACCGAAGCTGCCGCGGAAGACGATCTCGCCGAAGCGGCTGCGCTCCTCGCCGGGAAGCTGCTTGACCTGCTCGAACTGCATCCCCTCGACGTACTCGGTGACCAGGACCCGCCGTCGCGAGAGGCGGGTGAGGACGTCGGGCACGTAGATGAAGGGATGGTCGCGATAGGCCCGTGAGAAGGTGCGCTGGTTCTGGGCCTCGTACTCGTAGTCCAGCTCCTCCAGGACCCGCTCGCGGATCTCATGGGCGATCGCCTTTGCGTCGAGCCCCGGCGCCAGCGCCCTCGCCAGCCGCACC
The DNA here is from genome assembly GCA_963840235.1 of uncultured Actinomycetes bacterium. Lineage (GTDB taxonomy): Bacteria > Actinomycetota > Thermoleophilia > Solirubrobacterales > 70-9 > JBBRHQ01. The sequence continues at coordinate 384,977 of CAWIYC010000001.1, forward strand.
AGCGTGCCGGCGTTTCGCAGGTCGGCGTCGAGCACCTCGGCGATGCCCGGGTACTGGATCTTGACCGCGACCGGGCGGCCGTCGAGCAGCTTCGCCCGGTGGACCTGGCCGATCGAGGCCGCGGCGAAGGCCTCTTGGTCGAACTCGGCGAACAGCTCCGAGAGCGGCTCTCCGTCGTACTCCTCCTCGAGCACCTTGGCCACCTTTTCCCAGGGCATCGCCGGGGCGTCGGTGCGCAGTTTCGCCAGCTGCTCCTGGTAGATCTCGCGGTATTCGTCGGGAATGAACTCGGTGTCGATGAAGGAGGCGAACTGACCCAGCTTCATCGCCGCCCCCTTCATCTGTCCCAGGGCGGCGACCATCTTCATCGCCGTCTCGGTGTGGCGATGCTCGAGCCGCTCCTGGCCGGAGCTCTCCGATCGGGCCACGTTCGCCGCCCTGGTGCCGGCGTAGCGCGCTCCCTGGGTGCCGAGGACCGAACCGAGCTTGGCAGAGCGGCGCACCCGGCCCTTGGGAATCTTCGACTCGTCGGCCATGCCCACAAGGGTTCCACAGCGACACGGGCCCCGACCCCCTCCCGCCTCTTTTCCCCTCCTTCTCTATCCTTTTGCCCCGCAAATGGCTTCCGACCGCGCCATACTCCAGGCCGCTCCGCGAACGCAGTTCGGCTCGCGCACGAGCCGACGCATGCGCCGAGAAGGGCTGGTGCCCGGGGTCGTCTACAGCGGCGGCGCCGAGGCCCGCCCGTTCCAGGTGCCCGAGCGGGCGGCGCAGCACGTGATCTCCGAGGGTCACGCTCTCTTCGATCTCGCGATCGACGGCTCCGCCGCGGTCCCGGTGGTGGTCAAGGAGCAGCAGCGCCATCCCGTCCGGGGTGGACTTCAGCACCTCGACCTGCAGGAGGTACGACTCGACGAGGAGATCGAGGCCGAGGTCTCGATCGAGCTCGAGGGCGCCGAGGAAGCCCCCGGCGTCAAGGAGGGCGGCGTGATGGAGCACGTCACCCGCGAGGTCACGGTGGAGGCCCTCCCGGCCGAGATCCCCGACCGGATCGTCGTCGACGTCTCGACGATGGAGATCAACGACACGCTTCAGCTCTCCTCGGTCAGCGCGCCGGCCGGGGTCAAGTTCGTCGCCGACGAGCCCGAGGAGGTCACGATCGCGACGCTCTCGCCCCCGCGGGTCGAGGAGGAGCCCGAGCCGGAGCTCGAGGAGGAGGCCGGGCTGGTCGGCGAGGAGGGCGAGGCGGTCGAGGGCGAGGAGGCCCCCGCCGAGGAAGGCGAGCCGGCCGAGGCGGACTCGGGCGACTCCGACGGGGAGTAGCCCCTGTCGATCTTCCGCCGTCTGGGAAGCCGCGGCGACGACGAGCGCGGTGGCGACAGGATCCTGGTCATCGGCCTCGGCAATCCCGGTCCCCGCTACGAGCGGACCCGCCACAACATCGGATTCGAGATCGCGGACGAGCTCGGGCGCCGCTGGGAGCTTCCGAGGCCCCGGAAACGCTTCGGCGGCCTGATCTCCGAGGGCAGGACGGGCCCGGGCGGAGCACGGGTCGCGGTCCTGTTGCCGCAGACCTACATGAACGAGTCGGGCACCGCCGCCGGTCCCGCAAGGGGGGAGATGCGGGCGCCGCTCGACCACGTAGTCGTCCTCCACGACGAGATAGACCTCGATTTCGGCGAGGTGCGGGTGAGGCTCGGCGGCGGGCTCGCAGGCCACAACGGCCTCAAGAGCCTGCGCCGGGGCCTCGGCGGTCCAGGCTTCTGGCGGGTGCGGGCCGGCATCGGGCGCCCTGACTCGACCGATCCCGAGGTCGTCTCCTCCCATGTGCTGTCCCGGTTCGCCGAGCCTGCCGACGAGGTCGAGGCCCTGGTCGGCAGCGCGGCCGACGAGGCCGAGCGGCTGGTGGAGCGGATCGCGAGCGGGGAGGCAGCAGGAGAGGCCGAGAGCGCAAAGCACAAGACCGAGGAGGGCGAGGCGTGAGTGAGCTGACGAGCTACGAGGTCACCGGCGACGGTGTCGCTCTGCTGAGGCTGGAGCGACCCGGCGCCCGCAACGCCATCAACACGCAGATGCTGGCCGAGATGCTCGAACACCTGGCGGTCGCCCGCGGCGACGATGCGGTGCGGGTGCTGGTCTTCTCCTCCGCCGATCAGATGGGCTTCTCCGCCGGCGCCGACGTCAAGGAGGACCTCGACGACGAGGGCAAGGTGCGCCGGATGCAGCTCTTCGCCGACCTATACGACGAGATCACGGCCTTCCCCAAACCGACGGTCGCGGCCTGCCACGGCGACGTCGTCGGCGGCGGCGCCGAGATCGCCGTCGCCTGCGACATCAGGGTCGGCGGCTCGAACCTGAGGATGCGCTTCCCGGGAGCCGCGCTCGGGGTCCCCGTCGGCCCGGCCCGCCTGGTCACCCTCTGCGGGCTCGCCACCGCCAAGTACCTGCTGCTGAGCTCGCGCACCGTCGGCGCCGACGAGGCCCTGCGGGTCGGGCTCGTCAACCGGGTCGCGCCGGCTGCCGGCACCGAGGAGGCCGCCCTCGATCTCGCCGCCGAGGTCGCCGCGCACCCGCCCGAGGCGGTGGCCCTGATCAAGAGGATGCTGCACCAGTGGGACGCCGTCGAAGAGCGCTCCCGCGCGGAGGGCGAGGGGCAGGTCGAGTGGCAGCGCTCCGGCCCCGGCCTGCCCTACAGCGACTGAGATCTCAGCAAGCGATGGTGAACCGGAGGCGTTCGTAGCTGCTTTGCGTGTGGCTAGCCTGTTGAGCACCTGACCGTGTCGCTTCGCCCCCTGCTGGAGATAGCCCTCGAGAACGAGCGCGTTCACGCGCTATCCGGCCGCGTTCGCGACTCCGGCCCGGGGGAGGGGGTCTCTTTGCGGGCCTCGGCGACCCTGCGCCCGCTGCTGATCGCCTCCCTGCTGGAGGACGACCGCGGCCTTGCCGGGCGCCCGGCCCTGCTGGTCACCCCGGACGATCGCTCGGCCCGCGACATGGCCGCCGACCTCCGCGCCTACCTCGCCCCGCGCAGGGTGCGCTACTACCCGACCCGGGGGACCGGCTACGCCTCCCAGGTCACGCCGCCCCCGCACCTGGTCGGCCTCCGGATCGACGCCCTCGACGCCCTCTCCGCCGAGTCGGACCCGGTTGTCGTCGCCAGCGCGGTCGCGCTCGCCGAGGCGGTGCCCGACGCTTCCCTGCGCCCGGCCGGGTTCGCCCTCTCGCGGGGCGAGGAGATCGACCTCGGCAACCTGGGAGAGGACCTCGTCGCGGCCGGCTACGCGCGGGTCGAGCAGGTCGAGGAGAGGGGCCAGTTCGCCGTCCGTGGCGGCATCCTCGACGTCTTTCCCGCGACCGAGGAGCGGGCGGTGCGGATCGAGCTTTTCGGCGACGAAGTGGACTCGATGCGCTGGTTCTCGACCTTCACCCAGCGCTCCCTGGGGGAGGCGGAGCGGGTCGAGCTGGCCCCGGCCGCCGAGCTCGACGCCGAGCACCGCGAGCTGGCCGAGATGGCGCTGGACACTGAAGAGGGGGAGGAGGCTCCGGGCCTTGCCGACATCCTGCCGCTGGAACATTTCGGCGCCCCCCTGGAACTGGTGGCCGACGCCGCGGCGGTGATCCTCTCCCCGGCGGACGAGATCGAGCCCGCGCTCCGCGACCACTGGGAGGACGCGACCACGGCGATGCACGCCGACGACGCCCGCCACCTCTACGTCGACGTCGCCGCCCCGCTGGCGGCCCGTGCGGTGCTCTCGATCACCTCCGGCGGCGAGGACGACTCCGACGCCTTCCGCGCCTCCAGGGCCGAGTCTCCCGCGCGCAGCATGAGGGAGGCCGAGGGCGAGCTGGAGAAACTGCTCGCCTCCGGCTACCGGACCGTCGTCGCCTTCGACGGCCTCGGTGAGGCCGAGCGCGCCCGCTACAACCTCGACCGCCTCGACGTCTCCATCCTCGACGGGCGCCCGCTCTCCCCGGACCCGGGCCTGGCCTTCGCCGAGGCGCGCCTGCGCGAGGGATTCGTCTCGCCGGAACTGCGGCTCGCCGTCTACCCCTTCCGTCGACTCGTGCACCGCCGCCGGCGGGCGGAGGAGCAGCGCCCGGGGGCGGGTCGCGGCCGCCTCGCCTTCACCGACCTGCGAGTTGGCGACTACGTCGTCCACGAGGATCATGGCGTCGCCCGCTTCGCCGGCTTCGAGACGCGGGAGGTGGGCGGCGTCACCCGCGACTACCTCTACCTGGAGTACAAGGGCGAGGACCGCGTCTACGTGCCCACCGACCAGCTGGCGAAGCTCTCGCGCTACGTCGGCGCCGGGGCCGAGCCTGCACTGTCGGCGCTCGGCGGCAAGCGCTGGCAGAACATGAAGGCCCGCGCCCGCAGCGCCGCCGGCGCCCTCGCCGGGGAGCTGCTCAACCTCTACGCGGAGCGCCGCTCGCGCAGCGGCCACGCATTCGGGGCCGACGGCGAGTGGCAGATCGCGATGGAGGCGGCGTTCCCCTACCGCGAGACCGCCGACCAGCTGGAGGCGATCGACGCGGTCAAGGCCGACATGGAGGCGGCCAGGCCGATGGATCGCCTCGTCTGCGGCGACGTCGGCTACGGCAAGACCGAGGTCGCCCTGCGGGCCGCGGTCAAGGCTGCCTCCGACGGCAGGCAGGTGATGATGCTGGTGCCGACGACGATTCTCGCCCAGCAGCATCTCGGCACCTTCCGCGAGCGGCTCGCCGACCTCCCCTTCGTCGTCGAGGGGGTCTCCAGGCTGCGAAAGCCGGCCGAGGTGAAACGGGTCCTGCGCGACTTCACCGAGGGCCGCGTCGATGTCCTCGTCGGCACCCACCGCCTCCTCTCTCGCGACGTGCGCGCCAAGGAGCTGGGCCTGCTGATCGTCGACGAGGAGCAGCGCTTCGGAGTCAAGCAAAAGGAGCTGCTGCGGCAGCTGAAGCTGAAGGTGGATGTGCTCTCGCTCTCGGCCACCCCGATCCCCCGAACCCTGCAGATGTCACTGGCGGGCCTCCGCGACATCTCCGTTATCGAGACCCCGCCCGAGGGCCGGCGGCCGATCCGCACCTACGTAGGTCCCTTCGACGATGACCTCGTCCGCCGCGCGATCGAGCGCGAGGTCGAGCGCGGCGGTCAGGCCTTCTTCCTTCACAACCGGATCGAGACCCTGCCGGAGGTCTCCGAACGCCTCCGCGGCCTCGTTCCCGGGGCCCGCTTCGCCGAGGCCCACGGCCAGATGGACGAGGCCGACCTCGAGGAGACGATGCTGCGCTTCCTGCGCGGCGACGCCGACTGCCTGGTGGCGACGACGATCATCGAGTCCGGCCTCGACATCCCCACCGCCAACACCCTGATCGTCGAGCGCGCCGACCAGCTCGGACTCGCCCAGGCCTACCAGATACGCGGCCGCGTCGGCCGCTCGCGCGAGCGCGCCTTCGCCTACCTGCTCTACCCCTCGGAGCGCTCGCTGACCGAGGAGTCTTCGGCCCGCCTGGCCACGCTCGCCGACCACACTGAGCTCGGCTCCGGCTTCCGCATCGCCATGCGCGACCTCGACATCCGCGGCGCCGGCAACCTGCTCGGCGACGAGCAGTCAGGACACGTCGCCGCGGTCGGGTTCGAGCTCTACTGCCAGATGATCGACGAGGCCGTCGCCGAGCTCTCGGCTGCGCGCGGCGATGGCGCCGTCGCCGAGAGCCGCGAGCCGGTCCGGCTGGACGTGCCAGTGGACGCCTACCTTCCCGCCGCCTACGTCCCGTTCGAGGCCGCCAAGATCGACATCCACCGTCGCGTCGCCGGGGCCCGCGCCGGCGGCGAGCTGCGGGCGATCCGCGGCGAGCTCAGCGACCGCTTCGGCCCGCTCCCGCGTGAGGCCGAGAACCTGCTGGAGCTTCAGCGGGCCCGGATCGAGCTCGGCCTCGCCGGCGCGGAGAGCGTCGAGTTCCGCGGCGGCCGCCTCAGCGTCACCGGGGTCGAGCTCGACTCCGTGGGCGCCGAGGCGCTGCGCCGCAGCGTCGAGGGCGCAATCTATGAGTGGCGCGAGCAGACGGCGGCGCTGCGGGTGCCCGGGGAGCCCGAGGCGAGGCTGGCCGCGCTGCTCGCTCTCGCCGGCGGCCTGGGCGAGGCAAAGCGCGCCACAGGCGCGGCCGAAGATATGCTCCCCGCTTCGTGAGTCCCGACCCCAGGAAGCCCAAGGGCCCGGCGAAGCAGGCCCCCACCCCTCGCCACCGGGCGCGCCGGATCGGCGTCGTCGCCTTCGGCGTCGCCTTCGTCGCCCTCTTCGTCGGCTTCGCAGTCGCCCAGGGGATCGGGCAGCCGAGCGTTCCATCGGACTCGATCGCCGTCGTCGAGGACGCCGCCAGCGGCACCTCGCCGATCACCAAGGAGCAGTTCGACCGGGCGCTGAAGCAGACCGCGGCCCGGTCGGGTCTCCAGGACGTGCCAAAGCCCAGCAGCAAGCAGTACAGCGACATCAGGGACGCCGCCATCGGCGACCTGCTCGACACCGTCTGGATCCAGTCGGAGGCCGCCGAGCAGGGGATTTCGGTCAGCAAGGAGAAGGTCGCCAAGCAGTTGGAGCAGATCAAGAAGCAGAACTTCAAGACCGAGGCCGAATACCAGCAGTTCATCGAGCGCTCGGGTTACAACCAGGAGGAGATCAACCTCCGGGTCGAGCTGCAGCTGCTGAGCACCGCAATCCAGACCAAGGTCAGCAATAACGCGCCGACGGTGTCCGACCGCCAGGTGCACGATTACTACGACGCGGCGGAATCCCAGTTCTCGGTTCCCGAGACTCGCGACGTGCGGCTGATCCTGAACAAGGACAAGGCCAAGGTCGAGCAGGCCAAGGCGGCGCTGGAGGCCGACGACTCGGCGGCGAGCTGGAACAAGGTCGCCAAGCAGTACTCGACCGACCCGAGCTCGAAGGACAACGGCGGCCTGCGCCAGGGGCTGACCGAAGGCCTGGTCGAGGAGCCGCTGAACGGCGACGTCTTCGACGCCGAGATCGGCAATATCGAGGGGCCGGTCAAGACCCAGCTGGGCTACTACGTATTCGAGATCGAGAAGGTCTCGCCGGCCTCCACCCAGCCGTTCTCGAAGGTGGAGGCCCAGATCCGCTCCCAGCTCGAGCAGCAGGCCCAGCAAAATGCCTTCTCCCAGTTCGTCACCAGTTACGGCACCAAGTGGCAGTCGCGGACTTTCTGCGCCGACGGCTACGTCGTCAACCGCTGCGCGAATTACACGGGCAGCGGCCACCCCGAGGGCGCCCCGCCCGCCTGCTACGAGGCGAACCCGAAGGGCGGGCTCCCCGATGCCTGCCCGGCCCCGGTGCTGGCACTCTCGCCGGCGCTTCCGGGCACCGTCACCCTGCTGACCCCGCAGGGGACGCGGCTGCCGCAGCGGCCGATCCCGGCCGGGTTGAAGCCGGTCAAGTCCAGCGGGCTCTCCGGAGCGGTACCGGGCGCGACGACGCCCGGAGCGGTACCGGGCGCGCCCTGATCGGGGGGCCGTGTCCGACCCCCAGCGCAGCGCCGAAGCCGTTGCCCGGCTCGACGCGATCACGCGGCGTTTGCGGAGAGAGTGCCCATGGGACCGCGAGCAGGACGAGCGCTCGATCGTCCCCCACACGGTCGAGGAGGCTTACGAGCTGGCCGACGCGGCGGAGACCGGCGACGACTCCAAGTTGCTCGACGAGCTCGGCGACGTCCTCTTTCAGGTCCACTTCCTCTCCCTGTTGCTGGAGGAACGCGGGGCGGGGGACATGGCGGCGGTCGCCGAGCACTGCCGCGAGAAGCTGATCCGGCGCCATCCGCATGTCTTCGGCCCCGGCGAGCAGGCACCGGGCGCCTCGGCCGCGGGTCCTGTCGCGGCAGAGGACTCCTCGTCCTCGCAGGCTGCGGGCGAGGAGCCCACCGCCGCGCCACCCGCGGAAGAGGCGTCGGAGGTCGGTCCACTGGATGCGGATGAGGTGCTCGGGCAGTGGGACCGGATCAAGCGGGAGGTGGAAGGGCAGGGCGAGGGGGACGACCTCTTCGCCGACGTGCCCGAGAACCTGCCGGCGCTGCTCTACGCGCGCAAGCTCCAGCGCCGTGCCGTCAACCGCAGCGGTGACGCCGGCCTCAGCCCGAGCCCGCTGGAGGCGGCCGGCCGCGCCCGCGAGGCCCTGGCCGAGCTCGAGGCGCTCGCCGCCGAAGGTGAGGATGCCGGCCCAGAGGCGCCCCCCGAGACCCGGGCGGCGATCGAGCGTGTCCTCGGAGAATCCCTGTTCGCCGTCGTCGACACCGCCCGCCAGCTCCGCTGCGATCCCGAGCTTGCGCTGCGAGCCGCGGCATCCAGGTACAGGAAGCGTCAGGCGCTCTCCAAGTGAAAGACTGGCGGGCCCGATGAGCCAGATCAAGAAGATCCACGCCCGTCAGATCCTCGACTCGCGCGGCAATCCGACGGTGGAGGTCGAGGTGGCGCTGAGCTCGGGCGCCCGCGGCCTCGCCGCGGTCCCCTCGGGCGCATCCACCGGGGAGTTCGAGGCGGTCGAGCTGCGCGACGAAGGCGATGCCTGGAACGGCAAGGGGGTGGGCCGGGCGGTCGCCAACGTCAACGGCGAGATAGCCGGGGCTCTGAGCGGAGCCCGCGCCGCCGAGCAGCGGTCGCTGGACCAGACGATGATCGAGCTCGACGGCACCCCGAACAAGGGCAGGCTCGGCGCCAATGCGATCCTCGGCGTCTCCCTGGCGGCGGCGAAGGCCGCCGCGGCCGAGGCCGGGCAGCCGCTCTACCTCTACCTTGCCGAGCTCTACGGCGGTGGCGAGCCAGGGATGATGCCGGTGCCGATGATGAACGTGCTCAACGGCGGCGCCCACGCCGACAACTCGGTCGACTTCCAGGAGTTCATGATCGTTCCCGCCGGTGCGGGCAGCTTTTCAGAGTGCCTGCGGTTCGGGGTGGAGGTGTTCCACGCGCTGAAGAAGACTCTGTCGGCACGGGGGCTCGCGACCGCGGTCGGGGACGAGGGCGGCTTCGCCCCCGACCTGCCCTCGAACGAGGCAGCGTTGGAGTGCGTCCTCGAGGGCGTCTCGGCGGCCGGTTACGAGCCCGGCCGCGACCTCTTCATCGCCCTCGACCCGGCGACCAGCGAGTTCTTCGACGCCGGCTCCTACGTGCTCGAGCACGAGGGCCGTTCACTGGGCCCGGCCGAGATGGCCGCCTACTGGGAGGATGCCTGCGACCGCCACCCGATCGTCTCGATCGAGGACGGCATGGACGAGGAGGACTGGGAGGGCTGGAAGCTGCTCACCGAAGCCCTTGGCGCGCGCGTGCAGCTTGTCGGCGACGATAATTTCGTCACCAACCCCAAGCGCCTGCGCCGCGGCATCGAGTTGGGCGTTGCAAACTCGATTCTCGTCAAGCTCAACCAGATCGGGACCCTGACCGAGACCCTGGAGACGATCCGGATCGCACACGACGCCGGTTACACCACGGTCATCTCACATCGCTCCGGCGAGACCGAGGACACGACCATCGCCGACCTCGCGGTCGGGACCGGGGCCGGGCAGATCAAGACCGGGGCGCCGTCGCGGTCCGATCGGGTGGCCAAGTACAACCGGCTGCTGCGGATCGAGGAGGAGCTCGGGGCGGCCGCAAACTTCCCCGGATTGCAGGCATTCCCCCAGCACCCGGGTTAGTGAAGGCATGCGGGCCCCGACCGCGAAGGGACGGTCGTGCCGGCAAGCGCCCACGCCGCCAAGGTCCGCTCCCCCCGCCGGACTCGGCGGGCGCCTGCCCGGCGTCCCGCCGCCAGGCGCCGGCCGGCGCAGCGGCGTGGCGCCAGTCGCGTGCGCTGGGACAAGGTCGGCCGGATCGCCCTGACCCTGGTGCTCGCCGGAGTCCTCTTCTCCTACCTGAACCCGGCGATCGACTTCGTCCACACCTACCGTGCCACCACCGCCGCCAAGGAGGAGCTGCACCGCCTGCAGGCGGAGAACACCCGCCTGCACCATCGCGTCCAGTCGGCCGACGAGCCTCTAGTGCTCGAGCGCGAGGCGCGCCGCCAGGGCATGGTCGCGCCGGGCGAGCGCGCCTACGTGGTTCACGGCCTCCGGGGCTGAGGCAGGGCCCGGGCCCGGAGGTCCGGCAGTGGTGACCGTCGGCCCGGGCCCCTACCTGCTCGGGGCCTTCGAGCTGGCGTTCGTCGTCCTTTCCTTCGCGCTGTCGGGGTTGGCCCTGCGCTCGCGTCTTCTGCCCGCCTGGAGTGGGGCGCCCGCGAGGCTGGTGGAGGCGGTGGCCGGCGTCGCCCTGCTGATCTGGACGGCGGAGCTGCTGGGCGCAGTCGGCCTCTTGCGGGATTGGGCGCTGATCGCATCATCGCTGCTGATCGCCGTGGCGGCGTTGCTTTGGTCTTCGCGAAGCCACCGGGGGTGGGCGAGCGCGGGCTGGCCTCCGGCGCCGCCGGTCCCGGGCCTGGCGATCCTGATCAGCGTCGGGGTGATCGCCGTTGTCGTCGCCCACTGGGGCTTCGAGACAAAGTACGCGCTCGATTCGGGAATCGTCAATTTCGACTCGCTCTGGTACCACATGCCGTTCGCCGTGGACATCGCCCAGAGCGGCTCGACAACCGCCCTGCACCAAACCGACACGGTCTTCGTCAACTGGTTCTACCCGCAGAACTCCGAGCTTCTCCACGCCGTCGCAATCCTGCTGACCGGCCGCGATACCGTTTCGCTGTTCGTCAACTTCGGTTGGCTGGCGATCACCCTGCTCGCCGCCTGGTGCGTGGGCCGCCCCTACGGGCGCGGGCCGCTGACGGTCACGGCCGCGGCGATCCTGCTCGAGTGCCACACCCTGGTGGTGCGGGAGCCGGGCGCCGCCAAGAACGACCTGGCGGCGGCGGCGCTGGTGCTGGCGGCGGCGGCGATCCTGATCAACGCCTGGGAGGCGCAGAGGGCAGGCGGCGGGGGGCAGGGGGATGTCGCCGAGGGCTCGATCGGCCCCGGTTGGGCCCTGGCCGCCGCCGGGCTCGCCGCCGGGCTCGCCGCCGGGACCAAGGTGACGGTGCTGGCCGCGGTGTTCGCGCTGACGATCGCGGCGATCACCCTCTCGCCCCAGGGCCGCCGAGGTGCCGCCGCGGCCTGGTGGCTCATCCCTGCCCTCGCGGGCAGCGGCTTCTGGTACCTGCGCAACCTGATCGCCGCCGGCAACCCGATCCCGCAGATCCGCCACCTCGGCCCGATCTCGCTCCCCGGCCCCGAGCGGGATCAGATCGGCCGCCCGGACTTCAACGTCCTCCATTACGCCACCGACACCGGAGTCTGGCGCGAGTACTTCGCCCCCGGCCTGCACCAGGCCTTCGGCCTGCTCTGGCCGCTGGTCCTTGTCGGCGCCCTGGCGGGGGCGTTGATCGCCCTCGTGCGCGGCCCCAACCGGGCCGTGCGCTGGACCGGGGGCGTCGCCCTTTTCGCGATGGCCGCCTACCTGGCGACGCCGCTGAGCGCAGCCGGCGCCGACGGCGTCCCCGTCGCCTTCGCGATCAACATCCGCTTCGTCATCCCGGCCCTTCTGCTCGGGTTGGTGCTGCTGCCGCTGGCCCCCGCCCTTGGCCCACCGCGGCGGCAGTGGCTGCTTCTGGGGGCACTGGTGGCGGTGCTGGTGGTGACCGACCGCTCCGACGCCGTCCTGCGCGACCCGGAGCGGCTCTTCGGCCTGCTGGTGGCGCTTCTCGCCGTGGCCGTGCCGGCCGCCCTCATCCTCGCCCGCTCCCGGGGCGTTGCCACCGGCCTCGTGATCGGGGGCGCCGCCGCGCTTGCGCTCGCGGTCCTCGCCATCGGCTACCCGGTCCAGCGCGACTACCTGCGCCAGCGCTTCACCGACTTCGACCCATCGATGCACCTCGACAGCGCCTACCGCTGGGCCAACGGTGTCAGCGACGCCCGCATCGGCCTGGCCGGGACAACGGCCGGCTTTCTCGGCTACGGCTTCTACGGGCCCGATCTCTCCAACCGCGTCATCTACCTCGGGGTCGAGGGTCCCCACGGGGCCTTCAACGCGATCCCGACCTGCAGGAAGTTCCGGGCCGCCGTCAACCGCGCCGACCTCGACTACCTGGTCACCGCTCCCTTCCTCAACTTCATCCACCCCGAGGACCCCTTGCGCTCGCCGGAGGCCGCCTGGCTGCGCGGGGAGCGGGCGGTGGTGCCCGTCAACCGCGACGGGCCGGTGACGGTGTGGGGGGTCCGCGGCCGGCTCGACCCCGCGGGTTGCAGTCGCATCGGCAATGCCCCCCAGCGCTACATCCCCGACCAGCCCGGCACCTGACCCTCCCCAATGCCGGTCCGAACCCTCCGAGCTGAAGCAAGGGGGGGCGATCGCTCTCTCGCCTATGCTTGCGCCGATGAGCGACGAGGGTTTCAAGGAAGGCGACCCGATTTGGGTCATGCAGGCTGATGGCTCCGCCCGTCCCGGGGTCTTCGTCGGCGAGGGCGAGGCGGCAGCCTGGTTCGGCGGCCCGCCGACTGTCTACGTCGCCTACCCCGAGACCAGGTCGGGCGAGGCTGTCGAGTTCGACCGCGTCACCGCCCGCGAGGAGGAGTGATCGCATACCCGATCGAGAACGCCCTGTTCCAGTGGGAGGAGGGATGGCGCCGCCTCGGTGAGCTCCGGGCCGACCCCGCCGCTCAGCGAAGGGCCGACCGCGTCATCGGCGCTGTCCGCGACGAGCTCCGCCGCCGCATCGGCCCAACCTTTCGCGTCGGCGAGCTGGCCGACCTCTACGCCGGCGGCACCGACTGGTGCCTGGCCGTCGCCACCGCGGCCGACCCCGAGCCTCCGCTGGACCCCCAGACCCTCGCCGATGCCGCCTTCTGGAACTACCTCAGGGGTGCCAGCGACTACGCGGGCGGGCGCCAGCTGGCCTTCGACTGACGGCCGGGACTTCGGGTTCAGGGCCAGATGGGCGGCAGCGCCCGGCGACTGCTGCCGCGAGGGGTGCTACTCGTCGTCGCCGTCGTCGTCAGAGGACGGCCCCGCGCGGCGGATGACGATCTGGTCCGGCTCGATCCTCACCGTCACTTCACGCTTCCCCGCCCAATGCTCGGCGTATGCCGGGTCGTCCTGGACCGCGGGGTCCAGCCAGAGGCCGTAGCCGTCCTTCTCACCGTGCTCGAAGGTCGCCTCGATCTCGGCCTTGCGCCGCCCGCGGCCGCCACGGCGACCCCTGCGGCGCCTGCGCCGCGGCCGGTCCTCGGCCTCGGCGCCGTCGGACTCGGGCTCCTCGCCGTCCTCCTTCTGCTCCTCTTCGTCCTCGGCCTCCTCGGCGGAGGTCGCCTCGGCGATCTCCGCCTCGATCTCGTCGCGGAGGTCGACCTCGGCGGTGCCGTCCTCCTCGTCGGCCGAGAGCCCGTGCTGGCGACGGAACTCGCGCAGCTCCGAGGTGCCGATCTCGAGCTGGTGGGCGATCCAGGCGTCGGTGCGACCCTGGCGCACCCAGGCGCGGATCTGGTTCAGCTGGGGCCTGAGTGAGCGTTTGGCCATCGGCGGCGGCGAGTCTATTCGACTGCGGGTCCCGAGCGGGAGCTCAGGCCATGAGGAAGGCGAGCGCCTCGAACATCGCCACCGTGACCACGGCCACGGTCAGCGTCAGGGAGAGGACGAGGACGCTGAAACGGACCTTTCCCTTGGTTTCGACACGGGCAATCCGCCGCGCCCGCGAGCGGTTGGCCGCGCGGCGGCGCAGCTGCTCGCGGCGGCGGCGCTCGAGCGCGGTCTCCTCTTCGAAGGCCAGCTCGAACTGGTTGACGCTTTGACGCATTTTCATAGGTTCACCAAGCCGCGGGGGACCGTACCAGAGCTGCATGAGCGATTGCATATGTGAAAGTCACAAAAGGCACACAGCCGGTGCCGGCCGAGGATCCGGCCATGGATCGCCGTCAGCAGGCGCCCCAGAGGCCGGCCCCCTCAAGCCCGGCGACCCGCTCGAGCGAGCCCAGCAGGGGGGCGTGGCGGACGTTGGGAGGGATCGTCAGGGTCCGCGCCAGCCCCCGCCGGACCAGCTCCGCGTTGACGAAGCGGCGGCCGAGGTAGACGTAGGCGAGCAGGCGCCCGTATACGTCGCGGCGCTCTTCGCCCAGCACCAGCTGGACCCGCTGGCCCTCGACCAGCCGGTGGTTGAACCGCGAGGCCCTCGGGCCGAAGCACTGCACCGGGGTCCCGGGCTCGACCGTCTCCGGGGTGTCGACGCCGATGTAGCGGACCTCCTCGCTCACCCCGGAGCCGGTCCGGACCTCGACGGTGTCGCCGTCCACGACCCGGGTGACCGTCGCGATCATTCGCGCCGGCATCCGCGGCTCGCCTCCGGCGCCGGCGTCCCGTCCCGGCGGGCGCAGCACGATCATGGCGACCGCAACAGCGAGCACCGCTCCACCGAGCCTGCCTCTGCGCGCATAGCGACCCACCCCCGGACAAGTCGCCGGCGCCGCCGATGCGCCCCCGCGCCCCTATCCAACCTCAGGCTCGGATCGCGACCCAAACGTGCAGCTCGGCCCGGGCCAGCCCTGCGCCCAGAGCGTGCCGTCCTAGGGGGTGCGGTGGACGCTGGAGAGCAGGGTCTCCTTGATCTGGGCGATGATCTCCAGGGCCTCGCTCCACTCGCGCTGCCAGACGTTGCGGCCGAAGATCACGCCGGAGCCGCCCGCTTCCATGATCGAGCGGGTGTGGGCGAGCACGGTCTCGTCGTCGACCTTCGAGCCCCCCGAGAGGACGACCAGGGAGCGGCCGGCCGACTCGACGCACTGCTGGATCGCCTCGTCCTGGGAGACGTCCATGTCGTTGTAGGGGGCGGGGGAGTCCTTGTCCTTCTCGCCGGGATCGGGCAAGTTCAGCTTGACCACGTCGGCGCCCATCTCCATCGCCATCCGGGCCGCGTAGTCGACGGCGTAAAACGACAGCTGGCCGCCCTTCTGGTTGATCGCCGAGCCCCGTGGATAGGACCAGATCACCAGGGGCATCCCGTACCGGTCGCAATCCTCGCGCACGCCCTGGAGCTGGCGCAGATCCTCGTCCTGGCGGGGGGAGCCGACGTAGAGGGTGTAGCCGACGGCATCCGCGCCCAGCCGCACCGCGTCCTCGACCGAGGCGTTGGTGGTCGAGAGGGCATTGTCGGCGGGGGGGACATCGGTCTTGCCGTTCACCTTGAGGATCAGCGGCACCCGACCGGCGTAGTCGGGGTAGTACTTCTCGGCCATGCCGATCTGGCAGGCGAGCGCGGAGTAGCCGGCCTCTACCGCGAGCCGGAACTGGTAGTCGGGGTCCTTCGAGGCCG
The DNA here is from genome assembly GCA_963840235.1 of uncultured Actinomycetes bacterium. Classification (GTDB taxonomy): domain Bacteria; phylum Actinomycetota; class Thermoleophilia; order Solirubrobacterales; family 70-9; genus JBBRHQ01. The sequence continues at coordinate 400,282 of CAWIYC010000001.1, forward strand.
GGTTGGGAAAGAAGTCGCGAGGCCCGTGCTCGATCCCCTGGTCGATCGGCAGCAGCATCAGCGTCCCGTTGCCGGGGCCGAACTCGAACAGGAGCCGGTGCAGCCGGGCCTTCTTGCCGGGGGGCAGCACGTCCAGCAACGACTTCTGCTTGGTCACGCTCTTGACTTCCATCGAGCTCAACTTCCTCCTAGAAGACGGGTGTGGGAGCAGTATGGCATCGGGTCGTCAGTGGCGTAGGCGTCAATCGGGACCGATCGCCGGGATACGATCGCCGTTGCGTCCGGCAACCAGCGGGCGGGTATCGGCGCCGAAATGGAACACCGATTCTCAGGCAACCCGTTCACCATCGGCATCGAGGAGGAGTTGATGCTGGTGGACTCGTCCACCCTCGACCTCGCCCAGGGAATCGAGGAGATCCTCGCCGACTGCGGGGACGGGGTCGGCGAGGTCAAGCCCGAGCTGATGCAGGCGGTGCTCGAGATCGCCACCGAGCCCTGCGCCAATCTGAGCGAGGCGGCGGCTCAACTGCGCGAGCTGCGCCGGCGAGTCGGACGCTCGGCCGCTCGCCACGGGATGGCGCTGGCGGCGTCGGGAACCCATCCCACGGCGCTTGGCGAGGACCAGCTGATAGTCGAGCGGCCGCGCTACATCGAGCTGGCCGAGCAGCTCGGGTGGATCGCCCGCCAGGAACTGATCTTCGGCACCCACGTCCACGTCGGCGTCGACGGTGCCGACAAGGCGATCTACATCGCCGACGGCGTCCGCCGCCACATCCCGCTGATGCTGGCCGTCTCCTCGAACTCGCCGATGTGGCGGGGCGAGGTGACCGGGATGATGTCGTCGCGCACGCCGGTATTCCGGGCCTTCCCCCGGGTCGGGGTCCCGCCCCATTACGGCACCTGGGAGATTTTCTCCGGCCGGGTCGAGCTGATGATGCGCTCGGGGGCGATCCCCGACTACACCTACCTCTGGTGGGACGTGCGGCCGCACCCCAATCTCGGCACCGTCGAGATCCGCGTTTACGACCAGCAGACGAGGCTCGAGGACTCGGTCGCCCTCGCCGCCCTGGCGATCTGCCTGGTGCACCGCTACCACATCAACTTCGGCGAGTCGAAGCCGCTGATCGAGGTCCCGACCGAGCTGATCGACGACAACAAGGTGAGGGCGGCCCTGCGCGGGATCGAGGGCGAGCTGGTGGACTTTCCCCGCCACCGTCAGGCTCCCGCCGCCGACCTCGCCCGGGAGATGATCGCTGGGCTCGAGCCCGACGCGGCCGCTCTCGGCTGCGAACAGGAGCTGGCCGGCGTCCTGCGCCTGATCGAGGCCGGCACCGGCGCCCGGACCCAGCTGGACGTTCTGGAGCGGTCCGGAAGCACCCAGGGCCTGGTCCGCTTCCTCTGCGAGCAGACGATCGAGTAACGGCACCGACCGACCCCGCGCCGTCCCGCACGCATCTCTGAAGTGCGAAAATCGAAGCAGCAAGCTTGCAATTTGCGGCGAATAGTTCGAAAATAGAAGTAATGGCCCGCGAAGCCCCCGTCCTCGACATCCTCGACCTGCTGGGGCGGCGCTGGGCGTTGCGCCTGGTCTGGGAGCTTCGCCGGGACGCGATCGGCTTCGCCGAGCTGCGCCAGCGCACCGGCATCAGCTCCTCGGTGCTTGCCCAGCGCCTGCGCGAGCTATCCGCGGCGGGGGTGTTGGAGGCCGGTGGGGGGCGCAGATACCGCCTCTCCCCGGCCGGTCGGGAGCTCGCGCGGGTCCTCTACGACCTCAACCGCTGGGCGGAGGGGGCTGCGCGAGCCCGGGATGAGGTTATCCTCGACTCGTGAGCGAGACCGAGCTCAGCGTCATCTGCAAGAACTGCGGCTCCGAGGTCAGCCCGTACGTCACCGAGTGCCCCTACTGCGGCGCCCGCCTGCGCAAGCGTGCGCCGAAGCTGGAGCGTCGCGGCGACGGCTTCGAGGCGAAGCCGGCCAAGCGCGAGCGGCGGCGGCCCCGCCTTCGCCGCAAGCTGGCCGCCCTCGACGCGACCCGACCCTACGCCACCTTCGCCGTGATCGGCGCCTCGGTCGGGATGACGCTGGTGCAGCGCGCCCTTGACAAGCCGCTCGCCGATTTCGGCGCGATCAGCGGCCCCGTCGGAGGCGAGCTCTGGCGCTACCTGGTGGCCCCCTTTGCCTACCAGGACATCGGCTACCTGTTCGTCATCGGAGTGATGGTCGCGATCTTCGGCCCCGGTCTCGAGCGCCGGCTCGGCAGCGTCCCGACGCTGCTGTTGATGCTCGCCTGCGGCTCGCTGGGGATGCTCGCCGCCGACGGGATCGAGACCGCGCTCGGCGAGATCACGCTTGCCGCCGGCGGCAACGGCCTGGCCCTGGGCGCGCTCGCCGCCTGGTTCGCCCTGCGCCAATCCGAGGCCCGGGGAGCGATCGACGAGGACTACGATGCCATCGGCGTCGCCGTCGCAGCCGCGGTCCTGCTGGCTTTGCCGATCTTCGAGGACACCGCCAACGTCTTCGCCGGTCTCGCCGGGGGCGGCGTCGGCGCGCTCGCCGGCCTCGCCGCGGCCAGCCTGCGGCCGGGCGAGTAGTTCGAGCGGATGGGAGAGAAGTTCACTCCGATGTCGGCGGAGTTGCACCGCTACGCGGTCGCCCACTCGCGCCAGGACGAGGTGCTGCGCTCCCTGGCGGAGGAGACCGCGGCCCTCGGCGATATCGCGGTGATGCAGATGGCTCCGGAACAGGGGGCGCTGACGACACTGCTGCTGCGGGCGATCGGAGCCCGCCGCGCGCTCGAGGTCGGGACCTTCACCGGTTACGGTTCGATCTCGATCGCCCGCGGCCTTGGCGACGGGGGGCAGCTCGTCACATGCGACATCTCAGAGGAATGGGTGGAGATCGCCGAGCGTCACTTCGAGCGTGCCGGCGTCGCCGGGCTGATCGATCTGCGGATCGGCCCCGCGATCGAGACGCTGAGGGCCCTCGACGCCTCTGAACCGTTCGATTTCGCCTTCATCGACGCCGACAAGACGAGCTATCCCGACTACTACGAGGAGGGCATGCGCCTGCTGCGGCCCGGGGGACTGGTGATGGTGGACAACGTCTTCCGTGCGGGCGAGGTGATCGAACCCTCCGCCGACGACGAGGGGGTGCGGGCGATCCGCGAGCTCAACGACCGGATCGCAGCCGACCCCAGGGTGGAACCGGTGGCGATGATCGGTGTCGCCGACGGGATCACCCTGGCGCTGAAGGCCTGAGCGGCAAGGCTCGCGGGATGGATAGGCGCGACTGGCTCGAGCTCAACGTGATGGCCCTGGCCGCCTGGTTCGCCGCCGTCACGGGGAGGTCGCGGGACAGCCGCCTGATCGAGTTCGACGGAGTCGTCGCGGGCGTCAACCCGGCGGTCCCGGGCCGGTCGGTGTTCAACAGCGTCGCCTACACCGATCCGCGCGCCCTGGAGGCCCACTACACGGAGATCGCCGCCGCCTATTCCGACGCCGGCTGTGCCTGGACCGTGTGGGTGCGCGAGGACGACACGGCGACCGCGGCGATGCTCGAGCGCGCCGGTCACACGCTCGACGCGCAGCCGCGGGCGATGGGCACCGGGTTGGTGGGGATCGAGGAGCCTGACCTGGAAGGCATGGACTGGACCCCCGAGGGCGACCTCGAGGATCTGTTCGCCGTCAACGATCGCGCCTACGGCTGGGAAGAGGGGACCTGGCGTTCCGGTCTGGGGGCGCTCCCGGATCCCTCATACATCTACGTGGCCCGGGTGGACGGTGAGCCCGCCGCCACCGTCCTCACCACCGATCATCCCAGCTTCGGGGGGACCGAGGACTGCTCCGTCTGGTGCGTTGGCACGCTCGAGGCCGCGCGCGGCAGGGGCCTGGCGACGGCGCTGATGCGCCGGGCGATGTTCGACGCCCGCGAGCGGGGCTGCGCGACGACGACGCTTCAGGCGACCAAGCTCGGGCGCCCGGTGTATGAGCGCGTCGGCTATGGCGATTTCGGTTCGATCCAGATGTGGGAGCTGCGCCCACCCGAGCTCTCGGGCCAGGCGCAGCCCAAGCCCGCCGCGTGAGCGGGCCGCGTGCTGGGTAAGGTGGGCCCGGTGAAGGGCTCAATCAGCGACGAGCGGCTCGAGGCGGCGATAGAGCGCCTCGGCGAGAGCGAGCGGTTCGAGGAGGCCGAGCGCATCGTCGGCCGCGCCGCCCCCCAGCTGCAGCGGGTGCTTGCCTCGGCGCTGGCCGCCGGCGGCTGGTTCGGCGAGTCCCACGAGGCGGCGACGCTGAAGGCCGCGACGGCGCCCGATCCCGACGAGCGCCTGACCGCGGTCAGGACACTCCTCGCCGAGGAGACCCGGCTGGGGATGATGGTCGGCGTCGCGGTCGGCTGGGCGCTTCACTCCGAGCTTGAGAAAGTCGAAACCGAAGGAGAAAGCTGAAGATGGAGATCAAGTACCACGGTCACGCCTGCTTCGAGCTGAGCGACGGGGAGGCGAGCCTGCTCGTCGACCCGTTCCTCTCGCCCAACAACCCGAGCGCGGTGGCGAGCGCCGACGACGTCAACCCGACCCATATCGCGATCACCCACGGCCACGCCGACCACATCGCCGACGCCGTCCCGGTGGCAACGCGCACCGGGGCCGAATGCGTCGCTGTCGTCGAGGTCGCGAGATGGCTCGCCGGACAGGGAGTCGAGGTCAAGGACCCCAACCTGGGCGGCACGGTCTCCTACGACTGGGGCTGGATCAAGCTGGTGCCGGCCTGGCACACGAACACCCTGCCGGGCTCGGGCGAGGACCCCTTCAGCCCGGTGACAGGCGTTGCGGTGGGCGTTCCCGCCGGCCTCGTCATCAACATCGGCGGAGTCACGGTCTACCACGCCGGCGACACCTGCCTGTTCAGTGACATGAAGCTGATCGCCGAGCGCAATCCGGTCGACGTCGCCCTCTTGCCGATCGGCGGCCATTACACGATGGACCGCCGCGACGCGGTCGTCGCGGCGGAGTTCGTCGGCGCCGGGACGGTGATCCCGATGCACTACAACACCTTCCCGCCGATCGAGACCGACGCGGGCGCGTTCAAGTCCGACGTCGAGTCGAAGACCACCTCCAAGGTCGTCGTCCTCGATCCGGGCGAGAGCCATTCGGCCTGATCGCTCCGTGGCCGGCGGCGGCGACGCCAACGAGGACTCGGGCCAGAACCGCGTCTACTGGGATCTCTCCTCCTCGGAGTACGACCAGCGGGCGGGCGGGTTCATCGCCGACGGCTGGGCCTGGGGGGTGTGGCAGGTCTCCGAGGACGAATTGGGGGTCTTCGGGGGAGAGGTCGCCGGAGCCGACACGCTCGAGCTGGGCTGCGGCGCGGCCGAGTGGTCGCGGGCGCTGGCCCGTCGCGGCGCCCGGCCGGTTGGTCTCGACAACTCCCCCGTGCGCCTCGAGCGGGCACGCGAGGAGATGGCGGCGGCCGGACTCGACTTTCCCCTGATCCATGCCCCCGCAGAGGACGTGCCGCTCGAGGCCTCCTGCTTCGACATTGTCTTCTGCGATTGGGGTGCGACCAACTTCGCCGACCCCTACCTCGTCGTCCCCGAGGTCGCGCGCCTGCTGCGCCCGGGCGGCCTCTTTGCCTTCAGCGGCGCCACGCCGCTGTCCTGGGTCTGCTGGAACGAAGAGAGTGACGAGACGGACGAGACCCTGCGGCGCGACTACTTCGGCATGCACCGCTGGGCGACGCCGGAAGGGGCGATCGAGTTCAACCTCGGCCACGGCGAGTGGATCCGCCTCTTCCGCGGGAACGGACTCAGCGTCGAGGACCTGATCGAGGTGCGACCGCACGAAGGCGCCGTTTCCCCCTACCGCAGCGAGGCCGAGACGGCCTGGGCGCGACGCTGGCCGATGGAGCAGATCTGGAAGCTGCGCAAGGCCTGACCGCCGCGCCCTGGCTTGGCGCTTGGAACAGCCCCTGCGAAGCTCTGGCGGACACTGAACGGTTGCACCACCTATGGGTGCTGAAACCCTTCAGCGAAGCGGCGGCCCTCGGGGCTCAGCGCACCACGAACGCAGTGCCATGCCTGCGCCCGGCTATGTGGAGCACGTAGCGACCCTGCTGGAGCCGCTCGACCTCGGAGAGCTTCAGGCGAGCGTGGCCGTTGCGGGCGTTGAGGACGCCATGGGCGACGGTGCGGCGGTGGCGGGTCAGGCGCCAGCGCAGCCGCGCGGGCCGGCGATCGACGATCTTCACCTCGCAGACGACCTTGACCCGGTCGACTCCCTGGTTCTTCACCAGGCAGACGACCTGGGCGTCCCGGCCGGCCGGCCCCCTCGGCCCCCGGGGGCCACGCGGGCCGCTGGGCAGGGGCCCGGCTGTCCCTGAGAGCGCAACGGTCGGGTTGCTCGCAGCGTTGGTGAGTGCGGTCAGCGTCGCGGCCCGCTCCCCCTTTCTGTGGGGTGCAAAGCGGACCTGGACCGAGCAGCTTCGATCGGGGGCAATCGGAGCGTGGCAGGTGTCGGCGCCGGTGGTGAAGTCGTCGGGGTTGACGCCGGTGAAGGCGAAGCCGGAGACGACCAGGGGGGCGGAGCCGTTGTTGGTCAGCTGCACCGACTGCGGCGCGCTCAGCGTCCCACGCGGCACCGGGGTGGGGGAGCCGAAGGCGAGATCGGCGAGGTTGGCATCGGCGGTTGGGGCGTTGAGGAGGACCGAAACGCCGCCATCGTGTGCGGTCGCCAAGTCCGGCGCACCGTCGCCGTTGAGGTCGCCGATGGCGACCACGCCCGCCCGATGACCACTGGGAGGGGTGATCGCCGCGCCGAAGGAGCCGTCGCCCTCGCCAGGTAGGACTCGGATGAAGCCGTCAGCCGAGCCCACGAGCTGACCCCCGGCAGCGAGGTCCGGGACGCCGTCGCCGTTGAGGTCGCCGATGACGACACTGCGGAGCGGGAAGGGATTGTCGAAGTCAAACGGGGTCCGAGGGTCGAATGATCCGTTCCCCTTCCCGAGCAGGACGTTGACATCCGACGAGCCGTCATTTGCCGTGACCAGGTCGGGCCTCCCGTCGTTGTTGAGGTCGCCGATCGCGACGGAGAAGGGAAAGCTGCCTGCGGGGAAGCTGGTCGGAGGGCCAAACGATCCGTCTCCCGCCCCGAGCAGGATGGCGACGTTGCCCGCAAAGCTATTCGCCACTGCCAGGTCGGGCCTCCCGTCGTTGTTGAGGTCGCCGATCGCGACGGAGAAGGGGGAGAGGTCGCCAGGATTCAAGATCTCGCCGACGGAGAAGCCGGTCGCCGCGCCGAAGGAGCCGCTCCCCGTGCCGAGCAGGACCGAGGCGTCCTCCGAACCCTGGTTCGCGGTTGCCAAGTCAGGCTTCCCGTCGTTGTTGAAGTCGCCGATCGCAACTGACCGCGGCGCAGCGCCGGCTTCGTAGCTTGTCGGCGCCCCAAAGGAGCCGTTTCCGCTCCCCAGCAGGACCGAGACACCTCCGCCCCCATCCGCAGTCACTAGATCGAGGTTTCCGTCGCCGTTGAGATCGCCGACCGCGACCGAGCGTGGAGTGTCGCCTGCCGGGAAACTCGTCGCGCGCCCGAGCGATCCGCTGCCTGCTCCCAGCAGGACCGAGACGTCATCGGTGGAGGCGTTCGCCTTGACCAGGTCGGCCCTGCCGTCGCGATTGAAGTCGCCAACCGCGACGGACAACTGGCCGTCGCCGGCCGGAAAGTCTGCCTCCGGCGCGAAGGTGAGCGCGGCCGAAGCCCCCACGGGCAGCAGCGCCAGGCCGAGGATCCCTAACGCGAGGGAGAGGCAGAGTCGCCTCGCACGCTTCTGGGGAGAAGGGTGCTGGTCTTGCATTGCCGTCACTGGTCCCTTAACGGGATCCGCCTCCTCCTGCGGTCGTCAATCGATCAACGACCGGAGCATGCACAGCTTTTGCCAGGGCGTGCACAGCCTCACGCCCGCCGGGCCAGATGTCAATGCCGCCGGTTCAGCCCTCGAGCGATGCAGCGCCGTCCGAGCCCTCGGACGAGGTCGGCGGCGGTGTGATGATCTCGGAGCCGGTCCCCGGGGTATTCGGGGTGCCGATGGTGACTACGGCGGTCTCGCCGCCGGTCCCGGTCCCGGTCGTGGTGGTCGTCACCGCGGTGCCGGTGGAGCTGCTTGCGCCTGCGTCCGAATCTCCGGTCGTCGCCTCCTCGGCCGGGGCGACCGGGGGGGCCGGGGCCGTCGTCGAACCGTCGGCGGCGGTCGGGGCGGGGTCGGTCGTCGGCGCGGGCTCGGTGGTGGGAGCGGGCATCGGCTCGGCGGTCGGTACGACGGGCTGCTCGGCGACGGGCACCGGTGCGACCGGGGCGGCATCGACCGGTGCGGCGACGGTCTTGTGGGCGACGTCGGCCGGGTGCTTGTCGATCATCCGGGCCGGGGCAAGGGAGGCGGTCGGGGCCGGATCGGGGTTGGTGACGACCTGGTTGCGGACCTCGACAGCGCCGGCGGTGATCACCGCGGCGGTGACGACTCCGGCGACCGCCTTGACGCCCAGGGCGCTGCCGACGGCGCTGATGCCTCCGGCCGCTCCGCCCGCGGCGGCTCCACCGGCGCCGATCGCGCCGGCCGATCCTGCGGCGCCGATGCCTGAGCCGGCCCCGGCCGCTCCGCCGCCCGCTGCGCTGCCACCGCCAAAGCCGAGCTTGGCTGCGAGGAAGCCCTTGAGCGCAACCAGCGGCCCCACCGGAACCAGCGCCGCCAGCGCCTTCGAGTCACTCCGGATCTGGCTGCGGAAGTCGGCACACTCGTCGCATTCGCGGACATGGCGGCGCACCGGACCGGAGACCTTGCGCAGGCCCTCGGCGGCCTCGGCGAGCTCGAGACGGACCTCGCCGCAGGTGAGCTGGCGGGCCTGGCTCCCCTCGGCCAGCGAGATCCGCGCACGCACCAGCAGCGACTTGACCGAGGGGACCGTGGTCTCCATGGTCTGGGCGATGTCCTCATAAGACATCGCGTCCATCTCGCGCAGCAGAAGGGCAGAGCGCTGGGTCTCGGGAAGCTTGTTGACGTCGTTGAGGAGCTGGCGGAACTCCTCTCGGTTGTGGGCGCGCTCGTGGGTCGAGGCCGCCTCGACCGCGGGCAGGCTGTCCATGGTGTCGGTCGCGTCCGGGGTCGGCTTGCGAAGGTGGTTGAGGCAGCGGTTGCGGGCGATCCGGTACAGCCACGGGCGGAGGTTGATCTCGCGCTCGTCGGCGAGCAGCGCCTTGTAGGCGTTGACGAAGACCTCCTGGAGCACGTCCTCGGCGTCCTCGGTCGAGCCGAGCATCTGCCGGCAGAAGCCCAGCAGGCGCGCCTGGTAGCGGTCGACGATGTTCTCGAACGCGCCCGGGTTGCCGGAGCGGACGAGCGCGACCAGCCCCTCGTCGCCCTGCAGCTTGAGCAGCGGCGAACGACGGACGAGAAGTCCGCGTCGACTGGCAGTTGTTAGGGCCGATGCCTCCAAGCAGAATCCCAAGAACGCGTGACTGGAAACGCGCTACTGACCAAAAGAACACCGTACCACCGGGTTTGTTGCGCGACCAGCCTCGGGCGTGCCCTTGCGCGACTAGCATCGGCCCTGCCCGGGTGACGGAATCTGGTCAGACGTGGCGGCCTTAAAAGCCGCTGTCCCTTCGGGGGCGTGCGGGTTCGAGTCCCGCCCCGGGCACTTGGCCTGCCGCATCGCGCACTAGTCTTCGCGCGGTGAGCGAGGCAAGCGCGGCGGCGCGCCGAAACCACAGCGGTTGGGTCAAGGCGCTGGTCGTGATCGCATCATTGCTGACGGTGGTCGCGATCTTCTCCGCCTGGGTCCAGCGGCAGGTCCTTGACACCAACGAGTGGGTCAGTACCAGCGGCAAGCTGCTGGAGCAGAGCGAGATCCGCGATGCGCTCTCCAACTATGCGGTGGATCAGCTCTACGCCAACGTCGACGTCGAGCAGGAGCTGAAGGGGGTCCTCCCCAAGGACTTCAAGGCGCTCTCAGGACCGGCGTCCAGCGGGCTGCGGCAGCTGGCGGTGAAAGGGGCCGAGGAGGTCCTCGGCACCTCGCGCTTCCAGGATGCCTGGGAACAGACAAACACGGTCGCCCATCGCACCCTGATCAAGGTGGTCGAGGACAAGGGCCAGTTCGTCGGGACCGGGGAGGGCAACGTGACCCTGCGGCTCCGGCCCCTGATCATTCAGGTCGCGGACGAGGTCGGGCTCGGCAGCGACGTCGCCTCGAAGGTCCCGGCCGACGTCGGCAACATCAAGGTCCTCTCGTCGAACGAGCTCGGCCTGGCCCAGACGATCGTTCGGCTGATCAACGGGATCGCCCTGGCGACGACGATCCTCGTCCTGGCCCTGTTCGCCCTCGCGATCTATCTCTCCGCCGGCTACCGCTGGATCACGGTTCTCAGCGTCGGCATCGGCCTGATCGTCGCCGGGGCGCTTGTCCTGATCCTTCGCTCAGTCGCCGGCAACGTCGTCGTCGACCAGCTTGCCGCGGCCGACGTCCGGCCGGCCGCCGAGCAGGCCTGGTCGGTTTCCACCTCGCTGCTGAAGTCGATCGCGATGAGCACGATCCAGTACGGCGTCTTCTTCATGCTCGCGGCCTGGCTCGCCTCGCCGGCCCGCAGCGCCCTCGCCACGCGCCGCTTCCTCGCACCGGTGCTGAAGGAATACCCGGCGGTGGTGGGGGGAGTCCTCGGCCTGATCGCGCTGATCTGGGTGGCGTCCGGCGCCGACAGCGGTCGCCAGCTGCTGCTGCGCCTGGGCCTGGTTGCCATGGCCGCCGCCGGTGTCGTCGCCCTGCGCAGGCGGGCGATCGAGGAGACCCCCGACGCGACCCTCGGCAATTTCCCCGAGCGGGTCAGGCAAGGGGTCTCGTCGGCCTGGAGCAAGCGCGGGAAATTGCTTCCGGGCGGCTCGGCGCCGGCCGCCCCGGCTCCGGCGCCCGAGGCCGAGGACCGCCGGCTGGAGCGGCTCGAGCGCCTCGCGGCCCTGCACGAGCGCGGCGTGCTCACCGACGAGGAGATGACCGCGGAGAAGACCACGATCCTCGAGGATCGCGACTAGCCCCGAGCGGCGGCGAATCCGCCGAGCCGCTCGCAGCGCCGGGTCTCGTCACGGCGATCGACTATCGCGAGATCGCGGTGCCCGGAGCCGCAGTCGATCCTGTCGCCGGCGCCGTCGCGGGGCGGTTCTGGCTGGCCGTCTATTCGACCCCGGCCGTCCCGCGGTCCGCGGTCTTGTCGGCCGGTGGGGGCTGGAAGCGGTAGCCGAAGCCCCGCACTGTCTCGATCGGGTCGAGGTCGCCCGCTTCGCGAAGCTTCCGGCGCAGATAGCTGACGTAGAGGCGAACCTGCTTCGGGTCCGCAGCGTGGTTACCCCAGACGTCCTCGAGCAACTGCTCCTGGGTGACGACCTGGTGGCGGTTCCGCATCAGGGCAGCCAGCAGCCGGAACTCGGTCGGCGTCAGATGAACCCGTGTACCTGCTACCTCGACCCGCCGCTGTGCCTCGTTTAGGAGGAAGACGTCGTCGGCGAGGACCTCGAGCTCGGGCCTGGGGGGAGCGCTGCGACGCAGCAGCGCCTCCATTCGGGCGATCAGTTCGCCATGTCCGAAGGGCTTGGTGACGTAATCGTCGGCGCCGTCGCTCAGTCCGCGAACCTTTTCAACCTCCTCGCTCTCGGCGGTCAGCAGCAGCACGGGTGCGTTGCTGACCTCCCGGATCCTCTCCAGGATCTCCCAGCCGTCGAGTTCGGGGAGGCCGAGGTCGAGGACCACGAGGTCGGGACGCTGGGCGAAGAAGGCCCGGATCCCGGCGCGACCGTCGGCGGCGTCCGTGGCCGTCATACCGGCGCGCTGCACCAGCGTGTGGACGAGCGCGCGAATGTCCGCGTCGTCCTCGATGATCAGAACAGAAGCCTTGCTCATAGGCTGATGGATACCCGATTGAGCCGATCAAGCCAAGCCGCCTCCCTCGATCTCTCCGACCTGGAACGTCTGTGGCAGCACAGCTTCCAGCGGACTGCCCGCGGGATCTCGGTCGCCGACCCTGAATCCGGGCTGCTTCGGCTGGTGAACCCGGCCTTTGCCCGCATGCACGGCGGGGCGCCCGAGGACTTCAACGGCGAGCCGCTGATCAGCGTCTTCACCCCGGAGTCCGCGGCCCGCATTCCCGCACTGGCGAAGCGGGTTCACGAGGAGGGCTACGTCACCTACCACGCCGATCACGTCCGACTCGATGGCTCGGTCTTTCCAGTGGCGACTGAGGTGATGGTCGTTCGCGACGACGATGGCCGGCTGCTCTATCGGATCGGCTGGATCGAAGATCTCAGCGGGCAGCGCCTGGTCGAGGGGCGGAAACGCGAGGCCGAGCGGCTGTTCGAGGCCGCCTTCGCCGAGGCCCCGGTGGGGATGGCACTGCTGGACATCGATGGCACCTGGCTCCGCGCCAACCGGGCGCTGTGCGAGATCACGGGCTACAGCGAGGCGGAACTGCGCCGGCGCAAGTTCGCAGACATCACCCATCCCGACGATCGCGAAGGCGACCTCGACAGCGCCGAGCGCCTGCTGGCGGGAGAGATCGAAAGTGACCAGATCGAGAAGCGCTACATCCGCAAGGACGGGGAGCCCGTGTGGGTGCTGCTCTCCGGTTCGCTCGTCCGCTCCGAGGACGGCACGCCGCTGCACTACATCTCCCACGTCCAGGACATCTCGGCGCGCAAGCAGATGGAGGCCGATCTGGCGGAGGCCGCCCGCGGTTTCGAGCTCACCCGCGACATGCTCTGCACGGCGACCTTCGACGGCTATCTGGACCGAATCAACGGCAGCTGGACCGAGATCCTGGGGTGGACGGAGGACGAGTTGCGCTCGCGCAGGTTCATCGATTTCGTCCACCCCGACGACCGCGAGCGAACGCTGAAGGAGACGGCCAAGTTCGCCGAGGGCGGCGAGTCGCGCTTCTTCCGCAACCGCTGGCAGACCAAGGACGGCGACTGGTGCTGGCTCTCGTGGTCGGCGGTTGGAGTTCTCGAGGAGGAGCGCGTCTTCTGCGCCGCCCGCGAGGCCAACGACCGGGTGGCGATCGAGAGGGCGCTGGAGCTGCGAGGGGAAGTGATCGGGAACATGACCGAAGGGGTCTGCCTGGTCACGATCGACGACATGCGGATCGTCTACGCCAACCCGAGCCTGGAGAAGATTCTCGGCTACGACCCGGGGGAGCTGAACGAGCTGGACGCGCTCGAGGTGATGCGCCCGACTGACCTCTCGGAGGAGGAGGAGAGGATCCGCGATCGAACGGAGAAGACCCTGCGGGAGCAGGGGAGCGCCAGCTACGAGGGGAGGAGGACCCGGAGCGACGGGGAGAAGATCTGGTGCAGGACGACGACCACGACCTTCGACCACCCCGACTTCGGGTCGGTTTGGGTTGTGGTTATGCAGGACATAACCGAGGAGCGCAGGGGCCGCGAGGCGCGGGCAGAGTTGGAGCGGGGACGGAGCGAGTTCTTCGGCTCGGTTTCGCACGAGCTGCGAACCCCGCTTACCTCGATCCTCGGCTTCACGGCGTTGCTGCGCGAGGACTCCGAGCGGCTCGGCGAGGAGAACCGCGAGTACGTGAGCGTGATCGAGCGCAATGCCCGCCGCCAGTTGCGCCTCGTCGAGGACCTGCTCAGCATCGCCCGCATCCAATCGGGGGAGTTCACCCTGAACAGGGCCGATCTCGACCTGGCCGCGGTCGTCGGCGACGCAGTCGAGGAGCTGCGCCCGGTGAGCGAGGAGAAGGAAATCAAGCTCTCAGCCGAGTTCGGGGGGACGATCCGGATGAGCGGTGACGCCGACCGGCTCGCCCAGGTGGTCGCCAACCTGCTCTCGAACGCAATCAAGTTCACGCCGCGGGCGGGCAGGGTCGAAGTCCGGCTCGAAGCACATGGCGGCGTGGCGGTCCTCACCGTCAGCGACTCCGGGCCGGGGATAGACGCGGCCGACCGCTCGCGGCTGTTCGAGCGCCTCTACCGGGCCGACGCGGCCAAGAGCAAGCGGGTCTCCGGCGCGGGGCTCGGCCTGGCGATCACCAAGTCGATCGTTGAGGCGCACTCGGGACGGATCGAGGTCAGCGACTCGGCCGAGCCGGGAACGACCTTCGTCGTCACCCTGCCGCTTTCCCAGACAAGCGATATCGTCGCCGACGGTGGCCGGAGTCGAACAGAAGGCAAGTAGCGCGAAAGAAGATGTGAGCGGGGCCGTCCACGGCGGGCGGCTGGTGGCGCAGACGATCCGCTCCCGCGGAGTCGAGCACCTGTTCACGCTCTCCGGCGGCCACCTGTTCTCGATCTACGACGGCTGCCGCGAGGAAGGCATCGGCCTGATCGACGTCCGCCACGAGCAGTCGGCGACCTTCGCCGCCGAGGGCTACGCCAAGGCGACCCGCCGGGTCGGGATGGCGGCGCTGACCGCAGGGCCGGGAGTGACCAACGGCATCAGCGCTATCGCAAGCGCCGAGGCCAACGGCTCGCCGATCTGCGTCATGGGAGGGCGGGCGCCGGAGATGCGCTGGGGCTCGGGCTCGCTTCAGGAGATCGACCACCTGCCGTTGGTTTCGCCACTGGTGAAGTCGGCCGAAACGGTCAAGGACACCGCGCGCATTCCCGAGAGGACCGCCGCCGCGATCGACCTCGCCGCTGCCCCACCCAGCGGCCCCACCTTCATCGACTACCCGCTCGACGTTGTCTTCTCGGAGGCCGAGTGCGAGATCCCGGCGCCGCCCGAATCCCCGCCGGCGCAGCCGGCAGCGGGGGTCGAGGAGGCCGCGGCGCTGCTGGCCGCGGCCGAGCGCCCGGTGATCATGGCCGGGACCGGGCTCTACTGGGCCCGCGGGGAGGGCGAGATGGCGGCGCTGGCCGAGTCGCTGGGGATCCCCGTCTTCCTCAACGGCCTCGGTCGGGGCTGCCTCCCAGCCGACCACGAGCTTGCTTTCAGCCGCGCCCGAGGCCCCGGGCTCAAGGGGGCCGACGTCGCCCTCGTGATCGGGGTACCGATGGATTTCCGCCTCGGCTTCGGCGCCAGCTTCGGTGAGGAAACCAAGCTATTGCGCCTGGACGCCGGCCCCAATGCGCTCACCGCCAACCGGGCGCCCGACGTCGACATGGTCGGCGACACCGCCGCCAGCCTCGGCGCGATCCGCGAGGCGGCCGGCGGCGGGGGCGACCGCACGGAGGCCTGGGTGGCGGAATTAAGGGGGGTGGAAGAGGAGAGGCGCGCGGCCGAGCAGGAGGAGCTGAACGACGCACGCTCGCCGCTTCACCCGGTCCGCGTCTACAACGAGTTGGGACAGGTGCTCGACCGCGACGCGATCGTCGTCGGCGACGGCGGCGACTTCGTCTCCTATGCCGGCCGCTACATCGACACCTACCAGCCCGGTTGCTGGATGGACCCCGGTCCCTTCGGCTGCCTCGGCGCGGGGCCGGGTCAGGCGATAGGCGCCAAGGTCGCCCACCCCGAGCGCCAGGTCTGCCTCCTGCTCGGCGACGGCGCCTTCGGCTTCGCCGGGATCGAGTTCGACACCATGGCCCGCCACGGCCTCGGCGTCGTCGGGGTGATGGGCAACAACGGCATCTGGGCGCTCGAGCACCACCCGATGAAGTTCCTCTACGGCTACTCGGTCGCGGCCGAGCTTCGGCCGGAGACGCCGTACGAGAAGATGGTCGAGGCGCTGGGCTGCGACGGGGTGCTGGTGCGCGAGCCCTCGCAGCTGCGACCGGCGCTGGAGAGTGCCTTCGCCTCCGGGCGCCCAACCCTGGTCAACGTCCTCACCGACCCCGAGGTCGTCTACCCGCGCAAGTCGAACCTCGCCTAGGCGGGGCGGCTTCGCCTAGATACCCATTCCCTTGGCGATCACGCGGTCGCGCGGTCGGTCGGGCAGCCAGCGGCGGATCAACCCCTGGATCCGCGCGTCGGTCCCGACCACGTAGCGGGTCCGCGGGCGGCGGGCCGTCAGCGCGTGCTCGACGGACTCCGCGACCCTGTCCGGCTCCGCGGCGCCCCGGCCCGCCTTCCGGGCTGCCTCGGCGAAGACCTCGATCCTCTCGCCGTACAGGCGCCTCTGCTCCTCGCTCAGCGCCTCTCGGATCTCGTCCACCTGCGTCTCGGCCTTGCCCCAGATCTCCGTCGCGATCGCACCCGGCTCGACGATCGAGACCTCGACCCCGAACGGCCGCATCTCGCCACGCAGCGAGTCACCGATCGCCTCGATCGCATGCTTGGAGGCGTCGTAGGGCGCGAGGAACGGGCTGGCGAGGCGGCCGCTCATCGAGCCGATGAAGACAACCCGTCCCCGGGCCGCCCGGATCATCGGCAGGAACGCCTGGGTGACCGCGACCTGACCGATCACGTTGACATCCATCTGGTGGCGCAACTCCTCGATCCCGACGGTCTCGATCGGCCCCCCGAGCGCCACGCCGGCATTGTTGACAAGCCCTGCCAACCGGCCACCCGTCTCCTCGGCGACGCGGTCGCGGGCGGACGCGATCGCAGCGGAATCGGTGACGTCGATGATCAGCGGCCGGATGCGATCCGGGCTGCCCGCGGCGAGCTCCGCGGCGGCGCTCCCGGCGCGAACTCCGGCGAAGACGCGGAAGCCCGCGGCGGATAGGCGGAGCGCGCAGGCCCGGCCGATCCCGGACGAGCAGCCGGTGACGAGCACCGCGCCCTGTCCGGGGACCGCCAAGCTCAGCGGCCGCGGATGCCGCGGCCGACGAGCTCGCGGAATCGGTCGCGCTGGCGCTGGCTGAGGTTGGTCGGCAGCCCTTTGGAGCGCTTCATCAGGCTCCAGAGCTCGTCGCGCTCCTTCGGGCTCAGGTTCTTCTCCAGTCTGGTTCGGCCCTGGTTGTAGAGCCACAGGGAAGCGACCCAGACCCGTTTCCAGGGGACCCGCTTGATCGCGCTGGCCGCCGACGCCATACGCGCATTATCCCTGAGCCAGGCGGATTGCGGCGATCGCCGCGCCGTAGAGGATGTCGTGCTCGGAGACCCTGATCCGGTCCAGGCCGAAGGCCCTCATCACCTCGATCAGGATGACGACCCCGGCGACGATCGTCGGCGCCCGGTCGGCGTGCAGGCCGGTGATCCCCGCCCGCTCGGCCAGCGGCACGGTGGAGAGGCGGGCGAGGATACGCTGCGCCGTCGGCAGGGCCAGCTCATGCCCGTGGACCCGCTTGGGATCGTAGGGATCGAGCTCGAGCTCGATCGCGGCCAGCGAGGTCGGGGTCCCGGCGACCGCGATCCCGGTCTCGGCGTGCGCCTCGGGGTGGGCGCCGACGGCCTCGTCGAGCAGATCGCGGATCTCTGCGGCGAGGTCCTCGAGCTCGGCCGCGGCCGGGGGGTCGGAGGCGATGTGGCGCTCGCTCTGGCGGACGACGCCCGCCTGGAGCGAGGTGTGGAAGGCGACCTCGTCGGCGTTCCCGACGATCAGCTCGGTCGAGCCGCCCCCGATGTCGACGATCAGCGTCGGCACGGCCGGCGGCCCACCGGCGGTTGCTCCCAGGTAGGTCAGGCGGGCCTCCTGCTCGCCGCCGAGCACGGTCGCCGAGAGGGCGAAGCGCTCGCGCAGCTCGGCGACGAAGGCGCCGCCGTTGGAGGCGTCGCGGACGGCGCTGGTCGCGATCGCCGTGACGGTCTCGGCGCCAAGCTCCTGGTAGACGGCGACATAGGAGGCGATCGTCCCGCAGACCTCCTCGATCGCGCCGCTCGAGAGCTGCCCCGAGATGTCCACCCCGCGGCCCAGCCGCGTCACCCTCGTCTGGCGCTCGACCTCCTCCACAGCGGTCCCGGAGACGTCTGCAACCAACAGCCGGGTCGAGTTCGTCCCGATGTCGATCACCGCCACCCGCTTGGCGTCCCCGGCCATGAGGCGGGGGACTCTAGAGAGCGCGCGCCGCGGCCGCCCGGGCCATGACCAACTGGGCCCGCTTGAGGCTGGCCTCGTCGATCATCTCGCCCTCGAGCATCAGCGCCCCGCTTTGCGGCGCCGCCTGCAGGGCCTCGACGATCGCCTCCGCCTGGGCGACCTCGGCGGCGCTGGGGGAGAAGACCTCGTTCAGCGGCGCGATCTGGTCGGGGTGAAGGGCCCACTTGCCGTCGAAGCCGAAGTCCCTCGCCCGCTCCGCCGAGGCGCGCAGGCCGTCGAGGTCGGAGATCTGCAGGAAGGGTCCGTCGATCGCCTGCAGGCCGGCGGATCGGGCGGCGACGAGGACGGCGCCACGGACGAAGTCCCAGTGGCTGCCCTCCTGCGGCGAGGGAAAGCCGAGCGAGACGCTCATGTCGGCGGGGCCGAGGATCAGCGCCTGCAGGCGCTCGCTGGCGGTCGAGATCTCCTCGACCCGCTGCAGGCCGCGCGCGGACTCGATCAGCGCCTGCAATCCGGCGCCTTCCCGATCGGCCTCGCTGAGCAGGCTCTCGGCGCGGCGCAGGTCGGCGGCACTCTCGACCTTGGGGACGATCACCGAGGCGAGCCGCCCGCTGCCGGCGATCGCCCGCAGGTCGTCCTCGTGCCAGGGTGTCGCGGGGCCGTTGACCCTGACGCTGATCGAGGGCGACTCCCACCCCTCTTCGGTGAGGGCAGCGGCCACGGCATCGCGGGCCTCCTGCTTGAGGTCGGGAGGGACCGAGTCCTCGAGGTCGAGGACGATCTCATCGGCGCGCAGCCCGCGCGCCTTCTCCAACTTGCGGGCCGGTCGGGCCGGAACCGAGAGGCATGAGCGTCGCGCCTTCACTTGCCCCGAGCATATGGGCTGATCTAGGCTCATCGGTTCAGCCGAGCGGGAGGAGAGGGCGATGTCGCAGCAGACAGCGGTCGGAGTCGGTGGTCCCCACTTCGAGGACCTCGAGCGGGGACAGGTCTTCGAGGCCCCGGCGATGACCGTCGACAGCGGGCACGCGGCGATCCACCAGGCGATCGCCGGGGACCGGCTGGCGCTGCCGCTCGATGCGACCCTGTGCCGCGAGGTGACCGGCGCCGAGTCTCCGCTGGTCCATCCCAACCTCGTCTGCGACGTCGCCATCGGCCAGTCCACGGTCCCGACCCAGCGGGTCCTCGGCAACCTCTTCTACCGTGGCCTCGTCCTGCTGCGGCCGGTGTTCGCCGGCGACACCCTTCGCACCCGCACGGAGGTGGTGGCGCTGAAGCAGAACCGGCCGCGCTCCGAGGGGCCTGCCACCGGCCTGGCGGCGCTGCGGATTCAGACCGAGAACCAGCGCGGCGAGCCGGTGCTCGACTTCTACCGCTGCCCGATGCTGCCGCTTCGCGATCCGGCCGTGGCCACCGGGCATGAGGACGGCTTCGAGAGCATCTCCAGCGAGCTGGAGATGGACCGCGTCCGGGCGGCCGTGCCGGATTGGCGCTACGGGGCGCTGAGGGAGCGGGTCCCGCCCGAGGTCGCGGATCCGAGCCCCGGGGCCGTGTTTGCGATCGAGGGTCGCGACACCGTCACCTCGGCGCCGGAGCTGGCCCGCCTCACCCTCAACCTGGCGATGACCCACCGCGACCCGGCCGCCGGCGCCCACGGGCGGCGGCTCGTCTACGGGGGCCTGACAATCTCGATCGCCGCCGCCGCGGCCTCGACCGCGCTTCCGGGGCTGGCGACGATCGTCGCCTGGCGCAGCTGTGATCACTCCGCGCCGGTTTTCGAGGGAGATGTGCTGAGCGTCGAGCTTGAGCTCTCCGAGTTGCACGGGCTCGACGACGACGGCGCCACCCTCGCCGACCTTCGCGCCATAGTCCACGCCGACCGGGGTACCGGGGAGCCGGCCGAGCAGGTGCTCGACTGGCGCTTCCTCGGCGTCCTCGCCTGAGGAGGAGGTCGCCGATGACCGAGCAAAGCGCAGGCAACGGCAACGGGAGCGGCCCCGGGATTCTCGACGGGCTGCGGGTGTTCGAGGGGTCGGCCTACGTCGCCGCCCCGCTCGGCGGGATGACCTTGGCGCAGCTCGGCGCCGACGTGATCCGTTTCGACCCGATCGGCGGCGGACTCGACCGCCATCGCTGGCCGGTCACCGACGACGGCACCAGCATGTTCTGGGCGGGTCTGAACAAGGGCAAGCGCTCGATCCAGGTTGACCTCGGCTCCGAGGAGGGCCGCGAGCTCGTCACCGAGATGGTCTCCCGGCCGGGGCCCGACGCGGGGATGCTGCTGACCAACTTCCCGGCCCGCGGCTGGCTCGCCTACGAGGCGCTGCGCGAGCGTCGCGAGGACCTGATCATGGTCAGCATCAACGGCAACTACGACGGCAGTTCGGCCGTCGACTACACCATCAACCCGGCGACCGGCTTCCCCTGGGCGACCGGGCCCCGAAACCTTTCGGTGCCCTTCAACCACCTGCTGCCCGCCTGGGATGCGATCACCGGCAACCTTGCCGTGGCCGGATTGCTGGCTGCGGAGCGCCACCGCCGCCTCACCGGCGAGGGCCAACTCGTGAGGGTCGCCCTCTCCGACGTCGCTTTCGCCATGGTCGGCAACCTCGGCAAGATCGCCGAGGCCCAGGTCTTCCGCCGCGAGCGCCAGAAGGAGGGCAACTACCTCTACGGCGCCTTCGGCCGCGACTTCCTGACCAAGGACGACCACCGGATCATGATCGTCGCCCTCACCTCGCGCCAGTGGAAGGCCCTGGTCGAGGCCACCGGCCTGGGGGAGGAGTTCACCCTGGCCGAGCGGGCGATGGGCGTGGACCTCTCCCGGGAGGGCGACCGCTTCGCCGCCCGCGAGGTCCTCGGCGCCATCCTCAAGCCCTGGACGATCGCCCGCACCCTCGAGCAGATCAGCGACGCTTTCGACAGCCACGGCGTCTGCTGGGGCCCCTACCAAACGTTCATGGAATTGGTGGACCGCGACCCCCGCTGCTCGACCGAGAACCCGATGTTCGAGCAGGTCGAGCAGCCCGGCATCGGCACCTACCTAATGCCGGCCTCGCCCCTCGACTACAGCTCCTCGGGCCGCCTGCCCCCCCGCCGCGCCCCCGACCTGGGAGAGCACACCGACGAGGTCCTGGCCGGCGTCCTCGATCTGGGCGACGCCGAGATCGGCCGCCTGCGCGAGCGTGGGGTGGTGGCGTAGCGGCGGCGATCCCGGCCTCAGCCGGCAAGGCCCGCGGCGGGCGTGCCACGTCCCTGGGCCCATCGGGCTCCCGCAGCAACGACTGAACGGTTGTGGTGCCTATAGCAACCACAACCGTTCAATCAAGCCCTGGGCCCCACCGCTGTTACCATTTGGCTACCGTCGCGGGGTGGAGCAGTCAGGTAGCTCGTCGGGCTCATAACCCGAAGGTCGCGGGTTCGAATCCCGCCCCCGCTATTGGTCGGAAAGCCCGCTACGGCGGGCTTTCCGCTGTTCGGGGCCGGTGAACCGGTGCCTCCCGGCGGGCATCAATTGGGCATCAATTCAGGTTCTCGGGCTCAGGTGTGTGGAGAAACCCTGATGCCTGGCGGATTCCCGGCACTACGCTGCAATTGGGCGCTGAGGGAGCAGCTCTCGTCTGAGATTCAAGTGCGGAAGGCAGGAAATGAAGAAGCGGATCGCCAGTTCCATCCACGGCCGAGGCAAGCTGCTGCTCGTCGCGATATGCGTCAGCGTCGGCGTTGGTGCCTTCGCCGTCCAGGCGCTCGGCTCCTTTGGCAAGGCGAGGAACTTCGCCGTCGGCGCCGACCCAGCTCGATCGTGGTCGGCGATTTCAACGGCGACCACAAGCGCGACCTCGTGGTCGCCAACTCCAGCTCCGGCAACGTCTCGGTGCTGCTCGGAAACGGCGCCGGCTCCTTCGGCAAGACAGAAGAACTTCGCCGCCGGCGACGGGCCCACCTCGGTTGCGATCGGCAACTTCAACGGCGACGCCAAGCGCGACCTCGCGGTCGCCGACGCCGGCTCCGGCAACGTGCTCGATACTGCTCGGAAAGGGCGACGGCACCTTCGGCCCGGCGATGGGTTTCCCGGCCGGCGGGGGCGGGGTGAGTCCATGGAACAGGTCTATGGCGGTCGGCGACTTCAACAGCGACACCAACCGCGACCTGGCTGTCGTCACCAACAGCGGCGTCTCGGTGCTGCTCGGCAACGGTGACGGCAGCTTCGGCCCGCCGACGAGCTATCCGGCCGGCATCAAGCCCCACTCGGTCGTGGTCGGCAACTTCAACGCGGACGCCAATCTCGACCTCGCGGTCGCCAACGGCGGCACGTCGACTGCGGTAGTCGCCTCGGCGGCGACGCTCAGATGCGCCGGCGCAGCTGCATCGGGGGTTTCGGCACCGTCTCGGTTCTGCTCGGGCACGGCGACGGCTCCTTCGGGACGGCGACGGACTTCCCGTCGGTGCTATGACCCAGCCGGTCGCGATGGCGGTCGGCAACTTCAACAACGACACCAAGCCCGACTTCGCGCTCGCCGACTTTATGCAGTACTCGAACGGCGTCTCGATCCTTCTCGGAAACGGTGACGGCACCTTCGGCAAGACCAAGAACTTCCCCGTCTTCCCCGGCAAGGCGTGCGCCGCAATCGATCGCGGTCGGCGACATCAACCAGGACCGCAAGCCCGACCTCGCCGTCGCCAAGTCGGACTCCAACGAGCGTCTCGATACTGCTCGGAAGAGGCGTCGGATCCTTCGGAACGGCGAGGAGTACCTCCACCGCGCCGAGCATTTCCGCGTCGGCACCGCCCTCATCGGTCGCGATCGGCAATCTCAACGCCGGCTGCAATCCCGACCTCGCGGTCGCCAACGGGGGCTCCAACAACGTCTCGGTACTGCTGAACGGCGGCCCCAGCCCACGCACCCTGACCCTCTCCTACCCACGAAACAATCACAGGTTCACCGGCAGACTGAAGCTCCTCCGACCCCACCTGCATCAGGAATCAGCGGGTGAAGGTGCTGCGCCGCCGACACGGGCGCGACCAGAAGGTCGGCGCTGCGAACACCACCACGTCAGGGACCTACTCGATCGGCAAGGAACGCCGGGCCGGGCACCTACTACGCGCGGGTCAGGGCCTGGTCGGCTGTCGCGCCGAGAATTCGAAGACGATCACCGTCCGCAGGCACTCCGGAGGTCGCGGGTTCGAATCCCGCCCCCTCTTCGGCCCGGCGAAGCACTTCGCTACCGGGAATTACCCCGGTGCGGTTGCGGTCGGAAATTTCAACCGAGACTCCCACCCTGATCTGGCGTTCGCTCCGGCGATACCGTTGCCGTGCTGCTCGGAAAGGGCGCCGGCGACTTCGGCAAGGCGAGGCACTTCGCCGCCGGCGGGTTCCCCAGTGCGGTCGCGGTCGGAAACCTCAACGGCGACAGGAACCCCGACCTCGCCGTTGCCAACTTCCTCTCCAGCGACGTCTCGGTGTTGCTCGGAAACGGCGCCGGCGGCTTCGGCGTGGCGAAGAACTTCGCCGTCAGCATGCTCCAACCCCAACTCGATCGCGATCGGCAACCTCAATGGCGACCCGCCGCGACCTCGTAGTCACCAACGACAATGCCACCGGCGTCACGGACGTCTCGGTGCTGCTCGGAAACGGCGACGGCACTTTTGGCGCGGCGACCAACTTCGCCGTCGGTCAGTTACCCCGCTCGGTCGCGATCGGCAGGCTCAACGGTGACTCTCATCCAGACCTCGCGGTTGCCAATCGGATTTCCGACAATGTCTCGATATTGCTCGGAAGGGGCGACGGCACCTTCCGGGCAGGCGAGGAACTTCGCCGCCGGCAACGGCGCCACCTCGATCGCGATCGGCAAGCTCAACAGCGACTCTCACCCCGACCTCGCCACCGCCAACTACAACTCGAACAATGTCTCGGTGCTGCTCGGAAGGGGGGACGGCTCATTCGCGAAGGCGAAGAATTTCGCCGTCGGTATCCACCCCACCTCGGTTGCGATCGGCAACCTCAATGGCGATTCCCACCGCGACCTCGCCGTCACCAACCAGAACTCCAACACAGTCTCGGTGCTGCTCGGAAACGGCAAAGGCCTCTTCGGCACCGAGACTGGCTATCCGCTCCGCCCGAGGCCCGCAAGTCCCCAGTCAGTCGCGATCGGCAATTTCAACGCCGACACCAAGCCCGACCTCGCCGTCGCGACCGAAGGTTCCAGAACCCAGGTGTTTCGATACTGCTGAACGCCGGCCCAAGCCACGCACCCTGACCCTCTCCTACCGACGGAACAACCACAGGTTCGACCGGCAGACTGCGCTCCTCCGACCCCACCTGCATCAGGAGTCAGAGGGGTGAGGGTCCTACGGCGCCGCAGCGGCCCCGACCGGCAGGTCGGCAGCGCGATCAGCGCCTCCAACGGCACCTACAAGATCGGCCACGCCGCCAATCCCGGCACCTACTACGCGCGGGTTAGGGCCTGGTCGGCCTGCCGCGCCGAGAGGTCGAAGCCGATCACCCTCGGCTAGCGCCAGCGCCGCCCCGCCCTCTCATAACCCGAAGGTCGCGGGTTCGAATCCCGCCCCCGCTATGTCTCTCACGACCACCACTGAGCCCTCCTTGCGGAGGGCTTTCGTGTTCTCGAAGGCATCTGCAACAGCCTCCGACACGATTGCGGGGAGTCGATTCAACTTCGAGGACGTCCCTGAAGTCGACCTGGCAACGGTTGGCTTCAGCCGGTCGGGATCGCGATCAGGCTGCTGAAATTGGCCGATCCGTTGGCCGTGTCTCCGAGATCTCCTCGATTGCGGCCTGGCATGTGCGGGAGTCGCCGGCGTCGATATCGGCGCGCAGCGTGGTCACCACCGCCACCAAGCGACGCCGCAGTGACGGGAGCTCGGGCTTGCCCCAAGCGGCGTGGACGGCCTCACATTCGCGCAGGATCGTGTGGAGCCCGGCGGCCAAGTCGGTCGGAACCCGCTCGGCTTCCTTGTAGTCGGACAGCGTGCCGGCGACCAAGAGGCTCACCACGAAGATGCCGCTGGTGATGATGCCCGCCGAGACCGCCGTCGGCGACATGCCCTCCCCACCAAGCTCCCACAAAGACGGCGCGCAGCGCGACTAGAATCGCGACGACGACGGCCGTCTGCGCGGCGAGTCTCAGGTTTCCGAACATCGTTCGCGGCATCGCTCGATCTCGAAACTATCGGTCTCCGCGAGCCAAATGGACCCCCACCTTTGCCGTCTCCGGGCCGCTGCCGCCCAAGGAGATGGGCGTCGTCCTCGGGATCGCCGTGCTCCTGGATGCCTTCCTGGTGCGGCTGCTGTTGGTGCCGGTGCTGCTTCGACTCGCGGGCCCCGCCGCCTGGTATCTGCCGCGCTGGCTCGGTCGCATCCTGCCCGACGTGCGGGTCGGCCACGGCGACGCGACCCCGGCTCGGAGCCCCGCCTGATCACCCTCCGCTGTAAGCTCGTGCGGGCGGATCAAGTGAAACCTGCGGGCGCAGCAGCAGCAGCCAACGAGGAGGCCGTACGAGCCTGGGACACCGTCCTTTACGAGCGGTGGAAGAGCAACCGCAAGGTCTTCGTGGGCGCACTGGACGAGGTCACCGAGAAGGTATTCGATCGCTTTCCTCCACCCGACGGCGGGCGCTGCATCGACATCGGCTGCGGGTTCGGCGATACGACCCAACGACTCGCCGAGCTCGTGGGACCGGGGGGTTTCGCGCTCGGCACCGATTCCTCGCCCAAGTTCGTCGAGGACGCCCGCCGCGAAGCGGCTGAGGCGGGTGTTGGCAATATCGACTTTGAGGTCGCCGATGCCCAGACGGCGGATTGGGACCAGAGCTACGACTACGCCTTCTCACGCATGGGCACACAGTTCTTTGCGGCACCCGTCCCCGCCATGCGAACGATCCGCGGGGCTCTCAAGCCCGGCGGCAAGCTTCGCAAGGTCTGCTGGCGCCGCAAGGTCGATAGCGTGTTCTGGGCGGAGACGGAGCAGGTGGTTCAAGGTTTCCTTTCCCGCCCCGACGAGTATGAGGCGGACACCTGTGGGCCCGGACCATTCTCCTTGGGCAACCCGGAGACGACTCGCGGCATTCTCGGGGGGGCGGGGTTCGCGGAGATCGAGTTGCACCGGCGCGACTTCGACTACTACATGGGCAAGGACGTGGATGAGGCGGTCGACGCCCTGCTCGCGATCGGACCCGGCGCCGAGCTGATCCGCCTCAACGGCGAGTACGGCGAAAGCCGCCGGCCCGAGATAGCTGAGGCCCTCGGTGACCACTACGCCGCCTGGCAGCAGCCGGATGGCTCCATAGTCGGCCGCGGGTCCGTCTGGATCGTCACCGCCACTAACCCCGGTTAGCGCCGTCGGTTTGACATGGGTCCGGCGCGCAGGGCGATCCCGGCGTACGTTTCTCGGGGTACCAGCCGTGGTACCGAACTGAGCGAAACTCAGCTCACTTCACAGCACCCGAGACCGCATGAGAGAGCCGAGCAGCCCCCCACAGAGCCAGGGGATGCGATCTCATAACCCGAAGGTCGCGGGTTCGAATCCCGCCCCGGATTCGACCATTCGATTTGCAGGGGTTTCATATGGCGATCAGCCGGAGACTTGCAGGGCGTCGCCTGATGCACCCATTTGGTTCACGGTTCCCCAACCCATGTGCGCCTGTGCGTGCAACCCCCACATGTCGCAGGAATGGAACTCCGCCGCCCTTGCCACAACCCCGTCTTCGGTTGGGTCACGGCGGGGGCGTAGCTGCGGCCAGGACGCACAGCGAGGAGTAGGGGCCGGGTACGAAGCGGCTCCGGATTGGCGCGAAGCCGCGGCCGACGAGCTCTTCCGTCGGGTCGACGGGCTGAAGGCCCCACGAGCTGCCGGTCAGGTGGGCGAGGCCCGCCACCGTGAGCTCGTAGGGCCTTCCCAAGAACGAGCGCGGGCTGGCCGGCGTGACTGTCACAAGCCGTCCCCCGGGGCGCAGCACCCGCCCCACCTCCCCAAGCGCGCGTAGGCGCTCGCTGGGCGCGAGCAGATGGATGATGAAGCTCGCAATCACAAGGTCGAAGCTGGCGGCCGGAAGGGGAAGACTCGTGGCGTCGCCTATCCGGACGCTCCACCCGGCGGGGAGAGGTGGAACACGTTCGAGCATCCCTGGCGAGCTATCGATGCCTACGCACTCGCGCGGCCGCGGGTCGATAGCCGCCAGAGCCCGCAGCACGGCCCCGGTTCCGGTGCCGAGATCGAGCAACCGCTCGTCGGCCTGCGGGGCGGCAAGATCGAGGGCGGCGGAGATCGCGGCGCGTTCGAGGCGCAGCTGGAAGTCGTAGAAGGGTGCGATGCGATCCCAGTCCACCGGACGCGCAGCGTAGCCGCCCCTCTCCGAGGCCGACCCCGGTTGAGCAGGCGCGGTGAGCCGAACCCCCTTCAGGCGATCCTCACCAGGCAGAAACCGACCGAAGGGGTTGATGGCGCAAGTCGAATGGGCGCCCGCGACCGACCGGGGCCGTGGTCCACCCGCAGATTCAGGACCCTCCGCAGCCGCCCACGGGTGCGGCGCGCATCGCCCTTGTCCGGGACCGATTGGGCACGCTGAGACCCTAGGGTCACGTTGCCGACGTAGGCGCTCTCGACGCCCTTGCCGGTCGGCGTGTCGACGAACGTCAGGATGCCGCGAGCGCCGGCGAAGCCCCCGGTTCGCCAGCTATGCCGCGGTTTACACGCAAGAGAGCGGGTTTGGTGGAGTTCGGTGCACCAACGCGGCGACCCTGGCCGCAGCGCCCCCTGGGCCCGCCGGATGGACCACAACGCCCAATGTGGAAAAGGGCGGCTGCGCTCCCGGGTGGCAGAAATACGATCGGCTGGATGAGGCGGCAGGGAGGGGCTGGGAGACTGAATCCCGGGAGCGCTGCCGACGCCGCGTCAGCGAGGTGCAGCGTGAGGCGACACTCTGTCTGCCCCAACGGAAAAGAGAGGACAAGATGTCATCAGAAAAAGAGTCAGTGCTGCGCGCAACCGTCGGCGATCGCTTGGTCGTCAAAGGACACCATCAGGGTGAACCGACGCGGGACGGGGAGATCCTCAAGGTACTGGGCGACGACGGAGCGCCACCCTATCTGGTGCGCTGGGAAGACGGCCATGAGTCCGAGGTCTTTCCCGGCTCGGATATGTTCGTCCAGCACTTCGAGGGCACTGACGAGCGCTAGTCCCGCCGGAGGCGGCAACCGACCGCCAGCCGAGCTCAGCACCGCAGCAGCGCAGCGAGGCCATCCTGCTCGTCGAGGGCGTCAGGCAGCCGTTCGCTCGACGATCCGCGGGGTGGTCATGAGAGACGAATCGGGCCGGGTATTCGCCGGCGCGACCACCCTAAAGACGCCTGCAAATCGGCCGGTCTCGATTAGGGGGTTCTATGCGGAAGTGCGCGCAAGGGGCGAAATCTAGGGCGGAAAGGCGACGGAGGGCGCCACTCCTGTCTTCAGACCCGGACGTGCGGGAACGTGGCCGAGCGGCCCTGGAACGAAAGGATCTTCGGGTTCTGGATCATGCCGTCGCGGATCTCGATCGCCCGGCCGATGGTCTCGTCGGCCTCCCACGCCCGGGGTCCCGAGATGACGGTCCGCAGGTGGGGCATCAGGGCCTGGCTGATCTCCCACGTGGCCGAGTCCCATAGGAATGACGGGCTGTGATCGACCCCGTAGCAGGAGAGGCCGTCGCCGATCGTGAAGATCGGATTCGCGAACGACGTCGGCCGCGCCCATTCGAAGCCCATCCCCGCATCGCAAGCCACGTCGACGAAGAGGCTACCGCGCCGGAAGAGCGGCAGCTCGTCGTTCATGACGAACATCAGGGGCGCGTCGGTGTCCTGGAGGACGCAGTTGACGATGATGTCGTGCTCGGCGAGGTACTCGGCGACGGACTCGTGCTGGCTGTCGAGCTCGAGCGTCTGGCTGGGGTGATCCGGATCGCGCTCGAAGGTGGTCATTCTGACCGAGTGGATCGGCGCCGCGACGGCCGCGACCTGACGCCTCGTCAGCAACGAGACGTCCTGAATGCCCATGGCGGCCAGTGCCGTCACTGCACCCCGCCCGGTCGACCCGAAGCTGATCACCACGGCTCGCAGCCGGCGCCCATACTCTCCGGTGATCCCCATCAGCTCCATCGCGTGCAGGGCCGAGCAGTACCCCGCGAGCTCGTTGTTCTTGTGGAAGACGTGGAGGCCAAACGATCCGTCGTCTGCCCAGTAATTCATCGCCTCCCAGGCGATCAGGGTCAGCCGTCGATCGATCGCCAGCTGGGTGATCGTCTCGTCCTGGACGCAGTGCGGCCATCCCCACAGAACCTGCCCCTCGCGCATCGTGGCGACGTCATCCGCCATGGGCTTGGGAAGCAGCAGCACGTCGCATTGCAGGAGCTGCTCATGCGAGCGCAGGCCGCCGACCAGTGGCGCGAGGTCCGCGTCGGCGAGGCCGAAGCGCTCGCCGTACCCATGCTCGAGGAAGATGTGCCGCCGCAAGTCAGCGTCGACGTCAGCGACGTGCCGCGGATGGATCGGCAGCCGCCGCTCGTGCTCCTTGCGGGAGCCCGCGAAGACTCCAAGGGAGAGTTGTTCCATGGCCCTGCCTGAACGTATCAACCCCACCGATTACCGACTTCCGCTGGCTCTGTCAGGGCAATTAGTCGCTCAACGAAACTCGCAGGTGAGTCGATGGCTGCGACTTGTTGCAATGACCGAACGAGCCGCGCTGGTGGGCTGCCGGGATCCGATGCCCGGCGCCCTTTGAGCTGATCCGCCCCAGCTTCTTGACGTCGATGTGGATCAGCTCGCCGGGGCGCTGGCGCTCGTAGCGGCGGATCGGCTCCGCCGGCTCGAGGCGACTTAGCTTGCCCAGGCCGATCCGCCTCAGGACCGCCGAGACGGTCGAGGTCGCCATCTCCAGCAGTCTCGGCGATCTCGGGCCCGGTCATCCGCAGCCGCCGCAGGGCGGCGATCGCCTCGACCCGATCGGCGGAAGTGGCGTTGTGGACCGTGCCGGGGGCAGAGCTGCGGTCGAGAAGGCCGGCCTCTCCCTCGGCGCGGTAGCGGCGACCCACTTGCCGGCGGTCCGCTCGCTCACTCCGGCGGCCTCGGCCGCCTCCGTGAGCGAGAGCCCGCTCCTCGATCACTCGTCTGACCATGATCGCCCTGCCCTTCGGGCCGAGGGGCGCGTTAGCGTGCAGCTTCATCCGGTGTCCTCCTTGGATCTGGGTGGCTTCGACACCCCCAGCCTCCAAGGAGGTCCGGATGAACAACGTGCTTAGGAACTACACCTAGTCTTCCCGCCCCGCGGCTTCTGCCTCTGAGGAGATCGGTTCGCCGATCATCTCCAACAGCTTTTGGAGCGTGACGATCCGGATGCCGGCCTCTGTTGTGTGGTTCGCTGCGCGAGATGGTGGAGGCACCACTAGAAAGGGCCGCCCGCCGCACTTGGCGGAGGATTACCTCCTCCAATCGTTTGCTTGGTTGCTTGAGAAGATGGGAGCGACGATTGATCGCGAAGACGGGGATGACGTGGTGCTGAATTCCGTCATCGGGGTCTCCTGATTGGACCAGAAGGTCACGCCGAGAATCCGACCCTGGGACTGAGCCTGGCCGAATGTACCCCCTCGGGCAGCCACGCACTTGACGTGGGGACCGGCAGTGGTTTACTCGAACCGGGAGCAGGCGCGAACACTGAGGAGGAACGTTTATGAGCCCAGCTGTGAAACGTCGGCAATGCGGAACAATGCAGAGCTTCGAGCAGCTCGCCGAGGAGAACCCCTCCTTTCGCGCCAATCAGAGTGAGATCAACGACTTCACGTTGCGCAGTATTGAGACGGGCGAGGCGCAGCGGATCGCCCGCAGGCGGATCACGATCCCCGTGGTCGTACACGTTGTCCACAAGCGGGCGCAGGAGAACATCTCAAAGAGCCAGATCCAGAGTCAGATCACCGCGCTCAACAAGGACTTTCGCGCCCAGAACCCGGATCGCGTCAACGTCCCTGGGGTCTGGCAGGGTCTCGTCGCCGACGCGAAGATCGAGTTCAAGCTTGCAACGAAGGACCCGGACGGAAAGGCAACGAACGGCATCACGCGCACGGCTACCAGCCGCGACTCCTTCCCCGCCTATAAGGACCCGGTCAAGAAGCGCTCCCAGGGTGGAGCTCCGGGCTGGCCGAGAGGCCGCTATCTGAACCTATGGGTCTGCAATCTGGCCGATGGACTCCTCGGATACGCCCAGTTCCCCGGGGGACCGGCGAGGACGGATGGGGTCGTGATCCTTCACAGCGCCTTCGGCACAACCGGCGCCGCCCAGCCGCCGTTCGATAAGGGTCGAACGGCCACTCACGAAATTGGCCA
This sequence comes from uncultured Actinomycetes bacterium, assembly GCA_963840235.1. Classification (GTDB taxonomy): domain Bacteria; phylum Actinomycetota; class Thermoleophilia; order Solirubrobacterales; family 70-9; genus JBBRHQ01. The sequence goes on from CAWIYC010000001.1 coordinate 431,552, forward strand.
TTGGCTGAACCTGCGACACATCTGGGCCGACACGATCGATTGCTCTGGCTCCGATCTGGTCAACGACACCCCGAATGCCATGGGCCCGAACTACGGCGCGCCTAGCTTCCCCCATCTCTCCTGCGGGAACGGCCCAAACGGGGACATGTTCATGAACTACATGGACTACACCGACGACGCGGCCATGTTCATGTTCTCGCCGGGCCAGGTGTCCCGAATGAACGCGGCCCTGGCGGGGCCGCGGAAGTCGTTCGTGAGCTGATCACCGGATGGGATCGGGGGCGAGATCGGAACAAGCTCGCCTGGTCGGGCGTTGGATTCACTCTCATGAGGAGGACACGGAGATGGGTCAGGCCTTCCGATCGGCCGACTACCAGTTTCCGCCGTCGCGCGGGCGCGAGACGTTGGAGCTGCGCGCCGACGGGACATTCGTCGGCAGCAGGCCGGGCCCCACGGATGAGCCCCGCCAGACAGCCGGGTCCTGGGTCGTGGACGGCAAGCGGCTTCTGATTCGCGAGGGCGACGCAGACCCGGTTGACCGGGTGATGACGATCGTCGAGGCCGAGCCGGGGCGGCTCGTCCTGCGTCGATCTGCGGCGCAGTCGCCTTGAACTTCCATGGCACAAGCGGTTGTCCTAGTCCTTCTCCGTCCAGTCCTGCCGGCGCGAATCCTTGCCGGACACCAGGTCCATGAGGTGCGTCCAGCGGCTTGGTTTGACGCCCGGGTCCCGGAAGCGCAAAGCCTGCGCCTGACCGTGCGGCTCGGGCAGTTCCGCAGCCGCCGCGGCATCGATACGCAGGTCCACCCCGTGCTCATGCAGCGAGGCGACCTGTTCGGCGGCCACGAAGCGCCGGGCTCCCTCGGCCCGCATCACGATTCCGTGGAAGATGTCTAACGAGGGAGCGGAGATGACGTGGTCGACCGTTCCCACCTGCTCGCCACCCGAGGCATAGACAGGAACATCTTGGTCCAGCACCTCGTAGGCGATCGGAAGGCCCTCATCCACCCAGCGCACGTTACCGTCGCCAGCCCGCGGGGTGTCCTCCCCGCGCCCCGTGATTCCCGATGCGAGGTCGCCGGACTGACGGCCAGCCCCCTGGCAGGCTTCTTCGAGCTGATGGGTACGGCCGCTGGGGGCTATCGGCTACGCCGCCACCTCGAGTGACGGACGCTCGCTCGTGGTTCCGCTCGATCTCCCCGGGCGGGCCGGGTGAGCTCTGGTGGGTACCGGGAGAGCCGTTTCAAGAAGGGACCGATTTCCGGCCCAGGTCGGCTCTAGCGTCCGCGAGCGCCTCCACATCCATGGCCAGCTCCTCGGGCGGAGCCTCGCTGACGATCTCCGCCCGCGCCTCTGGGGCGAGTTCCTTCAGCGGCTCGCGCTCGGCCAGCTGCCGCCGGACCACGGCGAGATCCGCGTCCGAGACCCGCTCGGGGTCGAGCTGGCGTTCGCTAGCGCGTGAGAGCAGAACGTCGGCGGAAACCCGGCACTCGACGAACAAGAGCGGGGCCGGATTCTCCCCAAGGCCCGCCCGGAATGCGTCGCGGTCCCGGTGGCGGTGGAAGGTCGCGTCGACGATCGCTCCGCCCGACCGCTGGAGCTCGTGCCGCGCGGAAGCGCCCAGCTCGCGGTAGGTGCGCTCGGTGAACTCCGGCGAGTAGTGGTTCGGTGCCGCCCGCGCCTTGGAGGCGAGGCCGGCGAGTCGCTTGCGGGTGACATCGGAGGAGATGTGGGCCCAGCCGCTGATCGACGCCAGCTCCTGCGCGAGCGTGGTCTTTCCGCTGGCCGCAACGCCGCAGATCACCAGCACCAGCGGCTGCCGGGCGCGCCAGGCCAACCGGTGCCCGAGCCGGAAGTGCTCCCGGGCCGCGGCCTCCTGGGCATCCCGCTCGCGACTGTCCCCGGGGAGCTCGCGGGCCCGCAGGCAGGCGACCTTTGCGCGGACCCAGGCACGGTAGGAGGCGAAGAACCAGAGCATCGGATCGTCCCCGGGCTCGCCGCCCGCCTCGCGGTAGGCCTCGACCAGAGCAAACGCGAGGTCCTCTGCGCCGAGCGCGATCACGTCCATGACCAGGAACGCGATGTCGGCGGCGACGTCGATCTGGCGCAGCGACGGGTCGAACTCGATGCAGTCGTAGATGTAGACGTCTCCTTCTGCGGGGACGATCACGTGCTCGGCGCGCAGATCGCCGTGGCACTCGCGCACCAGGCCACGACGCGCCCTGACCTCGAGCTGATCTCGCCGGGCCGAGAGATAGGCGTGGGTGAAGTGCTCGGCGGACTTCAGACGGTGGTCTCCGAGAATCGATGCACCCGTCTCGCGCAGCGTCGCCAGATTCTCCTCCAGCGTCGCGACCAGGACCTCGACGCTGCGTTGCGGCTCCGGGGCGAGCGGTGCGTCGGCGTGAAGGCGGGCCAACCGCCGGGCGACGGTGAATACCTGGTTGCGCTCGAGCCTGCCCTCGGCGGCGAGGGTGGCCATGCTCCTGCTCTCGTCAACCGGTCGCATCTCGACCGCGTACTCGACTGCGGCCGGGTCCTCCTCGGAGGCCATGCTCCACCGGCCACCCGCGCGGGTGATGCCGACCACGCCCAGGTAGATCTGCGGGGCGTAGGGTCGGTTCAGGCGCACCTCCTCCCGGCACATCTCGCGGCGCCGCTCGGGGCTGCCGTAGTTGAGAAAGGGCAGGGTCAGCGGTTTCTTCACCTTGTAGGCGAGGGTGCCGGCGAGAAAGACCCATGAGATATGCGTCTCGCGCAGCTCCACCGATTCCGGCGCGTGGGGGTAGAAGCCCGGCTCGAGCATCGCGGAGACGAGCTGCGGCTGTTCCCTTCTTGCGTTCGCCATTCGCGAGCGCATGCTGACAGCGTCCGTCGCAGGGCAGTCATCCGGACCCGGACGGATTCGATGCGGCCGGCGGTGGCCCCGCGGGCAATGCCCAGCCCACGCCCGCGTCAGGCTGAGGCCGAGTTTTCCGACGCGTGACGGTCACGCGCTTAGCCGTTCCACTATCCGTGGGTGGTCGCGAGAGACGAATCGGGTCCGCCATTCGCCGTCGCGACCAACCTAAGGGCGCCTGCAAATCGAGCACTTCTCGATGGCTAGGGAATGTTTGCGCCGGCGCCAAGCTAGTCTCGCCCCGTGACCAGCAGATCGGAGATCCCCGGCCCGGGGGTGGCCCTGGCGTGACCGATCACCTGACGCCGCTCGACGCATCGTTCCTCGAACTGGAGGAGAACGACGAGTCCTCCCACATGCACGTCGGCTGGGCGATGGTCTTCGATCCGCTGCCCGACGGAAGCACCCCAGAGGTCGAGGACGTACGTGAGCTCCTCAGCTCGCGACTCTCCCTGCTTCCGCGCTTCCGCCGCCGGCTTTCGGAGCCACGAACCGGCGGGCTCAGCTGGCCGACGTGGGTGGATGAGGAGGCCTTCGACATCGCCACGCACGTGCGCCACGCGGCTCTCCCGGCACCCGGCGGCTCGCCGCAGCTGCTCGAATGGCTCGCCGACTTCTACTCGCACCGGCTCGACCGCGCCCATCCTCTCTGGCAGATGACAATGCTCGACGGGCTCGCCGAGGGTCGCTGGGCTATAGCGGCCAAGGTGCACCACTGCCTGGTCGACGGGATCAGCGGTGCATCTGTCACCAACCTGATCCTCGACGCCGAACCGGAGCCGGACCCCGGCTCGAGCGGCGTGCTGGAGGCATTCGAGCCCCCACCCGATAGTGAGGGCGGTATCCACGGGCCACGTTCGCTGGTCTCCGAGGGTGCCCGTGCCGGCCTCGACCTCGCTCTGCACCCACGCAAGCTTGGCGGGATGCTCTCGCGTTCGCGTAGCCTGGCCGAGCTCGTGCGCGACGAACTGCGGGGCGCGCCGAGCACCAGCCTCAACCAGCAGATCGGCGCCACCCGGCGGCTGGCCGAGGTCGCGGTGCCGCTGGAGGAGCTGAAGCGGATCAAGCGGGCCCTCGGCGGAACTGTCAACGACGTCGTGCTCGCGGCCTCGGCCGGGGGACTTCGGCACTTCCTCGAGGCCCGCGGCGAGAAGCCCGGTGCGCGAGGCCTGCGGGCGATGGTGCCGGTGAGCCTGCGAAGGGCCAGCGAGTCCCTCGCGCTTGGCAACCGGGTCAGCTCGCTATTCGTCGATCTGCCGGTGGCCGAGCCCGTTCCGCTGGAGCGCTATCGGAAGACGATCGAGGTGGCCGAGTCGCTGAAGGGTGGGCGGCAGGCGGCGGGCGTCGAGACCGTCCTCGACCTGGCCGGGGTCGCGCCGCCCGTGCTGCACGCCACCCTCGCCCAGCTCTCCTACGCGCCGCGCCTTTTCAACATCACGATCACCAACGTGCCGGGCCCGCAGCTGACGCTTTACGCGTTGGGCGCCCGGCTTCGGCGGGTAATCCCGCTGGTGCCGATCTTCGCCTTTCACGCTGTTGGGATCGCGGTCGCCAGCTACGACGGCGAGGTCGTCTTCGGCCTGGCCGCCGACCGGGGCAGCGTCCCCGACCTCGACGTCCTGGCCGGCGGCATCGAGGATTCGCTGACGCAACTGGGCGAGCTGGCCGACGCCGCGGAGCGCGCGTATCCGTAAGGGCTAATCCCACGAGGGACCGGGCCCACCTTTGAACTTCCATGAGAAGCGTCACCGGCGCTAGCGCCGAAGCTGGCCCAAAGACTCACGCTGTCAGGCCAGAACCGGTTGGGATCATGCGGACACGCGCAGCCGCTCGACTATTCGCGGGTGGTCGCGAGAGACGAATCGGGCCCGGTATTCGCCGTCGCGACCACCCTAAAGACGTCTGCAAATAGGTCTGTTCCGAAGGGTGCTCCTGTGCAGATGTGCACGCACAGGCACACATCAACGAACAGGCGCGCGGATGACAGGCACATCCCGGCTCACCATGACATGCGCTTCGAGATGGTCAGGCGGCTCGGCGCATGGGAACACCCCCACCCATACATCTCAGCACTCGTAGGGGCCGAGGCTCTGAGTGACGCGCTGTCCGCCGTCCTCAACACGCTTGCCGCTCGGCGAGGGCCACGGCGGCACCTTCTTCATGGCCTCAGACGATGTCCCGCCGCTGATGCCACGCTGTCGAGCCGGGGGTCGCCGCCCTCGGCCTCTTGTGTGACCGGGCCGCAGCGAGACGCGGCGTGGAAGCTAGGCTGCGGGGCGTGAAGGTCGCCTACATCTTCTCCACCTCCGGGCACACGGCGAGCTACAAGCTCGGCAAGATGATCCTGCCGCAGCTCGAGCAGGGAAACCACGGGGTGGAGGTCGTCGGGATGTTCTTCTTCGACGACAACACCTACGTGTTGCGCGCGGGCGATCCGCTCGGCGAGCGCCTCGCCGAGGTTGCCGAGGAGCAGGGGATCATGCTGATGCTCTGCGACCGGTGCGCGATCGAACGCTCGCTCGCGGAGGGCGAGCCGGGCGACTGCCGTCCCAGCGGCACGGTCGCGGGAGTGCGGGTCGGCTGCTTTCCGGACCTCTACGGGGCGCTGTCGGGAAACCCGCCCGACCAAGTGATCACGCTGTAGTTGCGAAGCGCAAACCGGCCTTAGGGCTCGGTCGAGCCCGCTAGGTAACCGGCTCGCTGCCGGCCACCGAGGCGAGCTGGATGTTGGTGGGCTCGGCGCAGCAGAACCAGGCCTCGGTGAGCCGCGGGCGCGGCTCGACGTCGCCAAAGTCGGCGGGGTCGGCTGAATGTCCCGCGGCATCGGCCACCGCCCTATACAGGGTCCGAAACGTCGACACGCTGTCGACCTCCGCCGCGACGTCGGCCTCGACGATTTCGGCGAGCTCGGCATGGAGGCGATCCAACCGCGGATCCCCGGCTTGCCAGTCATACGTGAGGCGGTCGCGATCGTAGTCCTGCAGGTGCGGTGTGATCTCGGGGCGATCGAGCAGCAGCGAGCCCTTGGGCACGAGCAAACGGATCGTGTACTGGATCGGATCCACGTTCCCCACCATCTCGTTGGCAATCACGAAATCGAGGATCTCGAGGATGTCCTGCGGCGTCGCCCAGGGCGTGAACGGCAACCACGAGGGGCGGATCTCGATCCCATGCTCGCGTAGCAAGGCCACCGCCTGGGCGGCCTCGTCGGCGGTGTGACCCTTGTCGAGATAGGTGAGGATCTCGGCGTTGAGCGACTCGAACGCCGAGATTACGAAGAGGCACCCGTACTCGCTGAGCTCGGGCCAGACCTGACGATGCTCGAGGATGTGCTCGACCTTGGTCGTGCAGTCGAAGGTGACCTCGGGAAAGTGGCGGTGAAGCTCGCGCGCCACTTGCAGGGAATGCTTGACGCCGTTTAGGAAGTCCGGGTCGCCGAAGGTGATATGGCGCGCCCCTGCCGCCACCAACTGGGCGATATCCGCCATCACCACGGAGCTCCCGATGATCCGGATCCGGCCGTCGTAGGCGACGGGCACCGGGCAGTGCCGGCACTTGTGCACGCAGCCGTGGCTGGCCTCGACGTACCCCGCGAGCTGCTCCTCGCCATCGCGCTCCAGCCGCGCATAGCGCTTGAGGGGCGGCAACTGCCCTCGGCTCGGCGTGTGGAACTCGTGGCGCCCCAGGTCAATCGAGCTGGTCGCCGGTCGCCGCGCCGGCGAGTCGCCGAGCGCCTCAACCCACTCCACCAGCTCCGACTCATACTCGCCGGCGATCAGCCGGTCGACCAGTCCACCGATCGTCGGGTCGTCACTGACCGCGGCGTAGAGACCGTAGAAACAGAGCGGCAACCGCGGCCGGATCGCTCGAATTTGCTCGCCGGCGCCAATCGCCAGTCGCATCGCGGTGTGCATTGGAACGGAGACGCCGACGGTCTCGGCCCAGTCGATCTTGTCTCGATCGAGCTGCTCGACGGAGAGATCGATGCACCGAACCCGATGCCCAGCGGCCTCCAGGGCGGCTGCCGGCGAGGCCAGGTGCAACGGCTGATGACCAAGCTCGTAGGTGGAGATCAGCAGGACCCGCACAGCGCCAGGATAGCCTTCGCTTCGCTTCACTCCGACGGCTCGCCGATCACGATCTCGAGCTGGCCGTGGGCGGTGCGCAGCGTCCGCTCGACCTGCTCGGGCGTCTCGCCCCGGGCGAAGAGGAAGCCGAGATAGCGGTCGGCCTCGGGCAGCGCCCGCACAGCCTTGCCGCGCGCGATCGAGATCTCGAGCCCGGTCACGCCGGGCACCGCCCGGGCCTCGGCCTGCCCGCGCACCTCCTTCAGCACGCCCGCCTTCGGGATCGGGAGCATCATCACCCCGGAGGCGGTGGCCTCGCGGCCCAGGTCGTCGAGCGGCAGCCCGAGGGCGTGGCGCAGGATGAGCTCCTCGAGGCTCACGCCCATCCCAAAGCGCAGCGAGCGCGAGCACAGCCCACCGATCGAGCGGGCGCCGAGCTCGAGCATCCACACCCTACCCTCGTCGATCCGCAGCTCGGCGTGTATCGGCCCCTCGACCAGGCCGAGCGCAGCGGCCGCCTCGGCCGCCACCAGGCTGACGGCCGAGAGGGTCTCCGCGGGCAGGCGCGACGGGGTCACGTAGATGGTCTCCTCGAAGTAAGGGCCCTCGAGGGGATCCGGCTTGTCGAACACCGCCAGGATCTCAAGGGCGCCGCCGCGCAAGAGGCCCTCGACAGCCACCTCCACGCCCGGGACGTAGCGCTCGACCAGCAGCGGCGCGTCCGGGTCCTCGCCAGCCTCGGCGAGGATCGCCCTGACCCGCTCGGCCGCGGCGCCGGCCGCCGCCGGATCGTCGGCGCGGATCACGCCGCGGCTAGCCGACAGCGAAACCGCCTTGACCACGCAGGGAAGACCGACCTCGCCGGCCAGCTGCGCCACCTCCGCGTCGGGCCCAGCGACCCGGTAGTCGGGCTGGCGCAGGCCGGCGGCCGCGAAGGCCCGGCGCATCGCGGTCTTGTCCCTGGTCGCCGCCACCGCCTCGGGCGGGTTGTGCACGAGCCCCAAGCGCGCGGCGGCCAGCGCGGCCACGAGCACGCCCTGCTCGTCAGCGCCGACCACGGCGTCGAGCGGCTTGTCCTGCGCCCGGGCGACGATGGCCTCGGCGGCGGCCTCGGGCCGCCTCAGGTCCACGACCAGCGCCCGGTCTCCCATCGTTCCGGACATCGCCTGCCGGCGCTCGGAGGCGACCACCACGTCGGCGTCCAGCGCCCGCGACGCGGCGAGGAAATCGCTCGCGCGGTAGGTGGCTGTGGGCAGCAGAAGAAGAACGCGGGGCATGGGCGTATCGTAGGTAGCGGCGGGCTGGCGCCACCGGCGAGGGACTACCAGCCATACGGGATACGAGATGACCGCCGAAGACACAGCCGAGCCGACGCTCGCGATCACCGAGCAGGCGATCGAGAAGGTCAGAGGGTTCCGCGCGCAATCCGAGGACCCCGAGAGCCAGGCGCTGTGGGTGGAGGTGAGCGGCGTCTCGGACGGCGAGTACCTCTACAAAATCTCCCTAAACGCATTGCATGTTGCGCGCCGGGACGACGTGGTGCAGCGCCACGGCGACCTGGCGATCGTGGTGCCGGAGTCGAGCGTCGAGAAACTGCGAGGCGCAACCATCGACTGGCCGGAAGGTCTCGCGCAGAGCGGCCTCGCCCTCGTGAACCCGAACAAGCCGCCGGCCCCGGCGGACCTCCCGATGATGAGTCCGCCGATGGCGCCACCCGCGAGCCCGCCCATCGACGCTCCTCCGCCGGCCGACCTCAGCGGCGATGTCGCCCAGCGGGTCATCCAGGTGATCGACCAGCAGGTCAACCCGGCCATCGCCGCGCACGGCGGGCATGCGGAGCTGGTCGCGGTCGAGGAGGACACCGCCTACCTGCGCCTGGGCGGCGGCTGCCAGGGCTGCGGGATGGCCACCGTCACCCTCGGCCAGGGGATCG
>CAWIYC010000002.1:0-463469 GCA_963840235.1 uncultured Actinomycetes bacterium
CGCGGCGGGTCACGACGTCACCGTCATCGCACCGCGCTCCCAGGGGCAGGCGGCGGTGGAGCGGGTCGGAGAGGTTACGGTCCGCCGATACCGGTTACCGGCCTCCTCCGGCGGGATCGGCGGCTTCCTGCTCGAGTACGCGGTGGCCCACGTACAGCTCTTCGGCCGCGGCCTTCGCGAGCTGATCCGCGGCGCCGAGGTGATCCACCTCCACAACCCGCCCGACACGCTGTTCCCGATTGGCCTCCTCGCCAGGGCGATGGGACGAAAGGTCGTGTTCGACCATCACGACCTCTTCCCTGAACTATTCGCCGAGAAGTTCGGTTCCTCGAGGCTGGTCGCGCTTGCGGGCGCGAGCCAGCGAGCCAGTCTGCGGACAGCCACGGCCGTTCTCGTCACCAACCGCTCGCAGGCCGATACGGCGCTTGCTCGCGGTGTGCGCCGGCCGGAGAGGCTGACCGTCGTGCGCAACGGGCCCCGGCGTGCGACCCTGGCGAAGGCGGGCCAGCCGAGGCAGGGCAAGTTGGCCGACCCCAAGCTCGTCTTCGTCGGCGAGTTGGCCTCTCACGACGGCGTCCTGGCGCTGCCCGACCTGCTGGCGAAACGGGGCCTCGAGAGGGCGACGCTGACCCTGGTGGGGGATGGGCGCGACCGTCCCGAGCTGAGCGCGGCCTTCTCGCAGCAGGGCATGGCGGACCGGATCGAGTTCACAGGCCAGGTTGAGCATCGCCGGGTTCCGGAGCTGATCGCCGGGGCAGACATCTGCATCGATCCCGCGCCGTGCTCGGATCTCAACCACGGCTCGACGATGATCAAGGTCACCGAGTACCTCGCCGCCGGCCGCCCGGTTGTGGCCTTCGACCTGACCGAGACCCGACGAACGGCGGCGGATGCAGCACTGTACGCGCCCTGTGGTGATCTCGACGCGTTCGCGGGCCTGATCGTCCGGCTGGCGCAGAGCGGCGATCTTCGTCAGGAGTTGGCCCAGCGGGCGATCGCGCGGGCAGATGAGCTCGTCTGGGAGCGCTCCGAGGTCGAGTTGCTGGGGGCCTATGAGCTCCTCTAGCCTGCAGAGCGCTCCCGCACTCGCGGCCAACGGCGATCGTACGCCGGGGGCGCGGATCCTTCTCGTCTCGCCCGTCCACAACGAGGCCGAGCACATCGCCGAGGTGGCCCGCGCGGTTGCCGCCCAAACCCGGCGGCCCGACCTCTGGCTGGTGGTCGACGACGACTCCGACGACGGGACCCTCGAAAGGCTGCGCGAGCTGGAGCCGGAGATCGCCTTCATGCGGGCCCTCTCGGTCCCCAGCGGTCTCACCGAGAGTTCCGGCGACCGCCTGGCTGCAGCCGCGGTCGAGCGCGCATACACCTGGGCGCTCGGGACCGTCGACTGGCGCTCCTTCAGCCACATCGGCAAGCTCGACGGAGACACCGTGCTGCCGCCGGATCACCTCGCGGGGATGCTGGAGCGATTCGAGACCGATCCGAGCCTCGGGGTCGCCGGGGGTGCGCTCACCGAGCGCTCCGGGGGCGTCTGGAATGTTGTTCCCACTCCGAAGGACCACGCCACCGGCCTTGCCCGCATCTATCGCCGCGAGTGCTTCGAGAAGATCGGCGGCGTTCCCGATCGGCTCGGCTCCGATCCGATAACCGTGACCTACGCCCGCATGAACGGCTACAGGGCGCGAACCTTCGCCGACTTGCCGGTGCGCCATCTGCGGCCCATGGGGAGCAGGCAGGGGACTCTCCACGGCCGCGCCCGGCACGGAGCCACGCACTACATCGTCGGCTACGGGTTCCTCTGGGCCGCGCTGAGATCGCTGATGCTGGCTGTGCGCTCGCGACCGCTGGTCATCGGGGGCGCCGCCTTCCTCTACGGCTATCTCCGTGCGGCACTCGGCCCGACCGAGCGGGTTGAGGACAGGTCCTTCAGGGCATTCGTCAGGCGCGAGCAGCGACGACGCTTGCTCGCCATCCTCGGCCCCGTCCGCCACCGGATCACTCGCAGCGATTCGGTCCAGCCCGAGGTCACCACCAGTCCCGCCAGGGGTCCGGCATCGCCGGAAGAAGGCGAGCAGCGACGCCGCCAAGTGATCGAGGTCCTGCGGACGTTGGAGGCCTACGGCGACCGCAACGGCTGGGTCGGCAGCGATCCCTATGAAGGGCTCAACGCGACCCGCGTGGTGACCCCGCTTCAACGCTCCTTTCGCGGCAGGCAGGTGATCATCCAGGCAGTCAAGCGCTCACCGCTCGACCTGCGGCCGTGGCTCGGAATCGAGCCGGGCCTCAACTCGGCGACGCTCGCCTGGGTGATCTCCAGCTATGCCCGCAACGGATTTCTTCCAGAGCAGACCGCCGAGACCCGGCTGGCGAAGTCGCTCGAAGCCCTGCGGGCGCTGCGCTGCGAGGGATTCGATGAGCCTTGCTGGAGCTATCACTTCGACACCCAGTCCCGAGTCTTCTTCTACGCGAAGACCGCCCCCAACACAATCGCCACCGCCTTCGCCGCAAACGCGCTGCTCGACGCCTACGAGCGCACCGGGGAAGAGGAGCTCCTCGAGGAGGCAATGGGCGCAGGTCGCTTCTTCCTGCGTCACATCCCCCAGACCGAGGCCGATCGAGGCGCCTACTTCGGCTACATCGTCGGTGATCACGCCCCGATCCAGAACGCCAACACGCACGTCTGCGCCGTGCTCGCGCGACTCATCCAGCACGGCGGCGACGATGAGTTCCGCCCGGCGGCACAGGCGGGGATTGAATACGCGCTCTCCTGCCAGCGCCCCGACGGGTCCTGGCTATACGGAGAGCGGCCCGACCTGGCGTGGGTCGACGGCTACCATCACGGCTACGTCCTCGATGCCCTGAGGGTTTGTGCCGATGCCGGGCTCGACGACCGCCTGCCCGAGGCCATTCACCGCGGCCTGGAGTGCTACCGCCGCGAGTTGATTCTGCCCGACGGCACGCCCAAGTACTTCTCCCACAAGGTCTACCCGATCGACTCCCAATCGGTCGCCCAGGCGATTCAGACCTTCTCGATCGCCGCCACCGAGGACCCCGCCTACATCGAGCCGGCGCGCCGGGTGTTCGACTGGTCGCTCAAGAACATGCGGCGCCGCGATGGCCTGTTCATGTTCCAGCGGCGCCGCTACTGGAGCAATCCGCTTCCTCACATCCGCTGGGTTGTCGCAGCGCAGCTGCTCGCCTGCACCCACCTCTGGCGGGCGGAGAGAATGCTCGCCGGAGAGCAGGAGGGCCCCCGCTGATCGCCGCCGAAGCCCTACGCGGCGATGCGCTGAGAGAAGAGCGTCTGGAGTTGCTCGGTCGAACGGTGGATCTCGTACTGCTCGATCACCTTCTCCCTTCCGGCCCGACCGAGGCGCCGGCGCTCCCTGGGATGGGCAGCGAGGTGCTCGAGAGCCGCGATCAAATCCTCCACATTGCCCGGAGCAATCAGCCTGCCGCTGACCCCGTCCTCGATCAGCTCCGGAATGCCCATGATCCGCGAGCTGACGACGGGCAGCTCCATCGCCATCGCCTCCATCAGCGAGACGGGGACGCCCTCGGCGAAGCTCGGCAGGCAGAAGGCGTCGGCGGACTCGAGGTAGCCGCGGATCCCGTCCTGACCAATCGCACCGGTGAAGATGACCCGGTCGGATACCCCGAGCTCTGCGGCGAGCGATTCGAGGCTTGGCCGATTCTCGCCCCAGCCGACGACCGTCGCCCGGGCGTCGATCCCACGACCGACGAGCGCCGCGACTGCCTCGATCAGCAATCCCTGACCCTTGAACGGCACCAAGCGGCCGACGCTGAGCACGTTCAGGCCTCCCGCGCCATCCCGCTCCGCCGGCGGCGAGAACACCTCGGGGTCGATTCCGCAATGGATCACGTGCAGCTTGTCCCAGTGCTCCTCGGAGACCAGAGCCATCAACTGGCTGCGGGCGAAGTCGCTGATACAGACGACGAAGTCGGCACTCTCGACCTTGGCGCGCAGATTGAAGCGCGATACCTCGTAGAACTCGTCCGGGCCGTGGACGGTGAAGCTCCAGGTCCAGGAAGGAGTCGCGCCGGATTCGTAACGCGTAACCAACAGCGCGACGTCGGTCACCTGGTTCGTGAATTGGGCGTGCAGATGGTGAATTCCACGGGCCTTGCACCGCCTCCAGACGACCATCGCCTCGGCGAAATAGAACAGCTGCCAGGCACGGCCGCGAAGCCCGGGCCGGCTGAGGCGGAGCGCCAGCGCAAGAGTCGAAAGATAGGCAGAGGGCGCGCGAGCGAATGCAGAGAGATGCGCCCGCGCCAGCTCCCCCCATCGGGGAGGCAGAATCGTGTAGGTGCTGGCGTGCTCCCGTCGCGCGGCCTCGGTCAGCAGTTGGTCATCGGCCGCGCGGTGAACCGAGATGGTGTCGATCTCCACACCGCGAGCGCGCAGACCCTGCACCTCGCGCAGGATGAACGTGTGCGATATGGACGGGTAATGGCCGACGAGGTAGGCGATCTTCATGGCTCTTGGGGCGCTGGCGCCAGGCTCGGCGTCTTGCATCCCTGCGCCCGGCGCGGTGTCGGGGACCACGCGGATGCTATCGGTACGCAAAAATTGGTAGGAAAGTTTGCCGGATTCGGGTAGATCCGTTCAGCCGACTGATCACTTCCATGCATACGACCACACATCCAATTCGCCCCCTCTTCCTGCTCTCGCTCCCACGAAGCGGTTCAACGCTGATCCAGCGAGTCTTGGCCCGTAGCCCGCAGGTTGCCACCGCATCCGAGACATGGCTGCTGATGCCATTCCTTGCTGCGACCCCGATCGAAGCCCTGCCTTCCCGGGGGGCCTGGGACGTGTTGGCCGCTGAAGGGATCGCGGATTTCGCCCGCGAGTTGCCCTCCGGGATCGACTCGTACCGCAAGGCGGTGCATGACTTCGCCCTCGGGCTGTACTCGCAAGCCGCCGCCGACGATGCGAGCTACTTCCTCGACAAGACCCCCCCTTATGCGCATTTCTTGCCTGAACTGGCCCAGACGTTCCCGGAGGCCAAATTCATAGCGCTTTGGCGAAACCCGCTCGCGGTGGTTGCGTCGATCGTGGAAACCTTCTGCGGCGGGCGATGGGAACCGGATCGCTATCCGCTCAGCCTGTACAGCTCCCTCGCGGCGCTCGTCGAGTCCACGCAGCAGCACCCAACCCGAGTGTGGTCTGTTCGGTTTGAAGACTTGGCGTCGGCCGACGCCGATGCGTGGAGGGGTCTGATGGGCTTTCTCGATCTCGATTTCGACCCCGCGTCGCTCGATGACTTCAGCCGGGTGACCCTGTCAGGCCGGCTCGGTGACAAGGCCGGCGTGGCTCGGTACTCGGAGCTGAGCGGGGAGCCACTCAGCAAGTGGAAGCGGACAATTCACAACCCGTTGCGCAGGGCGTGGTGCCGCCGCTACCTCGATTGGATCGGACCGGAGCGCCTCAGGGTGATGGGCTACGACCACGCTCAGCTGCAGCAGGACCTCGCTGCGACGACCGTCGGGCCAGCCGGCCTCGCCGGGGACTCGGTGCGCACGGCCGAGTCGGTCGCGCGGCGCATGCTGCGTACACGATGGCGACCCCCGCGGCGAGCAAACCAACACCCCCAGACCCCGGCGGACCTCCATCCGCCGTTGGTCCCCGAGACGCAAAGAGAAGCGGGCTGATGACCGAGCCCCACGAACTGGCGAAGGTCGATCCGCTGGATGGTGGCGTCACCATCACGCCAGGGCCGCCGCAGGTCCCTGCTGCGGCGAGGCCGGAGCCGGAGAAAGCTAGGGCGCGCGCGCCGGCGCAAACTGAGAGCGCGCCGGCGTCGCTACCCCCGAAGAGGGTGAGCGTTGCCGAGGCGATCGGTTGGCATTGGATCACCTTTGCGATTCCGGTTGTGGTGATCACCACGCTGGCCGCCCTGGCGGGCCTATCTCGCACCCCCAACTACACGGCGGAGGCCAAGCTTGCAATCGGCGGGTCCGGCGAGCCTTGCTGGATTCGCCGCCAACAGCGAGTCGCTGGCGGCCGGATACAGCCAGGCGATGCATTCTCCCGGAGTTGCTCGCCGAATCAGCCGTCAGATGGGAGTGCACCGGGGGCAGGGTGGCTCCCAGGTCACCGCCTCGTCCACCGCCGGCAGCCCGGTCGTGCGGGTACAGGCCACTGACTCGACCAGTTCCGGCGCGATCGAGCTCGCAAACGCGGCAAGCATCGCATTGATCGGCTATATCAACCGGATCAACGATGACCGTGGAGCGGGGCGGGCTCTCCTGAAGGAGTTCGAGGACGCAAGCGTCAAGGTCAATCGTCTGAGGGCACGGCTGAAAGCGCTCAAGAGCTCGGACGCCGACCCGAACACGATCAACGAGGCCCGCGCTGCGCGCGACGCAGCCGAACTGCAGGCCCGCTCCGCCAGCACCGATTACCAGACAAGCCAGGCAAACCGCGCATCCGGCGGGAGGCTCCAGGTCCTCAGCCCGGCCGGGGTGGCGAGCAGCGATCGCCTCTCGAAGCTCGAGTTGCTGATCTTCATCGGTCTGCTCGTCGGCGCCGCCGTCGGCGCGGCCCTTGCCAGCATCCGCGCAAATGGCTGGGGCTGGCCGCGTGGTTGATCACGCTCACAGGACCCGGGATCAGCGCCACTACCTCGCGGCTGGGGCGGCGGCAGCAGTCTTGGCTGTGGTTGCGACGGCGGCGGTAACGGCGAACCGGGGTGCGCTTCCGTTCCTGGCCATCCTCGGGATTCTGGGCTTGGCGAGTTTCGCCTACCTCGCCTGGAACATCGATCCAGCATGGACGCTGACGGGTTCCATCGTGCTGTCGGTCTTCGGTTCCTATTGGGGGCAGTTGGGGCCGCTTGGATACTTCCCCGTCACGCCCGATCGCCTGCTGCTCGTGGCTGGAACCGCAGCACTTCTCCTTCGTGCCCCCGGGGCGCGTGATCGCGGAGCGATGCGGATCGAACCCGTGCACTGGCTACTCGCCGCGACCCTGGCATTCGCAGTTGTCTCTGGGCTTGCGTCCGAAACCCTGTTTTCGAACTCCGGATTCTTTCGTCTCTTCGACCGGTTCGGCATCGCACCGTTCCTGATGTTCACGATCGCCCCGGTCGCCTTTCCTACCGAGCGACACCGGCGCATCTTCCTCGCTGCCCTTGTCGCGTTGGGCGGCTACCTGGGGCTGACGGCGCTTTTCGAGGCGGCTGGCCCACATGGCCTGGTGTTCCCCCGCTACATAGTCAATCCCGACCTGGGCTTTCACCTCGGCAGAGCCCGCGGACCATTCCTCGAGGCGGAGGCGAACGGTATAGCGCTCTTCGTCTGCGGCACGGCCGCAGTGGTTGCGGCGATCACCTGGCGAGGTCGCCCTCTGATCAAGGCCCTCTGTTGTCTTGTCGCAGGACTGGCGCTGGCCGGCTGCCTATTCACCCTCTCACGCGGGGTTTGGCTGGGCGCCGCGGTTGCCAGTCGTCTTCACGCTGGTCGCATTTCGTCGGGCTGCGTCCGCTGCTGGTTCCGGCGGTGATCGGATTGGCAGCATTGGTAGTGACGCTCTGCTCGCGCTGATTCCAGGCCTTGCGGCAAGTGTCGATCAGCGAAAGAACGATCAGAGCTCACTGTGGGACCGCGCGAACCTGAACTCGGCGGCGCTTCGCGTGGTTGAAGCAGAAGCCGCTCCTTGGCGTCGGTTGGGGTCGCTTCACTGCCGTCGGCGCACCGTATTTCTGGCAGAGTGGAGATCGTCCTCTGACGGCCGTCGGACCTCAGAGCTGTGACTCACTGCCTCCGGCGGCCCGGGCCAACAGCGACGGTTCAAGGCCCGCCTGCACGATCCCTGTGCACAACGCCTACCTCTCGAACGCTGCCGAGCTCGGTCTGGTTGGCGTGACGCTGTGGATTGTGGCGACCGTCGCCGCGATCGGAGGAGCGATCGTCAGACCCGGGCCACCTGCGATGTGGTCATGGCGCTCAGGACTCTTCGCAATCGCGATCATGTCGGGGATCGTGGTCTTCTTCACTCCGCTTGAGGGCCCGTTCTCACCGGTAGTGCTGTGGACCTGGGCCGGCATCGTCTGGGGAACGAGGCTCCCGCGGAAACCCAGTCCGCCGGCCGAGCGCACCCTCAAGAATGCCTAGCTTGATCTCCGAGGCGAATCTTTCGGAGAGCTCGAGATCGCGGGCGATCAGCGTTGTGGGGGTGTCGCCCGGGGGTGTGTTGCAGGCTCACGACGAGCTCTTCAATGGGTTGGAATCGGTGTTTCCAGTGCGCTTCGAACCGCGCGAACCCGGACAGTGCCGGGACATCGACGCGATCCTGATGCTCGGTTCCGTCGAAGAAACCCCCTTGCTGCCGTGCTTGATTGCCGGCCGAAGGGCCCCCTGTTGCGGATCTTGCCAACACAGGCGACGACAGCAGTCCGTTTCGGCTCGCATGGGGGAGTGGACCGTCGCCTGAGGGGCGCGGTCCTACATGACGACCGAGTGGCAAACCTGCAGTCGCTTGGTGCGGAACGCCGCGAGGAGGTGATCGCTGAGGGGCCGGCCGGACCTGTCTGGACCTGTCGATCCGCCGGCAGGAATCGAGTGCATACCGTCGCTTTGAGCCCCTTCCAGCCGGACTCGGCGTTGCCGCTTCGGGCCCAGATGCGAGAAGGCCAGTTTCTTTCCCTGCTGCCGACGGTCGCGTTCTTGCGCGAGGTGACGGGGGAAGGTCGGTGGTCAAGCCCCCCGCTGAGGGCGAGCTTCGTGATCGACGACCCAAACCTTCGCCGGCCGAAATACGGCTTCGTCGATTTTCGAGCGCTGGCCTCCCATGCCGCAGATCACGGCTACCACGTGTCCGTAGCCACGGTTCCGCTGGACTCCTGGCCGGTCAGCAGCGCCGCCAGCCGGGTTTTCGCTGGCAACCCGAACTCGCTTTCGCTTGCCGTCCATGGAAATCAGCACCTGCGTTACGAATTGGAGCGATTTCGCTCCGCCGCCAAGGCGCGGGAACAAATGGATCAGGCATTGCGGAGGGTCGACGCCTTGGAGCGACGAGCGGGCGTGCGCATCGACAGGGTGATGGCGCCCCCCCACGAGCGTTGCTCTCCGGTGGCCACCGAGGCGATGCTGCACGCAGGCTTCGAGGCGCTGACCATCGATCGGGCCAATCCTTGGCGGTTCAGGCCTGACGAGGAGAAGGCTGTCGCCGGATGGGAGCTTGCCGAGCTCGTCAGTGGCGGGCTTCCTGTCTTTCGGCGGGAGCACATCGATGTCTCGCGATGCGACCTCGTCTTGAGGGCATTCCTCGATCAGCCACTCATCATGTACGGGCATCACAATGACCTGTCCGAGGGTCCCGACCGCTTGGCGAATGTCGCCAAGGAGATCGATCGACTTGGAGACGTACGGTGGAAGTCCCTCGGCGAGATCGCTCGAACGAACTATCTCCAGCGTAGAACCGGGTCGCTCTTGACCGTCCGGATGCTGTGCCGACGAGCAAAGCTGCGGGTACCGGAGGGCGTCTCCGAGATATCGGTCGAGATGCCAGCCGTTCGCGGCGCGGCTGATGGGATGGTGTCGATTGGCAACGTCGCAACTCGATGGGAACGAGATGGGCGCAACCTGCGATCGCTTGGGACGCGAGTCGACCGCGACACCGTTGACATCGTCATCACTCCGCCCAACGCATTTCCGACCGAGAGCACCGCTCGCCCCAGGGCGAGCACATGGGCGCTAATTCGCCGGCTGATTGCCGAAAGTCGAGATCGCGCTCAACCGATGGGACGCCACACAGGTCGAGATACAGCGTAATGGCAGCTGCTCTACCCAACCTGCTCATCATCGGTGCGGCGAAATGCGGAACGACGAGCTTGCATTTCTATCTGGACCAACACCCTGACGTGTTCATGGCTCGTCCCCATGACAGTCACTGGGAGCAAAAGGAGATGCGCCTGTTCTGGCGTGACGACTGGCGCGAACGACTCGAGTGGTATGAGCAGCACTTCGATCCAGGCGCACCGGTACGAGGCGAAGCGACTCCTTCATACACCCATTACCCGTTTCTCCCCGATGTTCCAAGGCGAATACATTCGATCATCCCGGAAGCGAAGCTGATCTACATAGTTCGCGACCCAATCGACAGGATCGTTGCCCACTGGGCCCAGACCCAGGAGGACGGGGATCGGACGCCGCTGGAGGAGGCTCTGGCCGACTACGACCGTCCGGATCATCCCCTCGTCTGTGCCAGCAAGTACGCCACCCAGGTCGACCGATATCTCGAGTATTTCCCACCGGAGCAGCTTCTGGTGCTCGATATGGACGAGCTGAGGAGGCGTCGTCAGAAGACGATTGAAAGGACATTCAGGTTCCTCGGCGTCGATGACGGCTTCCACTCGCCTGCGTTCGAGAGCCGGCTCAACACCCGTCGCGACAAGCAGGCGATGACAAGAGCCGGCACGCTCCTCTGGGATCGAGCGCTGGTGCCCGCCGGACACACCCTGCCGGTCGCCATCCGCCAGAGGGCCGCGCCCTCCATTCGTCGGTTGCTGTCACGGAGCGTCAGGACGCCCGTCCTGCGGGAAAGCACCGCCTGCAATCTGAAGGAGCTGCTCCGGCCGGAGGCGGAGCGGCTGCGTCGTCAAACCGGCATGGAGTTTGCAGCGTGGTCGATGTGAACGCCATCCAGCGCGCCTCGTTTCGAGAGGGGTTCGGTTTCGCTGCGATGAGTGCCGCGGCCGGCGGGGTGGTCGGAATTGTGTCGAGCATCCTGATCGCGCGCCTGTACGGGATCGAGGTGATAGGTCAGTATGCGCTGGCGACGGCCCCGATGGGCATCGTTTGGTTCTTCTCGACGGTTCGGGAGAGGCCGGGGCTGATCAGGGCGCTGAACCCCTCTGCAGCCACGCTCCCCCGAGATCACCGGGATCTTCGCTGCCGTCCTTGCATTCTCGGTTGCGCTCACGGCGTTGGTGTCATGCTGTCGGCGCCGGGATCACGTATGTGCTCTTCAACGGCCCCATCGACCAACCGGAGTTGTTCGCCCCCGCCGTGGT
Organism: uncultured Actinomycetes bacterium; assembly: GCA_963840235.1. GTDB lineage: Bacteria > Actinomycetota > Thermoleophilia > Solirubrobacterales > 70-9 > JBBRHQ01. The sequence goes on from CAWIYC010000002.1 coordinate 11,043, forward strand.
CTGTCTCGGCGGCTATCTGCTCGTCATCAACACGGGCTGGAACATCGACGGGGCCTTCTCCGCCTTTCGGGCGGGCCGGCAGCTGTTCTGGATCCGTTTGCATCAGGCCGTAGCCTTCATGGCCTTCGCAGCGGCAGCAAGCCTGATCGCAGAAACGGTCTGGTGCCTGATATTCGCAATGCTTGCTGCGGCGCTGACCTCGCTCATCCACCGAATCGTCTCGGTTCGGAGATGGATGAGGATCCTCGTGCCGGCGTCAGAGCTGCGGGCGGGCCTGCGGACGCTGCCGGAAATCCTTCGCTTTGGGCTCAGGGTCACACCCGGATCGCTGGCCGACGGGGCGAGCGCAGAAGCGGGGACCTGGATCTTGGGATTGTTCAGTTCGGTCGCAGCGGTCGGTGCCTGGAACATCGCATGGACGTTGGGAAAGCGGTCCCTGGATCTGAACATTCGGCTTGCAGAGATGCTGTTCCCGACTCTCGTCCAGCGGTGGGCGGCCGGCGATCGACACGGTTTTCAGCGGGCGCTGACGGATTCGACGCGCTATGTGGTCACCATAATGTTGCTCCCCGCCGCGGTGGCGGGCGGTGCCTCCGATGGAGTCATGGGGCTTTTCGGACCGGGGTTCTCACAGGCGAGCGGGGCGCTGGTGTTGCTGCTGTTCGTTCCTGTGCTGGCAACCACAATGATCTTCCAGACACAGGCCCTTCTCGCCGTGGATCGCCCGACGCTCACCTCCGTGCTGTCCGGGTTGCGACTCGCGGTAACCCTTTGCGCGAGCGTCGCCTTGACGATCACGATCGGGATCACCGGAACGGCGGCTGCTGTGGTCCTCGGCTTCGTTGTGCAGCTCGGTTGCGCAGTTCCGGTACGTCACCAGACATTTCGAGGCCACCATCTTTCAGTACTGGCCCCATCGGCAGATGATCGCTCTGCTCCCGGCCTATCTGGCGGGTTTCGGCGTGGCGCGATTCCTGGATGCCGGGATTGCGCAACCGGCCGGCCTGTTGACCGCGCTTACTCTTGGCTCAGCGGCCTACGCTTCCTGTGTGGTCCTGGTCGGCGGCATCCTGCCGAGGGATCGCGCACTGGGTGAGTCGATAGCGCGGCGGATCCTGCCCGGGTCGGCTGCGAAGCTGTTCTCCCTGGGTGGCAGGGGCCGGCTCGGAGGGGTCGGATGAGCGGGACCGATCAGCGGAAAATCCTCTTCTCGTGTCTGTCCGAGAGCGATCCCGAATGGCTTTCCAGTGTGCAAGGCCTCGTTCTCTCCCTGCGACGATTCGGCGGTGCCTGCCGGACGGCCCGCTTCGTCGTCAACTACGTCGATCGGGTGCCGGCAGAGGCCGCATCGGTCCTCTCCGAGTTGGGGGCCGAGACTCGCTCCGTCGCACCGCTGGGGGACCGTGGGCCGCAGAACAAGCTCCGCATGCTCGATCTACATGAGTCCTTCGATTTCGACGTATTGGTGGCGCTCGACTGCGACACGGTCGTGGTCGGCGATCCCTCTCCCTCACATTCCCGGCTCCGCTATTGGCGCGAAACCAGTCGACTACGACCCACTCTCCCAGGGCGATTGGCGGCGGTTGTGTCGCGCTCTGGACAACACCGCTTCCGAGTCGACGTTCCGGCGCGGTTACCCCTACCAGCCCGGAGATCCCGCCATGCTTCAACAGCGGAGTTCTGACGGTACCGCGATCCCTATGCGGGCAGTTTCAGCAAGAATGGCTCAGCAGCCACTCTCAGGTCGTCGAGGCCCTCGGGGCCGATTCGCGCCTGATCCCCAGGCACCTGCACTTCTTCGCAGATCAGTTTTCACTCGCCTTCTGCCTTGCTCGCACCAATCTCAGCTCCGTGCCCTTGCCCGTGTCCATGAACTTCCCAACCCACGTACCGGTGGATTGCGCCGAGTCCCCGAGGATTCCCCTCCGCTGATTCTCCACTACCACGATGCGACCGACCAGAGCGGTTTCCTCTATCGACCGCGGTCCGCCCTTGGCGCCGCCCAGGTCGAAGCATTCAACCTTGCTCGAGCCGCGTCGACCGGGGTCGCCTATCCGGGATTGCGCGGGAAGCCGCTCTCATCCCGGATCGGTCGATCGCTCGCCCGACGGTTCTGGTCGATCCTTGCGGTGAGGCAGCGGATGCGGTCGTGGCTCGGCGGCGCGTTCCGTCACGCCCGAACCACTTCCTTCGGCCATTAGTCCTGCTTCACGGCGATGCGCGCCGTGTGGTCAATCCTGTGCATGAAGATTTGCAGGTCCGCGAAGTACTCGTCCACCGCCTTCCGAGCGCCCTCCAGCGCCCCGTAGTCATCGACTATGAGGATTCCGCCCGGCGAGAGCCGGGGGTAGAGGTGATTCAGCTCATGCAGCGTCGAGGAATAGAAGTCGGTGTCAAGGCGCAAGACGGAGATCTCCGCAGGGGCGCTTTCGGGAATGGTGTCCTCAACGGGACCCTGACGAGGCTGATCGCGTCTTCGCTGTAGCCGGTGCTCGCGAGCAGCGCGGCGACACCTTCGAGGGATGTTCCGGGGGGCGAGATTCTCCGGTCGCTGCTCCCACGGCACCCCGCTCTTGCGCCACCTGTCCATCTGATGCTTGCCGTCATCCTCGGTGGGAGCCGTCATGCCCGCGAAGGTGTCAAACCCACACAACGCGCGGTCGGTGACCCCGAGATCCCCGAGCCGGAGCGCGGCTGCCATCAGGCTTCCCCCGCGCCACAGCCCGCATTCGACGATCGCCCCGGGAATGCCGTTTTCGACGACGTAGTCGACTGAGTCGCATAGTGCCGCCACTCGCACGGGCGGCGTCTTCGTATAGGGCGTCGTCAAGGCGATGATCTGCTGTGTTTTCGAATCGAGATCGCGCAGCCCGATTCGGTCTCGCGCTAGCTCTTGCGCGTTTCGCGCATTCTGGGCCCAGATCGGCTGTCCCAGGGCCCGTCTTATCCGGGTCCGGAGTAGCACACGACCACGGACGGCTCGCACGCGTCGGGCCATGGTCGAATCGGTCTGTTGCAAGCCGGGCCCCCCCTTGATGACCAGTGATACACACCCGCCTGTGAAGGCCGTGCGGGCCAGTATTCCACCCTCACCCTCAGGCGTCTCGGCGTTTGGACGGATGATCCGGGCATTCCTCGAGAGCGGGTAATCTGCAGCCATGACGGGGAAACTGATCACCCCAAGGGACTGCCGGGAAGACGCGGCGACGCGCTGCGGTCTCGACTTGTCTGAAAGTAGCTTGCGGGTGCGTCGGGAGGCTCTGAAGGAGTCTTTCTTCCTCTGGGCAGCGAACCATCTGCCACGTGTTCGCACGCTGGAGCCACGCCGCTACCTGCTCCTTCGTCTGGCCGGAATGGACATCGAGGGGCCATGCCTCATTTGGGGGCCGGTGATGATCCGGCCGATAGGTGGTGCACGTCACATCAGGATCGGTGCCGGATCATTCATCAACACCGAGGTCCGCTTCGGAGGCGCCCAGGGAGGCATCTCGATCGGTCGCAACGTGCAGGTGGGCCCACGCGTGTCGTTTGAGACCAGCAGCCACGGACTGGTCTATGAGTCGGGACGCGGTCGCGGCTACAGGAGCGAGCCGATCGTCGTCGAGGACGAGGTCTGGATCGGAGCCGGGGCGATCGTTCTCCAGGGGGTGACGATCGGGCGTGGAGCAGTGATCACCGCGGGCGCGGTGGTCACCGACGACGTGCCCGCCGGAACCGTTGCCGGCGGCGTCCCGGCCCGAGTGCTGCGGCCTGCCAGCTCAGATTAGCCAGGCGGCATCTCGGTCATGTAGGTCCCGCCGTCGAGGTCCCAGGAACGCAGACCCCGCGAGCGAACGAACTCCTCAAAGGCGCTGTTCCAGTTGGCGTCGTCGACGACCAGCGGCGCCTTGGGCGCCAGATGCTCCCCGGCCAGTCTCATCTCGAACTGCATGCACTCGTATGAGTGCTCGCTGTCGTGCATGAAGAAGTCGATCTGTCCGAGTTCTTGCAGAAGCGGGGGGAGGACTTCCTGACTACGGCCAATTCTCAAATCCCATCGTGCTCGCAGCTCGTCGGGCACAAGCCATCCTGGATCCTGGTCCGCAGGAATCACACCGCCACCCTTGCCTTCCCAATGCTCGGTGCTCGGCGCGCCGGCGAACTCTGGGAAATCCACGCTGTGGAGGCGTCCTCGGCCGTTCGCGTGCAGGGCGTGCAGGATCACCGCGGAGGAGACGCCGTTGCAGACGCCGGTCTCGACGAGCACCTCCGGCTTCAGCGTGCGCAGGAGCGCATAGAGTCGCTTGCTGGACCCGGGACTGAGGTTTGCGAAGGAGGCGGGATGGCCTCTGACCTCGACACCGCCGGTCGCTCGCACCCAATCCTCGTGCGCAGCGTCGATCACGGGCCAGAGGCTCTCCAACTCCACACAGTATTCGCCGAATTCACGCCGGGAGAGACGGTTCTGCATGAAGCCACGGTCGAGACGGTAGCCGCGGACGGCGCTGCGCAGCGGAGCCGGCGTCGCGGGGCGGAGAAGGTCGGCCAACGCGCTCATCTCAAAGATCCCCCAATGTTCCGAGCGGCACTCCTGCGATTGCCTCTGACCATTGGTCCGACAGCAGGAGGTTGCGTTCATCTTCGATGCCTGGGTGGGTCATCAGTTCAACCGATTCCGTCTTGGCTCGGGCAACGATTCTCGCCAGATCCTGGGTGCTCCGACACGAATCGTGCCCTTTCGAAGATACGTGAACCGCTGAGTCGATTCAAACCGCAGGCGCACCATGCCGTTTATCAATCTCTGCACGCTATCTCTTCGCGAGTCCACTGTCATCGGGGGGGAGGTTGAAAGTCGCTCGCATCGCCTCGACGTTCGCCCAGTGATCGAGCCAAGAGGACGTTCAGGCAAGTGTGAACGTGCTGGTGTCCATCGATCTCTCGGGGCATTTCACCGTAGAGCTGCTCGAACACGCGCATCTGATCCCGGATACAGGCTTCGATCATCGATTGACGAAGCGGATTGCAGATCCAGTATGCGATCGGCGAGCGGGCGAAATGGCGAGCCAATCTGGCTTGGCGGTCTCGCACATCCGCCGGCACCGAGGGATCGGTAAACGGTTCAGTGAGATTGAGGTGCAGCCTGATCGGCAGATTCGCTTCGCGCGCGAGTGCCGCCGCGCGACGCGGAGTCGCTCATCCCAACCAACGCACTCGCGCTGCTGACTCGCCCCGCCCGGAAGCAGCGCAGAATCGAATCCGTGGTCGCAACGTCTAGCCCCAGGTCGTCCGCATTGACGATCAAAAGACCCATCGAGCCGAGTCTGACAGGGTTTGCTGATGGTGAGAGCTGACGCTCACAGGACGGATCCGGCTCAGAGCCCGCGATCGACGTCGCGTGCTGATCGGTTTCGCGGACGCGTTGGCGGCGATCGAGAGCGTGTGGAGCATTTTGGACGCGGGGTTCTCCGTTTCAGCCTTCACGCGGGTCGGCTCCACGCCGGCCCTGCGCAGGTTGGACTCGGTCGAGCTGCATCCGATTGCTGCACCCGAGCGCAATGTCGAGGAGTCTCTGCGTGATCTTCGTGCCGCGATGCGTGACTCCGACGCGGGGGCATTGATGCCGCTCGATGACGCTGCGCTTTGGCTCTGTCAACGAGCCTGCGAGGGAACCCAGTGGGTCCTCGTTGGTCCCAGGGGAAGACAGGCCGAGGTTGCGCTCGATAAGCGGCTGCAGTGCGATGCCGCCGCCGCGGCTGGCTTTTCGGTTCCGGAGACGCAATTCCTGAAAGCGCCCGCCCGGCCCGCCCCAGATGCTCAGTTTCCGCTCGTTGTCCGGCCTGCCATGGCAGCGGAGGAGCGGGCTGGGCGCCTGGTCACCGGCGGGTGCTGCTCGGACGTGCGCCGACGCCAGAGAATTGGACCGGGCCCTGGATGCGTTCGATCCCGGCTGCTCGCTCATGGTGCAGCCCCGGCTGCTGGGAATCGGCGAGGGCGTGTTCGGGCTCGCGACGGCAAATGGTGTCTTGGCCTGGAGCGCTCACCGCCGGATCAGGATGATGAACCCGGCAGGCTCTGGGTCGAGCGCGTGCATCTCCATTCCCCTGGACGATTCCGTGCGGGCATGCGCCGAGAGCATGCTGAGTCGCCTCGAATGGTCGGGGCTGTTCATGCTCGAGATGCTTCGCGACGGCGACGGCAAGCCGTGGTTCATCGAATTGAACGGACGCACCTGGGGAAGCATGGCTCTCGCGCGCGCGGTCGGGCTCGAGTACCCGGCTTGGGCGGTCCGGCAAGCGTTTGGCGACCAGCTCGGCACCCTTCCTTCGGGTAGCCGGTGGCGAGACGGTGCGCGCCCGCCACCTGGGGCGCGAGATCGTGCACCTCCTCGCCGTGATGCGAGGGAATCGTTCGAGCGCGGTCCCCTGGCCTTCGCGCCTCGGGACCGTGCGTGACGTCTTGTCGTGGCATCGAGGCGACCGCCCATACAACTGGCGGCGAGGAGAGCTCCCGGTCTTCGTTGATGACACAGTATCGACGGTCATCGGCCGCCATTAGACGGAAGCGTCGGACAGATATATGACTGTGCGAGCAGCCGTCCACGTTCATTCGGATTGGTCCTATGACGGAAGCTGGTCGCTTGAGGCCTTGGCCAGGGGAGTTCAAGAAGCGTGGATTCGGCGCAGTACTGATGACGGAGCACGATCGCGGCTTCGACGATGATCGCTGGCGGGCCTATCGGGAGGACTGCGTGGCAGCCAGCGCCTTCGGCGCTCTGCTGGTACCGGGCATCGAGTACTCGGATCGCGCGAACCTCGCACATGTCGCCGTCTGGGGTGACCTTCCTTTTCTTGGCGAAGGGCGAGCAACCAAGGATCTGCTCTCGGATGCGGCGGCCGGCGGTGGGGCTGCGATGTTCGCCCACCCGGAGCGAAGGGATGCCTGGCGCCTGCTGGACGACCTCGCCGTATCGCAGCTTGTCGGCATCGAGGTCTGGAACCGGAAGTACGACGGCTGGGCGCCAGGGCGGGCGGGGACTCCGACTGTGTGAGCCAGTTGAAGATTGTCCCGTTCTTTGGGCTCGACTTCCACACACGCCGGCAATTTCATCCGATGGGAATGCTGGTCGATGTCGAAGGGGCCGAAACGGCCGCTTCCATCGTCGACGGACTGCTCGCGGGCCGCTGTCGTCCCTTTGCCTTCGGGATCGACGGGAGGCGGTTGATGCAGGGACCGGGCTATTCCCTGGCTCGATCCGCGGAAGCGTCGCGGCGATTCATCCGCCCGGGGGTGCGTCGCTGGCGCCGGTTCCGCGGCCGGGAATCAGGCTGACGCTGCATTCCGGCGACGCCTCTCATCGGCCAGGGCCGTGCAGGTGCAGTTTCAGCACCTGAAGCCTGGCCCAGGGGAATTTGGCCAGCAGCTCATCCGGGTACCGGCTCCGGAAGATCCCCGGGTACGGGTTCCTGCCGGTCGGTGTCGGATCCTGCGCGTAGAAGGCGACGACTCCAGCGCGGTCACGAACCACGATCCCGTAGCGTTGGGCCGCTTCGGCCATCATCCGGGTCATCGGCGGCAACCGGAGCCGGTCGAGGTCGAGTCTCGGGTCCAGCCTCAGCCGGGCTCCTTCCGGAAGCGCGTTTCGCCGTGCTGCTGTTGCCGTCGCCGTGGGTCGCCGGGGAAGCCCAAACCCCCCGGCGCGAATCGGGTATCGCCATCGCCAGCGCATGATCGATGCGTCCTCGCTTCAGCTCCCGGATCGTCATCAGGCCGCCGAGCAGCGGCAGGCCGGTGGCAGTGGCGCCCCACCACGGCCGCGCTCCGGGCCACGAGCCTCGCCCGAAGCGACCGGGGCTGCTCGACACATCGCGCATTGCGCCTGCGGCGCCGGCGTGCCAGCGGCCGCCCTCTCTCCGCATCCTCCAGAATTCCCACATCCTGTCGGTGTCCGGTTGCCAGATGACCATGTGCCGATCGCTGCCGGCGGCCGGCTTGGCGCCAGGAGGAATCGGAACGGAGTTGATTGCCTGCTGTAGATCGGGGAGATCGCGGTCCAGGGTGACGCGCACCGCCGGCTGGTTGGCACCGACCGTGTAGACCGGAGTGCTGTACTGGCGAGTGTTGATCCAGGGGCCGTAGTGGCGGGCGAGCTCCGACCGAACCTCGCTCGACCAGCCCGTCGACCATCTGCGCAGAGCGCGGATCGATGGCCGCATCGGCCCTTAGCGGGCCGTTCCAGAAGCTTCGAGGCGAGAACAGGCGGACTTGGGGAGGAGCAGGTTGCGGAGTTGGCTCAACGGACTGCCTGCTGCTGTCCGCATCCATTGAGGATGACGCCGGTAATCGCGGCAACGGCGATCGTTAGGCATTGTGCGAAGCCGCCGAGGGTCGCCGTGCGGCGTCGCAGTCCAAGTCTCGAGCAACCGGGACTAACCGGGTGTCCGAAGATCGAGCTTCAGCACCTGGAGGGAGCGCCACGGGAACTTCGACAATAGCCGGTCCGGGAACTGGTTGCCGAAGATCTTTGGGTAGGGATTGCTCCCGGTCGAGGCGGGATCCTCGCCGTAGAAGGCGACCACGCCGGCGCGGTCGCGGACCACGATCCCGTAGCGCTGGGCTGCCTCAGCCATCATCCTGGTCATCGGGGGTAGGTTGAGTTTCTTCAGGTTGAGTGTCGGGTCGAGCCTCAACCGGGCGCCCTCGGGAAGCGAGTTAGGGCTCTGGCTGTCGCCGTCACCACGGGTCGCCGGCCAAGACCAAACACCTGCGCGTGCGTGGGGGATCGCCATCGCCAGCGCATGATCGATGCTTCCTCGCTGAAGCTCCTCGATGGTCATCAATCCCCCAAGGAACGGCAGGCCGGTCGCCGTCGCTCCCCACCAGGGCTGGGCGCCGGACCAGGAATCCGGCGTGTAGTAGCCCGGATTGGTCGAGACATTGTGCATCGCCCCGGCTGCTCTGGCGTGCCAGCCGTCGGGACGCATCTCCATCTTCCAGAACTCCCACATCGTGTCGGTGGCAGGCTGCCAGATGACCATGTGCTTGTCGGTGCCGGCGGCGGGTTTGGCGCCCGGGGGGATCGGGACGGCGTCGATCGCCTTCTGCAGGTCGACTGCGCTTCCGTCAAGCGTCACCCTGAGGTTCGGCTGGTTGAGTCCGACTGTGTAGACCGGAGTGCTGTATTCCCTTGTGTTGATTCCTGGGCCGTAGTGGCGGGAGAGCTCGGAATTGACTTCGGTCACCAACCCACGGACCATGGCTCCCGAGTTTGGATCGATACGAGCTGTGCTGGCCAGCGGCGCATTCCAATAGCTCTGGGGGGAGAAGATTCGTGCCCCGGTTGGCCCGGCAGATGCTTCGAGGGGGGCAGAGCCTGTTGTCGCGAGCACAAGCAGCGAGCCAAACGCCGCCAGGGAACGGCTGAGCTTCGCCCCAAAGGGGGCGACGCCCGCGATCTGCGCGTTTCGACGGGGCATCAAGCTTGTATCGACGGCTGGAGCACCGACGCTTAGCTTCGCCTCCGTGATCGATTTGAACGGCAGCTCCCGCCTGTACGGGGGGTCGGCCTCGAGCGCCTGAGCATGGTCCGTCTCCCAAGCGCTTGGCCCGCCTCAACGTATGTCCGAGGCAGCCACGGATTCTCACCATCGAAGGCCAGCCCCACGGTAACGTGCGCCACTCGCAGCAGCGGTGCCTGGGCCAACCGCGACGGTCGTGGTGGGTCTTCGAAAGCTTCGTCGGAAAGGGCAAACCTTGATTAGGGCAGGCAGAGCAGAAAGCGACAAGCCCGGGGGTACGGGGCCGCGGCGGAAGAAGCTCCTCCTCTTTGCGGCAGTCTGCATGCTCGGGCTGGTGGCGGGGTCCGCCGCACAGGGCTCAAACGCGACCAAACCTCATCACGGGCACAGCCATGCCCGCCTGCCTGCCAAGTTCTTCGGCATAAACCCGAACCCGGGCCTCCCATCCGCCGCGGCCTTCGCAAGGATGCGAGCTGGGGGAATCCGCAGCTACAGGGCACCCGTCTACTGGCATGGGATCAACTACGCCCCCGGGGCATTCGATTGGGTCCTCCTCGACCTGGCGGTGCGGCGTGCTGCCGCGGAAGGCATAGATGTTCTCCCCTTCATCTTCGGCACCCCGTACTACGTGAACCCGAATGAACTCGATATGCCGGTCGGCTCGGCCGCCGAGGAGCGGGCATGGACGGGGTTCCTGAGAGTCCTCATCGCCCGGTATGGGCCACACGGCACCTTCTGGGCACTCAACCCGACTGTCCCCTACTCACCGATTCGCTACTGGCAACTCTGGAACGAGATGAACATCGACTCGTTCACCAAGCCAATCTCGCCGGCCGGCTACGGGCGGCTGCTGAAGATCTCCCGCGACACGATCAAGAAGGCCGACCCCGGCGCGAAGATAGTCATCGGCGGCCTGTTCGGAGAGCCCTACCGTCCGAAGCTCAATGGGGACATGAACGACCTCACCTTCATGAAGCGGCTCTACCAGATCAAGGGGATCAAGTCCACCTTCGACGCCTACGCCCTGCACCCCTACGCGGCCACCGCGAGCGTCATGAAGAGGCAGATCATCAACACTCGCGCGCTGATGAAGCGGTCGGGGGACGGAGCAACGCCCCTCTGGGTCGACGAGTTCGGCTGGGGCTCCGGGCATGACATATCCCTGCCCTCGGCGAGGGGACCGAGAGGCCAAAAGAAACAGCTCGAGCTTGCCTACGGGATGCTGAGAAGGAACCGGACCCGGTGGAAGATCGGCCGGACCTACTGGTTCTCCTGGGATGACGATCCGATTACGGCGTGCGCAATCTGCAAAGGGTCAGGTCTGTTCACCTCTGCCGGCAAGCCAAAACCCGCTTGGTATGCCTTCGTGAAGCAGACGGGCGGAAAGAGCTAGCAGATTCCCGACTACCCGATTTGCGGGTTGTGACAGCCTCTTGCTTATGCCCGGGCCCGTCAACGATGCTCCGCACCGGCTCATTGACGAGGTGGCATTCGGAGACGAGGTGGTCGTCCGCTCGTTCACCAACCTCTACGGGTGCCGGATCGGATCGAGGACGCGGGTGGGGACGTTCGTCGAGATCCAGCGTGGGGCAGAGATCGGGTCCGATTGCAAGATCGAGAGTCACTCGTTCGTCTGCGAGGGGGTCTCGATCGGCGACGAGGTGTTCATCGGACACGGCGTCGTCTTCATCAACGACAAGCTCCCGCGGGCGACGACGGACGACGGGGCCCTCAAGGGTGGGGAGGACTGGGAGTTGCTCACCACCACCGTCGAGCGGGGGGCCTCGGTCGGCTCAGCGGCGGTGATCCTGGGCGGAGTGCGGATCGGGGAGGGGGCGATGGTCGGCGCCGGCTCGGTCGTCACCCGCGACGTGGCGGCTGGAGCGACGGTCGCCGGCAATCCCGCTCGCGAGGTCGAGTCGAACCGGGCCGCTTCCTGAGCAGATGGTCGAGGTTACCCAGCAGCAGATTCCCTTTGCCGGCCTGGACCGGCAGCACGCCGCAATGGGTGAGGACCTGCGTCGCACGCTGGACCGGGTGATCGGCCGCAGCGCCTTCATCCTCGGCGAGGAGGTTGCGGCATTCGAAGCCGAGTTCGCTGACTACGTCGGGGTTCGCCACTGCGTCGGCGTCTCATCCGGCACCGCTGCCCTGACGATCGCGATGCTCGCCTCCGGCATCGGACCTGGTGATGAGGTGATCGTGCCGGCGATGACCTTCATCGCCTCGGCCTTGGCGGTGATCCACGCCGGGGCGATCCCCGTTCTATGCGACGTGCAGGAGGGCAACGGCCTGATAGACCTCGATTCCGCCGGGGCCCAGGTCGGCGAGAGGACGGCGGCGATCATCCCCGTTCATCTCTACGGTCAGCTCTGCGACATGGACGCGGTCGGCGATTTCGCCGAGAGCCACGGGCTCGCGGTGATAGAAGACGCGGCGCAGGCCCACGGTGCCGGCCCCCCCGGCCGGCGGGCGGGCTCTTTCGGGCTTGCTGCGGGCTTCAGCTTCTATCCCAGCAAGAACCTTGGCGCCCTCGGCGACGGCGGGGCGATCTGCACCGACGATCCTCAGGTGGCCGAGCGCGCGCGCAGCCTCCGCGATCTGGGCCGCGGCGAGGACGGTGTCCACCGGGAACGGGGTTTCAATCAGCGGCTCGACGGCATCCAGGCTGCGGTGCTGCGGCTGAAGCTGAGTGATCTCGACAGCGCAAACCATGCCCGACGGCGCCATGCCGCCCGCTATCGAGCCCAGCTACCGGCGGGGCTACGCACGCCGGAGGACCTCGAGGCCTCGTCCGTCTATCACCTGTTCCCAATTCGCTGCGGTGATCGCGACGCCCTCCGGAGCGATCTCGGTTCCGCCGGAATTGAGACTGGAATCCACTACTCGCCTGCGCTCGACGGCCATCCGGCGCTGGCCGGAGAACTGCCCGCGGGCTCGTTCGAGGCTGCGACCGCCTGGGCCGAGGAGGAGCTCTCGCTGCCGATCTTCCCGGACCTGAGGGAGGACGAACTGGAGCGCGTCGTGGAGGTCACGGCCTCCTGGCACCGTCGCTTCCTCAACCGCTGACCTCGTCGGAATCCCAATTCCGCCGGCTCAAGGTGGGCTCGCGGCCCCCGCGCCCTGCCGAGAGTCGGAGTTTCTCGCAGCCGGCATGCGGCGGACTACGGATGCCTGCCGCGGATCCGGCGACATAGGCTGGCGAGCCGACGAGAGCCGTCCCGGGAGAAGCGAGGCGTCACGGATTGCGATGAGTCGGATTGCAGGCACACAGGTCACTTTCACCGGACCCGGTCGGCGATGAGCAAGCGGTCGATCACGCGGCGACAGCTGATCGGCAGCGCGACCGCCGCGAGCGTTGCCACGACACTTCCTGCGGGAGCGGCCTGGGGGGCGCAGCGCGGCACCCGCCGCGCCGACGTTGCGATCGTCGGCGGGGGTCTCGCCGGCCTCACCGCTGCCCGGGCGCTCGCTCGGGCCCGGCACTCGGTAGTGGTGATGGAGGCCGACGACCGCGTCGGCGGGCGAACCGAGAACCACCCGATCGGCGGTGGCGAGATCAGCGAGCTGATGGGCGAGTATGTCGGACCGACCCAGGACCGGGTCGTTCGCCTCGCCCGCCGGCTGGGGATCCGCACCTTCAAGACTTACAACCAGGGCGAGAGCGTCCTCTTCCTCAACGGTCAACGCTCGACCTACCCGGCATCCGTCGGCATCCCCACCGATCAGCCGCTCTTTGGCGACACCCTCGCCGCCCTGCAGAGCTTCGACGCTCTCGTGGCCCAGGTGCCCCTGCAGGAGCCATGGCGTGCGGCCCAGGCCTCTGACTGGGACGCCCAGACGCTCGAGACGTGGATCGGGGCCAACATCGCATCCGCCGATGTGCGAAAGCTCTTCGAGGCCGCCGTCAACGCGATCTGGGGAGCCGAGCCGCGCGACCTCTCGCTCCTTTACGCGCTCTGGTACGCGCGGGCCGCGGGCAACGAGACCACGCCCGGCAGCTTCCTGCGCCTGATCAGCACCGGCAACGGAGCCCAGGAGAGCCGCTTCGTCGGTGGCTCGGAGCTGATCTCCATCCGCATGGCCGCCAAGCTGGGGCAGCGCGTCGTCGTCGACTCGCCCGTGCGACGGATCACGCAGGACCGCCACGGGGTCACGGTCGAGTCCGAGCGCGTCACCGTGCGGGCTCGTCGGGCGATCGTGGCAATCCTGCCCGCGCTGACAGCGGCGATCGAGTTCAATCCCCCGCTGCCGGGACCGCGGGCTCAGCTCATACAGCGCATGCCGCACGGCACCCTGGCCAAGGCGGAAGCCGTCTATGACCGGCCGTTCTGGCGCGACGACGGACTCAGCGGTCAGGCCATCTCCGACACCGGACCGGCGAGAACCACCTTCGACAACTCACCGCCAGACGGGCGCCCGGGCGTCCTCTTCGGCTTCGTCGGCGGCCACGACGCCCGCGCCTGGATGAAGCGGTCCCCGAGCGCTCGACGGGCCGCGGTGCTCGACAACCTCGCCACCTTCTTCGGCGAACGGGCCCGGCACCCGCGCTCCTACATCGAGGACGACTCGGCGGCCGAAGAGCCCTGGATCCGCGGCTGCCCCACGGTGACCCTGCCTCCCGGCGTCCTCTCCGACTTCGGCCCGGCGATCCGGGCGCCGATCGGGCGCGTACATTGGGCTGGCAGCGAGACCTCGATCTTCTGGGCCGGATACATGGATGGGGCCGTACGTTCCGGCGAGCGGGTCGCCAAGGAGGTCCGAGGCAAGCTCAATGGACGCGATGCCTGATGGAGGAGATCGATGCAGAAGCCCAGTCTGACCATCGCCTCCCTGGCAGCCCTGGCGGCGCTCGTCCTGACGACGCCAGCATGGGCAAGCTCCACACACTTCGGAGAGGCGTCTGCCGACGGGCGCCACGTCTTCTTCGAGACGAAGCTGGCGCTGCTGCCGGCCGACAACGAGGATCGCTTCGACGTCTATGACTGGCGAGCCGGCGGCGCGACCCTCGCCTCCGTCGACCAGACGGGCTCGAACTTTTCCCGGGGGGCCCACTTCCTCGATGCCGCAAGCGACGGGGGGTCCGTCCTCTTCTCGACCTATGCGCCGCTGATCGGGCCCGACAGTCCTTCCGGCGACTCCGACATCGACATCTTTCGCTCCTCCGGGGGCACGATCACCAGGGTTTCAACCGGGCCGACCGTGCGCACCTGCGGAACCTGCTATGCGCCGCGACGCATGGTTCATCGGCGCGTCCCCAGATCTCTCGCGCGTCGTCTTCTACACAAGAGACCGGCTGACCGCCCAGGACACGGATGACCAGGACGATGTGTACGCGCGCGAGGGAGGGACGACGACCCTGCTCTCGATCGGCCCCAGCGGCGGCAACGGCGACTTCAGGATCGATGCGGAAGGGGCGTCTGCGTCGGCAACGAGCGTCTTCTTCAGCACCTCAGAGTCGCTCGTCCCCTCCGACACGACGCCGGATTCCTACGATCTCTACCGCAGGTCTCCGGCCGGGCTGGATCGGATCGTCCACGAGCAGTTCTTTCACCAGTCCTCGAGTTCGGGAGACCGGGCGATCTTCTCGAACAGGGGGCGCCTGGTCCCGGCGGACACCGATTCGCAGTCCGACATCTACGAGTGGACCGGCACCGGGGAAATCAGGCTGCTGACCAAGGGAGCCGGTAGCCGCGGCAACGGCCCCTTCACGACCCGATGGGTCGGGCAGTCGGACGACGCCCGCCGCGTCGTCTTCTACACCGACGAGCGCCTGGTGCCGCAGGACAACGATTCCCTCCGCGATCTATACGTGGCGTTCAACGGGACGGTCAAGCTGGTCTCGACCGGCCCGCGTGGCGGCAACGGCCCCTTCGAACCCCGCTTCGGGGGCATCTCCGCCAACGGCAGGTTCACCTACTTGATGACACAGGAGCGGCTCGTGCGCCGCGATCGTGACCGGGCGTCCGACCTCTACATGCGGGGCAGGGGGAGGACGACGCGAATCTCGCGCCGAGGAGGCCGCTTCGCCGCCTCCTCGGCTAACGGCAAGACGGTGCTCTTCATCTCCGCCAAGCCCCAGGAATCCGCTGATCGCGACGCCAACCCGGACCTCTACCGCTATTCAAATGGCCGGGTCAAGCTGCTCTCGAGGGGACCGCGTGGAGGCAACAGCAACGCTCGCTTCGCCTACGTCGTCTTCGCGGGCGCGACTCCGAACGCCAGAGACGCCTACTTCTACACCTACGAGCAACTGGTCGCCGCCGACCGCGACAACCAGGAGGACCTTTACGCCCACACGCGAGGCGGGATCCGGCTGATCACGAGGCGGGCGGGCTAACCGCTGTTGCGCTCTTCGAAGACGTAGGCGAGAGTGGGTGGGGCTGGGTATGCCCGCCCGAAGCCCCGGTCTACCCCTGAAGGCCCGCTGCCTCGAAGGCCTTGGCCGGATCGTTGAACCACTCGAAACGGATGGCCTTCCCATCCCGAATCGTCCATACGTATCCCTGGCGCCTTTCGACCGCGATCCCGCTTCCGTGTCCCTTGGGGCTAGGTCAGGAGCGCCACGCCGACCGCGACCAGCCACAGCGACCAAAGGATGTAGGCGATCGGGGTCAACTGGCCCGCGAGCTTCCATCCCGAGGGCTCGAAGGGACCGAGGAACTCCGCTGCGGAGATCAGGAACAGAGGCCCGATGACGACGCCGATGAACCCGAGCCAGCCTGGAACTGAGTCCGCCTGGATCAGAGCGACCCCGGTGAGGACTGACCATGCGCCCGTGAGCGTGTAGCCGAGGTGCTCGCCGACGGCGACCCCGAGGTAGCGGTTGAACGACTGGAAGACGACATCGACGGCCTCTCCTCGGGCTGAGGTCGCCTCGGCCTCGTCTGCCACACGGGCCAGGTACGGGACGAGGAACGGCCAGCGAATCAGGCCGAGGAACTGGACCACCGAGGCGAGGACTCCGAGGACCACCGAGAGGCCGACCAGGGTCCTGTCGGCGCCGCCCAGCTGAGCGCCGAGCAAGACCACGAGCGGAGCAAAGAGGACCGCAGAGAGCGCGAACAACCACCAGACCAGCAGCAGAGTCGATCCGCCTTCGCGAAATCGCTCCAGCACCTCGTGCGTCGGCTGGCGCAGAATGTCCGGATAGTCGAAACGCTGCGCCAGCATCACGAATCCCACGTTGAAGAGGATCGGAACCACGATCATGACGACGCCGGTTACGGCTTCGCTCACTCGACCCCTCCGCGCATGTTCTGGCTATCCATTCCGGCGGGAGAACCAGCCGGCCAATGCACCGAGCACCACTCCGGCCTCGGGCGCGAGGGGGACGTCGGTGGTCAGGCTGACGAGGATGCCGAGAGCCAATCCGGCAAGCGCGCCGAGCCCGATCGCGGCTCCGGTGCTCATGGAGTCGAAGTCCTCAAGTCTGCTGCCCCCGTTACCTCCCCGGATCCGCACATCGGGGGGAAGTATCCCTAACGGCGGTGGAGAGGTCCCACCACTGAGGGCGTCATACCCGCAACGTCATTGTCGGTCGGATCCGGTCGGCGTGCCGACCTCGGCCAGCCGTCGCTCGAGCAATCGCCGCTCGGCGTCGTCGTGGACCAGCGCCAGCGCCCGGCGGTAGGCCTCGCGGGCCTCTTCGGTCCGGCCGAGGCGGCGCAGAAGTTCGCCCCGGGTCGAGTGCAGGTAACGGTAGTCCTCGAGGGCGAGGCGATCGACGATCTCGAGCCCGACCTCGGGTCCGTCCGTCTCGGCGAGGGCGACGGCCCGGTTCAGCTCGACGACGGGCGAGTCGGTGAGCCGGAGAAGCTCGCCGTAAAGAGCGGCGATCTGGGGCCAGTCTCGTGGCTCGTCTGCATGCAGGGAGGCGATCGCGGCCTGGATCACGTAGGGGCCATTTCCGCGCAGGGCGAGGGCCGTGTCGAGCACCGCCCGCCCCTCAGCGATCTGCGCCGTGTCCCAGAGTGAGCGGTCCTGGTCGGCGAGCAAGACCAGGTCGCCGTCGCGGAACCGCGCCTCCCGGCGGGCGTCGTGCAGGAGCATCAAGGCCAGCAGGCCCTGCACCTCAGGCTCGTCGGGCATCAGCTCGGCGAGGGCCCGCCCGAGCCGGATCGCTTCGGCCGCCAGCTCGCCGTCATCATGACCGTAGCCTTCGTTGAAGATCAAGTAGACGACCGCGAGCACGGCGGCAAGGCGGTCGGGCAGCAGGTGCTCGGGAGGCACGCGGAACGGGATCCCTGCGGCCTTGATCTTGCGCTTCGCCCGCACCAGCCGCTGCGCCATCGTCGGCTCGGGGACAAGGAAGGCGCGGGCGATCTCTGCGGTGCCAAGCCCGCCGAGCGTCCGCAGGGTGAGGGCGACCTGCGCCTCGGTGGCGAGCGCCGGATGACAGCAGGCGAAGACCAGCTCCAGTCGCTCGTCCGGGAACGTCGTCGCCTCGATCGGGTCCTCCGCTGCCTCGGGTATCTCCAGCAGGCGGGTCTTTGCGGCCAGGGTGCGATCGCGCCGAATCCTGTCGATCGCCCGGTTGCGGGCCGTTGTCGCCAGCCAGGCGCCCGGGTTGGACGGCATTCCGTCGCGCGGCCAGCGCTCGGCGGCGATCGCGAAGGCCTCCTGCGTGGCTTCCTCGGCGAGGTCGAAGTCGCCGAGGAAGCCGATCATCGCAGCGAGGACCCTTCCCCACTGCTCGCGGAAGGCCTGATCGAGAATCGCTACCGCTCCACGATCGGGCGCACCTCGATCGCGCCGCCCATGCTCGCCGCCGGGATCCGCGCGGCCAGTTCGATCGCCGCGTCGAGGTCGTCGGCCTCGAAGAAGCAGTAACCGCCGATCGCCTCCTTGATCTCGGCGAACGGACCGTCGGTGGTGAGCGTCTTGCCGTCCTCGACGCGGACGGTGGTCGCCGTCTCAGGATCCTCCATCTGCACCCCGGGAGTGAAGCCGGGGGTCTCGTTGAGCGCCTTGTAGGCGGCGTAGACACCGTTCTGCTCGTCCCGCGGGAGGTTCTCCCACTCCTCCGACCCCGGGGTCGGGGTGGTCCCCTGGTGGATCAGCAGCATGTACTTCATCGCTTCCTCCTTTTCGGGAATGGTCGCCCATGAGACGAACGGGGGGCGAGGAAATCGACAGCCCCGCGGGAAACGGCTCCGCGACAACGTCCGATCGAAGCGGATGGGCTCGCGGCGATTCAGCCCGGCCCGGCGCGGCCGCGTTCGGCCGCCCGCAGCCGGAGCGCCAATGTGGGGCAGGCCCCAACGGCGCGTTTGGCGTGCTCGAGCTCGGCCGAACCGATCGGCCACTCGGCGATCAGCGGATAGCCCCAGTCATCGAGCGTGATCGCCTCAGGGAAGAGCTCCGCGCACAGGCCGTGCGCCTCGCAGGCGATCGGGTTGATCTCGAGGGCGACCTTCTCGGTCATGCGGCCACCGGCCTCGGGGCGCGGGGATTGGGTACCGGCATCAGGTTGCGCAGGGCCGGATCCGTCCTGCATGGCTGCCCCCGCTGGTGGGCGTGGAAATCAGACGAGAAGGCTGCCATGGCGCTCGAGACCAGCCGCGCGGTGCCGTCGGGATGGCGGCAGGCGCCGCGGCCGAACACCTGCGAGCACCATCGATTCACCGTCTGCAGGCCGGCCGGGCCGCCGGCGCCGTCGGCGATCCGCGAGAGGCCGTTGGCTATTGCCTCAAGGCCGTAGAAGCAGGGTCCGCACTGGCCGGCCGACTCGCCCGCCAGATAGTCCACGATCCGGGCAGTCTCGGAGACGCCACAGGCGCCCTCAGGCAGGCCGATGATGACCCCGGGGCCGAGGCTGCCTCCCGCATTCCGCAGGGCGGCGACGCCGAGCCGGATGGTGTCTGCGTCCGCGGCCCTGAACCAGGTCCCTCCATACCCCCCGACCAGGATCGCCTGCGGGGTCTCGCTCCAGCCGCCGGCCGCCTGGGCGAGCTTGCCGAGGGTCGTGCCTCCGGCGACTTCGTAGACCCCGGGCCGGGCGATGCAGCCGGAGATGGTGATCAGGTGGGTTCCGGGATCCTCGGGCGTCCCCAGCTCGCGGAACCAATCGCCGCCAAATCGGGCGATCAGACCGAGGTGCGCGAGGGTCTCGACGTTCTGGATCAGCGTCGGCTTGCCGCCTACGCCCCGCTCGAATGGAAGCGGGGGCTTGATCGTGGGCTTCGGGGGGCCACCGTCGAGATAGTTGACCAGCGCGGTCTCCTCGCCGGTGACGTAACCGGGGGGAGTGGGGACGACGCTGAGCTTGACCAGGTCGACCCCCATCCGCAGGCGCTCCTCGATCGCCTCGGACGCCCGCTCGCATGCGACCGGGTCCGCCTGCTCGACGCAGACCAGCGCCTCCCAGGCCCCGACCGCCAGCGCCGCCGCCACGGCGCCGTCGAGGACCAGATGGGGGTTGGATTTGAGCAGCAGCGTGTCCTTCCTGCTGGCGGGTTCCCCCTCGGTGCCGTTGACGACCACTATCGGCTGAGTGCGGCCCGCCACCGATCGCAGCTTCTTTGCGACCGGGAAGGCGCCGCCGCCGCGGCCGAGCAGGCCGCTTTGCTTGACCTCGCCGATGAGACTGCCGGCGATCGCGTCCGAGTCGAGCTGACCCAATCGGGCCAGGTGGTCCTCGAGCCGCAGAGGACCCCTGGAAGGCAGATCGCTCAGAAGCCTGGCCGCCGACACGCTCATACGTTCGAACCCTGGACAGAGCCGGCAACGGTCTGGGTGGCCTGGTCGATCGAGATATCGATCTGCAAGCTCACCGCTGCGCCATCTTCACCGCTCACCGATGCGGTCAGGTGGGTTCCCTGGAGGCTGGTCACGCGCCCGGCGTAGAGAGTGGGTCGCCCCGGGGGGCCGAGGGTCACCATGCTCTGCGACATCGAGACCCCGCCGTCGCCCAAGGGCTGGCCGACGATTCGGATGCCCAGCGTTCCGCCCTGGTCCCCGCTCAGCTTCATCGGGATGTCGATCCCGATCAGGCCGCTGGCGGAGACGGGACTCTGAAGAAGGGGCCCCTTGAGCTTGGCCGAGAAGGGGACGCTCAGTGGCGGGAGCTTCGGTTGCCGGGCAGTGGTCAGGACCGGGTGGGCGGAGCGAATCAGGGATTGAGGAGTGCCCGCCCGCAGCGCCCAGCCACCGGCAAGCGGTCCTGCGATCACCCAGGCGGCGAGGGCGACCGGGGCCGCGGCGATCGTCAGCAGCGCCACGCTGCGGTGGCGGTCCTCGATGCCGCCGGCGGAGGCGATCCGCCAGGCGGCGGCGCCCAGAACGGCGCCGACGCAGGCGGCGGTCAGGGCCAGCATCCAGAGATGGGAACCGTCGCTTCCGGTGCCGATGCCGTGGACGATCGCCAGCGGCCAGCATGCGTAGGCGGCCCAGTGGACGGTTCGCCAGGCTCGATGCCCGAGCCGGGCGCGGACGATGCTGGTGACCGTCACGGCCAGCAGCAGGTCGAACGCGAGCGCACCCAGCCCGAGCCACAGCGGCCGGTATGCAGAGCCGAAGGGGACGATCGAGTCCTTGATCGCGATCGGGGCGAAGCCGTCGGCGAGCGTGGTGACGATGTGGAGGATCAGCACGACAAGAGCCAGCAGGGAGACGTTTCGGTGCAGGCCGTCGACCACGAACCTCGGCCAGCGCTCGCTGCGGATGCGCTTGACGTCGAGGATGCCGAGCACCATCGTCGTGCTCAGAAGGACCAGCGTGATCGCTCCGGCCCCGCGGGTCAGGAACCAATACGAGCTCGGGGTGACTGCGAGAACCAGGGAGCTCACAGGGAAACGCTCACCCCGTCCCCGGCGGGCCACCCGGCGATCAGCCTCACCTCGCCCGAGGTGCCGACCAGGCGGGCCGGGAGCCGGCGGGACCCGAGCCAGCCCGGCGCGGTCTCGGGGCGCACGATGGCCGCGGTGCTTGCGGTGTTGGCGTCCACGCAGGAGGCCGCGGCAACGCTCGCGGTGCGCCATCCGGCGCCGGCGCTGCGGCCGAGCCGGGGGTCGATGATGTGGTGTCGCTCCTCGCCGTCAGGCCCGGCCCAGCGCCGGACCTGGGTGCTCGAGGTTGCCAGGGCGCCACAGCTGAGGCTGACCGTCTGCCCCTCGACCGAATTGGGATCGGCGGCGCCGTCGTCGCAGACCCCGACGCTCCAGCCGCCCATCGGTGCGTCCCCGGCGGTCGAGATATCGCCGCCGAGGCTGACAAGGACCCCGCACCCGAGCTCTTCGTGTATCCGGGTGGCGGCACGGTCCGCGGCGAGCGCCTTCGCCGTCGCGCCGAGGTCGAGGACGACTCCGCTCGGGATCCGCACCGTGCGCGCTGATGCGTCGACCTCGACGACGTGCCAGCCGGGCACGACCGCGCCAGATGCCGGAACCGACGTCCCGTCTCGCACGGCGTCGAAGTCGCGGTCGTATCCGATCGCCCGCAGGGCCGCTCCCACGGTCGGGTCCACGGCGCCGTCCGTGAGCCGGGCGGCGTGCAGGGCCGAGCCGACTGCGGTCGCGAACAGATCGCTGACGGTGATCGTCCTGCCCTTCGCCCGGTTCAGCCGGCTCAACTCGGAGTCCTCGCGGAAGCGGCTGCAGGCGCGATCGATCTGATCCAACTCGCCCTCGAGGATCCTTCGCGCCGGATCGAGTTGAGTGGGGCCGGACAGGACGAGCTCAGCGCTGGTTCCGAGAGCCCTGAAGGACACCTTGGCGATCACCGTTAGGAGCCGCTGGAGACAACCACCGGGGGGGCTGCCGTCGGCACCGGAGGCGCCGGTGGCGGCGCCAGCGCCACGCTCGCAGAGCTGTCAAGTCCTGCCGAGGGAGCCGGGAGGCCGGCTCTCGGCGGGACCTTGCCTTTCGGGGACGACGTGGCGCCGCTGGATGCCTTTGCCAGCGCGGTCGAGGAACTCGGCTTGGCCGCTTGGGAGATCAGTCCCGCGATCGCCGCAACGGCCGCGATCGCCGCAACGATCAAGCTCCTCGATAGCGCAGAAACCCTGCGAAGACCCCGGTCGCGGGCGAAGATGAGATGGTCGGGCCGACGCGAATCAGGCCGTGGTTGGTCGATCGAATCCATGGCTCGCCCGCCAAACGTAGGAGCCGCGGCTAAGTCACCGGTAAGAGATTCATGAGAAAGCTCTCACGTTTGAGCCGCGCTGAAGGGGCCCGCAAAGGCTGCGGAAACGTCATCAACACGGTGGGGAAACGGCGATCGGGCAGGATCGGCGACGATGTCAAGCAGCCTCGACCCCGGCGCCCAAGACCCTGACCTCGGCTACATGGTCATGCAGCTCCGCCATCTCGGCGCTCCCGTGGAGCAAATGGAGTTGGTGGGCGAGGGACTTCCCGCCGAGAGGTGCTGCTACTCCGGGCTTACCGTTCCCGAGTGCTCCTGTGCGAGCTGCACTCGAGATCTGATCATGCGCTACCGGCCGGGGGGGTACTCGCGCTGAGGGAGGGATGCCGCGCCGGGCGGCGGGTGCTCGGCACCCGCCGCCCGGCTTCGGCTGCCTACTGCTTCGGCTCGATGTTCTGGTTGACCCGGAAGAGGTTGTCCGGGTCGTATGTGGCCTTGATCGCGGCCAGGCGGTCATAGTTGTCGCGATAGCTGTCGCGGACCCGATCCTGGCCCTCGTCCATCATCATGTTCACGTAGGCGCCGCCGGCCGAGTGCGGGTGGAGCGCCTCGAAGTAGTCGATGCTCCAATTCCGGATGGCAGCCTCGTTCGCCGGGTCGGGGTCGACGCCCGCGAAGACGGAGCCCCACTGGGCGTCGCGGTAACTCCAGGCGGTGTCGGCGGGGGCGAAGTCATGCGCGGCGCCGTCGATCGGATACATGTGCATCGTCGACTTCATCGTCGGCAGATCGGCCCCGAAGCGGGCGTGGATCTCGACTGCGTCATCTGGGATCTCCTTGACGAAGTCGGCTCGCCAGTACCACTGATCGCCCCGCGGGTAGAGATCGTCGAACATGCCCTGCAGCGCCGGATACGGCATCGGCCCGGCAGCGTGCAGCAGCGGCTCGGGAAGGGCGTCAAGCAGAGGCGCCATCTCCTTGGCCGCGTCATCCTCGGCGCCGAGGTAACACCAGACGACGCCGCAGACGTCGCGCAGGTGGATCTCCTCGGGGAACGGGGGCGCGGGCGGGACCGTGTGGAAGGCGAAGAAGCCGTTCAGGTCACGGGGGGCACCCGGAAGGAACTCTCGGTAGGCCGAGAGCACCTCGGCCGCCGCCTCCACCGGCCAAAAGGTGGGCCCGGCGACGACGGTGTCCACCTGGTGCAGCCCGAACAGGAACGAGGTGACCACGCCGAAGTTGCCGCCGCCGCCACGGATCGCCCAGTAGAGGTCGGGGTGCTCGTCGGCGCTTGCCCGGACGCGCTCGCCGCTGGCAAGGACCAGATCCGCCTCCAGCAGGTTGTCGATCGCCAGGCCGAACTTGCGGGTCAGGTGGCCGAGGCCGCCGCCGAGGGTGAGGCCTCCGACCCCGGTGGTCGAGATGATCCCGCTAGGCGTCGCGAGGCCGTGCTCGTTTGTGGCTCGGTCTACCTCGCCCCAGGTGCAGCCGCCACCGACCCGGGCAGTGCGGGCCTGCGGATCGACTTCGATCCGGTTGAGCAGGGAGAGGTCGATGACGACACCTCCGTCGCAAGTCCCCAGCCCGGCGCCGTTGTGGCCGCCGCCGCGGACAGCCAGGAGCAGGTCGTGGTCACGGGCGAAGCCGACGACCTTGGCGACGTCGTCGGGGTTGGCACAGCGCGCGATCATCGCCGGCCGCTTGTCGATCATGGCGTTATAGACCTTGCGCGCCTCTTCGAATTCCCCGTCGTCCGGGCCGACGATGGTCCCTTGGAACCCTGATAGCTCCTGCTGCGCCGCCTGCGCGGGGCTCGTCACTGTGCTCATGCTTCCTCCTTTTTCTCGTCGCTGCGATCCCATTCGCGATGAGGCTAAGCGGCGAGGATCGATTTGTCATGACTCAAGCTGATCCAAATTCCCTCCGGCGTCGGCCGATCTCGCGGGCTGGGATGATCAGATCTGACTATGTTGCCCTTGGGAGCTGTGCCTATGGAGAACCTCCCCGGTTCGCTCCGCCTCACATCGACGTTCCCCTTCGTCGGACGTTCGGTGGAGCTGGAAACCCTACGAACCCTGGTGCCGAGCGCTCCGGGCGAGGGCCGCCGCGTAGTGCTGCTCGGCGGCGAGCCCGGCTCGGGCAAGACTCGCC
Source organism: uncultured Actinomycetes bacterium (assembly GCA_963840235.1). Lineage (GTDB taxonomy): Bacteria > Actinomycetota > Thermoleophilia > Solirubrobacterales > 70-9 > JBBRHQ01. The sequence continues at coordinate 35,771 of CAWIYC010000002.1, forward strand.
TTGCGAGAGAGTTCGCAAACGCCGCGGCGGGGGACGGGGCCCTCGTTCTGTACGGAGCCTGCGACGCCGTCGTGCGCACTCCGTACGGCCCGTTCGTCGAGGCTCTCGACCACCTGGTCCGGGTCACCGACCCAACCGAGCTGCGGAACGCGCTCGGCTCGACCGGGGGCGAGCTGACGCGGCTCCTCCCCGATCTGCAGGTTCGAATGGGCGATCTTCCGCCTCCGGTGAAGGCCGACCCGGATACGGAGCGCCACCGGCTGCACACCGCTGTGACCGACCTCCTCACGGGAATCGGCCGCCGGCAACCGGTGGTTCTGGTGCTCGAGGATGGTCACTGGGCCGACGCCCCCACCCTTCTTCTCCTGCGCCACTTTGCACGCGTTGCCGGGAACGCGCGCGTGCTGCTCCTCGCCACCTTTCGCGATACCGAAGCCGACGTCCCGGAGACCCTGTCGGATGCGCTCGCCGACCTGCGCAGGTCCGATGACGTCGTTCGGCTGCGGCTGGGGGGCCTCTCTGGCGAGGAGGTGACCGAGTTCGTCCGGCGGGCAGCGGGAGGGGACCACGGCGCCGGCCTGCCCGAGCTCGCGCCGGTGATCGGTGACCTGACTGCGGGAAACCCGTTTCTCGTCTGTGAGCTGTGGCGTGATCTGGTCGAGACGCAAGTAGTCGAGATCGTCGACGGCACGATCCGGCTGACGCGGCCGCTGGCGGAGCTCGGAACCCCCGAGGGCGTTCGCGAGGTGGTCAGCCAACGCCTCTCCCGCCTGGCCTCCGGAACCATCGATCTGCTCGAGCTCGCCGCGACGGCCGGGCCGGGGTTCGAGATCGACATCGTCCGCCGCGCAGCCGGTCTCGAGGAGGACGAGCTGCTGGCGGCGCTTGACGAGGCCGCACGCAGCGGGATGATCGAGGAGCTCCCTTCCCGGCGGCTGGCCTACGCCTTCACCCATGAGCTGGTTCGGCGGGCGCTCTACGACAGGCTCACCGGCGTGCGGCGGGCCGAGCTGCACCTGCGGGTTGCCGAGGCGCTCGAAGGCGCCGAAGGCCGTTCCGGGCGCGACCTCGCCGACCTGGCGCACCATTTCGCCGCGGCCGCGCCGCTGGGGGGGAGCAGGCGGGGGGTGGAGTACAGCCTGATGGCAGCGAAGGCGGCTGTTGCCGCGCTCGCTTTCGACGAGGCGGCGGAGCGGTTGCGGGCCGCTCTCGAGCTGGGGATCAAGGACCCTGCCGAACGAGCCGAGGTCTATCTCGAACTCGGTACCGCAAGTCACCGGGCGGGCAAGGCGCTCGAAGCCTTGGAGGCATTCCGCTCCGCAGCGGGAATCGCCCGGGAGCTGCAGAACGCGGAGCTTCTCGCCCGGGCTGCGATCGGCTACGAAGATGCCTGCTGGCGACCGGGAATCGTCGATGTGGGCGCGGTCGATCTGCTCGAAGAGGCGACCACCGCGCTCGGGGCGGAGAGCTCGGAGCTACGCGTCGGACTCCTCGGTGGCCTTGCTCGCGCTCTCGACTTCCAGGGGGACCATGAACGCGGGGTGACCGTGCGCACGAATGCCGTCGAGATGGCCCGACTCCTGGGGGATCGTGCCGGCCTCGGCACGGTGCTGATGCGGTCCTACTGGTCCCGCGGGACGAGCTCGCTTGAGGAGATCCTCGAGATGCTGACCGAGGCCAGGGACGTAGGCGAGGAACTGGGCAATACGGAGATACGCGCCGAGGCGATGGCCTGGCGCGTGCCGACGTTCGTTGCGCTCTGCGACATCGAGTCCGCCAGGCGGGAGGTCGCTGTGCTTCGTCAGGTGGCGGAGCAGACAGCCCAGCCGTTCATGCTCCATGTGGCCGAGCACTATGGCTCGGCGCTTGCCCTGGGGGACGGGCGCTTGGAGGAGGCCGAGGCGATGGCGCGGCGCTCCCACGATTGGAGCCAGCTTCTGACGGGCCGAGATGCGTCGGGCGTCTACGGGATCCAGATGTTCAGCATCCGTCGCGAGCAGGGGCGGCTGGTCGAGCTGGCCCCGGTGATCAGGATCCTGGCCGGCGAGGCCAGGCGTGAGGGGCCGTGGCAGCCGGGACTCGTCTCCCTCCTGGTCGAGCTCGGCATGGAGGAGGAGGCGAGGCGGGAGATCTCGCGGATCGCCGCCGAGGGGCTGGACGGGTTTCGCAAGTCGCTCTGGCTGGCCTCGCTCACGTATCTGACCGACGCCAGTGCGGTCCTCGGCGACGAGCCCACGGCGGCCCTCGTCTATCCGGAGCTCGAGCCGTTTTCAGGTACGAACGTGATGATCGGCCACCTGGTCGGCTACTACGGGGCCACCGACCGCTATCTGGGCATGCTCTCCGCGACCCTCGGCGAGTGGGAGCGGGCGGAGGATCATTTCGAACGCGCGATGGAGCTGAACCGGCGCATGGGAGCAGCGACCTGGCTCGCGCACACGGCCTACGAGTACGCCCGAATGCTGCTTGCGCGCGGAGACGGCGATGGCGACCGGGTGACCGGGCTGCTCCGCGAGGCGGAGGAGCTCGCCAAGCGAATCGGCCTGATCGCGCTGCTCGACCGGATCGGCGCATTGGGGTCCTCCGCGCCGCGATCCGTGCTTCCCGACGGCCTCTCGGCCCGCGAGGCGCAGATCCTCGGTCTCGTGGCCCGGGGCCAGAGCAATCGCGAGATCGGGGCCGAACTGTTCATCAGCGAACACACCGCCGCCAACCACATTCGCAGCATCCTGCGCAAGACCGGCTGCGCGAATCGGACCGAGGCGGCCTCATATGCGCATCGGCAGGGCCTGATCGAGATGTAGAGGCCGCGCTACGATCTGTTCCACGATGCCCCTTTTCATGATCGAGCGGGCCTTTGCCGAGCAGCTCGAGCTGACCAGCGACGACGTCAAGCTGATCGAAGAGATCAACACGGATGAGGGTGTGCGCTGGCTGTTCTCCTTCCTCAGCGCGGACCGACGGCGCACCTATTGCCTCTACGAGGCGCCCTCCCCGGATGCGATCGTGGCCGCCGCGCGAAAGGCGGACATCCCGGCCGACGAAATCGTCGAGGTTGGCCCGGCCACAACGGAGCTCTCGGGTCGCCTGCGCGACTGGGCAGCCTCGCAGGCCGGGTAGTAGCCACGAGCGACAGGCCCACGCCGGCCGCGCAACCGGGATCGGCTGGCATGCCCAGGTGGAGCCAGGATCAGGGTCGGACGGGAACACCGTCTGATACCGCGCATCGCCCTCGGTCGATCTAAAGGAAACCCGGATTGCGTTCGATGAAGGCCCGGGCGCGCATTCGACGAACGGTAGGTGGTATGGAACATCGAGATTCGGCAAATAGGAACCCGGTGGGCGTACGCAGTCATCTGTCGCCCTTTCTGATGGCGCTCGCGTCCACCGCGATCGTGGCGCTCGCCTCGTCACCCGTGGCCGCGGCCGCCGACAAGGGCGCCGTGGTCGAGGTGAAGACCGCCAAGGTCGGGGCGCCGGGGAACCGCTCGGTGGCGATCGTTCCCTTCACGGACGCGATCTATCGGTCCTGCGCCGAGGCCCCGCAGAGCTCGCGCGGCTGTCAGCGCGTCGGCGGCGTCAGGGGCCGCTTCGGCATCGGCCGGCTCGAGATCACCGTCAGGCAGTGGGTCAAGTTCCTCAACACCGCCGATCCCGCCGGCCGCGACCCGCACCATCTCTACGACCCGACCGAGAGCTCCTCGGCCTGGCCGAAATACGGTCAGATCGACTTCTCGTCCGGTGCCGGCCGGCACCGCCACTACACGGTGGCCTACCCGGAGTGGGCCGACAAGCCCTACGGCTTCGCCAGCTTCCCGCGGGCGGCGCGGTTCGTGAACTCGCTCTTCAACGGACGACTGATCTCGAAACGGGCCAGCGGCGGCGGCGGCTTTCGATACCTCACCTACCGTGTCCGCCTCTCCAATCGGACCGAGCGGGGCATGTACGACCTGGCCCGTCACAAGCGCAGCGGCGCGACCCGCGCACACAAGGCGGGCTTCGTCGTCCCCAGCCAGAACGAGTGGATGAAGGCCGCCTACTTCGACCCCAGCGGCGGCGGCACCTACTCCTACTGGAAGTACCCGACCAACCCGGGAGTCTTCGGTGACGGAACCGCCACCGCTCCCAGCCCGGCAATCCTCGACTCCTCCACCGGCGACGTCACCAATTCGGCGACGCAGCCGTTGGCCAACTACCACGCCTCTGGACTGCCGGCGCCGACCTGGTGTCCGGCGGCCGTGGAGCCCTCCAACTGCTCCAGCGTCAACCCCTTCGGGATCGATCCCACCACCTACGCCGACCTCTACCAGGGCAGCGTCAGCAGCGTCGGTCAGGCGAAGACCACCTCGCCGTGGGGAACGCTCGATCAGGGCGGCAACGCGGTCGAGTGGACCGACACGATCACCCCGCCTCCTTCGGGGAGACCGGACGGGCGGGTGTGGCGACGGCTGCACGGCGGCATCGCCAACGCCCCCGGGTATCAGCTCTGGCTCTCGGCGATCGGGCTCCAACCTCAGAGCAACCCGTTCTACGACCTCACCTATCCGTGGCTGGGCTTCCGCATCGGGGTCGTTGGCAACCTGCGCCCGGGCAGGCCCTGAGACGGCAACGTCGTCTTCCCGAAGTCGGTGACGGCGCGGCGAATTCAGGAGAACTTCGAGCTGTTCGACTTCGAGCTGACCGAAGAGGAAATGCAGCGGATCGCCGGGCTCGAGCGCGGCGAACGGATCGGGCCGGACCCGGCGACATTCGTCTCTCCCTAGCGCCGATTGCGCCCAGCGCCGATTCCGCGGGTGCCGGACCGCCTGAACCTCGATGACTCGGCGAACGTAGTCCGGCTAGTGGCTCGTGCGGCGTCCGATGCCCCTCGAGCCCCCGGATCACTCACCGAGAAAAGAGGTTCTCTCCATGACGGCACGACTGCCCTTCGTCTTTCTCCTGGGCCTGATCGCGGTTGTCGCAATCGCCGGATGCGGCGGCGGCAGCGGATCCACCACAACCGCCGGAGGCGGCTCGACCGTGACCGTGGGGAAGGGCGCGGCGACGGTCGACGTGGCCAGCGCGGCAAAGCTCGGACCGATACTGGTCGACGCCCAGGGCCGCACCCTCTATTTGTTCCAGAAGGACACTGGGGGGAAGTCCAGCTGCTCGGGCAGCTGCGCCAGCATCTGGCCCCCCGACATCACGACCGGTAGCCCGAAGGCCGGCAGCGGTGTAAGCGCGTCGAAGCTCGGCGCGGTGAAGCGCAGCGACGGGACCATGCAGGTCACCTACGCCGGGCATCCCCTCTACACATACACGGCTGACACCGCCCCGGGCCAGGTCACCGGCAACGGAATCAACACGTTCGGGGGCGTTTGGAACGCCGTCCAGCCGAACGGCTCCATCGCCCCGGCGGGCAACTCCTCGGCTCCGAGCAGTTCATCCGGCGGTGGCTACGGGTACTAGGGGCTTGATCACCCCGTTCACCTTCGGGTGCACGCGGGAATCAAGGCGGACGGGGACAATCAAGTGCCAGGAACGTGGAGGCCACATTCGAGACTCAACTGGAGCGCCGGCCGGCACGCATCACCCGCCTCCGGACCTGGCTGCGACGGCGCCGGCTCGATCGCGAGCTCCTCGCAGGTCTCGACCCCAACCGAAACGTGCTCCTGATCGAGCGCTCCCGGCAGCTCACCAGCGTCTCGGGCCGCGCCGAGGTGGCGTCCCTGCTGGAGCGGGCGGTCGGCCGTGAAGACGAGCTGCAGTGGCGCCCCAACGGGGCGATCAACGTCCAGCACGGCGCGGTCCTGATCGCCACCCCCGAGATCGAGACGGTGATCGAGCGCCTGCGGGGTCCGGACCCCGTCAGCCCGCAGGGGGTGGTGTTGATTCACCGCCTGCTGAGCGATGGGGCCGGCCCGCTCTACTACGACTCCGGCGACGATCGGCAGCTTGCCGTCGTCGTGCGGAGGATCGCCGCCTCGCTGGAGCACGGCCCTGCCCTGCTGGTGCAGTGACGTCGCCCGTCCCGGGCCCGTGTGCCGTGGGGTCAGGTCCTGACCGAACGGCTCCCGGGGCTCAGGCCGGCTCGTAGGTGTGGACCGCGACGCCCGAGCCGAACGTCAGAGTGTCGGCCAGGCTGAACGTCTTCTTCTGCCGTGATTCGGGGAACGGCCGCTTGCCGCCGCCGATCATCACCGGGAAGACCATCAGGCGCAGCTCGTCGACGAGGTCGTTCTCGATCAGCGAGTGCACGAGAGTGGCGCTGCCGGCGACCAGGATCGGCCCGCCGCCCTGCTGCTTCAGCTTCCCGACCTCCTCGGCGACGTCGCCGCTGATCAGGGTCGAGTTCTCCCACCCGAGGGGGTCCTCGAGTGTCGAGGAGACGACGTACTTGGGCATCGAGTTGATCTTCTCGGCGAACGGGCCCTCCCGCTCGGGCCAGGCGGAGGCGAAGGACTCGTATGTCACCCGCCCGAGCAGGTGCGACCCGGCCTCGAGCGCCTCGCCAAGCTTGTACTGCTCCTGCTCGGGGCTCATGAAGTCCATCACCCAGCCCGAGTGCGGGTGGGTCGGCTCGCCACCTGGCGCCTCCATGACGCCGTCAAGCGTCACGAACTCGGTCACGATCAACCTGCTCATCTCGATCTCCCTTCCTACCGTTCGAACGCGCCTATGTCCGGGTGCGGGTCGCGCTTGTTCGGGGACGGGTCGCCGGTCCTGGTCGGCGCGTAGGTCCTGGCCGGCGCCGCCGGAACGAGGGAGAGGAGGATGGCGGCGCAGAGAAGGGGAGCTCCCGAGGCGCGAATCGGGCGGGACCCGATCGGGGTTCGGCGTCTTGGTCTCATCGGCATCGTCTGGTTGGGTCCACGGCTGCGCCCGTCCCCTGCCGGCCCTGTGCGACCGGGCGCTTCCGGGTCGCAGCGACCCTACCCCGGCCGATGCCGGGTCGTCAACGGCACCTTCGCGCGCGGGCAGGCGGCGAGCGGTAGATTCGATCCGTCAAACGAAAAGGAGTGAACATGGCCGACAAACCTGTATTTCTCTACGCCGCCGTCTACGACGATATCGGGGCCGCCGAGGCCGACTACGAGGCAGTCTTCGAGCTTCACGCTGCGGGGGCAATCGGCACCTTCGACTCGGCGGTTATCGAGAAGGCCGAGGACGGCACGGTACACGTGCACAAGACCGAGAAGCCGACCCAGCACGGCGCCTGGACGGGTATCGCCGTAGGGGCGCTGGCGGGCATCCTCTTCCCGCCCTCGATCATCGGCGGGGCGATCGTCGGGGGCGCTGCCGGGGGCGTTGCCGGGCACCTGTGGAAGGGAATGTCGCGTGGTGACCTGAAGGATCTCGGAGAGGCGCTCGACGAGGGCAGCGCCGCGGTGATCGTGATCGGCGAGTCGAAGATCGAGGAGCAGATCGAGAAGGCGACGAAGCAGGCCCAGAAACGGATCGAGAAGCAGATCGACGCCGACGCGGATGAGATGAAGCGCCAGCTCGACGAGGCGGTCAAGGCCGGGGCCTGAACCCGAGAGGCCGGCTCCTTCCTAAGGCAGGCGCCTGCGCGTTGTCAGGCAGGCGCCTGCGCGTCGGATTATCGGCACTAAGTACCTGGCAGACGACGAGGGGTCAGGCGACGCTTCGGCGGCGACCGCTGGTGCAGTTAGGGTTTGAGCAAGACAAAAGAAAGATGAGAGGGACGGTTGAGACTAGAGACGCTTCGGCGGCGACCGCTGGTGCAGTTAGGGTCTTGAGCCAATCCCGACCTAAACGACCAAGGGGGACGCATGAGCTTCGGCGAGGCTGTGAGCTCCGGATTCGAGCACTACGTCAAATTCGATGGTCGGGCTTCGCGCCCGGCGTTTTGGTGGTGGGTCCTTTTCACGTTTCTGGTTGGGATCGGTGCCAACATCATCGGTCTGGCGATCGGCAGCGTCACCGTGTTGAGTGCAATCTGCGGTCTGGCGCTCCTGCTTCCCAACCTCTCGGTGGGGATCCGCAGGCTTCATGACACCAACCGCACTGGGTGGTGGATCCTGATCGCCCTGATCCCGCTCATCGGTTTCATCGTGCTGCTGATCTTCTACCTCCAGGAGAGCGACCCGGGCGAGAATCAGTACGGGCCGCCTCCGCAGGCAGTCACGACTTAGTCTTAGCCACCCGCCTGAGGCTGGCCGAGGTCGTCGAGGCCGGCTTCGGCAACTCGTCCTGCATCTTCGACACGGGCCCAACGACGTCCTCTTCCAAGGCAAGGTCACGGTCAAGCCCTGATCGGTGAACCGGGCTGCGCAGCGGCCGCCGGCTGAATCGATCGCCTAATCATCCGCGACGAGCCTGAACTCGTCGCTGTATTCCTCGAACAGGTTGACGCCCTCCTCCGCGCCTCCCGGCTCGCCCGCCAGGGCCGCGTAGAGGCGCTCGAAGAACTCGGCGGTGCGGAGGGCGGGCCTGACCTGCCAGCGGACCCGGGCGGGGACGTCGGCGGTCATCTGGTGCGGGGTCCAGGCCGGCACCTCGAAGCTCTCACCCGTTTCATAGTTGCGCTCGACTCCGCCGATGATCGTCCGAACGGATCCGTCGAGGACCTCGAAGCGCTCGACCTGTTTGGGGTGCATGTGGTTCGGCGGCAGATTCCCGGTGCCGGCATAGCTGGCCTCCATCTCGAGCAGCTCGCCGCCGGTCTCGGCCCCGGTCTTGACCAGCAGCAGCCGGAACCCGTCCATGCCATGGATCTCCTGGCCTGCGTGCGCCACTAAGCGACCCTATCCGATGGTCCGCCACGGCGGCTGCGGCTCAGTGCCGCTCCTCGCGGAACATCGCCATCGCGTGCGCGCCGGCCGGGTGCGTTCGCAGCTCCCGCACCACGGCCGCCGTCTCCGGTGGCAGCTCGTCGGGTTGGGGCAGCGGCACCCCGTACTCGGGCGGCATCAGCACCGACGCGGCCAGGGCGGCGAAGGTCAGATCGGCGGCGGTGAAGCGGTCACCACAGAGGTAGGAACGCCCGTCGCCGAGGCGTTCTCCCACCTCGTCGAAGGTCGCCCGGACCTCGGCTTCCGAGCGGGCCGCGGTGCTCGGGCTGACGTCGAGGTAGCGGTCGATCCCGCGCCAGACAAGCGGGTAGAGCAGGGGAAGGAGCCGCCGCTCCCAGCCGGGGACCCCGGTGCAGGCGTAGTCGATGGCGATCTGCTGCCGCCCCCGCAGGCCGTTGTACATCCAGCGGCGCCCCTCGGGCCCGAGCCGCTCGTCGAAGTCGCGCTCGAGCTCCCGGATCTCGGCGCGGGCCCCCGGGTCTTCGGGATACAGCCGCCTTTCCGCAGGCGCTATCCGGTCGGCCCACTCGACGATCTCGGCCGATTCGGGCAGCACCCGTTTGCCGCACACCAACACCGGAGCCGTCTTGCCGCCGCCGGCCCGGCGCACCGCGATCCGGTGGATCAGCTGCAGGTGGGCGCGCTCGACGTAGGCGACGCCGGCTCTGTCCAGCGCCCAGCGCGCCTTCTCGCAGTAGTGGCTGATCGGGATCGTGATCAGGATGCAGGTCTCACCGCTCGGGCCCATGACCGGGATCATCGCTGACCGCCACCCGCCGCAGCTCCCCGCCGGGGACCTGGCTCGACTAGGGTGGATCGCGAGGTGGCAAAGGTGAGGCTCCACATCTCGATCTCGCTCGATGGCTTCGTCGCCGGGCCGAACCAGAGCGAGGAGCATCCGTTGGGGGAGGGAGGGATGCAGCTTCACCAGTGGGTGTTCCCACTCGCAGCCTGGCGCCGGCCCCACGGCCTCGAGGGGGGCGAGGTCAACGCCAGCAGCGAGATCGTCGAGGAGTCGCTGGAGAACGTCGGCGCCACGGTGATGGGGCGCAACATGTTCGGCGGTGGCCCTGGTCCCTGGCGGGAGGATCCCTGGAACGGTTGGTGGGGGGACGAGCCGCCCTTCGGCATGCCGGTCTTCGTGCTCACCCATCATCCCCGCGAGCCCCTGGAGCTGGGGGAGACGACGTTCACCTTCGTCACCGAGGGAATCGAGTCGGCACTGGCGCAGGCGAAGGCCGCGGCAGGGGGGAAGGACGTGTCGCTCGGCGGCGGCGCAAACGCCGCCAGGCAGTACCTGGCTGCTGGCCTGATCGACGAGATCAACCTCAGCCTGGTCCCGGTCCTGCTCGGAGAAGGCGCCCGGCTCTTCGACGAAGGCGCGGGAGCCGGAGCGGCGCTTGAGATCGACCGGGTCGTCGAGGCCCCCGGCGTCACCCACCTCAAGTACCGGTTGGGGAACGGAGATCGTGCCTGACGCGATAGTCGTGGGGGCTGGGCTCGCAGGTCTCTCGGCCGCGCGCGACCTGGCGGCGGGTGGCGCCGACGTCGTCGTCCTCGAGGCCCGGGACCGCCCCGGCGGCCGCGTGTTGCAGACCAGCCTCGCCGACGGCCGTCTGGTGCAGCTGGGCGGCGAGCTCACCGGGCCCTTCCAGTCCTCCTATCGGGGGCTGGTCGCCGAGCTGGGCCTGACGCTGGAGCCTTCGTTCGTCGCCGACACCGGCGAGGACACCTACGTGCTCGCCGAGGGGCGCTTCGTCGGCGACGGCTACCCGTGGATGGACGACGAGGACCGGGCCAGCTACGCCAAGGCCGAGGCGGAGTTCGCCCGGCTGGCGAAGACGGTCGATCCCGACGATCCCTGGTCGCACCCCGAGGCGGAACGGCTCGATCGCCTATCGATCGCGCAGTGGATGCGCGACGCCGGCGCGACCCGAAACGCCGTCCGTGCCCGGGACCTGTTCGCGCTGGCGCTCTCCTCGGAGTCGGCCGAGCGGACCTCGCTGCTCTCGGAGCTGCGGAAGGAGGCAACCGCCGGCGCCGGGGGCTTCTACGAGTACGAGATCTGGGAGGCCGAGAGGGTCGCCGAGGGATCGGCCACCGTGGCCCTGCGGATGGCGGAGGTGCTTGGACACCGGGTGCGCTACGCGACCCCGGTCAAACGGATCCGGGTCAACTCCTCGGGTTGTGCTGTCACGACAGCCGCCGGGGAGCGCTTCGAGGCCGAGGCGGTCGTCTCGGCGGTTCCGGCGGGTCCCCTGCGCGATATCCAGATCGAGGGAGTATCCGGTGAGCGCCTCGACTCGCTTCACCACCAGCGCCACGCGCTCGCGGCCAAGCCCGTCTTTGCCTACGACTCGGCTTTCTGGGAGGAGGGAGGGCAGAACGGCGACCTCTACTCCGAGACCGGGCTGATCGGCGGCGCATGGGCCCAGGCCGGGGGAGTCATCTCGACCCTGGTGCCGCCAGAGCGGCTGGCGCCCCTGATCGCCACGCCCGGGCACCTGGTCGAGGAGGAGCTGACGGCCGAGATGGTCGCGGCCTTCGGCGAGAGGGCCGGACACCCGATCGCCTTCTTCCTGCGCCGCTGGGGAATCGACCCCTGGACCCAGGGCTACATCACCTCATGGCGGCCCGGCGACGTGACCGCCGTGGGGCCGCTGCACGGCACCCACGAGCCGCCTTTCTATGTCTGTGGCTCGGACCAGTGGGTCTGCGGCTACATGGAGGGCGCCGTGCGGACCGGGCGCGGTGCCGCCGCCGCGGCGCTCGGCCGCTAGCCCCCTTGGTCGCGGAAAACAGGCATCGTGGCTGCGGGTTTCCACGGATGGAACTTGCCGCCGGTGGTGCTGTAGTTGTGCTGATTGGTTCATGGCACCGCGGTAACCACAAGGAGAGAGGCGATGGCAACTGTTGAGAAGCCGCAGACGTTCGAGGCCCCAGGCGCTCCGGACAGCGAGGTCGAGCTGAGGGAGAGCTACGACAACTTCATCGGCGGCAAGTTCGCGGCGCCGAGCGACGGCAAGTACCGCGACAACGTCACCCCCGCGACGGGGGAGCCGTTCAGTCGCGTCGCCGACTCGACCCCCGATGACATCGAGCTAGCGCTCGACGCCGCCCACGGGGCGAAGGACGAGTGGGGAGATGCGGCGCCGGCGGAGCGGGCCGCGGTGCTCGACGCGATGGCCGACGCGGTCGAAGACAACCTGCAGATGCTGGCGATCGCCGAGAGCTGGGACAACGGCAAGCCGGTGCGCGAGACCCTGGCCGCCGACATCCCGCTGGTGATCGACCATCTGCGCTACTTCGCCGGGGCCGCCCGCGCCGAGGAGGGGCGGATCTCGGAGATCGACAAGGACACGGTCGCCTACCACTTCCACGAGCCGCTGGGCGTGGTCGGCCAGATCATCCCCTTCAACTTCCCGCTGCTGATGGCGGCCTGGAAGATCGCCCCGGCGCTCGCCGCGGGCAACTGCACCGTGATCAAGCCGGCCAGCCCGACGCCGTGGTCGATCCTGAAGCTGGCCGAGGTCGTGAAGGAGATCGTGCCGCCCGGGGTGCTCAACATCGTCAACGGCCCCGGGGCCGAGATCGGCCGGGCGCTGGCCACGAACAAGCGGATCGCCAAGATCGCCTTCACCGGCGAGACGGTCACCGGCCGCCTGATCATGCAGTACGCGGCCCAGAACATCATCCCGTCGACGACCGAGCTCGGAGGCAAGTCGCCCAACCTCTTCTTCGAGGACATGATGGCGGCCGACGACGAGCTGCTCGACAAGGCGATCGAGGGCTTCGTCCTCTACGCCTTCAACAAGGGCGAGGTCTGCACCGCTCCCTCACGGGCCCTGATCCAGGAGTCGATCTATGACGAGTTCATGGAGCGGGTGCTGGAGCGGGTCGGGGCGATCGTGCAGGGCAACCCCCTCGACCCGGCGACGATGATGGGTCCGCAGGTCTCAGCAGCCCAGCTCGACAAGGTCGAGAGCTACGTCCAGATCGGCCGCGACGAGGGCGCCGAGGTGTTGATCGGCGGGGAGCGGCCGGACCTCAACGGCGAGCTCTCGGGCGGCTATTACTTCGAGCCGACCGTCCTGCGGGGAACCAACGACATGCGGGTCTTCCAGGAGGAGATCTTCGGCCCGGTGGTGTCGGTCACCACCTTCAAGGACGACGCCGAGGCGCTTGAGATCGCCAACGACACCCTCTACGGGCTCGGGGCGGGGGTCTGGACGCGTGACGGCAACAGGGCGTTCCGGTTGGGTCGCGCGATCAAGGCCGGACGGGTGTGGACCAACTGCTACCACCAGTACCCGGCGCATGCGGCCTTCGGCGGCTACAAGATCTCCGGGGTCGGGCGTGAGAACCACCGGATGATGCTCGACCACTACTCGCAGACCAAGTGCCTGCTGGTCAGCTACGACCCGAAGCCTCTCGGCTTCTTCTGAGATGGGTCAGGTCGCGGCGACCTCCGAGGCGGTGGAACTGATCGAGCGGCTTCGCCGGAAGCACGGGCCGGTCGTCTTTCACCAGTCCGGAGGTTGCTGCGACGGCAGTGCCGCGATGTGCCTGCGGGCCGACGAGCTGCCGCAGGGGCCGAACGACCTGAAGCTGGGGGAGATCGGCGGCGCGCCCTTCTTCGTCGACCGCGAGCAGTACCTGCGCTGGCGCGAGCCGGACTTCCTCATCGACGTGGCTCCGGGCGCCGCCGGCGGCTTCTCCCTGGAGGAGCCCGAGGGCGTGCGCTTCGTCGACCGGGCCGGCTCCTGCCCGCCGGCCGCTCAGGTCACCTCGGTGAGGAACTCCCCGAAGACGTCGAGGTAACGGTCGACGTCCTCGGCGCTGTGGGCGACCGAGACGGTGGGTCCCAACCACCAGCCCGACTCCCACACGCCCCGGTTGGCCAGGAAGACGCGGATCAGGGCTCGCAGGCGGGGATCGTCGGCTGAGCGCGAGGAGGCGCCGTCGCCCGGCGGCTCGGGCACGAAGAAATAGGAGGCGTGGGCGCCGTACTGCGCCACGCTCCAGGGCAGCCCGGCCGCGGCGATCGCCGTGCTCAGCCCGGCGCCCATCCGCCCGCCCAGAAAGCCGCTGCGCTCGAACGCCTCCTCGGTGAGGACGTCGAGGAGGGCAGCGCGCCCGGCCGCCATCGAGAGGGCGTTGGCGAACAGCGTGCCGCCCGTTGCGACCTCGTCCACGAACGCACCCGACACCGTGCGCGCCTCCTCGGGAGGGGCGATCAGGGAGGCGATCTCGTCCCGCATTCCGTAGGTGGCGAGAGGCACCCCGGCCGCGATCGCCTTGCCGAGCGTGAGGAAGTCCGGTTCCAGCCCCCAGGCCCTGGCGAGGCCGCCGTGGGCGCACACCAGGGTGTGGGTCTCGTCGATTGCGAGCAGGGTCCCCGCGTCGTGGGTGGCCCGGCGCAGCTCCTGGTGGAATCCCGGCTCCGGGAGAAGGAAGCCGGCGTTGGTCATCGCGGGCTCCGCCAGGACAAGGGCGACGTCGCCGGGCTCCAGCGCTGCCCTGAGCGCGGCGACGTCGTTGAACTGGATCACGCGAGCCTGCCCGGCCACCCCCGGGGGCAGGCCGCGGGATTCCGGAGCCACCTCGCCGTCCTCGAGAATCACCAGAGTCGCATCGCCCTCGCCGTGGTACTTGCCGTCGAACAACAGCACGGCCTCCCGGCCCGTCATCTCGCGGGCGAGGCGGATCACCTCGGTGTTCGCCTGCGTCGCCGACAGCGTGAACTGCCACTTCGGCAACCCGTAGCGGCCGGCGAGGTGCTCGGCGACGGCGATTGCGTCCTCACCGGGCAGCAGGAACTGCGAGCCGAGCTTCATCCTGCGGGCGACTGCATCGGCGACCGGCTGCGGCGCGTGGCCGCAGAAGGCGCTCATGTCGGCCACGTACATGTCGAGATATGTGTGCCCGTCGACGTCGGTGAACCGGGAACCGCTGCCGTGAGACACCCAGGCCGGGGGATGGTCGTAGAGGTCGTCCATCCACGACATCGGCACGCCGCGGGGCATCGAGCGCCGGGCCTGCTCCTGAAGCGCAATCGAGCGGGGCCGCTCGCCCACGAAGCGGGCGTTCTCGGTGACCTCCAGCTCCCGCACGCGCGCGAGGTCGATGCCGGTGAGGTCAGCCATGCCGACCCCCGCCGTCTGAGCCACGCGACGGCGCCGCCCGGGTGTTCACCGACGCGGTCAGCCCGCCTCGACCGCGACCGGGATCGTGCGGTACTGGTTGAGGAAGGTCGAGCTGACCCGCTCGCACTCCCCGTCGAGGCCGATCCGGGCGAAGCGCCGCAGCGTCTCCTCGATCCACAGCTTCAGCTCGAGCCGCGCCAGCCCCGCGCCGAGACAGAAGTGGCGCCCGCCGCCACCGAAGCCCTGGTGCGGGTTGGGGTCGCGACGAACGTCGAAGCGGTCCGGCTCGGAGAAGACGTCGTCATCGCGGTTGCCGGAGACGTACCAGAGGGCCAGCTTGTCACCGGCGCGGACCTGCTCGCCGGCCAGCTCGGTGTCCCTGGTGGCCGTCCGCCGCATGTAGGCGAAGGCGGGGTTGTAGCGGACGAACTCCTCGACCACCTGCTCCAGCGGGACCGCGCCCGACCGGACCAGCTCCATCTGCTCGGGGTCGTCGATCAGGTTCTTGATCCCCGAGGTGAAGACCGCGCGGGTGGAATCGTTGCCGGCGACCATGAGGAGGAAGAAGAACATCAACACCTCTTCCTGGGAGAGCCGCTCACCGTCCACCTCGGCCTCGATGAAGGCGGTGGTGAGGTCGTCGGTCGGGTTTGCCTCGCGCTCGTCGATCATCGCGTTGACATATGGGATGAACTCCTCCAGCGCCTTCCAGACGTCGGCCAGGTCCGGTGAAAGGTTCGGGTCCTGGAAAGCGGTGGTGCGGTTGGTCCAGTCCACCAGCCGCTCGGCGTCCTCGCGCGGCGCCCCCAGCATGTCGCCGATCACCATCGCCGGCACGTGGACGCCGACGTCGCCGACGAGGTCGAGGCGACCGTCGGGGTGGACCTCGAGGGCGCGGTCCCAGACGAGGTTGATGATCTCCCGCATCCGCTCGGTGTGATCGAGCGCCCGCTTCGGGGTGAAGGCGCGCTGCACCAGCGCCTTGAGGCGGTCGTGCCGGGGCGGGTCCTGCGTGATCATCATGTTGGCGGCGACGTCCATCGGATCGGGCGCCCCCGGCTCGGAGGCCAGCTTGTCGACGAGGATGATGCTGCGGGCCGAGGAGAAGGTCTCGTGATCGCGCCCGACCGTGGCGATGTCGGAGAAGCGGACCACCGACCAGAAGCCGCCTTCCTCGGGGAAGTCGGCCAGCTCGCTCCAGTGCAGGGGCTGCTCGCGCCGCAGCCGGCGGAAGATCTCGTGCGGCGGACCGTCTCTCCAGAGGTCGAGGTCGCTGACGTCGAGTTCGGCGAGGTCCGTCGGCGGGGCGATCGTGCTCATCTGCGGCCTTCCATAGCGGTTGCTGTTTGACCAGTCATAACCGATCACGGCCCAGTGTCAAGGCGGCCCCGGTCCGGGATCCCGGGTCCGTGATCTCCCGCATCTGACTCCAATCGCCCTCCTCGGATCAGCTGCCGAGGATCGCCCGCGAGATCACCAGCCGCTGGATCTCGTTGGTGCCCTCCCAGATCTGGTAGAGCTTGGCGTCCCGGTACCACTTCTCGACCGGATGGTCGCGCACGTAGCCGTGGCCGCCGAGGATCTGCAGCGCCTCGGTCGCGGAGCGAAGGGCAACGTCGGCGCTGAGGCACTTTGCCATCGATCCCTCGGCGTTTGCCAGCGGGCGACCTGAGGTGGCGAGCCACCCGGCCCGCCACAGAAGCGCCCGGGCGGACTCGATCTCCGTCGCCATGTCGGCGAGCTTGAAGGCGATGGCCTGGTGCTCGCAGATCGGTACGCCGAAGGCCACCCGTTCCTTTGCGTAGTCGCGCGCGTACTCGAAGGCCGCGCGGGCAAGGCCGATCGCCGCCGCCGCGAAGGTCATGCGCGAGTACTGGAGCAGGAACAATGCCTGGGCCGCCCCCGAGAGCGGCTTGCCGGCGTCGTCCCGGGGACGGGACCCCGCGGCCTCGGTGGTGAGCTCGGCACCCAACCGGTTGGCGACGGGCACCCGACAGCCGTCGAGGATCACCTCCGCGGTATGGGAAGCCCGCATGCCCAGCTTCCGCTCCTTGCGACCCATCTCCAGCCCGGGGGTGCCGCGCTCGACGATGAACCCCGCAAGCCCGCTCTCCTCCTCTACCCGGGCGAAGACGACGTGGACCTCGGCGATGCCGCCGTTGGTGATGAACTGCTTGCGCCCGTCGAGGACCCACTCGTCTCCCTCTCGGCGGGCGGTGGTGGAGATCGCCGCGACGTCGGATCCAGCCTGGGGCTCGGTCACGCACAGCGCCCCCAGTCGCGGCTGCTCGGGGTCGCAGAAGAGGGGCAGGATCCGGCGCTTCTGCTCCTCGCTGCCAAAGGCGAGGATGGGCCCGGCGGCGTAGGCACTGGAGGTGATCTCGGTGGCGATCGCGGCACAACCCCACGCCAGCTCCTCGGTGACGATGAAGTTGGTGATCCCCACGAGCCCGTCGGCGACCCCACCCCCGCCGTACTCCTCCGGGAGGCCGTAGCTCATCAGCCCGATCCTCGCCGCCTTGGCCAAGACCTGCCAGGGCATCTCCTCGCGCTCGTCGCATTCGCCGGCTACGGGGCGGATCTCCTGGCGGGCGAAGGCACGGGCAAGCTCGCGGATCTCGAGCTGCTCGTCGCTGAGCGAGAGGTCCACCGAGCCGATCGGGGCTCTCAGAACCGCACCGTGGCGGCGACCGCGCGATGGTCCGATGGCCACGGGGTGACCACGATCCCCGCCTCGGGTCTCTTCTCGCCGACGATCGCGGCGTCTTCGACGGTGAGGTCGTCGCCTCGGGCGAAGATGAAGTCGATCCGGTCATGGTGGTCCCACTTGACGGTCGGCTTGCTGGTCGGCGTCCAGGTGAATGCCGGCCGGGCGACCGGGTCAGGGTGGACGTTGCGGTAGGCGTCGATGAAGCCCTGGTCCTCGATCGCACCGGTGGTTGGCCAATCGACCGCGATCGGTTGGTTGCCTGCCGCAACCGCCTCCTTGGTCCAGTCGCGCCCGGAGGGCTCGTTGAAGTCGCCGAAGACGAAGGCGGCGTCGGCGTCATCAGCCGCTGCCAGGTCCTCCCGCAGCAGCGCTATCGCCGGGCCGCGGGTCTGCTTGGCGAAGCGAACGGCCTCGGCCTCGGTGTCGATGAACGGGGCGTTCCCGTAGGGGATGTCCAGCAGCTGGTAGGGCTGGTAGGGCGAGTCGTCGAGGTGGATGTTGAAGGCGTAGACGGAGTGGCCGTCAACGTCGATCTCGACGCCGAGGTCGTTGGGGGTCGCCTTTCCGATCGGATAGCGACTGATGATCGCGTTCGACCAGAGTGCCTGGTTTGTGGCCGTCTGGTCGTAGTAGTGGTAGCCGAGCGCGTCGGCCAGCTGCTTGGCGCGGCTCTTCCCCAGTGGGGGGCACGATTGCGCCGTGCACTTCGGGCCCTCGACCCGGGTCTCCTGGACGCCGATCAGATCCGCGTCCGCCGCCTTGATCGCGGCAACGGTCTCGTCGATCGGCTTCGACTCGTTGGCG
The DNA here is from genome assembly GCA_963840235.1 of uncultured Actinomycetes bacterium. GTDB lineage: Bacteria > Actinomycetota > Thermoleophilia > Solirubrobacterales > 70-9 > JBBRHQ01. The sequence goes on from CAWIYC010000002.1 coordinate 54,226, forward strand.
CCGGCGCCCCAGAGGTTGAAGCTCATCACCGTCAGGGTCGTCTGCTCGGAGGACCCGCATGAGGCGGCGAAGACGCCGATCGCCGCGGCCAGGACAAACGCTCCCCCGATCGAGCCGATGCGCCTGCTCATCGCGCCCTCGGGCCGGGGCTGCGGGCCGGGGCCGTCATACCGAGGATGCCGAAGGGGCCGGCATCGTCTCCAGGCATGCCTTGGCGGCGTCGGCGCCGGATCGGGTGGCCCCCTCCATGTGGATGTGGCCGACGCCGGCGATGTCGGTGCAGGCCCAGTGAATCGGCCCGATCGGGCGGCGGAGGTCTTCGCCGAAGCGGGAGAGCCCGCCGACGCCGAAACTGGTTCCGTAGGCGCCCCGCGTCCACTCCTGCGCCGACCACTCGGTCTCGATGTATTCGATCGGTCGCTGAGCGCCGGCTCCGACATATTTGGCCATCCCTTCCAGCACGGCGTCCCGGCGCGCGCCGGCGCTCATCCGCCCCACCCGCTCGGCGACCTCCCCGGCGAGGAAGGTGCAGAGCACGCCTGCCGACGCCGAGGGCGGGGAGTTGTCGTAGAGCTCGCGTACGAACTCATAGGGGGCGAACCCCTGGCCGGAGAGCCCCTCCTCGCGCCAGAACGGCTGCTCGTAGACGGCGAGGATCTTGGTCACGCTCCCCTGCGAGAGCGACTGCTCGAGCCGCAGGCGCCAGGGGGGAAGCGCCGGCTGGAAGCGGATGGCGCCGGTCAGGTTCGGTGGCACGGCCACGATCACGGCGCGCGCCCGGGCCTGCACTTCCCCGGCCTCGATCTCGACTCCTTCCTCCGACCAGCGGATCTCACGGGCCGGGGCGTCGAGCACGACCCGCTCGCCGAGGCGCTCGGCGAGCCGGATCGGGATCAGCTGGGAGCCGCCGACGACGCGGTAAGCGAGGCACTGCTCGGGCTCGAACAGCTCATAGGTTCCGCCGGCACCGGAGATCATCCACAGTCCCTGCAGGAGCGAGAAGGTGTGGGCGGGCTTCGCCAGGAAGCCCCCGGCGAGCCAGGCGCGCAGCAGGTCCCGCGCCATCTCGTCGCCGACCTCGCGCTGCAGCCAGGCCTCGAAGGTGATCGCGTCGAGCTCTTCGGCGTCGGGGTGCGCCCACGGCGCCTCGGGGTCGAGCTCCTTCGCCAGCGCGTCGAGCTTGGCGTCGGCCTCCTCGAAGGCGCGCTCGGATGCGGACCCGAGGGGGGCGTCGTGGCCCCGGTAGCGGTGGCTCTTTCCGGCGGGGTCGACGTAGACGTGCTCACCCTCGCGGAAGCTGGGGAAGAGCTCGATCCCGAGGTCCCCGAGCAACGCGTGCACGGCGGACTGATAGGGGGCGACCCACTGGCCGCCGAGCTCGTTGGCCTCGCCGCCGATCTCGGTGTTCCAGACGCGGCCGCCGACCCGGTCGCGCGCCTCGAGGACGACAACGTCCACCCCCTCACGGGCAAGCACCGACGCGGCGGTGAGGCCGGCGATGCCGGCCCCGACGACTGCTATCTCGGCTTCGACGGTGCGCTTGGCCATCCGGCCTCCCTCTTGGTGGCGGAACCCGGCCAGTCTATGCCGATTCCACCCGTCGGGTCGCCGCTTCGAGGCGGGTGCCGTGTGGGGGCCGGGTTGCTAGCGTTGCCAGCCCGATGGCGTCAAGGTCGGCAAAGGTTGGGGTGGCGGCTGGGTGCCTGGTGCTGGCGCTTGCCTGGGCGACGGCCAAGCGGGCCCCCGCCGGGACGATCGACGAGGGCGTTCGCGCGCAGAGCTGCCAGGCGGTCCACCAGGGCCCGCCTCCCCCGCCCAGCCAGCCCGCGGGGGGATCGGCAGGGATACCCTCGAGTTGGGCCAGGGCGCCCCGGGGGTTGCTTCCCCGGGAGGTCTACTTCCGCGACGGCAAGGAGGGCTTTAATCGCCTCTATGACTTCGCAACCCGCAGGGGAGCGATCTTCGCCCGGCTGCGGAAGCCCGACCGCGGCTGGCGCAGGGTGCCGCTGCCGGCCTGCTTCGCCGGAAGGGTGGCTGCGATCTCGGTCGATGACGACGAGATGATCGCGCTCGACATCGCCCGCCACGTCTTCACCATGGACAACGCGCTGGGGCATGGTTCGCAGTTCAGCTGGACCGGGCACTGGGGGGTTCCCGTCTGGCTCGGGCCGGGCCTGACGCTCCCCCCGACCAGGGCCTGGTCGTGGTCGGTCGTCTCGCCGCTGGAGGACGTCAACTGGACCGACCCGGCCGGCAACCGCACTGCGATCGGCGGCGGCAAGGTCTCACACATCTGGGGCCTGCGCCCGGGCGGGCAGCGACTGACTTTCTGGGACCCGTGGTTGCCGCTCGATCAGAGCTATGAGATGTGCGGACCCCACCGCGGGCGCTTCCGGGCGGTCAACCTCTCCGCCGCCGGCTCCTACCTCTTCGTCATCGGCCGCTACGGCGACATGTTCACGCGCCTCTATGACTTCGATATCTCCGGTCACGACCCGGTCTTCTTCAGCTACTCCTATGAGAATCAGCGCGGCAAGGGCGACGGGTCGCCGATCCAGCTGCCGGCCGCGGAGTGGACCCGCCAGCCGAAGATCCGCGGTCAGATCACCTCGGCGGTCTCGATCCACAAGGTCGGCCGCGACTCGGTCCACCGCATCCTCCGGGTCGAGGGCAGGAACAGGGGTCAGACCGGCTTCTGGCAGCGCGACATCGCCGCGCCGCGGGCCAGGGGGTGGGCCTTCCACCGCACCGGCGCGCCGCTCTCGCGCAGGCTGCTGCCGAACCCGCCCGGCGACACCTCCAGGCGAGGGCTGGGCCGGGGCGAGGACAGGCGCTACCGCATGCACACCGGTGGGATCACCGCCACCCTGACCGACTTCAACGTCTACTGCTCGCCGGCGACACTGCGCTGGCGCGAGAACGGCAAGGTCCGCGAGTTCCGCTTCTTCAACGTGGACGGGCTGCGGCAGGTCGCGCGAGCGCGGGGGCTCGACGACGTGCCCAGGACCCAGTACGGGGAGATCAAGTGGGGGCCGGGCAACTTCGAGGCGGTGACGGTGCAGGCAACCCGGGCCGAGATCCAGATCCCCGAGCACGGCTGGACGTTCGAGCATGTGCCCGGCTGAGGGACGGTTGGGGACTTGACCCCCGCGATCACCGAGGCCGCGAGCCAGGCGCTGGAGATCCTCCGGGACGGCTCGACGTTCACCTGGTCCACGGTGACGCTGCTCGGTCTGGTCGTCTACGTCTACTCGGTCGAGGTCGAGCGCCGCCGCTGGGACATCATCCTCGCCGGGCTCGGCTTCTGGTTCATGGACTGGTTCAACGAGCTTGTCAACTCGGCGATCTTCCACGCCAGCGACCGGGCGCCGCTGTGGACGGTGACCGGGGACACCAGCTACCTGATCCTGATCGGGCTCAACATCGAGATCTCGCTGCTGTTCCTGATCGCCGGCGTCGCCTTCGTCAAGCAGCTGCCACCCGACCCGCGGATGCGGATCCTCGGCGTCCCCAACCGGCTCCTCCTCGTCTTTGCCTTCTCCTGCGCCTGCGTCCTGGTCGAGCTCTTCCTGCACTCGACCGGCTACTTCACCTGGGAGTACTGGTGGTGGAATACGCCGTTCGTGCCGCTGATCATCGTCTTCGGCTACATGACCTTCTTCGCGATCGCAGCCTGGGTCTTCGACATGGGCGACGACCGCCGGCGCCAGCTGCGGGTCGTCGGCGGCCTCGCGGCGATCGACGTCGTGCTCGGCCTCGGCCTCGGCTTGGCCGGCTGGCTGTAGGCCGGAAGGCGCCGTGCCGAATTCCGGTGGCGCTGAAGCCCTCCCGCGAGAGTTCAATTCGTCACCACATTGGTGACTCAGATCACTTTCGCGATCGGGGTGGGGTCGATCCGCCGGCGATGGAACCTAGGTGGGCGGCCCGAAGTCGACCGGGTCCGAACGCGCCGACTTGCAGACGAAATTCGGCGTCGACTTGCGCACCGCGCGGGCCACGTAGTCGCCGCCGATGCCGTCTGAAAGCATCCTGATCTCCCAGTACCCCGTCCGATCGGTCGAGTCGGTCCCGAGCGTGATCGGCGGCCTGCCGTCGAAGATGTTCACGGCCCTCAACTGCACTTTGCGGCCGTGTGCGCAGCCGCCCTTCGGTGAGTGAACGCGCCCGTAGAAGACCAGCTCGAAGCTGCCGCTGTCGAAGCGCTCCTTGGCGCTCACCGTCGAGGAAAAGTGGGGCTTGGCGGCAAGGGCGACCGCGGACAAGGCAGCGATCATCAGCAGCGCTGCGAGCGCTGCGGTGGGCAGCGCTCCGGGTCGTCTCAAGCTCGATCGAGTCATCCGCACCCCCTGTGCCTCCTGGCCTTGATCCGCAATTGAAAATCGATCATACGCGCGATCGGGCGGGGCTCCGCGCGGAAGGAGACCGCGAGGCCCGCCAGGGCTTCGATCCGATGGTGTTCGGACTGCGGCCTCAGCGTGTAGCCTGGCGTCGCAAGAGTTCGGCACCGGTGGCGGCAACCGGCCGTGCCGCAATGCCGGCGGGGACTGGACAGGAGGAAGGGATGCGCTCAGGCACCTGGAGGGGTATCGGACTGGCGGCAGTTGCGGTCGTGCTGGCGATCATCGCCCCGGCGGCGAGCGCGGGCGCCTCGGTCCGCTTCCACCTCATGCAGGGCGTCGACTCCGCCGGGACCCCGGCCAAGTACGACCGGGTCGGCGTGCTGAAGACGGGCTCGCCGAAGGCCCGCAACATCCTCGTTCTCAATCCCGGGACCTCGGCCAGCGCCGCCTACTTCGAGCCGCTCGCAAGGACGATCGTGGAGAAGACCAAGGGCTGGCAGGTGTGGGCCGTCGAGCGCCGGGAGAACCTGCTCGAGGACCACTCGGTCTTCAACCGCGCCAAGGCCGGAAAGGCGACGCCGAAGCAGGTCTTCGACTACTACCTCGGCTGGCTCACCGATCCGAGCGTGACCAACCACTTCCAGCTGATCCCCGACGCCGACGTCGGCTATGCCCGGAAATGGGGCATGAAGGTCGAGATCGGTGACCTCCGACGCGTCGTCACGGCGGCGCAGGAGAAGGGCGGCCGCGTCGTCGTCGGCGGCCACTCCCTGGGCGGATCGATCACAACCGCCTACGCCACCTGGGACTTCAACGGCAAGCCCGGGGCCAGGGGCCTCTCAGGCCTCGTCTTCATCGACGGGGGCAGCGGCCCGACGCCGGTGACGGCACAGCAGGCGACCCAGTCGCTCCAGAACCTGCAGACATCCTCGCCCTGGCTCACATTCGGTGGGATCACGGCGCCGTTCACGGGTCTGTTCAACACATCCGGCGCGCTCGCGGCGATCACCGCTCCGCACGCGCTCTCGCTTGCCGGAGGCTTCGCCCTGCTGCCGGCGAACCTGAAGCCGCCGGTCCCGGCCGACAATGAGGGCCAGTACGGCTACGCGCTCGACACCGAGACCTCGCCGCCCGGGCTGAGCGCGGCCCAGGCCCACCTCGGCCACCTGGCCGCCAGCGGCGATCCCCGGGGCTGGGTCAGGGCGGGTGAGCTGACCCCGATCCAGCGCTATGCCAGGGCGTTCTCGGGCTGGGGCCTGAAGGGCCTGGACGGCACCGCCTGGTATCACCCGATGCGCCTGACGATCGACTCGGGCGCGGTCGCCGCCGGCAACGCCAATGACGCCCAGGATGTGCTCAACGTCCGCGCCACCCACGGCGACGACCTCCCCGAGCGCCTGAGGATCTACGCCTTCGGCGCGGCGCTGGGGGGCAGCGGGTGCTCGACGCGGCGAGCATCCTGGCCGAGCAGTCGGACATCCCCAGGCGCAACCTGACGCTGATCAACCGCGCCTCCACCTACGCCCACAACGATCCCAACACCGCCGCTCCGGAGAACGCCTTCGTCAACCACCTGATCCCGTTCCTGGCGAAGATCGGCCGCGGCTCCTGAGCCGGATGGGCTTTCTCGACAAGCTGAAGGACAAGAGCCGCGGAGTCATGACCGCGGCGAAGCCCGAAGAGGGGGTCGAGGCCCAGTCTCCGGAGGAGGTCCGCCGGCGGTTGCTTGCGATCGGCGGCAAGGGCATCGAGACTCGCGAGGAGGGTGATGGGGTGGTCGTCGCCTGGTCGGCCAAGGTCGCGGGTGCCGGGGTCGGCGGCGCCGGGTACGAGTTCCTCTACCGGGCGATCCGGCTCGAGCTCGACCCGGGGGAACATCAGGCCTCGGGGATCTGCCTGAAGACGACGACCGAGGCCGAGATCGAGCCCGGCGGGTCGTTCGCCGGCTCGAAGGAGTGGGAGAAGGGCCAGCACATCGGCACCGAGACGCTGCACGTCCTGGCATGGCTGGGGCCGCACCGCACCGAGGGCGGCGCCGATGAGAAGGGCTACAAGTTTTCCTGGTCGGACCTGCGTGACCCGGTGATCGAAGCCGTCACCGGCGCAGGCTGGAGCTACAAGCCGAAGAAGTTCTGACCGGGCTCAGCCGAAGGGGCTCTGACCGGGCTCCCTAGTGCTCGGCCGGGATCGACTTGCTCGAATCCGACTCGCAGCCGGGGATCTTGCCCGCGCGGGCGTAGAACTTGCCGGGCTGGAAGCCGGTGTTCCCGGTTGACCACATGTAGCGGCTGCCGTTCGGCTGGGCGATGTCGGAGCCGATCTTGGTGTCGACCCGGGGGTTCTGCTTGTTGCCCTTCTGCTTGAACAGCTTGACCAGGCGGTTGTTGGCGCACTTCTGGGGCTTGGGGCTGTAGACGTAGCCGAAGAACCCGCCCGACTCGGGGATGATCGTGACCGTGGTCTTGGCGGGGCTGCGGGCGCCCGCCGGGACGATGGAACCGGCCAGCCCGCCGCAGAGGGCGAGGACGGTGATCGCTGCCAGTAGCTTGCGGCTCATCTTCATCTTCTCCTCGTGTCGCCCATGCCTCTCGCCAGGTCGTCCGACAGTAGCACCCCATGCCTCGGGGATCGACGATCATTCGGGCAGCTACGGTTCCCGGTCGGGAGCCCATGTCCCTGGATGACCGCATAGACCTGTTCTCGATCAAGACCCAGTTCGAGCGCTTCGCCGAGCGGCTCGAGTTCGGCGGGCTGGTCGGCGACCTGGGGTTCCTGCGGCGCGCCCGGCGCTCGCTGCTGCCACTGCCGTTGATCGACCGACCCGAGGAGGTCGACGCTTCGGCGGTCTTCCCACCCTTCCATTCGCGACCGCTCGCCGAGCTGCAGGGCAAGCGCCTGGCGATGGTCGCCTCCGGAGGCGGGGGCGCCGCCGTTGCCCTGGTCGGGGTCGCGCGCGCATTCGAGGAGGCCGGTCTCGAGCCGGCCGAGATAGTCGGCTGCTCGGGCGGGGCGATCTGGGGCTCGATGTGGGCGGCCGGGATGAGCGCCCAGGAGATGGCCGAGTTCTCGCTCTCCTGGAAGCCCGAGGACTACCTCGACGTGCAGTGGCTCTCGCTGCCCCGCTTCGCCCTCTCCGCCCTGCGCGGGTTCACCGGCATCGCCAAGGGGGAGGCGGTCGAGCATCTCTTCGACAGCCGTCTGCGGGAGATGCCCTGCGGCGAGACGGCGATCCCGATCACGACCATCGTCTACAACATGGATCTCGGCACGGTCGAGTACTTCGGCACCACCCGCACCCCCGCGGTGACGGTCGGCCACCTGGTCCGGGTCGCGATCGCCCTGCCGCTGTTCATCGAGTCGGTCGAGGTCGAGGGGCATCTCTACGTCGACGGCGGTGTGATCGAGGTGTGGCCGGTGCAGCCGGTGATGGACGAGGGCGACTTCGACCATGTCTTCGGCGTCAACTTCATGCTCCCCAAGGGCTTCCGCCCCAAGGACATCACCGGCTGGCCGGACCGGCTGGGCGGGTTGTTCGAGGCCAGCCGGCAGATGCAGCAGGGCTACCACCTTGAGATCGCCCGCCGAGCGAAGGCGAAGCTTGGAGAGAAGCTGACCGTGATCGACCCGGTTGAGGACTCCGAGCTGCACGGGACGTCCTTCTATGACCTCTTCCTCGACCGGGGCCATTGGCCGCGTCTGATCCGCCAGGGCTACGACGCCGCCACCGCGGCGCTCGACGAGCTCAGGGCCGACGAGGGTTAGCCGCTCAGCCGAGCGGCGCCTCGGCGAAGAAGTCGCGGATCGCCCGGTGCGTGGCCTCGGGCGCCTCCATCTGCGGCACGTGCCCGCAGTCGAGCTCGAGGTGGCGCGCCGAGGGAAGCGCCCGCTCGACGTGCTTACGGAACCCGATCGGGACGAGCTGGTCGTGCCGGCCCCAGACGAACAGGCACGCCGGCTCCATGGCCGAAAGTCGCGTCCATAGTCCGTCCTCCCCGTGCGGCTCGTCGAGATAGATGTTGCGAGCCGCCTCGTAGAAGGCGACCCGGCCGCGAGGGGTGAGGAAGGAGCGCAGGAACTCATCGACTCCGGCGGCCGACCAGCCGTCGTTGCCGCCCGGGACCAGATTGCGGACGATCGGCTCGGTGATCACGCGCGGCGCCGGTTGGATCAGGCCCAGCTTCGGCAGGGGCGCTGCCAGCAACCAGCGCCAGCGCCGGTCGCGCAGCCAGGCCAGGGCCGGGCTCAGCAGGGCGATCCTCCCGGTGCGGTCGGCCTCTCGCAATCCGATCTCGATCGAGACGCGACCGCCCATGCTGTTTCCGATCAGGTGTGCCCGCTCGATCTCCAGCCGGTCGAGGAGAGCGGTGACGGCACCGGCGAAGTAGGGGGCGTCGTATGCGGCGGAGATCGGCTTGTCGGACTCGCCGAAGCCGGGGAGGTCGATCGCGATCACGCGGTGGCTGTCGGCAAGCGCGGCGACGGTGGAGAGAAAGGACGCCTTGGTCGCGCCCAGGCCGTGGATGCAGACGACCGGGTCGCCCTCGCCGGCGGAGAGGGTCGAGATCGTGCCGACCCGGGTCTGGACCGATTCGAAGCGCAGACGGCGCTCGTCGGTGATGCCGCTGGTGGCGGCGAGGAAGCCGACGCCGAGGTGGAGGTTCTGGCGGACCCGCATGCGGCCGGCGCGGAAGGCGGCCATTCCCCCGCGGACATCGTCCGCGATCTCCTCCCAGGTCGCGGCGTCGGCGCTGAGCAGCGCGTCGGGCTGCGCGTTTCCGGCGGGCTCGAGCCTGATCTCGCCGCCCTCGATGAGGGCATCCCACTCGTCCCCGCCGTCGACGATCAGGCGGATCCGGGCGCTGCCTCCGGGCAGGTCGATCACGTCCGGGTCGAAGCGCTCGATCAGGGCCGAGAGGCCTGCCGGCAGTTGGCCCGACCCGGAGGGCTGTCCGCTGGTCGCTGTGGCTGCCACGTCGACGGCCGGGGTCGTCCTTACGAACGGCGCCCTCGGCTAGTCCCTCAGGGCCTCGTCAAGCTGCTTGCGGACGGCGTCACAGACGGCTTCGGCGTCCTGGTTGTAGCGCTCGGAGGAAAGGACCCCGAGGAGTACCTCGGCGTCGCTCCTGCTCAGCGTCAAGGTGATCGTCTGCTCGGTCATCTGTTCTGGGGCCTCCTGATCGGCGTCGATGACAATGGCGCGCTCCGTGCCGGAGCCTGTTTCAGTCTGACGGATCAACATGCGGACTCACGAGCGCAGGTGCGTGATCCGCGCCGGGGAGCGCTGCTTGCGGTCCCGCAGGCCGGGCATGGAGGGACGCGTGGCGGCATGGGCCACATATCGCAGGACCGCCGCGAAATGGCGCTCAATCGGCGGCAGCGCGGGCCACGATGAAGAGGGCTTGTGACCGTCGTCTTGCGCCACGGGACCAACGCTAGCCACGGGGAGAGGTCACGGCATCCGGGTTTGACCACAGCAGCCGCGGGGAAACCCACACATCCCGTGCGTGGAAGGAGCGCCCGGCCGCAGCCCGGCATCAGCCCCAGCCCGGCATCAGCGTTCCTCCTCAGGAGATGCTGGGGGTTTCCACGGATGCAGGGAACAACCGGAAGTGATTGGGTACAGGGCGAGATGACTCCCAGGTATGGGGCGAGATGACTCCCAGTGTGTTGGCCACCGCGGAGGCGCGCGAGATGATCGAGCGCCTGCAGGAGAAGCACGGACAGCTGGCCTTCTTCCAGTCCGGCGCCGGTGTCGAGGAGGGTGCGTTGAAGTGCGTCACCAGGGCGGAGCTTCTGCCCGAGGACAACGACGTCAAGCTGGGCACGGTGGAGGGAGCCCCGGTTTTCGCCGACAGTGAGCTCTGCAGGCGCGGTGGCAGGCCGAACCTACTGATCGACGTCGCCCCAGGATCCGCCGGCGGGTTCTCGCTCGAGCATCTCGAGGACGTCCACTTCGTCAGTCGCTCGCCCGCAGCCGCCGAGAAGCGCGGCTGAGAAGTGCGGCGGCGAACGGGGCGCCGGTGAGGATCGGCCTGGTGCTGGGGGCCGGAGGCGTCCAGGGCGGCGCCTGGCTGACCGGCGGCCTCGACGCGCTGGCGGAAGAGACGGGCTGGGACCCGGCCGGGGCCGACTGCATCGTCGGCACCTCCGCCGGGTCGATGATCGCCGCCCTGCTGGCCTCGGGCGTGCCACCGTGGTTCATGGTCGCCCACTCCCGCGGGGAGACCTTCGACGGGGTCACCGACGCCGAGGGGCATCCGGCCGCGGACGCCGACCGCTCCGGCGGCGCCGTGTTTCGCATTCACCGCGGCTTTCCGGGGATCGGACCGGGGTCGTGGCCGCTTCTCTTCCGCACGCTCTCGCGCCCCAACCGCCACACCCCGGCCGCGGTGGTAAGCGCCTGGCTTCCCCGCGGACTGGTCTCGACCGAGCCGCTGCGTGAGCAGGTGCGGCGGGTCACACCTTCGGGGTGGAGCCCCCATCCCGGCCTGCGGGTAGTCGCCTGCGACTACCGGACCGGCAGACGGGTCGCGTTCGGCTTGCCCGCAGCACCGTCGGCGGAGCTCGCCGACGCTGTCGCCGCCTCGTGTGCGATCCCGGGCTTTTACCGTCCGGTTGAGATCGGCGGGCGCCAATACGTGGACGGCGGCGTCTACTCGGCTTCGAACGCCGACGTTCTGCGGAACGAGGGCCTCGACCTGGTCATCTGCCTCAACCCGACCTCGTCGCTGCATCCGATCCGGGCGCTGGACCCGGGCGCCGCAACTCGGCTGATCCTCCATCGCGCATCGGGACGGCGGCTTGGGAGCGAGGCCAAGAAGCTGCGCGCGGCCGGCACAGAGGTCGTGCTCGTGCAGCCGCTGGGCGAGGACCTGAAGGCGATGGGGGTTAACCTGATGAGCACAAGCAACCGTAACCAGGTGATCGAGGTTGCGCGGCGCACCGTCGCTTCGCAGCTGAGAGGGCCGGAGAACCGCCAGCTGATCGCCGAGCTGCCTTCGGGCAGCCGGCCGGAGAGGGTGCGGCGCCCACCGGGGCCGCCCTCACAATGGCCCTCGCTCGATCTGATTTCGCCCGAACCGTTACCCGCAAGCCGATGACCCGCAGCCCAAAGACGACCCGAAGGAGAATGCTTTATGCCAGCAGCCAAGAAGTCCACCACGACTAAGAAGCGCACCACCAGGAAGAAGGCGCCGGCCGAGCCGGCGGCGGCGAAGCGCCTGAACAAGTCCCTCGACGCAGCCCAGGAAGCCCTTGTTGCCCTGCGCAAGGACGTCGGCAAGGACGTCAGCACCGGCGCCAAGGAGCTCTACAGCAACGTGCAGAAGCTGGTCAAGGACGCCAACCGCGACAGCCGCAAGCTCGGCCGGGCCCTGCAGAAGGTCGGCACGGATGCCCGCAAGGCCGCCGCTCCGAAGAGGGGCACTCCAAGAAGGCACCGCCCGCCGCAAGCCGGCGGCGAAGAAGAAGGCCGCGGCCCGGAGCAAGTAGCGCCCCGCGGAGCGTCAGCGGCCCCTAGGAGTGCGGTCCGTTTCGCGCTGGCCTCATCCAGGGGCCGGGAATCCCCTGCATGGTTGAGCGATCGTTTCGGACAATGGGCACCGAGTGCCGCGTGCTCGTGGGGGCGCGCCTCGATGGCAACCTCCCGGACCCCGAGGCGATGGCCGTCGAGATGGAGCGGGAGCTGATCGATTTCGGCCAGAGACTCTCCCGCTTTCGCAAGGAGAGCGATCTCTGCCGGATGAATTCGGACCGCCGGCAGAAAGTCCCGGCATCGGCGTTGTTGCGGGCCGCCGTTCGAGCCGGGATCTGGGCGGCTGAGCAAACCGGCGGACTGGTCGACCCCACGCTCGTGCCCCAGCTGGAAGCGATCGGCTACGCGACTTCCCGCGATGGGATCAAGTCTGTGCCCTTGTCCGAGGCCCTTGCCACGGCACCGGCTCGCCGCCCCGCCAAGCCGGACCCGCGAGGTGCGTGGAAGGCCATCCGTGTCCTCGACGACCTGGGCGCGGTAGAACGGCCTCCCGGGCTGATGCTCGACAGCGGCGGAACCGGAAAGGGGCTTGCGGCCGACCTTGTTGCCCGACGGCTTTCCAGTTACGCGCGCTTCGCGGTCGACTGCGGGGGGGACGTGCGGGTCGGAGGCAGGGACCCCTGGGGCGAACCGGTGGAGATCGAAATCCGCCATCCGCTCTCCGGCGAGGCCGCGGACAGGCTCAATCTCGCCAGGGGCGCGGTGGCGACCTCCGGCATCGACGCCCGTCTCTGGCGATTGCCCGACGCCCGCCACGCTCACCATCTGATCGACCCATCCACCGGAGAGCCGGCATGGACGGGCCTGGTCTGCGTGACCGCTCGCGCCCCCACCGCGCTCGAGGCAGACGCTCTCGCCAAGGCGGCGCTTCTGAGCGGCCCGGTCGGTGCGCGTGACTATCTGCTCCGACACGGCGGGCTGGTCGTCCGGGAGGACGGTGGCGCCGAGCGGATCGGGCCTCTTCACGCCCCGTCCTCAAAGGCCGCGGGAACCCACAATCCCGACGACGGGTAAATCCCGATGCGGTCCGCGCGCGCCGAACATACCGTCAGATGCAGCAACATGATCGGTTGGGCCAAGAGCGAACTGCGGGGCCACAGGTGAATCACGGTGTCGTGATCGCCGGGGGCGGCCTCGCCGCGCAACGGTGCTGCGAGAACCTGCGCTCCCGCGGGTTCGAGGGCCGGATCAGGGTCATCTGCGAGGAGGAGCGAGCACCCTACGACCGGCCGCCTCTCTCGAAGGGGGTCCTCTCGGGTGAGCACGACCCCGAGACCCTCGGGTTCCGCCCGCTCGACTGGCATTCGGACCACGACGTCGAACTGATGCCCGGCGAGATTGCGGTGGCGCTCGACGCCGGGATCAGGACAGTGACTCTCGATTCGGGAGCGACGCTGCGTTATGACTCGTTGGTGGTCGCCACCGGAAGCCGGCCGAGGGTCCTTCCCGGCACCGATCGGTTTGCCGGCACACACACGCTCCGCACCGTCGAGGATGCGGTGCGCCTGCGAGAGGCACTCCATCCCGGCGCGGCCCTGGTAGTCGTCGGGGCCGGGTTCATCGGTCTGGAGGTTGCGGCCACCGCCCGCCGGCTCGATCTCGAGGTGACGGTCCTCGAGGCCGCTCCCGCACCGCTGTCGCGAGTGCTCGGAGGCAAGCTTGCCGGCTGGTTCGTCGAGATGCATCGCGCCGAGGGGGTCGAGGTCCTTCTCTCGGCACACGTCGCGCGGCTGGGCGAGGGAGACGGCGGCCGGGGTTGGGTCCAGCTGACCGACGGACGCGTGCTCGAGTGCGACGCTCTCGTCGTCGGAATCGGGATCGAGCCGGCGACGGAGTGGCTCGAGGGGAGCGGACTCGACCCGGAGGGGGTGCCGACCGACGCCCTTGGTCGCACGGACGCTCCCGACGTCTTTGCGGCCGGCGACAGCGCCCGGCAGCTCAACCCCGTGACCGGGGCCTACGAACGCAGCGAGCACTGGGAAGCCGCGGCCCGGCAGGGTGCCCAGGTAGCGCGGACGATCCTCGGACTTGACCCCATGCCCGCTGCGCTGCCTTCGTTCTGGACCGACCAGTACGGGCTCCGCGTGCAACTCGTCGGCGATGCGCGCGAGGCCGATGAGGTCCGGATAGACGGCAACCCTGAGGCACGGGATTTCAGTGCAATGATTCTCCGGGAAGGAGTGCCGATCGCGGGTCTGGCAGTCGGCCGTCCGAGGGCCATCCCGGGCCTACGCAAGCAAATCGAGGCCCAGAGGGCCGATCCCGAGAGGAGTGAGAATGAGATACCTGCCTCAAATCGATGAGAACGCCTGTGCGGCGCACGGCGACTGCGTCGATATCGCACCTTCGGTGTTCGCGCTCAACGATGTCGCGCATGTGATCGGCGAGGGTTCGCCCGAGCTGATCATGGAGGCAGCAGAGGTCTGCCCGTCGGTCGCGATCATCGTCACCGACGAGGAGACGGGCGAGCAGGTATTTCCCTAACCGCGCAATGACCCCGAGCCCTCGCATCGTGAGCGTGCTTCGCTCCGGCCTTGCCGGGGGCGCGGTCCTCGTGGCGATCGCCCTGCTGGCCCCCGGCTGCGGGGCGGACACGCGCCGCGGCGAGGGCGAGACGAGCGGGACAGCAACTGGCGGGGCCACAACCCAGGGCCAGCAGGGAGGAGGTCCCACCGTCACCACCACCGGGAAGCCGCCCAGCTCGTCCGTCACCGATCCGGCGCGGAGGGCCTATATCGCCAAGGTCGACAGGATCTGCAGCCAGCTCGATCGGGAGCACAAGGGCGCCCGCGAGGAGGTCGGCAAGGCGGGGAACGAAAAGGAGGCGGCAACCGCATATGAGGGCACGATCGCACTCTGGGAAAGGCAGCTCTCGAAGATCAGAGCTGTCCCGGTGCCGCCCGGCGACCAAAGCAGCCTGCGCGCGAACCTCTTCGATGTCATCAGGCGACAGCTCTCGATCCGTCGCGAGATCCGCAACGCCCTCGTCGCGGTGGACGTGCCCAGACTGCGGCGATTGCGCAACGAGCTGGACAACCTGACGGTGGCGCTCACCGGCTTCGCCCGCGGGTACGGCTTCCGGGTTTGCGGGGAGGGTGGGGACTGAACCGATGACCGAGACTCCGGACGGGCAGCGTGAACGGACCCCGGACGGCGGCGATCCCGCCGGAAAGGGGCGAGCACCGCGCCCCATTCGGCGGCCGCTGCCGAGCCCGCTGGGTGTGATCACGGCGGCGCTGGGGCTGTTCTTTGTCATCCTCACCCTGCTCGCGATTCAGGTCCGCAACGGAAGGGACCCGGCGCTGGGACCGGGCCCCGTGGTCCCGGCGGTCTCCGGCCAGCCCCAGAGCAAGAGCGGGCAGGTGAAGCAGGCGACCACTATCGTCTCCCGGACCTCCCCCGTCGCGCCTTGACCCCGGCAGCAGACACCCAAGCAACTGTCGCAGGCGGCCCCTCGCCGATTGCTTGGATATCGGCGATCCTGGTTCTGCTCGCTCTCGCCGGGCTCTCGGCCTACGCCCTCTTCAGCGGGCCGACCACGGTCCGGGTCACGGGTCCGGCTCAGGCCACACCCCAGCGGACGGCGCCCGCCGGTGCCGGCGAAGAGGGTGGATCCAGGGAAGGCGAGCGCGGTGACTGAGCCCGACCCCGGCAACTACGCGTGGTGGCTGGCGGCGCGGTCTGCCGGCCTCGTCGCGTTCTTCCTGATCGCCACCTCAGTAATCATCGGCCTCTATCTCGCGTCGAACCTGTCCCGGCGCCCGGGGCTCAAGCGCAGCCTCGTCAAGGTGCACCAGCAGGTCGCGCTCGCCGGCCTCACCGCGATTGCCGCGCACGGGGTCTTCCTGCTTGGCGACAAGTGGCTCAAGCCCGGTATCACCGGTATCGCGATCCCCTTCACCCTCGGATACCGTCCCCTGTGGACGGGTCTCGGCATCCTCGCCGGGTACTTGGCCCTCGTGCTCGGTCCGACCTTCTATTTGCGTCGCCGGATCGGGGCGCGGCGCTGGCGCCTGATCCACCGGGCGACGGTTCTGGTCTACCTGCTTGCCGTGCTCCATTCGCTTGGATCGGGCACCGACGGAACGAGCCTCTGGCTCGCCGCCATGGTGACGGTCAGCGGCGCCGTGATCCTCGTCCTTCTCACCCTTCGCTACGGCCCCAAGCGGGCCCGACCCGTCGCGGCCGTGCAAGGATCTCGTCCCTCCGCCTCGCACAGCGCCGGTGGTCGCGCAACCTTGTGACTGGCCCGACGAGTTCTGACGCCGGGATCAGTAGGTCGCGAATCCCTCCAGGGAGATCGTCCCGTTCTGGCCGTCGAGCGTGTTGTGGTCGTATGCCTTCAGGCCGTGGCCGCGGATGCCCCTGTACGCACCGGTCCCGGAGGCGAAGCAGGCGGTCCCGTTGAAGGTGATCTCGGAGCCGCTGATCGTGGCGTCCATCCAGAAGCGGCCGTTGGCGGATCCTGAGGGGGAGTCGATCCGGAACGGCCCGGTGACACTGGAGCCGGCGAAGGTCACCAGGAGGTCGATGTTCCCGCTGCCGAAGGGATCGCCGCTGATCGTCCCCTGGTCCTCGAGGATCCCGGGGGCGGGGGAGCCGACGGTGCGGGTGTCGCCGCTGACCTGAACGCGGTGGCGGGCCGGGTGAGGAGACGCGAAAGCAGCCGGCTCGCGCTGGTAGGTGTTGAGGAGGTCGTCCTGGACGATCCTCGCCCGGCCGTGCGCCTTCAGCACCAGGTCGTGCTCGAGGCGGCGGCTGGTGAAGCGCCAGCCCGGCGGCAGCGAGAGCCTCTCGCCCAGCGATTTGAGCTGGCCGATCTTCAGCTCCGGGTCGCGGATCTGCGAGTAGCTCTGCATCAGGTAGCGGGCGCCGCAGGGCGCGATCAGCTCGTAGACCAGGCGCCCGCGGTTCCATTCCCAGGTGTTGTCGCGCTCGATCACCCGCTCCTTGTAGGGCGTCTGGACGAGGTCGGCGAGGTTGTCTACGGGGATCGTCGCGACCTTCTGCAGCTTCTCGCCGTGGAATGAGCGCACCGGCCCCGGCGTTGCGGCCGCGGCGTCCATGAGGAAGTGGCGGGGGCCGTTGAGGACGACCGCGAAGTCCCCCAGCTCGGTCGCCAGCTCGCCTGCGTCGAAGGCGTTCCACCAGCTCGCGGGGCAGCGGTTGAGCTTGATCGTGTTCCAGACGGTGACGACGACCGAGGGCGGTGTCCCCTTGACCTCGATGATCTCGCAGTAGCGGGCATTGTGGAGGCCCCTGGCCTTCTCCGTTGCGGCCGAGGTGGCGGTGGCGCCGGCGGCGAGGACCGCGGCGGCGCTGAGCAGGGCGAGGCCCGCCCGGACGGTGGATTTCGTTCTCAGGGATCTCACGGTGGCACAACCTACACTGTGTGTCACACGGTGTCAACTACCGCCGGAGCTGCCGACGGCGGCGATCATCGCCTCGAATTTCGCGTAGCTGCGCGTGAGGAGGGGCGAGCGCCAGGTCTTCTGGGCGATCACCGCCAGCCGGGGCAGCAGTCCCGCGGCCAGCTCGGAGTCGCTGAGGTCGGTGTTCTCCCAGGCGTT
Source organism: uncultured Actinomycetes bacterium (assembly GCA_963840235.1). Classification (GTDB taxonomy): domain Bacteria; phylum Actinomycetota; class Thermoleophilia; order Solirubrobacterales; family 70-9; genus JBBRHQ01. The sequence goes on from CAWIYC010000002.1 coordinate 71,670, forward strand.
GACCTTGGCCCCGAGGTTGCGGCGCTGCGAGGGGACGACGATGCTGCGCCCGAAGATCTCTCCTCCGGCGATCGTCGGGCCGGCGAACTCGTTCACGTTCCAGCCCTCGTACGCCGCGCGCATGTCCGGCTTGCCCTCGATCGGGCCGACGTCGCCGGTGAAGTAGGTCGGGAACCAGCCGGCGTTGAGGATCCGGTGGCCTTCTCCGAGCAGCTCCCGGGGCGTCGGTGGGGTCAGGTCGGAGAGCGGCGAGGCGGGGGTCCACCACTCGACCACGACATCGGGATTGACCCTGACGGTGTGCCCGTCTCCGAGCTCGTCGCCCCAGACACGCAGCGTCCTGCCCCGGGCGCGGACGAAGGCATCGATCCGGTTGACGAACCCGAGCAGCGCGTCCTTGGCGGTGGCGTCGGCCCCGTAGCGCTGCTGCGCGTCAGCGGCGAGCTGGGGGTAGGAGGCAAGCTCGCCGTCGGCGAGGTACTCGTCTGCCCCAAGGTGCCAGAAGCGGCCACCGAAGAGCGGCAGGTATTCGGCAATCACGCTGCGGGCGAAGCGCAGGGCGTCCGGGTCGGTGATGTCGAGCCGGGTGGCGGGGGCGCCGCCCGGCTCGCCGGGCTTGCGCAACGCCAGGCCAGGGTGCTGTGCCAGCAGCGCTCCCATGTGGCCGGGCATGTCGATCTCGGGGACGACGGTGACGTGGCGGCGACGGGCGAACGCCAGCAGCGAGCGGACCTGGGAGAGGCCGAGGGCGCCCGGGGAGGCGAGCTCGGGGTGGCGTCTGCTCTCGATGCCCCAGCGCTGGTCGTCGGTGAGATGGAGGTGCAGCAGGTTCATCTTCAGGTAGGCGAGCTGGCGGATCTCCCGCCTGATCCAGCCCGCCGGGTAGCGCCTGCGCCCGAGGTCGAGCATCAGCCCCCGCTCGGGGTAGCGGGGGCGGTCGCGGGCGGTCCCGCGGGGGATGCGCCGGGACTCGCGCAGCAGCTGGAGCAGGGTCTGCCCTCCGTAGAAGGCGCCGGCGGCCCGGTGGGCCTCGATCGCGAAGGTCCGGCCGATCCGCAACCTGTATCCCTCGCGGCCGAGACTGCCGTCGGCGCTGCCGACCGCGATCTTCACGTCGCCCCTGCGGGCACGCTCGTTCCTCTCCACCCGGACACGTCGGCCGAGCAGCCGCCCGAGGTCGGCGGCGAGCGTCCCCGCCTCGCGGGCGGATGCGCCGGCGCGCCTGGCCCCCGCGGCCACGACCCGTGCGTCGGGGCGCAGGGCAAAGGCCCCCGGGTTCCCGTGCCAGGAGCGCAGGGCGGGGATCGTCAGCGGGCGGTCGGCGGGGGCGGCGCCGGCGGGAGCGGCGAGCGCCGAGAGGAAGATCGGCACTGCGGCGAAAGGTGTAAGGAGCCTGAGCGGATTCACGGACTTGAAGTGAAACCCGCCGCACTAGCGGATGTAGCGGCCGATCACCGTCTTCTGCACCAGCTCGGAGGAGCCGCTGGCGCCGCCGAATGACCCCGGGTCCACCAGCACCCTGCCGACCCGGTCGCGCACTTGGGAGGCGATGTCGAATGGAATCTCACCGAGCTGATCGACACCCCTGAGCCGGCCGACGATGTCGCGGCGGATCCGGCGGAGCACCGCCGGCTCGTCGATCCGGTCCGGCAGCTTGCCTTGGGTCCAGAGAAGCCGATTTCCGCCAGGGTCCCAGGCGAACTCGGGGATGATCCAGCCGTTGCGGCCGGAGTGGGTCAGGCGGCGGACCGGGCCGCGCTGGTGGAAGCGGGTGCGGTCGCCGTTCCAGCGCAGGTCGATCTGGTAGAGGTCATCCGCCTGCTGAAACACCGGCTGCAGGAATCCCTCGGAGAACACCTGGAGGACGAGCGCGTAGTCGTATCTGGCCGGGAGATCGAGCAGGGTCGCCAGCCGGGTCCAATTGTTGAAGGCGCCGGCGTGGTCGCGGGTGGACATGAACAGGATCCGCTCCATGTCCGGGGTGAAGATCGCCTGCTCGTCCCAGGCTGGGTTGCGGGTCAGCCGCTGGGGGCGGCAGGCGCCGTGCGCCGGGTCGGGCAGGCGGCAGAAGAACAACTCGTTGTTGAGCGCGGTGTCCACCGACTCGGTGTAGAGGAAGCCGGAGCCGTCGGGCGCCCACCACTGGGTCTCGTACCAATGCCCGTTGCCGGGCCGGACCGGGTGCTCTCCGACGAGCCGGGGACCGTGGGGGCCGTGGGGGTCAAAGCGGGCGACGCGGATGTCCGATCTGCCGTCTCCGCCGTCATCGGCGTTCCAGTTGAGCGCGGTCCAGACGATGTAGCGGCCGTCCGGGGACCAGTAGGCGTGGAAGTTGTCGTGGAACTCGGCGCTCCGCGTCAGGTCGGTGCGACGACTGCCGTCGCGCCTCATCACCCAGACGTCCGACCCCAATCCGCCGAACCCCGGCGACCCGACCCTGACCGTGTGGCCGTGAAAGGAGTGGAAGAGGATCCAGTCGCCGCCGGGTTGCACCACCGGGACCTGGTTGGGACCGCTGAGCCCGCAGGTGAGGCAGGTCCGCTGGGCGCCGCTGAGGGTCGAGCGGAACACCTGGCGATCTCCGTCGCCGGTGTCCGCCTGGTAGACGACATGGCGCGAGTCGAGCCAGTCGGGAGCCTGTCCGACGGTGTAAGGATTGGTCCTGACGACGAAACGCTCACCGCTGCCCGGGTCTTCAGCCAGCGCCCGCGCCAGGCCGGCGATCGCCAGTACCGAGACGGCGAGGACGCCTAGTCCCATCCGGCTCCTGACATGTCGGCCCCGCCCGGCAGGCCTTGTTCTCGGTGCCATCTCCTCGCCCTTCCGGCGGCTAGCTCGCCCTAAGCATCGCAACTCAGTGGTTATGGTCCCAACCCCAATGGGACGCCAACGGATCGCAGGGGTGATTCTCGCAGCCGTGCTGCTCGCTGCGGGCGGGCAGGCGAGCGCGAGCGCCGCCCCGTCCGTGGCCCCGGCCAGGGCGGTCGCGAAGCAGCTGGCGCCGTTCGCCATCGGCAGGCGCTCCTACACCTTCGTGGACACAAGCCGGCCGACCGCGCCGAACGGCACCTATCCCGGGGCACCGACCCGAACCCTGGCAACGATGCTGCTCTACCCGGCGGAGGGCGACCCGGGCGGCCCGATCAGCGATAACGCGAAGCCGATCCGAGCCCCCGGTGGCCACCGCTTCCCCCTGATCGTCTTCTCCCACGGGTTCACCGCGAGCGGGCCCGCCTACACCTTCCTGCTCGCCCGCTTCGTCAGCGAGGGTTACGTGATCGCCGCCCCGACCTTCCCCCTTTCGAGCGGAGGTGCGCCCGGAGGCCCGAAGCTCGGCGACTACGTCAGCCAGCCCGCCGACGTCAGCTTCGTTCTCAGCCGGGTGCTGGGGCTGGCGCGCGGCAAGAACGGCCTCAGGCAGACCATCGACAGGGGCGACATCGGCGTCGCCGGCCATTCCCTCGGTGCGATCACCACCCTCGGCGTGGCCGCCAACAGCTGCTGCCTCGACCCCCGCATCGACGCCGCGGCCGAGCTGTCCGGGATCGAGCTGCCGTTCGCGAACGGCAGCTTCTTCTCCGGGAAGACCCCGCCGTTCCTTTTCGTCCACGGTGACGACGACGGGACCGTCCCCTACGTCGGGAGCGTCGGGGCCTACGGCCAGGCGCCGGCTCCGAAGGCGTTCCTGACCCTCGAGGGCGGACCCCACGTGCCCTTCTTCGCCCCCTGGCTCGAGCCGCTCGTCAGCACCACCACGGACTTCTTTGACGGCTTCCTCAAGCACGACCGCCGGGCGCTCCGGCGAATGTCCTCCGACGGCAACGTCACCGGGGTGGCCTCGCTCCAGCAGGACCTGGGCCTCTAGAGCCGGCGACACTCGGCCGGGCCGCTTGCTAATAGTCCTGGTAGTGGCTCCTCACGACCTCGCCGCTCCGCGCGCAACCGCGGCCTCCGCCGAGGCCGACGGGCTCGCCGCGGCTGCAATCACGACTATCCGCGGGCTCAGCATCGACGCCGTCGAGGCCGCCAACTCGGGCCATCCGGGGTTGCCGCTGGCGATGGCGCCGGCCGCATACCTGCTCTATGCGCGGATCCTGATCCACGACCCGGCCGATCCCGGCTGGCCCGATCGCGACCGCTTCGTCCTCTCCGCCGGGCACGGCTCGGCGCTGCTCTACTCGGTCCTTCATCTCGCCGGCTACGACCTGCCGCTGGAGGAGTTGCGCCGCTTCCGGCAGTGGGGCTCGGCGACCCCGGGCCACCCTGAGCGGGGGCCCCAGACCCCCGGGGTCGAGACCACCACCGGCCCCCTCGGACAGGGGTTCGCCAACGGTGTCGGGATGGCGATGGCGGAGCGCTTCCTGCGAGAGCGCTACGGAACCGAGGTGATGGATCACAGCATCTATGGCATCTGCTCCGACGGTGACCTGATGGAGGGGGTCAGCTCCGAGGCGGCCTCGCTCGCCGGCCATCTCGGCCTCGGGCGGATCGTCTACATCTACGATGACAACCGGATCACGATCGACGGATCCACCGATCTCTCCTTCTCCAGCGAGGACGTCGAGGCCCGATTCCGCGCCTACGGCTGGCACACGCTCTCCGTCGATGACGTCAACGACCTTTCCACGCTCGAAGGGGCGCTTCGGGAGGCGGCCGGCGAGGAGGAGCGGCCGTCGCTGATCAGGGTGCGGTCGGTGATCGGCTGGCCCTCTCCGAACAAGGCCGGGACGGCCGGCGTGCACGGCACGCCGCTGGGGGCGGAGGAGGCGCGGGAGACCAAGCTCGCACTCGGGCTCGACCCCGAGAAGACCTTCGCGGTGCCCGAGGAGGCCGTCGCCGCCTTCGCCGAGGCCCGGCGCAGCGGCGAGGAGGCCAGCCGCGCCTGGCGGGGGCGGATGGCCGAGTGGCGGGAAGCCGAGCCGGAGGCCGCGACCGAGTGGGACGCCGCCTGGGCCGGGAAGCCGACCGGCGAGGTCGGGCCGCGGCTGCCGCGCTTCGAGGGGCCGAAGGCGTCCACCCGGAGCGCCGGCGGCAAGGTGATGCAGGCGTTCGCCGACCTGGTGCCGACCATGATCGGCGGCTCGGCGGATCTCGCCGGCTCGACCAAGACAGAGTTCTCCGGTGATCCCGGCTACAGCCGCGCCCAGTCCGGGCGGAACGTCCATTGGGGGGTGCGCGAGCACGCGATGGGCGCCGCCGTCAACGGACTGGCGCTGCACGGGGGGATCGTCAGGCCCTACGGGTCCACCTTCCTCGTCTTCTCCGACTACATGCGGCCGGCGATCCGGCTCTCGGCGATCATGGGCCTGCCCGTGGCCTGGGTCTTCTCCCACGACTCGATCGGGGTCGGCGAGGACGGCCCCACCCACCAGCCGATCGAGCACTACGCGGCGCTGCGGGCGATCCCGGGCCTGACCGTGATCCGGCCCGCCGACGCCGACGAGACCGCACAGGCCTGGCGCCTGACGCTGGAAGAGCTCGCGGGACCCGTCTGCATCCTCCTGAGCCGCCAGGACCTGCCGGTCCTCGACCGCACCGTGCTTGCCGGTGCGGAGGCGCTCAGCCGCGGTGGTTACGTCCTCGCCGGCGCCGCCGGGAGCGCCCCGGATGCGGTGATCGTCGCCACCGGCTCGGAGGTCGCGGTGGCCCTCGAGGCGCGGGAGGCGCTGGCCGCGTCGGGGGTCGGGGCAGCGGTCGTCTCGATGCCCTCCTGGGAACTGTTCGAGGCTCAGCCGAGCAGCTACGTCGATGAGGTTCTCCCCGACGGGGTGCCGATCGTCTCGGTCGAGGCCGGCGTCCCCCAGGGCTGGGAGCGCTACGCCGACGGCTCGGTGGCCCTGCGGAGGTTCGGCGCCAGCGCCCCGGCGGGCGAGATCTATGAACGCCTCGGGATCACGGCCGAGGCCGTCTCGGCGGCGGTGCGGGCGGCGATCGAGGAAGCCTCTTAGGACGGGCCGGAACGGAAGAGCCCCCGCGGTCCGCGGGGGCTCTCTCCTGCGGCCGCTGCCGGCGGCCGCCTCGCGCTCCGGGGTGAGGTCCGGGTTCAGCCGGTGGTCACCTTGGCGGTGAGGTGGCCGAGCAGCGCGCCGGCGCTGACGATGTGCTTGCCGGCGACGTGGTTGATCCGCCGGGCCGCGCCCTTGCTCAGGCGCAGGTCGGCCTCGGCGGTGCCGTTGGCGACATCGGCGCTGCGGTCGGTGAGGCGGGCGATCCGCACTCGGTGCTCGCCGACCTTGGCGCTGAGGGAGGCATCCCCGCCACGGTTGACGGCGACCAACCGGCGCAGCTTGAGCGAGCGATCGCCCTTCGAGAACTCGACCCCGCCCTTCATCGCCAGGGCGCCGTGCAGGTTCTTGGTGTTGACCAGCCCGCCGGCGATCGGCAGCGTCAGGTTGCCGCTGCCGTCGAGCGTCGCGGGCTCGATGGCGCCGACGGTGACCTGGTGGTCGGTGAGGAACTGGGCCAGCTTCGACGAGGGCGCGATCGTCGCCGACTCGCCGGTGACCTTGACCACCTTGGCCTGGGCCGAAGACGCCACCAGGGCGAGCATCGCCAGGCCCAGGAGGGCGGCTGCGAAGGTGACCCGCCAGGCGCCAGACCTCTTGAGTACGTGCTGCATGTCTCCTCCTTGTCTATTTCCAGTGGAAGCGCTGCCCAGCAAAGCCGGACACGACGGCTGAAACAAGGGACCCGGGGGGTATTTGCAGGTGTCTACCCCTGGGTGTGTGCCTGGGTCGGGCACCAGCGCGGGTGCGGCCGTGCCCGCGCCCGCTATCGGACGCGGGAGCGGCCGCCGCCGGTCAAGTGCGCGGGCACGACTGCCGATGCTGGCTGCAGGCCGATGCTCGACCCCGATTCCAGCCAGACGACGGAGCAGCCGGCCGAGGCAGCCGGCGACGCTTCCCTCGGCGACGAGCTGCCGGTCCTGGCCGAGAGCTCGGGGAAAGCTCCCGCGAGCAAACCCCGGCAGCTCTATGTCCGCCTTCACCTCAAGCTGGTGCTGGTCGTCGCGATCGCCCTGGCCTGGGCGGGTCTATCGCTGTGGCTGGCGATTCCGTGGATCGAGGAGCTGAGCCAATCGATCACCTTGCCGGGGGCGATCATGGTCATCATGGGTATCGCGATCATCCCCGGCTACCTGAACGCCAACCTGATCGCTTCGCTGCTGATCGACCGCCCCCCGCGGCTGCGCTTCGACCTCGACTTCCCGGAGATGACAGTGGTCGTCGCCTGCTTCAACGAGCAGGACACGATCGAGGAGACGCTTGATTACGTGCTCAAGCAGGACTACCCCGGCGAGCTGCGGGTCCTGGTCGCCGACGATGGCTCCACCGACCGTACCGCCGAGCTGGCCCGCAGACGCGCCGGGTCCGACCCCAGGGTCTCGGTGGCGACCCTGCCCCACAGCGGCAAGGCGCTGACCCTGAACGGGGCCCTGAAGAAGGTGGGGACCCCGCTGGTCGCGACCGTGGATGCAGACACGCTGCTGATGCCCTCCTCGCTTCGCCGCATCGTCGCCAGGCTGCTGATCTCGCCGCCCGACACGGTGGCGATCGCCGGCGCCGTCTTTGTCCGCAACTCGCGCCAGAATTTCATTACCCGGGCGCAGGAGTGGGACTACTTCCTTGGCATCGCCTCGGTCAAGCGCCAGCAGGGCCTTTTCCAGGGGACGATGGTCGCCCAGGGAGCCTTTAGCGTCTATCGCACTGCTGCGCTGACCGGCGCCGGCGGTTGGCCGGACCGGATCGGCGAGGACATCGTCCTCACCTGGGCAATGATGCGCAAGGGCGGCCGCGTCGGCTACGAGCGCACAGCGATCGCCTTCACCGGCGCACCCGACACCGCCAAGGGGTTCGCCCGCCAGCGGCGCCGCTGGGCACGGGGGATGATCGAAGGGCTGCACGAGCACGGTGCCGCCCTCCTCGCCGGGGGACGTTCCAACATCCATGCCGTCCTCGTCAACTTCATCTTCCCCTACATAGACCTCGTCTACTCGATCGCCTTCCCGATCGGAATCGTGCTGGCGCTGGGCGGCAACTTCGCCATCGTCGGCCCGATGACGCTGGCGGTACTGCCCCTGAACATGCTCCTCTCCGGGATCATGTACCGGCTCAGCCGCCAGTCGTTCGAGGAGGTCGGTCTGAAGGTGCGGCAGAACCGCCTCGGCTTCCTCGGCTACCTGCTCACCTACCAACTGTTCATGTCGCCGATCTCGGTGGCCGGCTACGCCCAGGAGCTGTTCGGCACGAAGCGCAACTGGTAGGGCCCGGGAGGTCAGATCGTGGAGGGCAGCGCCGCACAGAGCAACTTGCACCGAGGGGGAGGGTTTCGGGATATGAGGCCAGTCCAATCGCCCCCTCGATCACCACTCGCGATTCCAGTCGACGCAGCCTTCTGATCGGGCTCTGCCTCGGCCTGCTCGTTTTCGTCGCCTCTTCGGCGGGGGCGGTCGCCGCAACCCACGAAGCGTGAAGTTCGGCGGTCCGGTGCCTAGCCGCGGCCCTCTTCCAGGCCGGTGAGTGCCTCCAAGACCAGGGGGCCGATCGTCTCCAGGTCGTAGCCGCCCTCCTGGATGACGACGGTCGGAAGGCCGAGGGCCCCGAGGGCGCGACCCGCGTCGCGGTAGCCGTCGGCGGTCACCTCGAGCGGGCTCTCCGGGTCGCTCCCGGCGGCGTCCACTCCCAGCGCCACCACCAGGCTGCGCGCTCCGCCCTCGCCGGCCCAGGCGGCGAGGTCGGCGACCGCGTCGAGCCAGAGCCCGTCGCCGGCGCCGGGCGCCAGCGGGAGGTTGCGGTTGGCGCCCCCGCCGGCGCCGGTGCCGGCCTCGGAGGCGAAGCCGAGGAAGTGGGGGAACCAGCCGGCGCCGGGGTCGACGTGGACCGAGCCGGTGAGGACCTCCGCCCCGCCGTAGAAGATCGACTGGGTGCCGTTGCCGTGGTGGGCGTCGATGTCGATCACCGCCACCGGGCCGCGGCCGGAGTCGCGCAGCCTGGCGGCCGCCGCGGCGGCGTTGTTGAGATAGCAGGAGCCGCCGAAGGCGGTGCGGGTTGCGTGGTGGCCGGGAGGCCGGCAGCAGGCGTAGGCGGCGGGCTCGCCGCTCGCCACCAGGTCGGCCGCGGTGAGGGCGGCGTCCGCGGCCCCCAGGGCCGCCTCCCAGGTGCCAGGGCCGATCAGGGTCATGGTGTCGTAGGCGAAGCGTCCCGCCCGCGCCGACGGCGCGGGCGGGGTCGGGAGGGGGAGGTCGCCCAGCATCCCGGGATGGGGGAAGAGATAGGGGACGACGCGGTCCTGGCCGGGGTCCTCGGGCAGGCCGGAAGCCCGCCACTCCTCCCAGGCCCGGGAGAGGTAGTCGAGGAGCTCACGGTCGTGGACCGCGAGGAGGTCATCGCGGGGGTGGGGCTCGGCCTCGACGAAGCGAACGCCTGCCGCCTCGAGGGCCTCGCGGATCCGATCGGCGCGGGCCGGCACCTCGGTGCCCGGGGTGCGCACCCCGACCCAGATCTCGCCCCCCGGTTGATGGAGGCGGTTGCGGTCGCTCCAGACGGCTGGCGTCGCCAGGGTCACGCCAGAGAGGGTATTGACACGGGTCGAACGCTCGTTATAGGTTCTAACGAGCGTTCATGAAGAGCGATCTGAAGCGGGAGACGGAGCAGAGGGTGGGCGCCGACAGGGTCCTGGAGCCCCGCGGCGCCCTGCCGCAACCGGCCGCGCGCCTCGACCCCGTCGGGCCCGTGCGCCCGTTCGAGTTCGAGGTCTCGGTCGAGCGGCTCTGCATCGACTCAACCTCCTACCGTGAGATCAGGGAGCGCAGCGGCGGCGAGCCGGAGCGGATGGCGGAACGGATCCTCGAGATCGTTCGCTCGCGGGGGAAGATGCACAACCCCGACACCGACTCGGGCGGCGTCCTCCTCGGGACCGTCGCCGCCGCCGGCGAGCGCCTCGGGTCGCCTCCGCCGATGGGGGCGAGGATCATCACCCTCGCCTCGCTGACGCTGACGCCGCTTCGCCTCGAGGCCGTCAGGGGTCTCGACCCCGCCTCGCCGCAGGTCGAGGTCTCCGGAACCGCCTATGTCTGCGACCGCGCCCCCTGGGGCCCGGTGCCAGACGACCTGCCGCTGGAGACGGCGCTCGAGGTCTACGACGTCTACACCGCCGCCTCCCACACCCGCGACCTCGCGCCCCAATCGGGCACCGTCTGCGTGCTGGGGGCGGGCCACGCCGGCAAGCTGGCGATGGCGGCGGCGAGGGAGGCGATGGACGGCGGCACGGTGGTCGCCGTCGACGTCGATCCCGACGCGGTCGAGCTTGTCAGCCGGCTCGGCCTCTGCGACATCGGCGTCAGTGCCGACCTACGCGACCCGCTCGGAGCCGTCGAGGCGCTGCGCCGGGCCGGGGTTCCGGCCGCCGACCTCACGGTCTCGGTCGTCAACGCCTTCGGCTGCGAGCCGACCGCGATCATGCTCACCGCCGACGGTGGCACCGTCCTCTTCCTCTCGATGGCGACCCGGTTCTCGACCGTGGCCCTGACCGGAGACGGGCTCTCCTCGAACGCGCGGATGATGGTCGGAAGTGGCTACACCCCCGACCTCGGCTCCTACGCGCTCGACCTCGTGCGCCGCAATCCGGCTCTACGCGAGGCGCTGGGCGCGCCGGTGGAGGAGACCGCGTGAACGCTGCCCACGGGCATCGGGTGCAGATGCGCTGGCGCGACCTCGACGGTCTCGGCCACGTCAACCACACGGTCGTTCTCACCTACCTCGAAGAGGGGCGCGACGCCTTCCTCGCCGAGCGCGGGGTGCGCCGCGAGGAGTACGTCGTCGGGCGCTGTTCGGTCAGCTTCAACGGCGAGATAGACCCCGCCTTCGGCTCGGTCACGGTGCAGTGCTCGGTGCGCGAGCTGGGCCGCTCGAGCCTGACCACCAGCGAGCGCATCCTCGACGACGAAGGCCGGGTCGTGGTCGAGGCCGAGTTCGGGCTGGTGCTTTGGGATCCCGCCCAGCGCGTTTCGCGGCTGATAACCGACGAAGAGCGCGCGGCGCTGTCGAGCAACGAGGAGGCCAGCAGATGAGCGCATGGAACAGCAACCCCGTCGTCGTCACTGTCGCGGTCACCGGCGCCGACGTCTTCCGCGAGAACAACCCGAACATCCCCTACACGACGCAGGAGATCGCCGACTCGGCGATCGGGGCAAACGCGGCGGGGGCGACGGTGGCGCATCTCCACGTGCGCGAGGACGACGGCACCCCGAGCGGCCGCCCCGAGCTGTTCGTCGAAGTCATCGACCGGATCCGAGCCGAGACCGAGATGCTGACGATGGTCTCGACCGGCGGTGCCAACGACATGACGATCGAGGAGCGGACGACGGGCCTGGAGGCAAAGCCCGACATCTCCGGGGTCGAGTCGGGCTCGATGAACTTCGGCGACGAGACCTTCATCACCCCGCCGCCGGCCGGGCGCGGGATCATCGAGCGCGCGAGCGGGGCCGGCATCGCGCTCGAGGTCGAGGCCTTCGATGTCGGCCACGTCGTCAGCGCGGTGCGCTGGCTCGGAGAGGGGCTGCTGGTGCCCCCACTGCGGATCAACCTCGTCTTCGGCGTCCCCGGAGGAATAGACGCATCTCCCGAGGCTCTCGAGGCGATGCTGCGCCCGCTCCCCGCCGACACCTTCTGGACGGTCACCTGCATCGGCCGCCACCATCAGCGGATGCTCGGCCTTGCTCTGCTGCTGGGGGCTCCCGGAATCCGCACCGGGCTCGAGGACGTCTCATACATCAGCAAGGGCGTGCACGCCCCGTCGAACGCCGCCCTGGTGGAGATGGCAGTCGGCCTCGCCGGCACCCTCGGCCGCGAGGTCGCGACCCAGGCCCAGACCCCGGAGCTGCTGAGCCTTGGCTGAGGCCGGCGCGATCGTGCCCCCGGGCTCCCCGGGCAGCGCCGTCGAGAACGGTCGCTCGTCGGCGAGGCGCGGGCCGGAGACCCGTGAGATGATCCACCGGGCGGCCCTGGAGCTGTTCGCCCAGCGCGGCTACCACGCGACCTCGATGCGGGCGATCGCCTCCGCGGCAGAGGTGCAGCCGGCGGCGATCTATCACTGGTACCCGGGCAAGGAGGCGATCCTCGTCAGCCTCCAGGACGACTTCATGGAGCGGCTGACGGCAAGGGTCCTGACTGCGGTCGGACGCCAGCGCAGGCCTGCGCTGAAGCTGGCGGCGGCGGTCTGGGAGCACGTCGTCTTCCACGGCATCCACCGCCGTGCGGCTTTCGTCACCGACAGCGAGATCCGCGCCCTCACCGAGGAGCCCCGGCTGGCGCTAATCGCCAAGCGCGACTCCTACCAGGCGATGTTCAACGCGATGATCCGCGAGGGAACGGACGACGGCTCCCTGCGCGTCTCCGACGTCGACGTCGCCACCTACGCGATCCTGTTGCAGTGCACAGGGGTCGCGCTCTGGTTCGACCCGGCGGGGCCGCTGGCGCTGGAGCGCGTCGCCGACCTTCACGTCGAGCTGGTGCTGGGATCGGTGGGGGCGCCCGCGGCGCTGGTCGCGGAAGCGATCGAGAGCGTCTCCCATGTGCTCCTCGCGGAGGAGCGGGAGTAGGGCGATGGCGCGGATCAAGCCCCCGGCCCTGGGAGAGCAGGCGACGATCGCGGTGGTGGCGCCGGCCAGCCCGCCGCAGACCCGCTCGGAGATCGAACAGGCGACGGCCTATTTCGAGGCCCGCGGCCACGAGGTGGTCTTCGGCCCCAACCATCGCAAGGTGCACGGCTACCTGGCCGGTACCGACGAGGAGCGCGCAGCCGACCTGCAGTGGGCGCTGAGCGAGCCCGGCATCGACATGGTCCACGCTCTCTGCGGCGGCTACGGCGCCGCCCGGCTGTACGACCGGATCGACTGGGGCGCGGTCGGCGACCCCCGCATCGTCTGCGGCTTCAGCGACATCACCGCGGTGCACCTGGCGCTCGCGGCGCACGCCGGGTGGGTCACCTTCTACGGGCCCAACTTCCTCCGCTTCACCCGGCGCAAGAAGGAGTTGACTCAGGAGACCGAGGCCTGGTTCCACCGGGCCTTCGAGCCGGAGCCGCTTGGGCGGGTCTTCGAGGACCCTGAGAACCCCTATGTCCTCACCATCGGTCCCGGTAGAGCCGAGGCGCCTCTCGTCGGTGGCTGCCTGACGCTTCTCTGCGCCAGCATCGGCACCCCCTACGAGGTTCAGACGGACGGATGCGTGGTCATGGTCGAGGACCTCAACACCGAGCCCTATCTGATCGATACCGGGCTCAACCACCTGGTCCGTGCCGGCAAGCTCGATCGCGCCGCGGGCTTCGTCTTCGGCACCGACGTCAACCTGCAGGCGCAGACCGTGCCCGAGGGACCGGAATCGACGCTCTCGGTCGAGGAGATGCTGGACGAGCTGATCGCGCCGCTGGGCATCCCGGCGATCGCCAACGTGCCCGTGGGCCATGGCAAGCACATGGCGACGATGCCGCTCGGCGCGACCGTCCGGCTCGACGGGGAGGCTAAGACTTTGGAAGTGATGGAGGCTGCTGTGGCGCAATCGGAGGATCAACAACAAGGAGAGGATTCGCAATGAGGCTGAGGAGCATCTGGAGCGCGGTAGGACTGATGGCGGCCGTCGTCGCGCTGACCGTCGCGTTCGTCGCCCTGCCTGCGAGCGCCGAGGACTCGACCTCCGGCGGCGGCTCCCAGCAGAACGTGCTCCGGATCGGCTGGGCGCAGAACCCGTCCACGATCAACCCCTTCGTCGGCCTCGACGAGGAGAGCTACACGATCTGGGCGATGAACTGGGACCTGCTGGTCAACTTCAGCCCCAAGGACCTCTCACCGGCCCCCGGCATCGCCAAGAGCTGGAAGGTCTCCAACGGCGGCAAGACGGTCACCTTCAAGCTCGACCCGAACGCGAAGTGGTCCGACGGGCAGCCGATCACCTCGGCCGACGTCAAGTATTCGCTCGAGGTCCTCGGCGGCAACGGGGGCCTGTTCACCAGCTACACCAACAACGTCACCTCGATCGAGACCCCCGACAAGGACACCGTCGTGGTGAATACGAGCAAGCCGGACGCGAGGATCGTCGGCGGCCTCTTCATCTACATCATCCCCAAGCACATCTGGGGCAAGGTCCCGGTTGACGAGCTGACCGGCTCCTACCAGCCGGACACGCCGCTGGTCGGCAGCGGCCCCTACATCGTCACCGACTTCGAGCGGGGGAAGATAACCAAGCTCGATCGCAACCCGAACTTCCGCGGGCCGAAGCCGAAGTTCGACGAGATCCAGTTCATCACCTACGGCAATCAGGACGCCGTGGAACGGGCGCTCCAGCTGGGTGAGATCGACCTCGTCGCCGAGGTCCAGGCCTCGACATTCGAGCAGCTCGGGAACGAGCCCAACATCGACACCTTCCGCAGCTCGACGCCGGCGTTCACCGAGCTGGCCTTCAACCTCTGCTCGAAGAAGGACTGTCCCGATGCCCAGTTCAACCCGGCGGTCCAGGACCGCGCCGTCCGGCAGGCGATCGGCTACGCGGTGGACCGCAACCGGATCAACGAGATAGCCGCCCGCGGCACCTCCTACATCGGCCACGGACTGCTGCCGGAGTTCTACAAGTCCTTCTTCGAGCTGCCGGCGATGGACTACAACCCGCCGGACCTCGAGAAGGCCAACCAGATCCTCGACGACGCCGGCTACACCCGCCAGGGCGACGGGGTGCGCTCGAAGGACGGCAACGATCTCTCCTTCGACCTCTACGTGCGCTCGGAGTCGCCGTACAACATTCAGGCGGCGAAGCTGGTCGCCGAGCAGGCGGACAAGATCGGCGTCAAGTTCAACGTCCAGGTGGTCAGCACCGACAAGCTGACCGAGCTGACGGTGAGGAAGGAGAACGGCAAGCCGGCTCCGGACTTCGACACCTTCATCTGGGGCTGGGGGGGAGACCCCTACGATCCGAGCTTCCTGCTCAGCCTGCTGACGACCGGAGAGATCGGCACCTCGTCCGATTCCTTCTTCTCCGACCCTGAGTACGACCGGCTCTACCAGAAGCAGTCGACCCAGTTCAACACCGAGGCGCGCAAGCAGACGATCCAGCAGATGATCGCGATCGCCCAGCGCGACCTGCCCTACCTGGTTCTGACCTACGACCCCAACCTGCAGGCCTACCGGACCGACAGGATCGCCAATGTCTCGCCGCAGTGCCCGCAGGACGAGACAGGGGACATCCTCTGCGAGCAGGTCGGATACGCGCCGCTGGTGACCCTGGAGCCCGCCAGCGGCGCCTCGGACGGGGGCGGTGGAAGCAGCACCGGCATCATCATCGCGATCGTGGCGGTGGTTGCCGGGGCGATCGTCTTCTTCGTCGTCCGCTCGCGCCGGCGTCGCAACGAGCCGCTGGAGCTGGAGGAATGAGGGGCGGCGCTTGAGCGGACGCTGGCTCGCGGGCAAGGCGACGGCGGCGCTGCTGACGTTCGCCTTCGTCCTCGTCTTCAACTTCTTCCTCTTCCGGGTCATGGGCGACCCGACGACGCAGCTCGCGCGGTTGCCGCGGGCGACGCCGCAGGAGATCGAGAAGCTGAAGGCCAACTACGGGCTGGACAAGCCGCTGGTCGGCCAGTTCGCCGACTACGTGGGCGACACCGTGCGCCTCGACCTCGGCACCAGCCAGCAGACACGAAGGACCGTCTGGGACGAGATCAAGGATGCGCTCCCGTGGACGCTGCTGCTGGTCGGCACCGGGACGCTGCTGGCGACCGTGATCGGCGCCTGGATGGGGGTGATCGCCGCGACCCGGCGCGGAAGGCGCACCGACGACGGCCTGCTCGGCTTCAGCCTCTTCACCTACGCGGCGCCGGAGTACTGGATCGGGATCATCCTGATCATCCTCTTCGCGGTGGAGATACCGATCTTCCCCGCCGGGCTGCAGGCGACCCCCGGCGTCGAGTTCTCGGGCTTCTTCGACAACGCGCTCGACGTCGCCGACCACCTGGTGCTGCCGGCGACGGCGATGACGCTGATGCTGCTCGGCCAGTACTTCCTGATCATGCGCTCGTCGATGGTCGACGTGCTGACCGAGGACTTCGTCACCGTCAAGCGCGCCATCGGCCTACCCTGGGACCGGGTGGTCCGCCGGCACGCGGTCCCCAACGCGCTGCTGCCGCTGGTGACCCTGGCGGCGATCCAGTTCGGGGCCGTGGTCGGGGGAGCGATCACGATCGAGACGGTCTTCTCCTGGCCGGGCCTCGGCCAGCTCACATTCGACGCGATCAACGACAAGGACTTCCCGGTGCTCCAGGGCACCTTCCTTATCTTTTCCGCCGGGGTCATCCTCGCCAACTTCGCCGCCGACTGCCTCTACTTCTACCTCGACCCGCGGGTGCAGTCGAGATGACCGAGATGCAGGGGACCGCCGCTGTGGGCACGCCGGTCGCTGTCGCCACCGGCGCGCCGGCTGCAGAGCGCAGCGTCCGCGATCTCTTCCTCAACACCTGGCGCGGCCGCCTCGGCCTCACGGTGGTCGGGATCTTCTGCCTGATGGCGATCTTCGGCAGCCTGATCGCGCCCCACGACCCGAATGCCTCGAGCCTCACCGTGCTCAAGGGCATCAGCGCCGATCACCCGCTGGGGACGACCGAGTTCGGCTCCGACGTCCTCTCTCAACTGCTGGTCGGGGCGCAGGTCTCGATCATCGTCGGCTTCTCCGCCGCGGTGATCTCTGCCGTGCTGGGGGCGGCCGTGGGTCTCGCCGGCGGCTACTTCGGCGGCTGGACCGACCGCATCCTCGACCCGCTGGAGAACTGGTTCCTGGTGATCCCGACGCTGCCGCTGATGATCGTCCTCGCCCGCCTGCTGAGCCCCTCGCTGACGGTCCTGATCGCAGTCATCGGGTTGACCTCCTGGGCCGGTACGGGGCGCATCGTCCGCGCCCAGGTGCTGACCCTGCGCGAGCGTGCCTTCGTCGAGCGCGCCCGTGCGCTGGGGGCGAGCGACCTCTACATCATCCGCACCCACATATTCCCGAACACGATGCCGCTGATCTTCGCCAACACCGTTCTTATCGTCGCCGTGGCGATCCTCTCGGAGTCAGCCCTCGCCTTCCTCGGCCTCGGCGACCCGACCCGGATCTCCTGGGGCACGATGCTCGAGAACGCCTTCAACGCCGGCGCCCCCAGTGCCGGGGCGTGGTGGTACGTGATCCCGCCCGGCCTCTGCATCACCACCCTGGTGCTGGCGGTGTCGATCCTCGGCTACATGCTGGAAGAGCACGTCAACCCGCGACTGCGGGATCACCCGTGAGCGCCCTGCTCGAGGTCTCGGACCTGCGCGTCCAGCACGACGGCCAGCCGATCGTCGACGGCGTCGACTTCACCCTCAATCAGGGGGAGGCGCTGGGGCTGGCCGGGGAGTCGGGCTGCGGCAAGACCACCACCGCGCTGGCGCTGATGAAGCTGCTGCCGCCTACCCTGAAGCAGTCCGGGACGCTGACCCTGAGACCCCCGGAGGTGGACGAGCCGATCAACGTCGAGAAGCGGACCGAGGCGGGAATGGGGCTGGTGCGATGGCGCCACATCTCGCTCGTGTTCCAGGGTGCGATGAACTCGCTCGACCCGGTGCAACGGGTGAATTCCCAGATCGCCGAGGCGATCCGTCTGCACGAGAAGCGGCAGCAAGGGAAGGACGTGCGCGATCGGATCAGCGAGCTGCTGAAGACGGTCGGCCTGACGCCGGGGCTTGGGAACCGCTACCCGCACCAGCTCTCCGGTGGCCAGCGCCAGCGGGTGATGATCGCGCTGGCGCTCGCCTGCCGCCCGTCGCTGGTGATCGCCGACGAGCCGACCACGGCGCTCGACGTTGTCATGCAGGCCCAGGTGCTGGAGCTGCTCGAGCGCCTGCGCGAGCAGCTGGGGCTGGCCCTGATCCTGATCTCGCATGATCTCGGGGTGCTGGCGGAGACCTGCGACCGGATCGCGATCATGTACGCGGGCCGGATCGTCGAGATCGGTGCCGTGGACTCCGTCTTCGAAGCGCCGCAGCACCCTTACACCAAGCGCCTGCTCGACACCCTGCCGGTGATCGGCGGCGAGCGCGGGCTGGCGACGCCGATCCCGGGCGGCCCCCCCGACCCCGGCGACATGCCGCAGGGCTGCCGCTTCCGGCCGCGCTGCCCCTACGCGGCCGAGCAATGCCTCGAGGACCCCCGGTTGCGGGAGGTGCGTACGGGACAGGCCAGCGCCTGCCACTTCGCGCCGTGGAGCGACTGGCCGGAGCCGGCGGCCGCGGCGAGCGAGGAGACATGAGCGATTCACTGATGGAGGTCCGCGACCTCGCGGTGAGCTTCAAGGTCCGCAAGGGCGTTACCCGGGCGGTCGACGGTGTTTCCCTCGACTGGCGAGCAGGGGAGGTCTTCGGGGTGGTGGGGGAGTCCGGTTGCGGAAAGTCGACCCTGGCGCGGGCCCTGCTCGGCCTGGTCGAGCCCGCCGCGGGCGAGGTGGCGCTGCACGGCAGCAAGCTGGAGGGCAAGTCGGACCTGGGGGAGCTGCGCCGGCGGGTGCAGATGATCTTCCAGGACCCCTACCAGACGCTCAACCCGCGCCAGCGGGTCCGCTCGATCGTCGCCGAGCCGCTCGTCGTCCAGGGGGTGGACCGGGCCGAGCACGAGGGGCGGGTGCGGAGCGCGCTCGAGGACGTCGGGATGGACCCCGAGCGCTTCGGACAGCGCTACCCGCATCAGCTCTCCGGCGGCCAACGCCAGCGGGTGGCGATCGCCGCCGCGCTCGTGCTCGAGCCCGAGGGCCTGATCTGCGACGAGCCGGTCTCGATGCTCGACGCTTCGGTGCGGGCCCAGATCCTCACCGTCCTCGGCGGGCTTCAGGAACGCCGCGGCCTGGCGCTGCTGTTCATCACCCACGACCTCAGCCTGGCCTGGTCGCTCTGCGACCGGTTGGCTGTGATGTACCTGGGGCGGGTGGTCGAGCAGGGCACGGCCGTGGACGTGATCGAGCATCCCCGCCACCCCTACACGCAGGCGCTGGTGGATGCGATCCCGGTGCCCACAGCGGGAGGGGGAGGCCGGCGCGAGCTGCTGGGCGGGGAGCTCCCGGACGCCACCGAGGTGCCCCCCGGCTGTCGCTTCCACCCGCGCTGTCCCCGTCGCTTCGAGCCCTGCGACCGCGTCGACCCGAAGCTGATCCCCATCGGGGGGCGGGAGCAGATGGCAGCCTGCCTTCTGCACGACCCCAGCATCGCCGCCGAAGCGGCCAGGGCGGGCGATGGCTGAGCGCTGGCGCCAGATCGCCGGTCCCGTCGGTCACCTCGCTCCCGGCCAGGGGAACGCGATCACCGACGTGCCCGGGGTCCGGGTCGGCCACGCGCAGGCGTCCAGCGGCGAGCGCACAGGCGTCACCGTGGTCGTCCCGCCGTCGCTGCCGGCGCCCGCCGGGGCGGCGACCGTGAACGGCATGGGCGAGCTCACCGGCAAGCTCGAGATCGACGAGCGCGGCTCGATCGAAACGCCGGTCTACCTCTGCGGATCGCACGCCGTCGGCGCCGTCCACCAGGCGGCGGTGCTGGCATCGGGCAGGGGGCCGGGCGACGTGGTGCTGCCGGTGGTCGGCGAGTGCGATGACGGCCCCATGGCCGACTCGGGCACAGTCAAGGGGGAAGACGTCGAGCGGGCCCTCTCGAACCTCGGTACCGAGGTGGCCGAGGGCAGCGTCGGCGCCGGCACCGGGATGAGCTGCTTCGACTTCCCGGGCGGGATCGGAACCGCCTCGCGCGCCGTCGGCGGCCATCACGTCGGGGTGCTGCTGCTCTGCAACTTCGGCGATCGCGAGTACCTCGATCTTCTCGGGACCAGCCTCGGCCCGGCGCCAGTGAGGTCCGAGCCACACGGCTCCTGCATCACGGTCTGCGCCACCGACGCGCCGATGTCGGCGCATCAGCTGCGGCGGCTGGCCCTGCGACCGCTGCTGGGGCTCGCCCGCGCCGGCTCCTATGCGGCCGAGGGCTCGGGGGAGATCGGCCTCGCCTTCGCCACCTCGTCCTCCGGCGCCCTCGCCAGCAGCGAGCTCAACCCCTACTTTGCCGCCGCCTACGAGGCAGCCCACGAGGCCGTCTACAACTGCCTCGTCGCCGCCCGCCCGGCGCAGCGGCTCGACGGCAGTTCCCAGGAGCCGTTCCCGGTCGAGGCGGTCCGCCGGCTCGCCGGCGATCGGCGATGAGCTGCGCCGAGCTGCGGGAAGAGGTGATCGGGCTGGCCCGGGACCTGATCCGCCTCGACACCTCGAACCCTCCCGGCAACGAGACACCGGCGGCGGAGCTCGTCGCCGATCGTCTCACCGCCGCCGGGGTCGAGTGCGAGCTCGTCGGCCCGGACCGCGAACGGCTCAACCTCGTCGCCCGGATCGGAGGCGGCGACGGGCCCTCGCTGATGCTGATGGGCCACACAGACGTGGTCCCCGCGCCGCGCGCCAACTGGACGGTGCCACCGTTCGAGGCCCGGATCCGCGACGGGCAGCTGGTCGGACGCGGCGCAGCCGACATGAAGAACGAGCTGGCGGCGCGGGCGGTGGCAATGGCCGCCTTCGCCCGCAGCGGGGCCAGGCCGGCAGGGGACGTGGTCCTGGTCGCCGAGTCCGACGAGGAGCGAAACACCGCCAACGTCGGCATGTCATGGCTGCTTCGCGAGCGCCCGGACCTGCGCTGCGACTACGCTCTCAACGAGGGCGGCGGCACGCTTTTCGAGCTTGCCGGAGGCCGCCGGATCGTCACCGTCTCGGTCGGTGAGAAGCAGGTGACCTCGTTGCGGCTCCGCCTCCACGGCCGCGCCGCCCACGCCTCGGTTCCGGGCCGTGCCGACAACCCGCTTCGCCACGCGGCGAGCGCGATCGAGAGGCTGCTCGCCCATCGGACGCCGGCGCGGCTGGTGCCATCTGTCGCCGCCGCGCTCGAGACCCTGGGAGCGCCCACGGATGCTGACGAGGCGGTCTCCTGGGTCGCCGGGGAGCACCCGGCCCTGGGCGCGCTGGTGGCGGCGATGACTCGGATGACGATCACCCCGACGGGGCTCGAGACCTCCGAGCCCGCCAACGTGATCCCGCCCTTCGCCGACGTCATCTGCGACTGCCGGGCGCTCCCGGGCGAGACCGAGGAGGACATCCGCGATCAGGTGGGGCGGGCCCTCGGGGAGGAGATCCCCTATGAGCTGGACCTGCTGGAGCCGCTCGAGGGGGGCACCGAGTCGTCGACCGATACCCCGCTATACCGGATCTGCCAGGAGTACGTCGCCGATCGCCTGCCGGGGGCGGAGCTGTTCCCGGTGGTGACGCCCGGGTTCAGCGACTCCCACTGGATCCGGAAGGCGCAGGACACGGTCGCCTACGGCTTCGCCCCGGTCTTCTCCACCGACCCCACCGCCTACATGGACGCCGCCCACGGGGCCGACGAGAGCCTTGACCTGGACGACCTCGAGGAGATGGCCGAGTTCCACCTGCGCGTGCTCAACAACTGGTGACAGCGGGCCGAACGCAACCTTGGGCCTCCCAAACGCACGTAAAGGTGAAGTTCGGCGGCTGAGCGCTCATTCGACCAGTCGCCGGTCCACGGCCCAGCGGCTGAGCTGGTGGCGGCTGGAGAGCTGGAGCTTGCGCAGGACGGCGCTGACGTGGGCCTCGACGGTCCGCGGCGAGATCCCGAGGCGCAGGGCGATCTCCTTGTAGAGGTAACCGCGGGCGATCAATCGCAGCACCTCGCGCTCGCGGGGCGTGAGCTGGTCGAGCTCAGGATCGACTTCAGCCTCGGGGATCTCCCCTCGGAAGGCGTCGAGCACAAAGCCCGCGAGCCGGGGGGAGAAGACGGCGTCGCCGTCGCGCACCCGGGAGATCGCGGTGCTCAGCTCCTCGCCGGAGATCGACTTGGTGACGTAGCCGCGGGCCCCGGCGCGGATGACGGCGATCACGTCCTCGGCGGCATCTGAGACCGAGAGCGCGAGGAAGCGCTGCGCGGGCCGCTTCCGCGTGACCTGGCGAATCACCTCGGCACCTCCGCCGTCCGGCATGTGGACGTCTATCAGGACCACGTCGGGCTCCTCGGCGAGCGTCGCCGCGATCGCCTCGGAGACGGTTCCCGCCTCGGCCCGGATCTCGACCAGGCCCTCGAGCTCGGAGCGGACCCCGGCGCGAAAGAGCGCGTGGTCGTCGACGATGACGACGCTGGGTCGCTCCGCGCTCACCTCTCCCCACCGCCCTCCGCGGGCCCCTCGCGCCGTATCTTGAGTGCGACCTCGGTGCCGCCGTCCCCCGGTGAGCGGATCTCGGCGTCGCCGCCGGCCCGGCTCATCCTGCCGATGATCGACTCGCGCACGCCGCGGCGGTCGGGGGGCACCGCGGCGGGGTCAAATCCGAGCCCGCGGTCGCGAACGTAGACCTCGATCGAGTCGGCCCCGATCTCGGCAAAGACGCGGATAGGGCCCGGCTCAGAGGCGTGTCTGGCGGCGTTCATGAGTGCCTCCCGGGTGGCGCCGAGCACGGCCTCGCCACGCTCGTCGACGGCGCAGTCGCCGACGATCACCGCCTCGACCGCGACCCGGTGGTCATCCTCGACCTCCTCGCCGACCGAGCGAAGCGCAGCCGCCAGGCTCTCGCCGGCCTCGCCGTCGCTTCCCCCGGCCAGCCAAGTGCGGAGCTCGCGCTCCTGGCGACGGGCGAGGGCCGCAACCTCGCGCGGGTCGCCGGCCCGCTTCTGCACCAGGGTCAGGGTCTGCAGCACCGAGTCGTGCAGGTGAGCGGCAAGCTCGGCCCGCTCCTGGGAGCGGATCCGCTCCGCCCGCTCGGCGGCGAGGTTT
The DNA here is from genome assembly GCA_963840235.1 of uncultured Actinomycetes bacterium. Lineage (GTDB taxonomy): Bacteria > Actinomycetota > Thermoleophilia > Solirubrobacterales > 70-9 > JBBRHQ01. The sequence goes on from CAWIYC010000002.1 coordinate 94,517, forward strand.
CGTCCGAGCCGCCAGATGAATGGGGCCAGGATCAGCCCCAGCGAGACGACGACGACCACGGCCGTCAGGGCGGCATCGCGGAGGCCGCCGAGGATGTTGTTGGAGGAGAGGAAGAGCAGGGCGGCGCCGACAACGAGCAGGATCCCGAAGACACCGCGGTAGAGCTCGGTGAGCTGCGACGGCTCCTGGGGCGCGCCTTCGCCCGGCGCACCGATCTCCGCGGTGGCGGGTGCCGCTGCGGCCCAAGCTCCCGAGGCCGGCCCGGCAGCCGAGTCGCCCCGGCGCGAGCGCCGCCAAAGCAGGGCGGCCCCGAATGCGGCCAGGACCAGAGGCCAGACCAGGGCGTCGCTCCACCAGATGCCGAGCTGGCGAAAGGCGAGCAAAGCCGACAGCGTCAGCAGGCCGACCCCGGCCGCGAGCTTCCAGCCGCCCCCCGCGCGCGTGCGCAGGCCGAGCCGCCGCAGCGGCGGATCACGATCGCCCTCGGCGGGTATCGAGGCCCAGGCGACGATGTAGGCGAGCAGCGCCAGGCCGCCCGTGGCGATGGCGACGACGACGAAGGCGACCCGCAGCAGCACCGGATCGACCCCGGTTCGGGCGCCGATGCCGGCCAGCACGCCTCCGATCAGTCCGGCGCGGGTGTCGCGGCGCAGCGGTGCTCGTCCGGCGATTGCGTTCACGGTCTCAATCGTGACGCCCCGCGTCGCCGCCGTCGAGCCCGCTGAAGACCAGGATCGCGCCGGTCGCCGCCGTCAGCGCCACCGCGATCCAGCCGAGCGAGAGGTCGAGGGCGCCGGAGGCGTCGAGGAGGAGGAGCGCGCCGAGGGCGGCAATGACCGCCCCCGACGCGAGCGAGACGGGGTCGAAGCTCAGCCCTCTGCGCACGCTCTCGCCTCCGCCGCGCGCTGTGGCGCGGTGTCCTCGTGCAGCGGCCCCGGCCCGTAGCCGGGGTTGTCTACCTCTGCGCTGTTGCTGTTGATCACCCGCAACTGGCCGACCTGGACGTTCGCGTCAATCTCGAGCCGCGGGGTGGCGCCGGCGCCGGCGCCGGCGGCGTGGTCCACGTCGAACCCGTCGTTTCGCTCGCCGGTGACCTCACTCTCGCCGGCGCCGACGTGGGTGGGGCCGGAGACGCAGACCCGGGACGGCACGAAGACGTCGGCCTGGCCGGCCCCGAGCTCGACGCCGAGCCTGACCACCCGCTCTCGGCTCCAGTCGAGGTCGCGCAGGTCTACCACGAGCCGGCCGACGCCGAGCCGGTAGCCGTCGGCGGGGATGGCCCGGGCAGTGAGGGGGTGGTACTCGCGCTGCCCGACCCCGCCACGGAAATTGAGATCGGAGGCTGCTGCGACGCCTGCCCCGAGGGCCAGGGCCAGCGCCGGCGCTATCAGCCAGCGGGCGCCGCCCCGGAAGGACGCGATCCCGAGCAGGCCCCCGAGCGCGATCACGAGTATCGCGACCGGGACGCCCCAGCCGAGGGCGACCGCGAACGCCGCCCCCCCGGCGAGGGCGAACAGCCCCGCCAGGGCAAGGGCGGCGAGCGCGACCACTCCTGCCGCCTTCCAGAAGCCGAGCGATTGCAGCCTCCCGCCGACCCGCTGGACGCGGTCGGGTTCGCCGTCGGTGGGGACGAAGATGGCGAGCAGCAGGTATGCCAGGGCGCCGATCCCACCGAAGAAGACCGAGACCCCGAAGCCGATCCGGAAGATGACCGGGTCGACGTCGAAGTAGCGGCCGAGCCCGCCCGCGACGCCGGCGAGGACGCGATCGCCGGAGGAGCGAAGCAGTCGCCGGGGCTGCGAACCCGGCGACTCGGCGGGCTCGGTGGATTCAGTGGGCTCGCCCACGGTGTCTTCGATCTTGGGTGTGTCGTCGTTTGGTGTGTCGTTCATCGAGATGCCTCCTGTACATGTTCATCGGTTGCATCTGCGAGGGTCGCAGCGGGTGAGGCCCGCGTCTATTGGGGATGTCCCGTATCCGACCCCTCGGGTCGAGCTTCACTTTCGTCCGTATTCCGGACCCAAAGTTGATTCCGGCGGGCGCCACGTCGGCTAGGGTCGGGATGCCGTGCGAGCCTTCGTCCCAGCTCTTTCGGTAGTTCTCTTGGCGCTGCTCACCGGCGGCTGCGGGGGCGGCGGCGATTCCCGGGAGGAGGTGATCGCCGCGTCCGACCGGGCCTGCGCCCGCTCGTTCGCCGATCTGGCGCGGATCGACGCGTCCACGGTCGAGGCGACGACGCGGTCGAAGCTGGCGATCGACGAGTCCCTGTTGGGGACGCTCGAGGACCTCGACCCGCCGGATGAGCGGCGCGCCGCCTTCGACCGCTTCGTCGATGCCCGCCGCGCCCTGGCCGAGGCCGACCGGGCCGCGCTGGAGGCTGCTTCCGGCCCGCCTGGTCAGGAGGCCCTCGCCGACTACACCCAGGCGGCCGCCGACGCCAAGGCCGCCTCGCACGAATCGCTGAGCGCGGCCGAGGACTACGGCATGAGGCAGTGCGCCGGGCTCGGAATCGGCGGCATTGCGGCAAGCGACGCTCCGGATCCCCTTGCCTCGCCCGATGCCGGCACCAGCGCGGCGGCCGGCGCCGACGGGACCAGCATCATCCCCGGCAGCGCCTTCGTCGGCCGCTGGCGGGGAATGGTCCGCCAGTACGGCCCGGGTAGCGAAAACGCCTCCTACCCGGTCTCGATGACGATCGCCCGCAGGCCCGGGCCCGACGACTCGAGCGGCACGATCACCTACCCCTCCTATCCCTGCGGCGGGGTCGTCAAGGCCTTCCAGACGGGCGCCGCGCCGATCGGCACCCGCTACGTCCTGCGCGAGTACATCCGCAACAACCGGGAGAGCTGCACCAGCGGCGGCACGATCACCGCCGACCTTCAGGGGAACGAGCTGCTCTGGCACTGGAAACGGGGATCGGTGAACGCGGTCGGCGTCCTCAGCAACAGCGGGCCGCCGCGGGACTCGCGCACCCTCGGCCTCGACGAGGGGGACCTGCGGCTGCTGCGGGGTCCGCACAGCGGCGCCCTGGCCGAGTACGGCCCCGGCGACAGTGTCCGCCGCTACTGGCTCAGGGTCGAGTTCCGGGACACCGGCGCCAACCTGCCGCCGGGGTCGCCGGACGCGGTCACGCTGAACCCGACCGGCTGCCGCGGCGAGCTCCGGGTCAGCGAGGAGTACGGTCGGACCTACGTCTTCGAGGAGACCCCCCTCGACGGCGTGGAGCAGAACGACTGCGCCTTCGCCCAGCGGTTCGAGATCATCCCCTGGGGCAGGGAGTTCGCCGTCCGTGCCCTCACGCTTCGGCCCCCCACCACCAGCTTCGGCGTCCTGCGCCCAGCCCCGGCGCTGCCGCCGTGACCTCGGGCCCGGGCGGGTAGGGTCACTGCGAATGGACGGGATCCGGATCGAGCGGCGCGGGGCGACGATGGAGTTGACGATCGACCGGCCGAAGGCGAATGCGATCGACTCGGCGACGAGCAAGGTCATGGGGGAGGCGTTCGTCGAGTTCCGGGACGACTCCGGGCTGCGGGTCGCGATCGTCACCGGCGCCGGCGAGCGCTTCTTCTCCGCCGGCTGGGACCTCAAGGCCTACGCCGCCGGGGACCCGGACGACTTCGGATCCGGGGGGCTGGGAGGCCTTACCGAGCTCTTCGACCTGGAGAAGCCGGTGATCGCGGCGGTCAACGGCTACGCGGCCGGGGGCGGGTTCGAGCTGGTCCTCGCCTGCGACATGGTCGTCGCGGTCCCCGGCGCGCACTTCTCGCTGCCCGAGGTGACGCTGGGGTTCATCGCCGACTCGGGCGGGATCTTCCGCCTGCCCCGGCGGATGCCGCATCCCCTGGCGATGGAGATGCTGCTGACCGGCGAGCCGATCGACGCCGCCGAGGCGGCCCGGTGGGGCCTGGTCAACCGGGTTGTCGAGCCACCCGACCTGCTGCCCGCCGCCCGCGAGCTTGCTGCCAGGGTCGAGGCAGCGGCGCCACTGGCTACGCAGGCGGTGAAGGCGACGCTGGCGGCAACCGAAAGACTCACGGTCGAGGAGGGGTTTGCGGCGATTCGGTCGGGCAGGGTCCCCGCCTATGACCGGGCGATGGCCTCGGACGACGCCGAGGAGGGACCGCGAGCCTTTGCCGAAGGGCGGGAACCCACCTGGCGCGGCGAATGACAGGGTTTCCCGAGTGACCGGGGTCCTGGCGGAGGACGCCAACCGGGGCAGGGTCGCCCTGATCAGCGGCGGCGGCACCGGGATCGGGCGGGCGACGGCCCTCGCATTCGCCGCATCGGGGGCGCGTGTCGCAATCTGCGGTCGCCGCCAGGGCCCGCTGGAGGCGGTCCGCTCCGAGCTTGAGGCCATGGGAGCAGAGTGCCTCGCCCTTCCCTGCGACGTCCGCGAAGCCGACCGGGTCGGGGGCCTCCTCGACGCGACCCTGGATCACTTCGGCGCCGTGGACGTGCTCGTCAACAACGCCGGGGGCCAGTTCACCGCGGCGGCGGAGGAGGTCAGCGCCAAGGGGATGCGGGCCGTGAACCAGCTCAACCTCGAGGCCGCCTGGGAGCTCACCCGCGAGGTCGCCAAGCGCTCGATGATCCCCGGCTCGGGGGGCCTGATCGTCTTCCTCGGCTTCTCGCCCCGGCGGGGGATTCCCGGCTTCGCCCACGCCGCCGCCGCCCGCGCCGGGCTCGAGAACCTCGCCTCGGGGCTGGCGCTGGAGTGGAGCCGGTACCGGATCCGAACCGTCTGCGTCGTGCTCGGCAACATCGAGACGGAGGGCCTGGCCTCCTACGGCCCGGAGTCGCTCGAGGCTTCGCGGAGGCAGGTGCCGCTGGGCAGGCTTGGCCGGCCGCAGGAGGTGGGAGAGACGATCGCTTTTCTCGCCTCCGAGGGAGGCGGTTACGTAACCGGGACGAGTCTCGTGATCGACGGCGGCCTCGACGCCTGGGGGCAGGGCGAGCCCCCGCCGCCGCTCGATCCCGCTGGATAATGGGACCGTGAGCGATACGCCCTCGACCCCGCACGAGTTCGACCTCACGCTGGCGGAGGCGGGAGCCTGGGTCGGCAGCGGTCCGGATGGGATCGGGGAGGAGCCGGTCGCGCCGCCGGAGGAGGACCCGCTCGAGATCGACGGCGAGGACCCCGCCGTGGCCCTGCGCAGGACGCTCGGCATGTTCGCGACCGGTGTCACCGTGATCACCACCCGGGTCGCCGACCAGGTCCATGGCATGACGGCGAACGCCTTCATGTCGGTTTCGATGCAGCCGCCGCTGGTCTTGATCTCGATCGATCGCCGAACGAAGATGTGCTCGTTGCTTCACGAGGGCCGGCGCTTCGCGGTCAGTGTCCTCGCAGCCGATCAAAACGCCCTCTCGGACCATTTCGCCGGCCGCGACGCACCGGGGGCGGCCGCTCCGGGCTTCGACATCGTCCACGAGACCCCGCTGGTGGAGGGCTCGGCGGCGCAGTTCGTGGCCAGGGTCGTTCGCTCCTACTGGGGCGGCGACCACTCGCTCTTCCTCGGCAAGGTGGAGTACGCCTGCCATGACGAAGGCGCCCGGCCCCTGCTCTTCCACGGCGGCCGCTATCGCGACCTGACATCGGACGCCTGAGAGCCACCATAGGCTCGTTGCCGGCCTCGCAGGTCCCGGCAGCTGAGTCGCTACGAGCGCGGGCGCTTCTTCTCGGGGTCGTAGAAGGGGATCGGGACGACCGTCGCCGGGATCCGCTTCTGGTGGCCGTCGAGCTTTCCGACCTCGACCTCGGTTCCGGGCTCGGCGTACTGCACGGCCATCCTGCACAGCGCGATGTTCTTGCGCAGCACCGGGCTGCGGGTGCCGCTGGTGACGACTCCGACCTGGGAGCGTCCGACGTGGACGCAGTCGCCGTGGCCCGCGGTTTCCTGCCCGCCCAGCTCGAGGCCGACCAGCGTCCGCTGGGGGTGGGCCTTCCGTTCCTCCAGGGCGGCCTTGCCGATGAATTCGTCACCGCTGTCGAGCGCGACCGCGAATCCGATCCCTGCCTCGAAGGGGTCCACCTGGTCGTCGAACTCGTAGCCGGCGAAGATCAGGCCCGACTCGATCCGCAGCATGTCCAGGGCCGAGAGGCCCAGCGGCTTCAGCCCGTGTTCGGCCCCGGCCTCCCAGATGGCGTCCCAGACCGCGGGGCCGTCGTCGGGGTGACACCAGACCTCGTACCCGAGCTCCCCGGTATAGCCGGTGCGCGAGACCACGATCGGGGTGCCGTCGTGGCCCCCGATCCGCCCCACCAGCAGGCGGAACCAGCGCAGCTCGGAGAGCGTCGGCTGGGTCGGCGGCGTCCACACCAGCCCGCCCAGGATCTCGCGGCTGTTCGGCCCCTGCACCGCGAGGTTGTGGAGCTGGTCGGTTGACGGCTTCACCCAGGCCCGCATCGACTCGGCCTCGGCCAGCTTCACCAGATGCACTCCGGTGTAGGGATCGCCGGTGACGAAGCGGAAGTTGTCGTCGCCAAGGCGGTAGAGGGTGGCGTCGTCGAGCATCCCGCCGGTCTCGTTGCAGACCGCGGTGTAGGTGACCTGGCCGACGCTAGCTTGCGCACGTCGCGGGTGACCGCGCGCTGCATCAGCCTCTCGGCATCGGGCCCGAGAACCTCCCATTTGCGCAGGGGCGAGAGGTCCATGATCACCGCCGCCTCCCGGCAGGCCCAGTACTCGGCGATCGTGCCATCCCCCTGGTAGCAGTCCGGGAGCCAGTAGCCGCGGTACTCGACCAGGTCGCGGGTGAGCGCGGAGGTGCGCGGATGAAAGGCGGTTTCCTGGGTCATGACGGGTTCGGCCTCCGGGGTGACGCGGTGGGCGATCGCCTGCGAAAACCGATTCTCGGGACGGTAGACGCGGACGTGGATGTCTGTGATCTCCCAGCCGTTGGCGGGGTCGATGTCGTCGGGGCACGCCGACGAGGCGCAGAGCAGTTGGTCGGCGGCGCGCAGCAGCACGTAGTCGCCGGGGCGTGACCACGGCTCGTCGACGATGAAGGTGTTGGCCTCGTCGAAGCCGGTGTTGTAGAAGAAGTTGAGCGCCTCCCAGCCCTTGCGTGGGGCGACGCCGTAGGGGGTGACCTCGCCGTTGAAGTTCTGCGAGCAGTTGGCGTGGCCGGGATAGCCGAGGTCCTCGTAGTACTTGGCGGTGCAGGCGAGGGCGAAGCTGTCGTGACGGCCGACGGTGTCCTGGACGACCTCGACCAGCGGGTCCATGTCGAGGTCGAAGCTCTTGCGGTAGAGCCCCGGCTGCGGGTAGGCGGACCCCATCAAGGTCCTGGTCGTGGTCGCGTCGAGGCCGCGCTCGAGGCCGCGCTCGAGCTTGCGGCGATTGAAGGCGAGGAAGTCGGAGCACTGCCTGCCCTCCACGTCGATGATCTGGATGTACTCCCCGGGCTCGACCTCGTAGGCGGCCGCGGTTGCGAGGTCGACGCGGAAGTCGAGCCGCGGCTCGGCCAGCGGTGGTGGCAACTCGATCTCCTCCGCCGTGCGCGGCACCGCCCGCCGGATCTCCACCAGCAGCGGCGACGCCGGCCAGGCGCCGTCGACGATGCGGCCCCCGGGGGCGGCGACTATCGCGATCGCCTCGCGCTCGACGCTGAACGCCTCGGTCGCGCCGCGGGCGGTCTCGCCGTCGAACAGGCGCAGCGCCCGGGCCTCTCCGGGGAGAAGGCGCTCGTCGTGCAGCGCCCCAAGGAAGCCGTCCGCGCCGCCGTCGCGCTCGAGGCCGCGGAGCACGGTCGCGTCGGAGTCGTGCCGCGCTCCGATCGCCGCCGCGTCCTCGCCCCCCCCGGCATCGAGGACTGTGAGCTCTGCGGGCTGGCCGCCGTCGCGGTTGACGACGGTGAGCGCATCGCCCGGGTGGAGCCGCGCGGCCGTCGCCGCCCTCGGCCGGACCCAGTGGGACTCGAGCGAGCGGTCCACCGGGCGCAGCCCCGGTTCCAGCAGCGCCGGTCGGCTGGCCGCGGCCACCGAGCTCAGGCCTTCGCCGTCTCCGCCTCGGCCGACTCGGCCTGCTCGACCAGCTTCGCCGCCAGGTCGCGTTTGGCCGCCGGGTCGAGCTTCTTCACTTCGTTCTCGACCACGCGCCTGTTGTAGGTCTGGTTCCAGTAGTCGAGCGCGTCGAAGCCGAGCAACACGGCCTTGCCGACGAACTGGCGCAGGACCTCGTTGGTCGGCCCCATCACCCAACCCGCCTTGGCGTCGCGGACGTAGCGCTCCAGCTCCATGTCGCGCTTGTACCCGGAGCCGCCGCAGGCGTGAAGCATCTTGTCGACGACGTGGGCGACGTTCTTGGCCGCCTCGAACTTGATCTGCCAGGCCCAATGCAGGTAATCGGCTCGGGCCGTCTCCCCCGGCGCAAGCGTCTTGGTGTTGTCGTCGGTGGCCCGGTCCATCGCCTGGGCGACCGAGTAGACGAACATGCGGCAGGCGTTGGTGTCCATCACCGCCTCGCCGACGTAGTCCTGGATCGTCGGGTAGTCGGCGACGCGCATGCCGACGTCGACGTGGCGCTTGCGGGTGGTGTGGCGCTTGGCGATGTCGATCGCCCCCAGCGCGATGCCGTTCCAAACCGACGAGGAGCCGACCAGGAACCACGGGTCGACCGCCTCGTCGTTGGAGGAGGCGCCGTCGCCGAGCGGGCCGACGACCTGCTCGGCCGGAACCTCGATCGTTGTCGACCTCGATCGGGCCCGACTGGTTGCCCCGCAGCCCGAGCGCATCCCATAGCGACGGCTGCGCGCGGACGTCGTCGCCGTCGATGACGAAGACCGAGAGGTCGTCGTAGCCGGAGAACTCGGGACTGGTGGTCTGCACGACGTAGAAATCGGCGAACCCGCCGGAGGTCGTCCAGGACGCCTTCTTGCGCACCTTGTAGCCGCCGTTGGAGCGCTCGGCACCGGAGGAGACGGGGTACCAGAAGTGCGATCCGGTCTCGGGGTCGGAGTAGGAGAGCGTCCCGATCCGGCACTCGGAGTCGAGCGTGCGGATGTACTTATCGATCAGATCGGGAGTGGGGCGCAGCATGATCGTCGCCACCGCGCCGATGTGCATCACGTAACACATCGCGGTCGAGGCGCAGCCGTAGCGCGCAAGCGTTTCGCAGACCATGGCGAAGCCGACGTGGTTCTCGCCCAAGCCGCCGTACTCCTCGGGCACGGTCAGGCCGAGGAACCCGTGCTCTGCCAGCAACTCGAAGTTGCGGCGCGGATAGAGGAGCTCGTCGTCGGATCGCTTGGCGTTGGCGCGCAGCTCGCTCTCGCAGAGGCCGATCAGCGTCTCGCGCAGCTCCTGCTGGCGGTCGCTCAGCACCCAATCGGGATCCCAGTCATATCCGAGGCCCCAGAACGGTTCCTCGCCCCACGTCTTCTCGGCCATGCAATCCCTCCTCAATCTTGGGTAGCCCGGTGTGTTCTATCGCATGCAGGTTGAGGGCGCGATCGCGGGGCAGGACCGCCCGGATTGAGACTAGGATCGAGCGATCTCCCCGCCCGGCCCGGCCCACCCCCGCAAACTGACAACGATCACGGTGCCGCGGACCGTCGTCACCGCCTGATCGGAGTCCGGTGGAGCTCGGGCTCGCCATCGCCTTCTCGATCGCCTTCGCCTTCACCAACGGCTTCCACGACGCCGCCAACGCGATCGCGACCCTGGTCGCGACCCGCGGGGCCCGGCCCGGGCAGGCGATCACTCTCTCCGCCGTCTTCAACATGCTCGGGGCCCTGCTCGTCGGCACCGCCGTCGCAGACACGATCGCCGGGATCGTCACGGTCTCGCCCGACGAAGCGATCGCGGTGATCGGCTCTGGGGTGCTGGCGGCGACGGTGTGGAACCTGATCACCTGGTCGAAGGGGCTGCCGTCGAGCTCTGCTCACGCGCTCGTCGGGGGGCTGGTCGGCGCCGCCCTGGCCGAGGCCGGAACCGGGGCGGTCAACTGGGGAGGTCTCGAGGGCCTGAAGCCCGTCGGTGTCCTCGGGGTGCTGGTCGTGCTCGCGGTGTCGCCGGTGTTGGGCGTCGGCTTCGGCTTCGGCTTCGGCCGCTTCAACGTGTGGGCGCTGAGACGCGCGACCAAGAACGTCAAGCGGCCGATCCGGTCAGCCGAGTGGGCGATGTCCGCGGCGCTCTCGTTCGGCCACGGCGCCAACGACGCCCAGAAGGCGATGGGCGTGATCGCCGCGCTGCTCCTCGCCAGCGGCCACATCGACTCGCTCACGGTGCCGCTCTGGGTCAAGCTCACCTGCGGAGCGGCGCTGACCCTGGGCACCGCGCTGGGGGGGTGGCGGATCGTCCGCACCATAGGACGGCGCATCTTCCGGCTGGCGGCGATAGACGGCTTCTCCAGCCAGAGCGCTTCGACCGCGGTGATCCTGCCCGCCACCTATCTCGGCGGGCCCGTGTCGACGACCCAGGTCGTCGCCTCCTCGGTGGTCGGCGTCGGCGGTGGCCGCCGCCGCTGGGGCCACGTCCGCTGGAGCGTCGTCAGGTCGATCGCATTCGCATGGCTGCTGACCCTGCCGGCCTCGGCGGCGCTCGGTGCGGTTACGCTGGTCGTGTGGAGGGCGCTCGGATGAGACCAGGACGTTGGTTCCTTCCCCAGACCCCGGAGGTACTGGGGATGCTGCGACACCAGACCGAGATCACGATCGAGGGGATGGACGCGCTGGTCGCCTGGGCCGAGGGAGACCCGGATGCGAGCGAGCGCCTGCACGCCTGCGAGCACCGCGCCGACGACCACAAGCGCGAGTTGCGCAAGGCGCTGACGATCGCCTTCTCGACGCCGCTCGAGCCTGAGGACATCTTCGAGCTCTCCAGCGGCCTCGACGAGGTCCTCAACAGCGCCAAGAATACGGTCGGCGAGGCCGAGGTGATGGGTACGGCGCCCGACGCGGCCATGGCCGAGATGTCGCGGGAGCTGGCCGAAGGCACGAGCTACCTCAGGGACGCCTTCAGCGGGCTAGAGCAGGATGGTTCCGCCGATGCCACGGTGCCGGCCGACAAGGCGGTCAAGAGCCATCGGCACCTCGAGCACACCTACCGGGCTGCGATGTCGGCGCTGATCGAGGTCGAGGACCTGCGCGAGATCACCGCCCGCCGCGAGCTCTACCGGCGCTTCGCCCGCACCGGCGACGAGCTCGCCCGGGTGGCCGAGCGCATCTGGTACGCGGTCCTGAAGCAGAGCTGAGCCCTCAACGGGGCCTGGTCCGCTCCAGCGACTCCCAACCGACGTCGAGAGCCGCCAGGGCCTCGTCAGCGGCCGCTCCGCCGCGGACGCCGAAGAGGCGCTTGGCCCACAGCAGGTAGGCGAGGATCGCCAGGTTCAGAACCAGCGCCGCGATCTTCAGCGGGGTCTGGCTGATGGTCAGCTCCCAGATCTCGAGCGGGACGAAGAGGCTGGTGGCGACGAAGGTCAGGTACTCGGCCCAGCGCCTGGTCATCCACAGGCCGACCGCCTCGGTCGCCTGAAGCAGGGCGTAGGCGGCGAGGCCGGCGCCGACCAGCTCCAGCGTCCCCGAGCGCAGGTTCAGCAGCCGGTCTATCTCGTGCAGGAGCCCGTGCTGGGGCAGCTCGCTGTTGCCGCGGAAGTCCGCAAGCAGGCGGTAGTAGAGGTCGCGCACCCCGGTCTCGTTGGCCGCGATCAGGAAGACCCCGACCGTGAGCGCGGCAAAGAGGAGAAAGCGAAATGCCTTGTCGATGGCGATCAGCCGGAGGATGAACTTGTCCCTCAGGGGCCGGCCGCGCAGGGGGAGCTCGACATCCTCGCGCTCCGGGGGGAATCGGCGGATGGGGTCCGCGGGCGGGTCGAGCGCGAGCCAGCTGTCGCAGCGCAGGCAGCGGTGCCAACGCACCCCGTCCTCCTCACGGACGACGAGATCGTCGGAGGGCCTGATCTCGGCGGCGTCGGTCCCCACCAGGAGGTGGCCACCAACTCCGCAGGCGAGCAGCTCCCAGTGGAATCTCGGCAGGAAGCGCTGGGGGCGGACGGTCCCCGGCGGCGGCGTCAGATTCTCGTCCGCGGGACCTTCGTCACTATCGGCCCGGGCCGCCGCGCCGCGGTTCAGGTCAGCGTCCCGAGGGCAGCTTCGACTGGTAGAAGGCGAGGGCGTCGCTCTCGGCAGCGCTGACGACGTCACCGTGGTTGACGCCCGGGTAGGTGTCATAGGTGACCTTGTCCCCAAGGTCGCCGAGCTCGGTCACGAGCGGGTCGGTGAAGAGCTTGAACACGGTCGTGTCGGCGTCCCCCTGGGCGACCAGCACCGGCGCCTTCGTCGTCACCGCCGGATTCTGCCTTCCCAGCAGGTCGAACAGCGTGGTCGTGTCCGCACCGCTCCGGATCATGGTCGAGGGGGCGATCCCGGCGAGCCGGTTGGGGGTGCTGAGCTGGGAGAGGCAGAGTTGCTTGACCAGCGGGTAGTAGCCGAGGACCTGGTCGGAGAGGAGCAGGTCGGGATCTATCGGAGCGGCCGGGGTCGAGGCCGTGGTCGCCCCCTCGACGATCAGGGTGGCGAGGGCGGTGAGGCCGCTCGGCGTGTTCAGCGCCGGAAGCAACTCCGCCTGCTCACGGAGGTGTGAGGCGGGGGCGTAGGCGACGGTTCCCCGCAGCGTCAGGTCGGGAACGTAGCCCTTCGCCTCTCCGGCGGCGAACAGGGCGGCGTGCCCGCCCTGGGAATGCCCCGAGATGAGGAAGCGCTTGCCGATGCTGGGGTCGAGGGTGCGGGCGGCGCGGACGATGTCGAGAACGCCCCGCCCCTCGGCCTTTCCGATCAGATAGGGGTGCGGGCCGGGGGTGCCGAGGCCCTGGAAGTCTGAGCGGACCACGGCGTAGCCGGCCTTGAGCCAGTCGTTGAGCTCGGGGTCGATGTAGGAGATGTACGCCTGGGCCGGGCCGCCCTGGCGATTGCGCGACGGGGCGCAGACGTCGGCGGTGCCGGTGGTCCCGTGGGCGTAGCTGATCACCGGCCAGCCCCCCTTCGGCGGCTTGCCCTTGGGCACGCTGACTGAGCCGGAGACGGCGACCCGCTTGCCCTGGGGGGTGATCGAGGTGTAGAGGACGAGCCTGGTCGAGGCCGCCTTGGCCAGCGGCACAAGGCCGCCGGCCTTGCGCGCCCAGATCAGGGTGCCGTGGCCGTTCGGGAGATTCTTCGGAGGGTGATAGAAGGCGAGGCCGGCGGGTCCGGTGGGGACCTTTGCCGCGGCGCCCCCGGCGAAAGCCGACCCGAGGACGGCGAGAAGGGCGAGAAGGGCAACTGGTATCGCGGTGCGGGCGCGGTGGGCGCGGTGGATCTTCACGGTCTCTCCTCGCGTGGAACGGATCGGCGTAACCCTAGAACCTCCGCGACATCCGGCGCCGCGGCCCCAGTCAGAACACCTCAACGCGGGGATCGGAGCGCTCCGCGCCCCCGACCCTCGGCTACGCTGCCGTGGTGGGTACCAGCCCCTCGTCGATCCTGCCGTTCGCGATTGCCGTTCTGTTGCCGCCGGCGGGCCTCTTGATCGGTCTCCTGCAGCTGACTCAGGAGGACCGCGAGCGCGGCGTCAGGATAGTCGCCGTCTCCTTGCTGGCGGCGCTGCTCTGGATCCTGCTGCTGACGGACTGATCCCGGACGCAGGCCGCCGCGGTGGCCGCCCGCCCACCGGCCGCTCCAGCCCAATCGGCCTACCCGGCAACGGCTTCCCTCGCCGGCGAGGGCCCGGGTGTCGCGCCTTCGATCGACCCGGCGGAGGAGCGTGAGCTGCGGGCGCAGCGCGACCGGCTGGTGGAGAAGTTCACGGTGATGCAGGCCGACCTCGGCGGTGCCTTCTACGAGATGGCGATCCGCGACCACGTGAGGATGGATGTTCTGACCCGCAAGGCGGCCGAGCTGCAGCGAGTCGATGCCGAGCTGCTCGCAATCGAGCGGATCCTCAAGATCGAGAGGGCGGATGCGGCCGGCATCTGCCCGACCTGCGGCACCCCCTATGTGCACGACGTCGTCTTCTGCTCACAGTGCGGCAACCCCGTCACCCAGGTGCAGGCTGCGCGTGAGTGCGATCCGTCGCCGAGCAGGCGAGATCCAGGGGCGCGCGGTGGCGGCCGCCGGGAGCTTCCGTGGGCGGAAGTTCGGGATCCTGGTCGCCTCCTCCCTGGTCGCGACCTCGGTGATCGTCGGCGCCGCCTTCACCGGCACCGGCCATGGGCCGTTGGCGGCGCTGCTCGGCACTGGGCTTGCCGCCGGAGGCCCTTCGTCGAGCGATGGCACGGCCAATCCCCTGGCGCCCGGCGGCCCCTCCGGTCCGACCTCGTTGCCGCCACCGCCGGCAGGCACGAGTGCGGTCCCCGTCCCGGCGCCCGCCCCTTCGCCGGCGCCTTCTCCTGCCCCGGCCCCGGCGCCGGGGCCGAGCAACACCACGCCTGACGACAAGGCGCCAACGGACCCCTACCAGCCGCCTCCGACACCGCAGGCGGGGCGGATCAAGCATGTATTCGTCCTCACCCTCTCCAGTCCGGGCTACGAGGAGACGTTCGGCGAGCAGTCGCAGATGCCCTACCTCTCGGAGACCCTGCGGCCCCAGGGCGAGCTGCTGAGCCGATACTCGCTGCTCGACCGGGAGGCGCTGCCGAACTACATCGCTGCGGCCAGCGGTCAGCCCCCGAACCGTCTGACGCGCTCGGGGTGTCCCGTCTACAAGGAGTTCTCCAACGGCGCCAAGCTCGATTCGAAGGGTCGGGTCGTCGGGGTCGGGTGCGTCTACCCGGTCGACGCGCTCTCGCTTGGAGACCAGTTCTCCAGTGGGGGCTACGTCTGGCACGCCTACATGGAGGACATGGCCAACGAATTCGGCCCAGCGAACTGCGTCCACCCGGACTCCAACGGCCCCAACAAGCCGGAGAGGGGCGGTTACTCGGCCAACCGAAACCCTTTCGTCTACTTCCACTCGCTGCTCGATCTCGGGGACTGCGCGATCAACGACGTGCCCCTGACTGACCTCAGGGCCGACATCCGCAAGGTCGACACCACCCCCAACTACTCGTTCATCTCGCCCAACCTCTGCAATGTCGGAGTCGCCGGGCAGTGCGCGGACGGCCAGCCCGACGGAGCGGCGGCGGCCGACGCGTTCCTCCAGACCTGGGTGCCCAAGATCACCAAGTCCCCCGCCTTCAAGAAGGACGGGCTGCTGGTGATCACATTCGGCGACGTCGACTCCCCCGCCGGCACCAAGGATCCGACGCGAGTGGGCGCCCTGCTCCTGTCGCCTTTCGTCAGCACCAAGACCACGCTCGGAGCCAGGCTCGATCCCTACGCGCTCCTGCGTACGACCGAGGACCTGTTCGGCCTCGCCCACCTGGCCGAGGCCGGCTCCGCGAAGACGAAGTCCTTTGCCGCGCCGTTGTTGCAACGTCGGCGCGGAGGCGCCTCAGCTCCGGCTGCGGACCCTGAAGCGGAAGGTGTTGGCGGGCCCGGCGCCCTCCGCGGAGACGGCCCTGACCGCGAACACGTGCCTGCCCCTGGCGACCGAGTAGGAGCGCGGTGAGCGGCAGCCGCTGTACTTGGCGTTCCCCAGCCTGCACTGGAAGCGCGCCCCCTCCGCGTTCGTGGCAAAGGCGAAGGTCACCTCGACCCGGTGGCGGCGGCCGCGGAGGTTGACGACCTCGGGCGGGCGCTTCTTCAACGAGGGCTTGGCCGGGGGCAGTGGGGCGAAGCAGTCGGCGAGAAAGGCGACGATCGGCGCGGTCATCACGGTGTCGCCCGCGGCCCCGATCCTGGTGTTGACCTCAGCGTGGCTGAGGCTGCGGGCGTCGATCAGGGTCACCGCGACCCCCGCGGCGCGCAGCGCTGCGGCGAAGTCGTTCTCGATCGACTGGCGCAGGGCGGTGCCGCGGAAGACGGTGATCATCGGCGGGATTCCGGTTCCCGACTTGATCAGGAGGCTGGCGGAGGTCTCGGTCTTGTAGCTGGGGTTGTTGCCGAGCGAGTCGAGCCACTGCAACTCGTCGCCGTCGTCGCTGGCGCGGACCTTGTCGAAGCCCTCGGTGTCCAGGGGGCCGGCACAACGCAGCGCGCCGAGGCCGAGGCCGCGCTCTTCGAGCCAGGTGGGGTTGACAGCGACGTTGGAGACGATGTCGGCCCCGGCGGAATGGCCGAGCAGCGCGATCCGCTTAGGGTCGCCGCCCCGGGTCCAGATGTTCGCCCGGACCCAGGCGACCGCGGCGGCGACGTCACGGTAGTGGTCGGGATAGTGGGCCGAGTCGGGGTTTCCCGCCTCGGTAAGGCGGTAGTTGGCGCTGATGAAGATGTAGCCGAGCCCGCTGAAGACCTTCACCTTGTCGGCGACCTGGTTCGCCTTGTCGCCGTTGTGGTAGCCGCCGCCATGGACCCACATCACCACCGGCGCCTTGCCGCCGTCGGTGCGGCATTCGGCTGCGGGTGCGTAGATGTCGATGCTGGTGGCGTTCGCCGGCACCCCCGGGATCCGCTCATATGCGACGGTCTCGGCCGGCGGCGCGGAGGAGCAATCGGCGGCCAGGGCAGGCGTCGCCGCCAAGGCCCCGGCGGCGACCGCAGCGGCTGCGAGCGCGAGGCCAGGGACGAGTTCTCTGATCGCGGGCAAGGGTCTTGCCTACCAAACCGGCCGGCCCCGGGTTGTTTCGGCACTTTGCCGTCGGTGCGGCTTGGAGAAGTCGGGACGCGCGTCTACCATGCACCCGTGAGCAGGGTTGCGCCGGCCAACGAAGAGGCGGTTGAGGCGTGGAACGGCGTCCTCTTCGACAGGTTCGTCCAGTTCCGGGACGTGATCGTCGAAGGGCTCGGCGGGCACGGCGACGAGGCGCTCCGCCGGCACCCGCCGATGCCCGGAGGGAGAGCGCTCGACATCGGCTGCGGCTTCGGGGACACCACCCGCCAGATTGCCGCGATCGTCGGGTCCGGGGGTTCGGCCCACGGCGTTGACGTCGCCGATCGCTTCATCGCCCTCGCCCGCGAGGAGGCTGTGCAGTCAGGTGCGGTCAACGTCAGCTTCGATGTCGTCGACGTCGAGGTGGCCGATTTCGAGCCCGGCTACGACTACGCCTTCTCGCGATTCGGGACGATGTTCTTCGCCAACCCGGTGGCGGCGCTGCGCCGTGTGCGGCAGGCCCTCCTCCCGGGCGGCCGCCTCTGCATGGTCGTATGGCGCCGCAAGCTCGACAACGAGTGGTTGCAACGGGCCGAAACAGTGGTTGACGATTTTCTCTCCGAGCCGGATGAGACTGACGAGCCGACCTGCGGTCCGGGCCCGTTCTCGATGGCGAACGCGGACACCGTCTCAGAGATCCTCCTGCAGGCGGGCTTCGAAGACGTCTCGCTTTCCCGATGCGACATCGAGTTCCGCATTGGCCGCGATCTCACCAGCGGTGTCGAGCTGATGATGGCGCTCGGCCCCGCCGGCGAGGTGATCCGCCTCTCCGGCGCCGAGGCCGACAAGGTGCGACCTGCGATCGAGGCGGCGCTGCAAGAGGCCCTGGCGGAGTTCGTGCGGGAGGACGGCATCTATGCCAACTCCTCCACCTGGATAGTCGCCGCCCAGACCCCAGCCTGACCGCCGAACGGCCCATTGGGGCTCAATGGGCGGGGAATTGGGCACGGAAAGTGAAGTTGGGCACGGAGAGTGAAGTTCGGCCCGGGGGGCTAGCGGTTGAGCCAGGCCGCGTGCTCGGCGCCGAGCACGCCGACGGGGTCGCCGTCCTCGATCAGCTCCCGCAGCAGCGCTCCCCAGGGGGCGCTGGCGCGCATGGTCGAGGCGATCTGGAACAGCAGCCCCTCCATCCTTCGTAGGAGCAGGGCTTCCGGGGGAAGCGTCATCCGCCGGAGCTGGTCGAAGAGGTCGCGGCGCTGCTCGCGCATCGTCTCTGTGCTTCGCCACAGGTCCTCGGGCGCCAGCCGCAACGGCTCCTCGGACTTCAGCCACCAGGAGACCTCCCGCATGTACTCGAGGAGCAGCGGGCCGTCCCAATCAGTGACCTCGCCGGGCAGGTAGCCGAGATCCCGCATGCCCCTGAGCAGGGTGGCAGCGTCGTCCTCGCGGATCGCCGCGGCGATCTCGCCCTCGTCGGCGAGGTAGCCCGGCGGCAACCGGCGGAGCATGCCGAAGTCGAAGAAGGCAACGCGGCCGTCGGGGCAGAGCAGGTAATTGCCGGGGTGGGGGTCCCCGAGGGCAAGCCCCAGTTCCTTCACCGTCCCGTAGAAGAAGCGGTAGACGATCTCGACGTAGCGGTCCCTGATGCCGTCGGGCTGCAATGCGACTGCGCCCCACCCCATCCCGTCCACCCACTCGGTGACCAGTACGCGCCGGCGGCTGAGCTCGGTGTCGACCTCCGGGACGAGCGCGAACGGGTGTGCGCGCCAGAAGCGGGCGACGCGATGGTGGTTGCTCGCTTCCAGCTCGTAGTCGCACTCCTCGACGATCCGTTCGCCGAGCTCGGCCAGCACCTCCTTTATCTCCAGCCCGGGCATCAGCTGGCGCAGCAGCGGCGTCAGCAGGCGCAGGTTTCGCATGTCGGACTCGACCGTCTCGGCGATACCCGGGTACTGGACCTTGATCGCGACCTCGCGTCCCTCGCGGGTCAGCCCGCGGTAGACCTGGCCGATGCTGGCGGCGGCAGCGGGCTCGGGGTCGATCTCGGCCAGGGCGCGCTCCGGGTCCTCGCCCCAGTCCTCGGCGATCACCGCTCGCATCTGCTTCCAGCCGACGGGCGGGACGCTGTCCCGGAGCGAGGCGAGGCGGCTCTGCAGGTACTCGGACTGGTCGGGGTCGAGGCCGGGGAACTCAACCGTCGAGAGGACCTGCCCGGCCTTCATCGCCGCCCCGCGCATCACCGCCAGCTGATCGATCAGCGAGTCGATAGTGGCGACGACGCGGTCACCCCGCCTGCGCCGCTGCTGCTCGGGAGTCCCCCTCGAGTCGAGGCGATCGCCGGCCCAGCGCATGGCGCCGCCGGCGGCCACGCGCCCGAGGCGGGCCGTCCGCGCCCCCCTGCCCCGGGTGGGGCTGCGTCCCTTCTCTTCGGCCACGGCCGACAGTCTGGCAAGACCCGCCTCGGGGCCGGGCCGGCTGGGCTGCGTTCCGGGGGGACTGTCGGCGACAATGGCCGACGCGTGCTCATGCTCCAGACAGCCGGGCGGTGGCCGAGATGACCACCGACGTCCTCGCACCGCGGGGCGCCCTGCGGGGGATGCTGCTGGCGGCGGCGATCGCCACCCTCTGGCTTGCCATCGCTCCGGCGACCCCTGACCTCGCCGCTCAGGTCTACCGTGTCCACCTCTTCGCCAACCACGGTTTCGCCCTGTATGACGCCAACTGGTACGGGGGTCATCTGCTCCCCGCCTACAGCGTCCTCTTCCCGCCGCTGGGGGCGCTGATCGGGGTCCGGCTTGCGGGGGCGCTGGCGACTGCGGCGGCGATCGTCTTCTTCGATCGCCTCGCCCGCGACGAGTTCGGATCCGGCGCCTGGCGCGGCACGCTCTGGTTCGCCGTGGGCGCCGGGCTCAACCTGCTCAGCGCCCGGCTCACCTTCGCGCTGGGACTCGCGGTCGGCCTCGGGGCGCTGCTGGCGGCGCGCCGGGGGCGCCAGGTCCCGGCGGTGGCACTTGCCTTCGCCTGCCCGCTGGCCAGCCCCCTCGCCGGGCTCTTCCTGACCGGCGCCGCTGCTGCCTGGGCGGTCGGGCACAGGCGGCTGGCGCCGGCCTGGTTGGTGGCCGCCTCGTTGGCGCCGCTGCTGGCGCTCCAGGTCGCCTTCCCCGAGGGCGGCACCTTCCCCTTCACCGTGACCGAGCTTGCCCTGCTACTGACCGCGCTCGTCGGGGGCATCGTCGTGCTGCCGGCCGAGCAGCGGGTGCTGCGGGTCGGATTCGCGATCTACGCGCTGTTGGCGATCGCGGCCTTCCTCGTGCCGAGTCCGCTGGGCTCGAACTGCGGCCGACTGGCGCTGATTGCAGTCGGCCCGCTGCTTGCCTGCGCCCTCACCGGGCGCAGGGCGCTGGTGCTCGCGGCGGCGGCGCCGCTGCTGCTGTTCTGGTCCTGGGCGCCTTCGGCGCGCGATCTCGAGGACGTCGGCGGGCCGAGCGCAAGCGCCGCCTACTACGCGCCCCTGGAGTCGTTCCTGGCACGCCACGATGAACCCCCGGCACGGGTCGAGATCCCATTCACAAAGCAGCACTGGGAGGCGGTGTATGTCGCCCGGCACTTCATGCTCGCTCGTGGCTGGGAGCGCCAGCTCGACCGTGGCAGGAACCCGATCTTCTACCAGGGCCGGCACCGCGCCCTCGACCCCGATGCCTATCTCCGCTGGCTGCAGGCCGCCGGCGTCCGCTACGTCGCCGTTCCTGACGCGCAGCTCGACGAATCTGCCCGTGCCGAGGTCGCTCTGATCTCCGCCCGCCCACCGTATCTGGAGCACGTCTGGAGCTCGACCCACTGGGCCGTCTACGCGGTGCGAGACGCGACGCCGCTGCTGAGCGGTCCCGGCCGGCTCCTCAGCGTTCGTCCCGACTCGTTCACCCTCGACGTGCAGCGGCCGGGAAGGTTCCTGGTGCGGCTGCACTTCTCGCCCTACTGGCAGTTGCACAAGGAAGCTGGATGCGTGATGAGGGGCCGGAACGGTTGGACCCGCCTGCAGCTGACCCGAACCGGCACCCAGCAGGTGACGACCGACTTCGGGCTCGATCGGGCACTCAGCCACGGTCGCCGCTGCGCCTGAGCTACGCCCCCCGTCCCCCGCCATGGCACGGGGGGCTTGCGTGCAATTCGGCGCCCATCCTGCAATTATGTTTGCAGGTTATTAGCAACTCCTCACACTTTGACGGGGCCGGATAGCCTGTCGCGCTCCGCCGGTCACCCCGAGAGACGGTCATTGAAGGGAATCGACCAGGCGGCGCGAATGGCTCCAGTTTCCACCGAGAAGCAGATCCCCCGGGTCCGCCGTGGCCCGGTCACGCTCGCCGCGACCGTGTTCGCGGCGCTGGTCCTGCTCGGCCTTCTCGGCGGCATCGCCCCGGCCGAGAACCTCCAGCGCAAGCTCGATCGCGGCCAGGCCAGGCTTGACCGGGTCGAGCAGAAGCGGGGCGACGTCGCGGCCTCGATCGCGCAGCAGAACCGCGAGATCGACGCCCTGATCGGAGAGGTCGCCTCGCTGCAGAGCCAGCGGGCCGAGGTCGAGCAGGAGCTTGCCGCGAAGCAGGCCGAGCTCGATCGCGCCACGGCGGCCCTGGCGCGCCAGCGCCGCCACCTCGAGGTCGTCCGCGCGCAGCTGAAGCGGGCCCTGAATGTCCTCCGTCAGTGGCTGGTGACCGTCTACGTCTCCGGCAATCCGGACGTCCTCAGCGTCATCGCCGACTCAGCCAGCTGGTCCGACGTCGTCTCCCAGAGCGAGTACCTGGGACAGATCAGGGACTACGAGGGCAGCGTGGTCGAGCGGGTTCAGGAGATCCGCGACCAGACCAGGGCCGCAGTGAAGCGGCTTACGGCAACGCGGGCGGAGATCTCCGATGCCCGCGACGCGATCGCGGCTCAGGAGCAGCGGCTGGCGGGAATGGAGGCCTCGCTGCAGGCGCGGCACTCCGAGCTGATCGCCGCCCAGAGCGCCCGCCAGCAGGCGCTGGACTCGCTCCAGGGCAGAGCCGCCGCGCTCAGCGACAACCTCTCTTCCGTCTCCGACCAGATCGCCCAGCGGCAGGCGGCCGCCCAGGCCGCGGCTCCGTCCCCGACCACCGCCCCGGCGCCGGTCTCGGTTCCGGGCGAGTCGGCGACCCTGCTTCCCGACGGTCAGGCTGCGGCCCCGGCGAGCGCGCCCCCGGCGGTGAAGGCGGCAATTGCCGCGGCCAACTCGATCGCAACCACGCCCTACATCTGGGGCGGCGGCCACGGCTCCTTCAGCTCTCCCGGTTACGACTGCTCGGGCGCAGTCAGCTTCGCTCTCAACGGGGGCGGCTTCCTCTCGAGCCCCCTCGACTCGACCGGCCTCGAGACATGGGGCGTCCCGGGAGCCGGCAGCTGGATCACTGTCTACGCCAACTCTGGCCACGCCTTCGCCGTGATCGCAGGCCTGCGCTGGGACACGTCGGGGAACACCTCCGGGACGGGTCCCCGTTGGCACTCGGACATGGCCTCGACCGCCGGCTTCATCGCCCGCCACCCCGACGGCTACTGAGCCGGCCGACGCCAGGCCGGCGGGGGGCGGCTAGGCTCCGCCGATGAACGGGCCGGACGGATATCGGGTCGCCCTGCTCGACTGGCTCGCCTGCGCCGCGGGGGGTGCCAATGAGCCCGCGGCAGCAGTCGCCCGCGCCGCCGGCGACGGCCTGCTCGGGCGGGTCGCCGCAGTCGGGACCGCCGGGCATGTCCTCGACTTCGATGACACCTACCTGCCGGGCGTCGCCCACCTCAGCGCCGCCACCGCACCGGCGGCGCTGGTGCTGGGCGCGGAGCAAGGCGCGAGTGTGGGGGAGGCGCTCGAAGCCTATGCCGACGGCTTCGAGGCCATGGGCGCGATGGCGAGGGCGGCGCACCCCGATCTTTACGAAGGCGGCTGGCACCCGACCGCTGTCTGTGGCAGCCTCGGCGCCGCGGTGACGGGGTCGCGGCTGCTGGGTCTCGACAGCGCCGCCGAGGGCTCGGCCTCTGCCCTGGCGCTGCTGCGGGCTTCGGGCCTGCGCTCGGCCTTCGGGACCGCCGGCAAGAGCCTGCAGGTCGGGCTGGCGGCGGCGGCCGGCGTCGCCTCGGCGCGGATGGCTGCGGCAGGGGCCGGGATCGACCTGGAGGCGGTGGCGACGGGGTACGCGGGCTTCTCGACTGCCTTCGCCGCCGGTTTCGAGGCCCGATCCGAGGGCGCGCCCGCCGCGATCGGGGAGAACTGGATCAAGGCCTACCCCTGCTGCCTGCAGACACACAGTGCGATCGAGGCCGCCGCCGAGCTGCGCGACGCCGGCGGCGCCGGGGGCGGGAGGATCGGGGTCGCGATCCACCCGCTCTCGCTCCAGGCGGCCCCGATAGAGGTCCCGGCCACCGGTCTCGAGGCGAAGTTCTCCATCCCCTACCTGACCGCCTTCACCCTCCTGCGCGGCGCCCCGGGGCCGGAGAGCTTCGCCGGGGTGGAGGACGAAGCCGCCCGGCTCGGCGCAGGGGTTGCAGTCCGGGCCGATGGCTCGCTCGGTGCCTCGGAGGCGGTGCTCGAGGTCGACGGCGAGGAGGCCTCGCGGGTGCTTGCCGCCCGCGGGTCGCCGCAGCGCCCTCTCGACGAGGCCAACCTGGTCGCGAAACGGCGTTCTCTGGCGGGCGAGAAGCTCGAAGGGGCTCTCGATGTCCCAAGCCTTCCGGTGGCGGAGTTGCTCGACCTGATCGAGCCGCGATGAGCGGGACCTCGCCGGCGCCGGCGGAGATAGTGCCCGAGCCGGGGGTGGGGCGCCTGTTCGAGTGGCGGATGCGGCCCGGCGTCGCCGACGTCGCCCCCAGCGGGCGGGCCCGGCTCGACGCGATCGCGCGCTGGCTCCAGGACGTCGCCTACCTCGACGTGGTCGCCGCCGGCTTCGAGAATCGCGGTGCCTGGATCGTCCGCCGAACCCGGATCAAGGCGGATGTGCTGCCGCGATTCGGGGAGGACCTCGTCCTGCGCACCTTCTGCAGCGGCATCGGTCGCTTCTGCGCCGAGCGGCGTACCGTGATCGAGGGAGCGAGGGCCTCGGTGCAGACTGTCGCCACCTGGGTCTACCTCGACCCGGAACGACTGGTGCCAATGCGTTTCGACGATGAGTTCGTGGCGATCTACTCCGAGAGCGCCCGGGGGCGCGGCGCCAGCGTCAGGCTCCGACACCCGGGGCCGCCGGCCGACGCCGGGGCGGAGCCCTGGATCTTCCGGGCAGCCGATCTAGACCTTGCCGGCCACGTCAACAACTCCCACTACTGGGGAGCAATCGAGTCCGACCTCCTAGGCGGCGAGGAGCCGGGCGCGATCGACGCCGAGATCGAGCACCTCGGACCGGCCCAGGCGGGCGAGGCCGTGATCCTCCGCGGCGCGGGCGGGACCTGGATCGCGGACGGCGGCGGCCGGGTGCTCGCCTCGATCCGGCACCGGCACTCAGCCGTCTGAGCCGGGCACCGGCTTCGGTCCCAGCGGCGGCACCGTCCGAAGCGCCCGCAACGCTCGCCCCGCCCCCCCGTGGCGGCCGAGCTCGCCGCGCATCCGCCGGCGCTCGCTGGCACGCGGCGGCTCGGATCCCTCGCCGTAGCGGTAGGCGCCGAGCTTGGCGGCATAGGCGGCGAGCCCGGGCCGGCCGAGCGCGGCCGAGTCGCGCTCGAGCCGCCGCAGGGTGAGGCCGCCGGTGACCGGCCTGCCCATTGCCCGCAAGGCGCGGCGCAGCTCGGCGATCTGGGCGTCGGCGAGCGCCCGCCCTTCAAGCGAGCGGCGCCGGCGCGCGATCGCCGCCAGGGCCCCGACCAGCACCGCAGCCAGCATCCCGAAGCCGGCCAGGCCCACATACAAGGGCCAGCTGCCGTTGCCGCCGCTGGAGCCCCCGCCCGTCGCCGCCGGGGCGCGGGAGCCTCGATCCCCGATCGGGGGCAGGTGGCGCCTGGTCCGGAGCACTGGCGGGAGCGCCGGCCCCGGCGAGGTGGAGGCCGCGGGGGAGGCCGCCGGGGTCGGGTCGAAGGGGACCCAGCCGATCCCCTCGAAATAGACCTCGACCCAGGAGTGGGCGTCGAAGTCGTGGACGACGTAGCCGTCCCCCGACCCCGCCGGGGTGCCCGGACTGAAGCCGGAGGCAACCCGGCTGGGAATGCCGAGCATCCTCAGCATCAGCGCCATCGCCCCGGAGAAATGCTGGCAGTAGCCCTCGCGATCCTCGAATAGGAAGGACCGCAGCGGATAGCGGCGCACCGGCGGGTTCTCGCTGTATGAGTAGGCGCCGAGGAGGTGGCGATTGATCGCCTCGACCGCGTCGTAGGTGGTGGGCGCTCCGGCGGAGAGGCGGCTGGCGAGGCGGAAGACGGACGCGTAGGGTGAGCGAAGGAGTCGCCGACCCGCGTCAGCCACCGCTCGGGCTCTGCTTGCGGAGGATCGCAGCGGCACGGTGAGCGGAACGGTCACCATGCCACTGCCGTTCTGCGCGCCGACGATGTCGAGGAAGCTCCGCGGAACGGCGATGGTCGTGTAGCGGCTGAGGGCCCGCCGATACGGCACCGAGCTTGCGCGCCGCATCCGCGCCGACGTCGGCTGGGGCGAGTAGTAGTGGACGGTGTAGCTGTCGCCTCCGCCGATTCCCTCCCCGTCCGTCGGGACGATGCCGCCGTCCGAGGCAGCGGTCCGGCCGAGTCCCTGGATCGAGAGCGGGGCGCCGGCGGCGACCACGAACTGGCTGCTGAGCTCCTCGATGCGGAAGCGGGCGGTGTGGACCCAGCGCGGATCGAGGTATGCGGCCGAGGCGGGTCCGGCGATCGGGGACGGCAGCTCGAGCGACGGCCGGGGCGTCTGCAGCGGCTCGAGCCAGCGGATTCCGTCGAAGCGGTCGAGCACGGCGGTGCGCCAGTAGTGGGGTGCGCGGCTGCGGACGGTGAGCAGCAGCTGACCCTTCCGCGGCCACCCGATCGGCCCGTAGGTGTGGTTCCAGGTGAAGAACTCGGTTCCGCCGGTCGCGCTGGAGGACAGGTCCCAGCGGGTGTAGTCGAGGAGCGGCTTCCCTCCGGCCACCCGGGAGCACAGCGGCAGCGCCAGGAGTCCGGCGGCGGCGATCAGGCCCAGGCCCATGGCCGCGCTGCGCACGGCCATCCCGGGCAGCCAGAGCCAGGCGGCGACGAGCGCGAACAGCAACAGCCCCCCGAGCAGGGGCGCCGCAGGGGGGGAGAGGGTCGACGCCGTGCCGTAGCCGGCGACCAGGATCGCTAGGCCGAGAGTCGCCCGGGTCGCGGTTGCGCCGGCTGTCGGCCAGAAGGTGACCGTTGCGCCGGCGCCGAGGACCAGCGCCAGCCCGACCAGGATCGTCAGCTGAGCCCAACCGCCGCCGGTGTAGGGGTAGCTTGCCCCGGCGGCGAGGTCGAGGCCGGAGCGAAGCTCGCCGAGAAGCTCGCCCCACCCGCCCGGGAGGAGCAGGCGGGCCGGGACCCCGAGGGCGAGCGTTGCCAGCGCGGTGCCGATCAGCGCCGCCGGCAGCGCCGGCCACCAGCGCCAGCGCCCCGTCGAGCGGTTACCGAGGGTCGCCAGCAGGGCCGCGAGGGCGACGAGGACCAGGGTCGCCGCCAGTACTCGCAGGAGCGGGGGATTCTCCACCAGCGCCGACCAGCGGGCGGCGACGAACAATGCCAGCACGGCGAACGCACCCAGCCGCGCCAGCGGCAGCGCTCCGCAGGCGCGGGCCGCCCGTCTCACGCCGCCACCCGGCTGCGCGCGGCGCCCGTTGCCGGGGTCTGGCCCAGGCACCCGGCGACGGAGAACAGCCTCTGCATCCCGGCGACCGGCTCCGGGGTGACGAGGCAGATCCGCGCCGGGGGCCGCAGGGCCGGCAGCCCCGGCGCGGACGAGGCGCTGACGAGAAAGACCGTCTCGGCCGAGCGCAGTGCCGCCGCCTCCGCCCGCCCGCCGGCTGCGACCAGCGCCAGCTTCGCGTGCGCCTCGCGCCAGCCGCTCATCCCGGCGCCGATCCGCAGCGGCGCCCGCTCTCCCGGCAATTGCAGCGAGCAGCCGCCGTCCCGGGCGAGATAGCAGCAGATCGAGGCCGCCGCCCGCACGGCGCGGTCGAGCGCCTCCTCGGAGTCGGGATCGGAGGCGTCGAGCAAGATCAGGGGGGGCGACTCGCCACCGCTGATCAGCCTGCGCTCGACCAACTCGCCGCTGCGGGCGACGGTCGGCCAGTGGATCCTCGAAGCCGGGGTGCCCTCCTGGAAGGGACGAACGCCTTCGACCTCGAAGTCGACTCCTCGGGGATCGAGGCCGACGCCGCCGGAGCCGTGCGCGGCCGACCCGAACAGCCGGTCGGCCCCGCTGCCCGCCCCCGAAGGGGTCTCAACCGGCTCGATCCGCGGCAGGACCAGCACCGGAATCCCTTCCCCCGTCCTCACCTGCCGGCGCTGGAGGCCGAACGGATCGGAGACGAGCAACGCCGGCGGGTCGAGCAGATGACGCCCGCGACGCTCGAGTTGCAGCGGAATCCGGTGCACGCCGGCCGGCCGGACCCCGGTCACGAGCGGCCGATCGGCGAGCGGATGCACGATGCTGCTGCCGGGGAGCAGGGCGCCGCCGGCGACTCTCGCGCCCAGCGCGTAGGCGTCCCCCTCGGTCACGCTCCACGGACCGGGCACCGTCTCCACACGGATGCGACGGGAGCCCGCACGCACCCAGGCACCCAGCGCGAGGACGAGGAGGACGAGCGCGACCCCGGGGACATAGAGGGTGGTCGCTCCGAAAGCCGCAGCCGCGAGCACGAAGGCCGCCGCGAGCAGGAGGGTGGCGGTGGTCGTCCTCAAGGTGCCGACGTCAGAGCGCCGGGGTCTGTTGCAGGGCGTCCCCCACCACCGCCGAGCGCTCGTCCTCGCCGGCCCCCGGCGCCAGCAGCAGCCGGTGCTCGAGCACGGCGTGAGCGAGCGCCTGAACGTCATCAGGCAGGGCGTGGTCGCGGCCGTCGAGGGCCGCTCGCGCCCTCGCCGCCCGGTAGAGGAGGAGGCTCGCCCTCGGGCTGGCACCCAACTCGACCCGCTGGTCGGAGCGGGTTGCCTCGCACAGGGCGACCACGTAGTCACGCAGCGCGTCGCTGCCCCGGGTTGCGCCGGCAGTGGCCTGCGCGGCGAGGATCGAGGCGACGTCGGCGACCGGCTCGACCTCGAGCACACGGTCGGAGCCGGCGTGCTCGGCCAGCATCTCCGCCTCCTCGGCGGGGTCCGGGTAGCCCATCTCGAGCCTGATCATGAAGCGGTCGAGCTGGGCCTCGGGCAGGGGATAGGTGCCCTCGTAGGAAACAGGGTTCTGGGTCGCGATCACGAGGAACGGCTGGGCAAGCTCGTGCGCCTGGCCGTCCACGGTGACCCTGCGCTCCTGCATGCACTCGAGCAGCCCCGACTGGGTCTTCGGAGAGGCGCGGTTGATCTCGTCGACGAGGACGACATTGGCGAACACCGGCCCGGGGTGGAACTCGAAGCGGGCGTCACGCTGGTCGAAGACATTGGTGCCGACGACGTCCGCCGGCAGTAGGTCCACCGTGCACTGCACCCGGGCGTAGGAGGCGTCGAGGGAGCGAGCCAGCGATCGGGCCAGCGCGGTCTTCCCGACCCCGGGGTGGTCCTCGATCAGGACGTGTCCTCCGGCCACGAGCGAAACGATCAGCTGCTCGAGGACCTCGTCGCGCGCCTTGACGGCGTGACGGATGTTGTTTCGCATCCGCGCCCCGATCTCGGCGACAGCGAGGGGATCGAGCTCGGGCAATGTGGCCACCCGACAATGGTAAGGCCGGCGCAACAGGGGCCGGCAAACACGACCTAGGCCTTGCCGCGGCGGTAGAGCCAGCGGTCGAAGAGCCGGTCGAGGCGCTTCCCGGACTCCTGCTCTGCGAAGGCGATGAACTGCTTCGTGGTGACAGTGGCGTAGCGGTTGGTGATGGCCCAACGGCGCAGAATGCGGAAGAAGGTGCGGTCACCGAGCCTGATCCGCAGCGCTTCCAGGGCCATCGCGCCGCGCACGTAAACCGACCCGTCGAAGAGGTTCTCGGGGCCGCCCGGTCGGCCCGGAGGGGGCGACCAGAAGGGGTCGCTCGACGGCCGCCGGCGGAGCCCGTCGAAGACCGAGCGCACGCTGGGGCCGCCGTGGCGCTCTCTGTAGATCCACTCGGTGAAGGTCGCGAATCCCTCGTTCAGCCAGATGTCGGGCCAGCGGCGCAGGCCGACCGAGTCCCCGACCCACTGGTGGGCGAGCTCGTGGACCAGCAGGTTGCGCTTGGGAGGGCTCGGGTAGGTCGGCCGGGTCTGGGTCTCGAGGGCGTAGGCGCCGCCATCGACGATCGTCGCCCCGACCGCGTCGAACGGGTAGGGGCCGAAGAGACGCTGCTCGAAGCGGATGATCTCCGGCAGGGCGCGGAGGCCACGGCGGACCAGCGCTCCCCGGGAGCGGTAGGCGCCCGAATCCACCGCGGTCCACGAGGGGATCCCGGCGACGTTGCCGCGCCGCAGGCTGAAGTCGTCGATCGCGACCGTCGCCAGGTAGGGGGCCATCGGCTGGCGCACGGACCAGTGGGTGCGGGTCCGCCTCGGGTGGGTCCGGCTGCCGAGCTTCTCGTGGCTGAGGAGGCGTCCGTTGGCGACGGCCGTCAGCGCCTTCGTCCCCGCGCCCCTGAGCACGCTGAGGCGGAAATCCCACCTGGCTTTGTCGGTGAGCGAGTTGTTGCACGGGATCCAGGCGGCGGTGCCGACCGGCTCGCCCAGTGCCACCGCGCCGCCGCTCTTCGTCTGCAGCCAGCCTTCCTTGGATTCGTCGGGGTCGGTGACGGTCCCGGGAGTGCCGCGGTAGGAGACGGCGGCGGTGAACTTCGCGCCGGAGGAGATCGGATCGGCGGGGCGGACGATCAGCTTGCGCCCGCGGCGGCTAAAGCGGGCCCCGACTCCGTCCACCTCGACGCCGGTCACCCGCAGGCCGGAAAGGTCGAGGCCGAAGCGGCCCAGAGCCCGGGTCGAGCGCGCCCGCAGATCGACCCGGGCGACGATCGAGCCGTTCGCCCCCGCGCCGCGCGGAGGCGTGTACCTGACCGAGACGTCGTAGTGGGAGACGTCGTAGGCGCTGCTGCCGCTGCTGGGGAAGAAGGGATCGCGCCCCACCGACGCCGAAGCGCCAAGCGCGACCGCCGCCCCGAGCAGGGCGACGGTGAAGGCGATTATTGAGGCGCGCCGGAACACGCGGAAATTAGAGCAGTCGGCGGCGCCCGCCGCGCCGGGCCCGGCGGCGCGAATATCCTGCGCCGGTGCCCGCGGAGGCCCCGCTCGTCATCTGCTGCCCCGACAAGTTCCGCGGGACGATCGCGGCGCCGGCGGCGGCGCAGGCGCTGGCGCGGGGGGTGGAGACCGCCGGTCTGCGGGGGCTGGCCCACCCGCTCGCCGACGGAGGGGAGGGGACGCTGGATGCGGTCCTCGCCGCTCACGGGGTCGAACCGACCGAGGTCGCGGCCTCCGATCCCCTTGGGCGACCGCTGCAGTCGAGGGTGGGGATGCTCCCCGGCGCCGCCGCCGTGGTCGAGCTGGCGGAGGCCTCCGGCCTCCAGCACCTCGCCGAGCGGGAGCGCGATCCCCTGCGGGCATCCAGCGCCGGAACCGGAGAGCTGATCTCGGCGGCGCTCGATCTCGGCGCCCGGCGGCTCGTGGTCGCGGTCGGAGGCAGCGCCACCGTGGACGGCGGGCTCGGGGCAATCAGGGCGCTCGGCGCTCGGTTGCTCGACGGCGCCGGCAACGAGCTCAAAGGCGCCGGGGCCGACCTCGAGCGGTTGGCGTCGGTGGACGACGCCGGCCTCGATCCGCGTTTGCGCCGGACCCAGATCGAGATCGCGGTCGATGTCGAGAGCCCGCTTAGCGGGCCCGAAGGCGCTGCCCTCGTCTTCGGGCCCCAGAAGGGCGCCTCGCCGCAGCAGGCGGAAAGGCTCGACCGCGGTCTCGCCAATCTCGCCGACGTGCTCGGCCTCGGCGGCGCCGATCGCGACCGGATCGGAGCCGCCGGGGGCTTCGCCGCGCCCCTTCTCGCCCTGGCGGGCGCCGGGATCGTCTCCGGGGCCGACCTCGTCCGCGAGCTGACCGGATTCGAGGAGGCGCTCCGGGGCGCGTCGATTTGCATCACCGGCGAGGGCCGGGTCGACGGCACCTCGGCCCTGGGCAAGACGGCCGGGGGCGTGGTCGCGGCGGCGACTGCTGCCGGCGTTCCCGCGATCGTCGCCGCCGGCGAGGTCGCCGAGAGCGGCGCCGCGCTCTATGAGGCCGGCGCCGCGGGCGTGTTCGGGATCCTGCGCTCACCCGGAGACCTCACCCAGGCCCGCGATTCGGTCGTCGCCGACCTCGAATGGTTCGGCCGCGCGGCCGCGACCGTGTTCAGCCGAAGTCGAAGCTGACGCCGGTCAGCTCCTCGGAGACGGTCCAGAGGCGCTTTGCCGTCGCCCGGTCCTTCGAGGCCGAGCTCGAGTCGACGATCCGCGGGGCGCCCCTCGCCTCGAGCAGACCGTCAGGCCCGACGAACGATCCGCCGGGAAGGCCCGGGAAGGTGGCCGCGTACAGCGACGGCAGAGCCCCGTCGTCCCCGCTCTGGGCGATCAGCCGGTTGCCGATCGCCATCAGGGCCGTGTTGGCGGTGGCGATGATCCCGCCGCCGACCCCGGGTCCGGAGGACTGCAGGTTGGTCGCCGAGTAGCCGGGATGGGCGGCCATGCTCGCCAGCGGCGCCCCCGCATCCTCGGCGCGCCGTTGCAGTTCGTAGGCGAAGAGGAGGTTGGCGAGCTTCGACTGTCCGTAGGCGGCCCAGCGGAAGTAGCGGCGCTCGCCGCTGAGGTCGCCGAAGTTGATCCGGCCGCTCCGGTGCGCCCCGCTGGAAACTGTCACCACCCGGCTCCCGTCGGCCCGCAGCAGCGCCGGCAGCAGGCGCCCGGTGAGGGCGAAGTGGCCAAGGTGGTTGACGCCGAACTGGAGTTCGAACCCATCCTCGGTCAGCCGCCGCGGCGTCGCCATCACGCCGGCGTTGTTGATTACCAGGTCGATAGCCGGGTGCTCAGCCAGGAGTCCGGTGGCCAGATCCTCGACCGAGGTCAGGCTGGCAAGGTCGAGCGAGCAGAGCTCCACCTCGCCCTCGGGAGTGGAGGAGAGAACGGCGGCGAGCGCAGCCTCGCCTCGGTCGCGGTCGCGGCAGGCCATCACCACCCGCGCCCCGGCCCGTGCCAGCTGGCGCGAGGTGGCGAGGCCGAGGCCGCTGTTGGCCCCGGTGACGATGGCGACGCGGCCGCTCTGGTCGGGGATGTCGGAGGTGTTCCAGCTCATCGTCCGCCCGGCCCGGCTGCGACCTTCGTGGCCACTAGACGCCTGCCGTCTGGTAGGCGCGCATCGCCTCGGTGCACTGCTCGAGCTTGCGCTCGACCGTCTCTCGCCCGGCCACCGGCAGCATGTAGACGCAACGGGTGACTCCAGCGTCGGCGTAGCGCTCGATCAGCGCCGGGTCGCGCGGAGCAAGCTGCAGGGTCACCGGTACCTCGCTGCGGCCCGCCTCGGCCCCCAGCCGCTGCAGCTTCTCCACCCTGGCGATGTTGCGCTCGTCGTCGCCGATCCGGTTCGGCAGCCAGCCGTCGCCGAAGGCGAGGACCCTGTCGTAGACGGTGCGCCCGTTACCGCCGACGAGGATCGGGGGGTGCGGCTTCTGCAGGGGCTTGGGCCAGGACCAGATCGGGTCGAAATCCACCTGCTTGCCATGGTAGGCGGAGTCATCGGTGGTCCAGATCTCCTTCATCGCCTCGACCCGCTCCCGCAGGAGCCCGAAGCGCCGTGAGGGATCGGTGCCGTGGTTGGCCATCTCCTCCAGGTTCCAGCCGGCGCCGACGCCGAAGATGAAACGGCCGCCGGAGAGCAGGTCGAGGCTCGCCACCTCCTTCGCGGTGGTGATCGGGTCGCGCTCGATCACCAGGCATACCGCGATCCCGAGCCGCAGGCGCTCGGTCGCGCTCGCCGCCGTCGCCAGGGCGACGAAGGGGTCGTGGGTGTGCCAGTACTCGGGCGGAAGCTCGCCGCCGACCGGGTAGGGAGTCTGGCGGCTGGCCGGGATGTGGGTGTGGTCGGTGACGAACATCGACTCGAACCCGCGCTCCTCGAGCATCCGCCCCAGCTCGGCCGGCTCGATCGCCTCGTCGGTGGCGAAGTAGGTGATGCCGAAGTCCATCCGCGGCCGAAGCCTAGATGAGGGTTTCGGCCAGGCGTTGGCCCCCTGGCCGCTAGTCGGGGCTGCGACCCTCGACCAGGCGCTGCATCGCCAGCTCCAGTGCCTGCAGCTGCTCGCGGACGCTCTTCAGCTCCCGCATCGCCACCGCTTCGGCCGACCTCGGGCCGGAGGCCAGCTCCGCCTCGACGTCTGCCAGCTCCGGCCCGAGAAAGCGCTGCGCGATGGCCCCGGTGAGGAGGGCGACGAAACAGATGCCGACGATGACGATGACGACGGCGACGATCTGCGAGCCGGTGGTGGTCGGGTAGATGCTGGAGCCGACCGTGGTCATCGTCGTCACCGCCCAGTAGGCACCCTCCCATGCCGAGAGGTGCTGGCTGTGCTTCTCGAAGGCAACGAAGGCCGCCCCGCCGGCGATCACGGTGAACAGGGCCAGCAGGGCCGCGTAGCGCAGCCCCTCGAGGGAGAACGCCTGACGCGATAGCTGCGCCAGGCGCAGCAGTCTCAGCAGCCGCAGCAGGCGCAGGATCTGGAGCCCCGGCGGCAGCACCGGCGGCGTCAGCACGACGATCACCAGGTCGAGCGGGTGCCGCTTGAGCCAGTGGCGGCGGTTCGGGACGACGGAAAGCATGATCACCAGCTCCGCCAGGAAGGCGAGCCAGACGATCCAGTTGAGCGCGTTGGCGAGGATCGACGAGGGTGCCGGTCTGATGCGTCTCGGAGAGCGCGACCGCCGGCAGCGTCAGCGCCGCGGCGATCATCATCGGCGTGTTCAGGCGCGCTGCGACGCGCTCGCTGCGAGCGTCCATGGCGCCCTGATTCGACGCCCGCCCCTGCCTGCCTTCCCCCACGGTGCGAAACGGGGGCCCCCGGGTTGCAGCATGAAGATAATGCGCTAAGCTAATTACCAACGCTAATCAAAATGAAAGCGCTTACCCGCGACAGACCTGACCTCAGCACTTCAGCCGCCCGCCTGCGGTTGGCGATCACCCGCGCGGCGAGGCGCCTGCGCCAGGAGGCGTCGGGTGACCTGACGCCGACCTCGGCTGCGGCGCTGGCGACGGTCGAGCGCCACGGCCCGTTGACGCCCAGCGAGCTGGCGGAGATGGAGAGGGTCAAGCGGCCCACCGCGACCCGGACGCTGGGGTTCCTCGCCGAGCTGGGCCTTGTGGACCGCACCCCCGATCCTGCCGACGGCCGCAGCGCCCTGGTCTCGGTCACCGCCGAGGGCCGTGAGCGGCTGCGGCGGTTGCGCGGGCGCAAGAACGCATATCTCGCGCGCCGGATGCGCGAGATGCCGGAGGACGACGTTCGCACCCTCGAGCGTGCGGCGGAGATCCTCGAGCAAATGCTCGAGGGTGAGCGCGGTTGAGCTCGGCCCTTCGCCGCTCATTCGACTCCCTCGCGGTTCCGAACTACCGGCGCTACTTCGCCGGCCAGGTCGTCTCGCTATCGGGTAACTGGATGCAGATGGTGGCCGAGTCGTGGCTGGTGCTCGAGCTCACCGGCAGCGGCGTCGCGGTCGGGTTGACCACCGCGCTCCAGTTCGTCCCGATCATGCTCTTTGGCGCCTGGGGCGGGCTCCTCGCCGACCGCTTCCCCAAGCGCACCCTGCTGATCGCGACCCAGGCGATGATGATCCTGCCCGCGCTCGGGCTGCTGGCTGTCACGGCGACGGGGGTCGTCGCCCCCTGGATGGTCTACGCGCTCGTCTTCGCCCGCGGCGCCGTCAACGCTGTCGACAACCCGACCCGCCAGAGCTTCGTGATCGAGATGGTCGGCGCCGATCGCGTCGTCAACGCCGTAAGTCTCAACAGCGTCATCGTCCACTCCGCCCGCATCATCGGTCCGGCCCTCGCCGGGATCCTGATCGCAACGGCCGGCGTCGCCCCGTGCTTCGCTGTCAACGCCCTCAGCTTCGTTGCGATGATCGTGGCGCTGTCGGGGATGCGGCCGTCGGAGCTCTCATCGGCGCCGCCCGCCCCAACTGAGCCGGGAGCGCTCCGCGCCGGCTTTCGCTACGTTCGCGAGACCCCGGAGCTCGCTGTGCCGCTGACGCTGATGGCCCTGGTCGGCACCTTCGGCCTCAACTTCCCCGTGATCCTGCCGCTGCTGGCGCGCTTCAGCTTCGACGGCGGTGCCTCGGCCTACGCGGTGCTGGTCTCCTCGATGGGCGTCGGCGCGGTGATCGGCGCTCTGATCACCGGTGCCCGCGGCCGCACCGGCCCCGGACTCGTGGCCGGGGCGGCCCTCGCCTTCGGCCTGCTCTCGCTGCTCGCCGCGGCCGCCCCCAGCCTGGCCCTCGAGGTGCCGGTTCTCGCCATGCTCGGCGCCTCGGCAGTGACCTTCGCGGCGGCGATCAACTCCTCGCTGCAACTCTCGGTTGCGGCCGAGATGCGGGGCCGGGTGATGGCGCTCTACTCCGTGGTCTTCCTCGGCTCGACCGCCTTCGGGGGGCCACTAGCGGGATGGCTCTCGCAGGCGTATGACCCGCGGGTGGCGCTCCTGCTCTCCGCCTCGGCCGGGCTCTCCGCGGCATGGGCGGCGCGGGTCTCTTACCAGCGGTTGCGCAGGGCTCGAGCCACCGAAGCCGGGATTGAAGAAGCAATTACCGGGTCCTTACCGGCTGCTTAGGGCCCCTTCCTAGCGTCCCCGGTGCAGGTCTCGTCCGAAAGAAGATCAGCACCCACCCCCAGACGAGCGGCGGGCCCGGCGCCCGCCGCTCGCCGTTGTGGCCGACGCTGGTTACCGGCATCCGCGGGCCGGGCGACACTGATCTAGGCTGCGGCGCCTTGAAGCACGATGCCCACGGATACTGGCTCGAGGAGGCGGGGGCCGCACCGCCTCTGCCCGCGCTCGAGCAGCGCCGGCTCTCCGCCGATGTCCTCGTGATCGGTGGCGGCTACACAGGGATGTGGGCCGCCTGGCACCTGCTCGAGGCCGAGCCCTCGGCGAGGGTGGTGCTGCTCGAGGCAAACCGATTCGGACACGGGCCGAGCGGGCGTAACGGCGGTTTCGTCAACTCCCTCTGGCTCAGCCTGGGGAAGATGCGCGAGCGCTACGGCGCAGCGGCGGCGCTCGCGGTCGCGCGCGAGTCCCAGGACTCGGTCGGTGCGATCGGCCGGTTCTGCGCCGAGCAGGGGATCGACGCCTGGTACCGCAACGCCGGCCTGATCCAGGTCTCCGCCGCTCCCGCCCAGGACGCGACCGTGGCCGCGATGGCAGGGTCGCTGCGCGCAGCCGGCGACGAGGTCGGCTTCAGCCTGCTCTCGGCGGCCGAGGTCACCGCTCGCTGCGATTCGCCCCGATTTCGAGGCGGCGTGCTCCACGCCGACGCCGCCACCGTGCAGCCGGCGCGCCTTGCCCTGGGCCTTCGCGACCGCCTGCTCGCCCGAGGGGCGACCCTCTGCGAGCGGACGCCGGTCCGCCACCTTCGCGAGAGCGCGAGCGGGATCGAGGCACAAACCCCGGGCGGGACGGTCGCCGCGCCGGCGGCTGTGCTGGCGATCGGTGGGGCACTGGCGTCGGCGGGCTCGCCGTTCCGCGACCGGCTCACGGTCGCCTCCAGCCACATGGTCATCACCGAGCCGGTCCCCGACGTGCTCGAGCAGATCGGCTGGACCGGGGGGGAGTCGGTCTTCGACAGCCGCGCCATGGTGCACTACTTGCGGACGACCCCGGACGGGAGGATCGCCTTCGGCTGGGGTGGAGGACGGCTTGCCTGCGGTGGGCGCCTTGGCGGGCGCGCCGAATGCGACCAGGAGGTCATCTCCCAGGTCGGCCGCGATCTGCGTGCCTTCTTCCCCGCCCTCGGGGATCGCAGGCTCGAGCACGCCTGGGGCGGTCCGATCGACGTCTCACCGACCCACCTGCCGACCGTGGCCGCGTCGCCGGGAGGCCGGGCCTTCGCCGCCTTCGGCTACACCGGCAACGGCGTCGGGCCCTCGCAGATGGTCGGTCGGACCCTGGCCTCGCTTGCGCTGGACCGCCGCGACCGGCACTCGCGGCTCGCCTTCGTCGAGCGCGAGCCGGCCGGGGTGCCCCCGGAGCCGCTGCGCTGGCTCGGCGGCACCGTGATCCGCGCCGGGCTGCTGCGCAAGGAGCGGGCCGAGGAGGGGGGTCGCGAGCCTGACCCGATCAGTCGCGGCCTGGCCGCAGTGCCGGAACTGATCGGCTTTCACATCGGCCGCTAGGCCGGGGCTACCAGCGGCTGGTGACGACCTTCTTGCGCGTGTAGAACTCGATCGCGTCGTTGCCGTTGGCGTGGAGGTCGCCGTCGCAGGAGTCCTTCCAGCCGGCGAACGGGAACCAGGCCACCGGCGCCGGGACGCCGATATTGACGCCGAGCATGCCGGCTTCGACCCCGTAGCGGTACTCCCTGGCCGCCGATCCCGAGGTGGTGAAGATCGACCCCGAGTTCCCGTAGCGGGATCCGTTGACGAACTCGAGAGCGGCTTCGAGGTCGGCGGCTGCGATCAGCGCCAGGACGGGGCCGAAGATCTCCTCGCGGGCGATGTCGGAATCGTGATCGGTGGTCTCGACGATCGTCGGGCCCAGGATCGTCCCCGCCGGTCCGGCCGCCTCGTCGCGCCCGTCGAGGACGACCTCGGCCCCGTGAGCCTCCGCCTCCGACACCGCCGCGGCGGCGCGCTCGCGCGCGTCGGAGCCGATCATCGGGCAGACATCGGTGGATACGTCGGCGCCCGCACCGGTCCGCAGTTCTCGCGCGGCGGCCGTCAGCGCCTCGCGCACCTCGACCCGGCGCCGCTGGTCGCCGACGAGGACGCAGACCGAGCCGGCGAGACAGCGCTGGCCGGCGGCGCCGAAGGCGGAACCCATGATCGCCGGAATCGACTTCGAGAGGTCGGCGTCCGGCATGACCACCAGCGAGTTCTTTGCCCCACCGAGCGCCTGCACCCGCTTGCCCTCCTCGGCACCGCGGCTGGCGATAAACCTTGCGGTCGAGGCTTGGCCGACGAACGAGATCGCGTCCACGCCGGGATCCGAGAGCAGCGTCTGAACCGCCTCGCGGCCGCCGTGGACGAGGTTGACGACCCCGTCTGGGATCGAAGGGATCGCGTCGACCAGCTCGACGATCATCTCGGCCGGGCGCGGGTCACGCTCCGAGGGCTTGAGCACGAACGAGTTCCCGGTCGCGATTGCGTAGGGGAGGAACCAGAGCGGGATCATCGCCGGGAAGTTGAAGGGGGTTATCGCGGCGATGACGCCGACCGGCTGGCGCACCAGCTCGACATCGATCCCGCGCGCCGCCCCCTCGAGGTTCTGGCCCTTCATCAGATGCGGTACGGCGGCTGCCGACTCGACCGACTCGATCCCGCGGCCGACCTCGCCGCGGGCGTCGTCGAAGGTCTTGCCCATGTCCTCGGTGATTAGCCGGGCGAGGTCGTCCTGACGGGCGACCAGGGCGTCGCGAAGGTCGAGCACGGCCCGGGCGCGCTGCGGTGTGGGAATGTCGCGCCAGGCCGGCTGCGCTGCGGCTGCGCTGCGTACGGCAGCCTCGACGTCGGCGCGGTTGGAGAGGGGGACCCTCGCCAGCACCTTTCCGGATGCCGGGTCGAGGTCCTCGAGCGAGTCCGTGGCCTCCGCCTCGGTCCAGGCGCCGCCGATGTAGTTGCGGAGGGTGGGGGTGTGGATTGCGCTTGCGGTCTCCATACCGGATCAAATTGTCGGTGTCGGTCTGCGCTTGTGCAAGCTACCGGGTGGCGCAACTATGCAGGCCCCGCTGCTCTCAATATCCTGCGGCGATGGCGCGCAGCGAGCTGAGCGAAGCCGGCGGTGCCGAGGTGCTTGCCGCGGGTGGCGTGGTCCTGCGCGAGATGGACGGCGCCTGGCAGGCGGTGGTGATTCATCGTCCCAAGTACGGAGACTGGACGCTGCCGAAGGGAAAGCTGGAGCCCGGAGAGGAGTTCGAGGCCGCCGCGCTGCGGGAGGTGGAGGAAGAAACCGGCCTACGTTGCGAGCTCGGGACCGAGTTGACCGCGGTCAACTACAGGGATCGCAAGGGTCGCAGCAAGGTCGTGCGCTACTGGCTGATGCGCCCCTCGGGTGGGGGCGGGTTCCAACCCAACGCCGAGGTCGACGAGCTGCGCTGGCTGGAGCAGGCGGGGGCGGCCGAGCTCCTCACCTACGCTCACGATGTCGAGCTGGTGCGGGAAGCGCTCGAGCGCTGCGATTGAAATTCATGCAGGCAGTGCTCGGAGCAGAAGAAGTGGGTCTCGCCCGCGAACTCGCCCCTGATCGCCTTGGCGCGGTCGACCTTCATCCCGCAGACGGGGTCGGTGACGCCTCGCCGCGCCGTCAGCCGGAATAGCGCGGCGAAGACGATCAGGGCGATCAGGTTCAGGACCAGCTTGTAGTCGAGCTCGACCGAGCCGAAGATGTCCTCGCGGGTGGGCCTCGGCCCGGTCGGGATCAGGCCGGCGGCGCTGAACAGCCCGTCGACGATCAGGGCGGCGATCACCATCGTCACGAACATCAGCGCTGTGATTCGCAGGGCGAAGGAGGTGCCGTAGTACTTGCGGTAGGCGAGGACAATCGGGATCACGATCAGGTCGGCGAAGATGAACGCCATCACCCCGGCGAAGGAGATGCCGCCGGACCACAGCACCGCGGCCAGGGGGATGTTGCCGACCGAGCAGACGAAGCTGAGGACGGCTATGACCGGGCCGACGATCACGTTCTCGATCGCCGTCACCAGCGGCGGTGCGTTCTCGATGAAGAGGCTGTTGAAGAAGTCGTCGCCGAGCAGGCCGATGAAGCCGGCGAGGAGAAAGCCCAGGGTGATCTCCTTCCACAGCATCTGCCAGTCACCGCGGAAGTTGTGGGCGACGTCGGACCAGGCCGAAGCCGACCGTAACCGCGCCCGCCAGCCCATCTCCTCGCCCGCCATGTGGTGCTGGTGACCACTATCGGCCTCCCGCGCGTGCTCGCGCGCCTGCCTTTCCAGCTTCGGCGAGACGAAGAGGCGCAGGGTCAGCGCCATCAGCGCGATCATCGCCACGCCGCCCACGTACTCCGCCAGGGTGAACTGCCAGCCGATCAAAACCCAGAGCACCAGCCCCAGCTCCCAGACGAGGTTCGTGGAGGCGAACTGGAAGGCGAGCGCGGTCACCGCCGAGGCCCCCTTCTGGAAAAGCGATTTGGCGATCGCGATCGCGGCGTAAGAGCACGATGAGCTGGCCGCCCCGAGACCTGTGGCGAGCGCGATTGGCTTCGGGCCCTCGCCGGAGAGGGAGCGCTCGATCCGCTCCCGCGGAACCCAGGCCTGGACGATCGCCGAGATGGCGAATCCGAGAACCAGAGCCCACCAGACCTCATATGCCATCAGCAGGGATTGCTTGAAGCCCTCCACGATCGTGCTCCCGATCCCGTTCATCCCGGGGCATTCCCCCTGGAGCGGAATCGGGCGTCGTCCCTGCCCTCGTAGACCCGCTGCCAATGGGCCCGGTCGGCGCCCACCGCGATCAGCGGATCCCGAGGCGCTCGGCGCGCTCGACGGCGTGGGCGAGGACCTCGGCGGCGCCGGGGACGACACCGCCCCGCATCAACGCCCTGCCGGCGACGACGGTGGTGTCGACGACCGATCCCGAGGCGGAGTAGACGAGGCCCGCATGGGTTTCGCCGAGGCCAAGCTCGTAGGAGTCCCGGCGCAGGATCAGGAAGTCGGCGGGCTCGCCCGGCTCCAGCCTGCCGGCGCCGAGCAGCGGCGCCCTGGCCCCGGTGGCAAT
Source organism: uncultured Actinomycetes bacterium (assembly GCA_963840235.1). Classification (GTDB taxonomy): domain Bacteria; phylum Actinomycetota; class Thermoleophilia; order Solirubrobacterales; family 70-9; genus JBBRHQ01. Next base: position 135,150 of record CAWIYC010000002.1, read on the forward strand.
CGCCCAGGCCTCGCCGGCGTCCAGGACCGAGGGGTCCGCGGCGGCGTGCTTCTGGATAAGCGCCAGCACCTTGACGTCGGAGAAGAGGTCGAGGGAATTGTTTGAGCCGGCGCCGTCGGTGCCGAGGCCCACCGCGACTCCCCGGCGCTGGGCTTCGGGCAGCGGGAAGACACCGCCGACCGCCAACTTCATGTTGGCGACCGGGTTGGTGACGACCGTTGCGCCGCGCCCGGCGATCAACTCAAGCTCTCCCGGGTCGAGCCAGACGCCGTGAGCGAGCAGCGTCCCGGGGCCGAGCAGGCCGAGGCGGTCGAGATAGTGGGCCGGGCGAAGACCGTGGTCGGCGAGGCATTGCTGGACCTCGTTCTCGGTTTCGGAGAGGTGGATCTGGACTGGGACGCCATGCTCGGCGGCGACCTCGGCGATCCAGCGCAGGGACTCCTCGCTGACCGTGTAGATCGCGTGCGGTGCGAGCGAGGGTTGCACCCGCTGGTCGAAACCCGTCAGTTGATCGAGACTCTCGCGGGCGCTGCCGCGAAGCTTCGCGGCGTCGCCGTCAGCGTCTATCAACGGCGCCCCGATAGTCGCCCTCAGGCCGGCGTCCCGGACCGCCATCGCACAGGCCTCGGCCTGCCAGTACATGTCCCAGAAGCGCACTGTCCCGGTGCGGATCATCTCGACGCAGGCGAGTCGCGTCCCCCAGTAGACGTCGTCGGGCTCGAGCCTGGCCTCGACCGGCCAGATCCTCTCCTCGAGCCAGCGCATCAACGGCAGGTCGTCCCCATAACCGCGGAACAGGGTCATCGCCGCGTGGGTGTGGCCGTTGAGCAGGGGGGCAACCAGCGGCGCCCCGGCAGCGTCAATGACCTCGTCGCCGGTCTCGGGGGACACCTGCGGCCCGATTGCCTCGATCAGCCCTTCCGAGCAGCGCAACCCGATCTGGTTGCCCTCGAGCAACGCACCGGTGACGCAGAGGCTCATTGCCCCTCCCGGCTGAGCGACTCGACCACTGCGGGAAGGATCTCCAGCAGCCGCGCCCGGTTGGCACTGCGGCCGGCCTCGTAGGCTCCGGCGCTCAAGGCCGCGCCGCCGATCCCGTTGGCGAAGTTGTCGACCACGCAGATCGCGGCAAACGGCAGGCCCAGTTCGCAGGCGACAATGCATTCCGAGGCGAGGGTCATGCCGATGACGTCGGCGTGGGGGGCGATCAGGCGGATCTCGGCCGGTGTCTCGAAGCGCGGCCCGATCGCCTGCCAATAGGTGCCGCCGTCGCCGAGCGTCTCACCGCAACTGGCCCCCCAGCCCTCGATCACGCGCGAGCGCCAGGCCGGGTCGAAGGCGGGGACCAGGTGGCCGCGCTCGTCGTCGAACCCCGACCCTCCGAGCTGAAGGGCGACGAAGTCGTCGGGGCAGAGGAAGCTGCCGACGGGGACCTCCTCCCGCAGCGAGCCGACCGAGGAGATTGCCAGCACCTTCTCGCAGCCGCACCCGGCCAGGGACCGCAGGTTGGCGCCGTGATCTATCCGGTGCGGAGGGAGGTACTGGCCGCTGCCGTGGCGCTGGAGCACGACGGCGCCCTGCCCGGGCTCGGTTTCGTGCCCGAGCAGGGCGCTGCCGACGATCAGGCCGAGGCGGCTCATGGACCCGATCCTACGGTCAGCCGAGGCCTCGCCTCGAGCGAAACGCTGCCACCGCCTCGGCGTGATCGACGATCGGCTCGGGGTAGTCAACGCCCCGGCGCTCGGGCGCTCCAAGCTTCCAGGGCTCGTGGACGGCGCCGCCCCCGACCGCCGCGAGCTCCGGCAGGTAGCGGCGAACGTAGTCTCCCTCCGGGTCGAACCGGTGCGCCTGGCGGATCGGGTTGAAGACCCGGTTCGGCCTGGTGTCGTTGCCGGTGCCTGCGACCCACTGCCAGTTGCCAGAGTTGTTGGCGGCATCGCCATCGGCGAGGAGGTCCCGGAAATGCCCGGCCCCCTGGCGCCAGTCGATATACAGGTCCTTGGTCAGGAACGAGGCGACGATCAGGCGGGCACGGTTGTGCATGAAGCCCTCCCGGGCGAGCTGGCGCATACCCGCGTCGACGATCGGGTACCCGGTCATGCCCGCCTTCCAGGCGTCCAACGCCCGCCGCGCGCGCGACCACGAGTCCCCCCGGGCGCGGTAGTCGTGGTGCGAGTAGGAAGGGACCGCGGCCAGTACCTGGTGGTGGAAGTCGCGCCAGCAGAGCTGCCTGGCGAAGGGCTCCCCGCCGCGCCCCGCACGCGCGCTCTGGAGCAGCTCCAGCGGCGAGAGGCAGCCGAACCTCAGGTAAGCCGAGAGGCGGGAGGTGGCGTCGCCGGCGAGGTCGTCGTGAGCGTCGCCGTAGCCGGGGAGCGAATTGCGCAGAAAGGCGCGCATCCGCCGCCGGCCCTCCTGCTCGCCTCCTGCGGCGAGGTCGGGGGATGGGCCGCCCGCCGTCAGCCGACGAAGCGGCGGGAGCAGCCCCGCGTCGACGCCGCCGGGCGCCGTCAATCGCTTCGGCGCCTCAACCGTGGGAGCCAGCCCGACCCCGCACCAGGCACGGTAGTAGGGGCTGAAGACCCTGTAGTGATCCCCTCCTGCGGGAACGAGTTGGCCCGGGGGGACGATCGTGATCCCGGGGTGCATCCGCAGGGCGATTCGCTCCTTCTCGCAGGCAGCCGCAAGCCGCTGCTCACGGCGGCGGGCAAAGCCGCTGAAATCGGCGCTGGCGTGGATCTCGGCCGCATCGAACTTCTTCGCCAGCCGCATCGCCTCCTTGACGGGGTCGCCGCGGCGCACGACCAGACCGGCGCCCAGACGCCGCAGCGACTCGTCCAGATCGCGCAGCGAGTCGAGCATGAAGGCGAGGCGGTTCGGGCAGGCGAAGTCGCCTCGCAGGATCGCCTCGTCGAAGACGAAAAGCGGTATCACCCGATCGGCACCCGCGGCCGCCCGAAGCGCCGGTTGGTCGTGCACCCGGAGGTCGCGGTTGAAGAGCAGCAGAGAGGCCGTCACGGTCGCCAACGCTACCCCGCCCGCGGACGGGCCCGGCACGCACGGGCGCGGCCGGGCGGCCGGGGCTAGCGGATCAGCAGCGACTCGCTGCCGGGCTGCGCCGGAGCGCTGGCCGAGCGTGGCGTCGAGGAACTGGGGCTTCGCAGCCACCTGAGGGCTGCCCGCAGCGCGCCGATTTCATGTCTGGAACTTGTCATCTCGGTACTCCTTGGGTTCATCCTTTGTCCATCTGAGGATGGCACCGCGCCGGCATTAGTGCAATTCAGATTTCTGCTCTGTATGATTAGTAGAACTTATGCTCGATGTGAAGCGCCTGCGCATTCTCCGGGAGGTGGCGGAGAAGCGATCGTTCTCCGCCGCCGCCGACTCCCTGCACCTGACCCAGTCTGCGGTGAGCCAGCAGATCGCGGCGCTCGAGCGGGAGACCGGGGCGAAGTTGATCGATCGCATTCGCGGCAACCTGAGGTTGACCGATTCGGGCACCGTCCTCGTCGCCCATGCCGATGCCGTCATCAGCCGACTCGGCGAGGCCGAGCGCGAGTTGGGCGAGATCGCGGGCCTGCGCAGCGGGGAGTTGCGGATGGTCAGCTTTCCCTCGGCGGGCGCAACCGTCGTCGTCCGTGCGGTCGCCAGCTACCGTCGTAAGTTCCCCGGGGTGCGGATCCGGCTGACCGAGGCGGAGCCGGAGGATTCGATACCTCAGCTTCGCGCCGGCGAGCACGACCTGGCTCTCGTCTTCGACTATGACTACGTGCCGCTGCTCGAGGACCGCGACACCGAGCGCCACCTGCTGCTGGAGGAGCGGATGCAGCTGGCACTCCCAAAGGACCACCCGCTCGCCGGCGAGGGCAAGGTGCAGCTCGCCGAGCTTGCCGATGAGACCTGGAGCGTCGACACCTCCGGCGGGCCCTGCCGCGACAACGCCGTGCTCGCCTGCCGCCATGCCGGGTTCGAGCCGCAGATCGGGTTCGAGAGCGACGACTATCAGGTGCACCAGGCGCTTGTGTCGGCGGGGCTCGGTGTCAGCCTGGTCCCCGAGTTGCTGCTGACGGGCCGCTGGCCGGGGGTCAGCATCCTCGACATCGAGCCCGACGCGCCGGTGCGCCGGGTCTGGGCTCTGACCCGGCCGTCAGGCTCACGCCCGGCCGCCGCCGACGCGATGCTCGAGGTCCTCCTGCGGGAGAGCCGGCGGTTCGCCGAGTCCCGCTAGCGCGGCTGCGGCATCCGCGGCGCGGCTGGGGATCGCCGCCGCGCTCGCTCGAGCGTGCCCGGAAGGCCAAAGCCGCGGCTGCGGCGTCCGGCCGCCAGCGCCAGCGCCGTGACCGCGACGACCTCGGCGGACCCCAGCCCGGCGACCAGAGAGACTGTCATGGCGATCGCCGCTGCTGTTCCGGAGAGCCTGTGGGCGAGCTTCTCGGGCCTGGTTTGCTGCTTGTCGGTCTGCATGCCCACGACCGTAGGCGCACCCACCGCAGAGCAGGTTTACGAACTGTGAATGGTCTCCTCCCGCGCCTCGAGCAGCGCGTCGAGCTGCCGTTGCAGCTCCGCCGCGAACGGGGGTGGCGGGCTCAATGACGCAAGCGCCTGGACGTCACGCTGCCACAGTTCCAGCCGGAGGTCGAGCGGTGCCTTGAACCGGCTCGCGGCCGCCTCTCCCTCGGCCTCATAGCGGAGTCGCAGATCGGAGACGTTGGAGAGCTTGTCGGCGGCGTAGACGGCGACTGCGTCGGGCCCGGCCGAGATCACCCGTTCGCGCAGGGTGTCCTTGCGACGCTCGTAGGGCTCGATGTCGGGGTCGTCGCTGAGGACGTCAACGAGGTCGCCCACCCGCTCCCCGAAGCGTTCGTGAATCTGCTCCGAGGTGGCTTCCGTGTCCTCGATCAGGTCGTGCAGGAGTGCCGCGGCCAGCACCTCGTCGTCGAAGCCGGCCTCGCGCAGCAGCGCGGCGACCGCGCGCGGGTGCTCGATGTAGGGACGGCCGCTGTAGTTGCGGATCTGGCCGGAGTGTCCCTCGGCGGCGAACGCCTCGGCCGCGCCCAACAGCGGCGAGCGAACCGCCGGCTCATCCATCGGCGGGGCCACGCGAGAGCCCGGGGGTGACCGAGCCGCCGGTGCGGTCGCGGTCGGGATGGTCGCGCTCGACGAAACGGCGGATTCCATCAACCATCTCGGGTGAGGTGAGCAGCTTGTTGAAGCACTGGGCCTCGATCCGAAGGCCTTCGTCGAGCGGGCGGCCGTAGCCCCGGACCGCGGCCTCCTTGTCGGTCCGGATCGCCGGCTGTGGGAGCTGGGACACCTCTTCGGCCAGCTCGAGGGCACGGGCGACGCACTCCCCGCTCGGCGTCACCTGGTTTACGAGCCCGATGCGCTCGGCCTCGGCGGCCCCGATCACGCGGCCGGTGATGATCAGCTCCATCGCCCGGCCCATGCCGACGATCCGCGGCAGTCTCTGCGTCCCGCCGTCGCCGAGGCCGATGTTCCAGCGGCGGCAGGTGACGCCGAAGCTGGCGTGCTCGTCGGCGATGCGGATGTCGGCGAAGCAGGCCCACTCGAGCCCTCCGGCGTAGGCGACGCCGTTGACGGCGGCGATGATCGGCTTGTAGATGTCGGTCCAGCGCGAGGGCCCGATGATCCCGTCGCGCTCTCCGCGGTTGTGGGCTTCGACCTCCTCAGGGGTCCAGCGGATCAGCGGCTCCTCGCCGGGGTCGGCACCGCCGAAGCCGGCGGCGGCCGCCTTCAGGTCGGCGCCGGCGCAGAACGCCGCCTCGCCGGCGCCGGTGATCACGGCGACGCGCGCTTCGTCGTCGTCGCGGAATCGGCCCCAGGCATCGATCAGCTCGCGCGACGTGACCGGCCCGATCGCGTTCATCCGCTCCGGGCGGTCGATCGTGATCAGGCGGACGTGGCCGCGTTCCTCGTATCGGATCTGCTCGTACAAGGGCGGCCAGCCTACCTTCCCGCCCGACGATTCAGCCGCGCGCGGCCAGCGGCGAGGGCAGGTCTATCTCCGCCCGCTCGGTGGCGATCTCGACTGCGTTGGGGGCGCCGCCCATCTGTTCCCATCGCTCACGCACCGACCGGCCCATCTGATCGAGGAACTCGTCCGAGTGCAGGGGGTCGTGGTGGAAGAGCAGGGTGCGATCGGCTTCGACCCGGCGGGCGAAAGCAAGCGCGTGCGACATCGCTGAGTGGCCCCAGCCGACGTGGTCGGGGTACTCGGCGTCGGTGTACTGGCCATCGTGGATCAGCATCGTCGCCCCCCTGGCGAGGTCATACCCCGAGAGCCACTCAGGCTCCAGCGTTTCGATGTCTGCCCCCAGCGCCGGCTCGTGGTCGGGGATATAGGCGAGCGTGGACTCGCCCTCGGCGATGGTGTAGCCGAGGGTGGGGCCGCGGTGCGCGACCGAGGCGGCGCGAATGCGCGCCGGGCCGATCTCCCACTCGCTGTCGGGGCAGTGGCGGAAGGAGACGTCGCAGGGCAGCTCCCTGACCTCGACCGGGGAGAGCGGGGCTGAGATGTAGCGGGCGATGCGGTCACGCAGGGAGGCTTCGGGCGACGCCGGCCCCCAGATCACGATCTCGGTCTGGGGGCGGAAGGCGGGCGCGAAGAAGACCAGGCCCTGGATGTGGTCGAGGTGGAGGTGGGTGAGAAGAATGTGCAAGCGTGCCGGCTCCTCTGCCAGCGCCAACCCCAGGCTGCGGATCCCGGTGCCGGCGTCGAGCGCCAGCATCGTCCCGTCGGAGAGGGTGACCTGGACGCACGAGGTGTTGCCGCCGTAGCGGATCGTCTCCGGTCCCGGCGAGGGCACCGAACCGCGCGTGCCCCAGAGCTTGACCCTCACGCCCCACCGCCGCGACCGTTCGACTCGACCGGCCAGAAGACCGCGATCGCCCCCCGGGAGCCATGGGCAGTGAGGATCGGGAAGGCCGAGGCCTCGACCGTGTGCCGGACCCCGTCGGCGGAGCGGATGTCGAAGGTCGCGTGCGCCGGCCGTCCGTGGCGCACCGCAACCACCAGCGGCAGCTCGTCGTAGGGAAGGGGGCTGCCGGCGTCGTCGAAGGGCCCGAACAGGGACCCCCATTCCTCGGGACCGACCTTCCCCATCTCCTCGAAGCGCCGGCCCAGAAGGCTCCCGGCGGCTTCGTTGTAGAAGATCAGTATTCCCCCCTCGTCGACCAGGAAGGCCGGCGTCGAGAGCGAGGACAAGAGGTTTCGGGCGAGAATCAGCTCGATCGGCTTCTGCGGCACGGGGGGAACCCTAGTTGCTTGTGTTACAGCGGCTCGCCCGCTGCCTCCTGACCAACCATCGGCGGTGAGCGCCGTGCGCTGCGTGACATAGGTCACGCTTCGTCGGGCGCCGTCGGTTCCTAGTTCTTCGGGAAGACGTAGGGACCGCAGGGCGAGGCGCCCGGGTTGGCGCCGACGTCGGCGGTGTCGAGCACCTTGCCGCCCGCGTCGAGGGCCTTCAGCTGCACCTTGAGCTTGTCCTTGGTCACGGTGACCTCGGCGTAGGAGTACTGGTCCATCCCGGCGCAGGTCATGCCGACGCCAGCCGGTGGAGCGGGCTTGTAGAAGGCGTCGTGCACGAGCCCCGCGTAGGGGCCGCCGACGGCGTCGTCGATCTCGAGCGCGTAGTTCGCAGTGGCGATCGGCCCGGTTGTGATGTCGGTGATGCCGGAGTCCACCGGGCCACCCGCCTCGAGCGTCTTCAGGCGGGCGTCGTTGACCAGGTTGGCGTGGTCATCGGTGGTGAGGAAGACGACGTTCTTGACGTTGTTCTTGAGGAATCTCAGCACCTTCTGCCGCTCTGCCTCATAGCCCTCCCAGCGGTCGTATGGGAGCGCGTAGAACTGCTGGATCGGGACCTCGTTGAAGATCACCTTGAAGGTCGCCTTGGAGTTCTTGATCGCGTTCTTGAACTTGGCCAGCTGGGCGCTTCCGAGCATCGTCCGGCTGGGGTCGTTGATCTTCGTCAGGCATGCCGCCGGCGGCGGGGTCGTCAGCTGCGGGATCAGCAGCCCGAAGGCGTTGCGGACGCTCTGGGGGGCGGTGGGAGCGAGGTCGGGGCTGCCTCCGTTGTCGCAGGTGCCGTTGTAATCGGCGCTGCGGCTGCGGAACGAGCGCTCGTCGAGGAAGAAGATCTCGAGGTTCTTGCCCCAGCGATAGCTGCGGTAGATCCCGGTCTTGCTGTTGTAGGTGACGGGGTTGTAGTTGCGGAAGGCCTTCAGCCCGCGCTTGTAGAGCGTCTTGCCGTTGAGGTTCACGGTGCCGACGCTGAGCGGGAAGGTGTTCTCGAACTTGGAGAAGTCGTTGATGAACTCGTGGTCGTCCCAGTGGGCGTAGTAGGAAGCGGATCCGCGGGCGTTGACCCAGGGCTTCTGGCCGAGGTTGATCTTGTACTTGCGCCACTTCTTCGGCACCGTCGTCGCCACCTCCGAGAGCCCGTGGCCGGGGACCTCGGTGTCGGAATAGATGGTGTCGCCCATGAGCACGTTGAAGTCGTTGCTCTCTGCGCGGATCTTGTTCCAGACCTGGAACTTATTCCAGTAGGGATGTTTCTCCCCGGGCTTCTTCAGCGCGTCCTGGTCGCCCGAGAGGGCGAAGCGGATCGTCTTCGCCTGGCCCGGGGCGGGCGCTGTCTCGAAGCTCCCGGTCGAGCTGTGGCGGCCCCCGCTCATGCACCAGCGGTAGTGGTACTTGGTTCCCGGCCGCAGTCCGCCGATCCGCTTCTGCACGGTCTTGTCGTTGTCGGCCGAGACATTGGCCTTGAGGCGGCCGGGGCCGCGCCTGATGTCGCAGTCACCGAAGCGCTTCCCCCTGGCGACCTGGGCGAGGGCGGTTCCGGTGCCGTTCGCGCGGGCCCAGAGGATGGCCGAGTTCTGACCGACGTCGGCGGCGACGACGCCGTACTGGAAGCCCTTCTCACCGGCGGACGCAGCCGGAGCCACGCCGAGGGCCGCCACACCGCAGGTGGCGAGGCCGATCAGGAGGGTGCGGGAACGCCGGGCCGACATCTCGACAATCCTAAACCCGTCTGTCAAGTCCGAGTTGCGCCGGCGTTCCCAAACTCGTCCACCAGGCCCGGGTTTCGCCGGCGCACGTCAGCCGGCGGCCTCGGCGCTGCGCAGCCCCCCGCGGGCCCAGAGGGCGAAGACCGCCACCAGCGCGATCGCGATCGCGAAGGCGGGCAAGAGCACCGTCTCCTCGCCCGAGATCAAGCCACGCCCCGCCTCGAGCAGGAGGGTCGCCGGATTGACCGAGGCGACCGTGTGGATCCAGCCGGAGAGCAGGTCGAGCGGAACGTAGACGGGCGCGAGGAAGAGGACGAGGAAGACCGGAAGCTGGATCAGCGGGCCACCCTGGATCGAGCGGACCCTCATCGCCACCCCGCACGCCCAAAGGGTCGCGGCGACGTTGAGGACCATCGCCATCGCGACGAGGCCGATGACGTCGACTCCGCCACCGTCCACCTGCATCCCGGCGACGAGCGCGACCCCGACCAGCACCGTCCAGGTGACCAGTGCCCGGACCAGGGCGGCGAGCGCGTATCCGACGACGATTGCGCCGCGGTTGGGCGCGGCCAGCATGAACCGCCCCGAGAAGCCCGTCTCGAAGTCGCGGGCGATCGCGAAGCCGGTGAAGACGCCGCCGAAGGCGGCCGACTGAAGCAGCACGAAGACGAACTGGAAGGCCGTGTAGCCGGTGGGGAAATCGAAGTTCGGAACCTTGCTGATCGTCGAGAGTCCGCCGGCGAATGCAGCGAAGAAGAAGAGGGGGAAGGCGATGGCCGGGACCGCGAACGCGGGGTTGGTGAGGAAGTTGTGGACGCTGCGCCAGGCGACCGCGAGGGCGACCGATCGGAAGCGGTGCCCGCTCACGTTCGCACCAGCCTCGTCTTCAGAGAGCCGCTCGCGGCGGCCATCGCGATCACCAGGATGGCGATTGCGATACCGAATCCGAGCGCCAGCGCCTCGGGGTTCCATCCGCCGATCAGCAGCGAGCGGATCGCCTCCAGCAGGTAGGAGACCGGGTTGTAGGTGGCGACCTCGCGGAACCAGTCGGTCTGGATCAGGTTCCGCGGCAGCGCCATCGAGGAGAGGAAGAGAAAGACGAAGAAGACCGGGAAGAGGCTCTGGACGGCCTCGCCGGAGCCTGTCCGAAGCGCTGCGAAGAGCCCGACCGAGCCGAATCCGACGGTTATCAACATCGAGAGGGCGATGATCGCGGCGACGCCTGCCACACCGGTCCCGAAGTGGGCGCCGAAGATCAGGCCGACGAGTAGGTAGGTGGCGGCCTGGATCAGGCCAAGAAGCGCCGCTCCGGCGAGCACGCCGCTGAGCAGCGCGGCGCCGCGCACAGGGGTCAGCGCGAGCCGGTTGAGGAAGCCGGTCTCGATGTCGCGGGCGAGGTTGGTGCCGGAATTGAGCAGCGAGAACAGGGCTCCTTGCATGAACGTGACCGCGAGGGCGAAGGTCAGGTAGGAGTCGGTCGGGAAGCCGGGGAGGCGGGTCGCCTTCGAAAGCCCGCTCGAGTTGACCGCGAGCAGGAACAGCGGGAAGATCAGCGCCGGGACGATCTGGGCCGGCTGGCGCAGGGTCCGCAGGATCGAGCGGCGGGCCAACTGCCCGATCTGGCTGCGCAGCGGTGTGTTCACGCCGGCAGCGGCTCGACCGAGCCGGGCTCCGTCCCCTCGGCGCCTGAGCCCTCGAGCGAGCGGCCGGTCTTGGTGAGGAAGACGTCGTCGAGCGAGGGAGCATGGAGTTGCAGGTTCTCGATCGCGATCCCCCCGTCGTCCAGGGCCCGGATGACCTCGGCGAGGTCGGCCTCGCCGCCGCGGAGGCGGACGGCGACCGCCTTCGGGGCGCCCGCCGCCGGCTCGCCGAAGCGCTCGAGGACGGACGTCATCGCTGGCCGCGCGGCCGGGTCGCTGGGTATCGCCTCGACGGTCGGTCGGCCGATCTCGGCCTTGAGCTCGGCCGGTGTGCCCTCGGCGACGATCCGCCCGTGGTCGATGATTCCGACCCGGTCTGCCAGGGCGTCAGCCTCTTCGAGGTACTGCGTCGTCAGGAAGACGGTGACGCCCTCCTCGGAGGCGAGCCGCGCGACCTCGTCCCAGAGGGCGGTGCGGCTCTGGATGTCGAGTCCGGTCGTGGGCTCGTCGAGGAAGAGGATGCGTGGCCGGTGGACGAGCGCCAGAGCCAGGTCGAGGCGGCGCTTCATCCCGCCGGAGTAACCGCCCACCTTGCGATCGGCGGCCTCGATCAGCCCGACCCGCTCCAGCAGCTCGTCGCCGCGCTGCCGGCGCTCGGCCCTGGGGAGGCCGTGGAGCGCCGTCTGCAGGCGCATGTGCTCACGGCCGGAGAGGAGAGGGTCGAGGGCTGCCTCCTGCAGGGCGGCGCCGATCGCCTCCCGTACCCGCGGGCCCTCCCGGGCCACGTCGTGGCCGGCCACTGTGGCGCTGCCGCCGGTGGGGGGGAGCAAGGTCGTCAGCATCAGCACCGTGGTCGACTTCCCGGCGCCGTTGGGGCCGAGGAACCCGTAGATCTCGCCAGGCTCGACCAGCAGATCGATGCCGTTCACGGCCCGCGGTCCGTTCTTGAACTCGCGCACCAGGCCGACGGTCTCGATCCCCTTCGCCTCGCTTCTCATCAATAGTTGAAACTAGCAAATATTGACAATGCGAAGTATTATCGGGAGGAGATGGCAGCCGGGGGATCGACACGGAAGGCGGACGCCGCCCGCGAGGCCTGGGACCTGCTCGCGCGGCTTGTCTACTCGGGCCCGCCGCCGTTTGTAGCGATCGCCCGCGAGTTCGACCTGCGCCCGCCTGCGTTTGCGATGCTGAAGGCGCTCGACGAGCCACGGACGATGAGTGGGATGGCGGGGATCCTCCATTGCGACAACTCGAGCGTCACCGGCCTCGTCGACGCGATCGAGGCGAAGGGGCTGGTCGAGAGGCGCCCCGATCCGGCGGACCGTCGCGTCAAGCTGCTCGTCCTCACTGCCGCAGGCCGTCGTGTCCGCGAGCGGATGATGGCGGCCGCGGCTGAGCCCCCCGAGTGGTTTCAGGCGCTCTCCGGCGACGACATGAGGGCGCTGACCGACGTGCTCGGTCGCGCGCTCGAGTTGCGCGAGCCCGGCCGTTCCGGCTGAGCGCGGATGCCACGAGCGTGCCGGTGCAGTGTGGGCCGTTGCCCTATATCTAGAGTCAGATGAACGAGCCCACACCCACCTACCGCCTGGCGATGGGCATCTCCCGCTCACTCGGGCGCTGGGGCCGGCTCCGGGTGGACGGGCTGGATGCGCTTCCGGCGAGCGGTCCGGTGCTCGTGGTCGGCAACCACGACAGCCACTGGGACCCTGTCCTGATCGGCCTCGCCGCCCGCGGCCGGCGCCAGATCCGGGCGCTGGCGAAGTCGACCCTGTGGAAGACCCCCGGCCTCGGGCCCGTCCTCGACGGCATGGGCCAGATCCCGATCGACCGAGGCGCCGGGGACGCCGGGGCACTGGAGAGGGCGGTCTCCGAGCTCCGCGCCGGGGCCTGCATCGGAGTCTTCCCCGAGGGCACGATCTCCCGCGGGGAGCAGCTGCGAGCGCGCAGCGGGGTTGGCCGGCTCGCGACCGCAGTGCCCGAGGCGAGAATCGTTCTCGTCTCGATCGAGGGCAGCACCGACCTCGTCCACTTTCCCCGGCGACCGCGCATCCGCTCCCGGTTCTTTGAGCCGCGCGGGGGCCAAGCGGGGCGCGGCGAGGACCCCGGGGCGCTCGCCTCCCGCCTCGTCGAGGAGTTGCGCGAGCTGGTTCCCCCGGTCGCCGCCGGGCGCCGCCGCTCTTGCGGATCCTGAGGGTCTAGCCCGCCTCTTCGCCCGCCGGGGTCAGCGCATACCACTGTGCGCCGAACGAGGTGAAGTCGTTGCCGGTGACGTCGCCCGGCTTCTTGTCGGCGACATACGTATAGAGCGGGTGGCCGGCGTAGGTGACCTGCGTGGTCCCGTCCGTGCGCTTCGTCGTACCCAGCTTCGAGGCCTCGGCCCCCTTGGTCGCTTTGGGTGCGCCCGGGGTCAGCAGCGGCGGCCAGACCTTCGCGCAGCCGCCGTAGCACGACGACTTCGTCCCCTTGTCCTTGTGGAAGTCATAGAGCGTGAAGCCCCTCGAGTTGACGATGATCTTTCCGAGCTTGGCGTTGTCGGCGACCGCGACGACTCCGTCGCCGCCGGAGGTCGTCGCGCTCGCGCCCGGCGTTGTCGTCGAGCTGGTCGAGGATCCGCCGCCGCCGGAGCCGTAGAGGTTGCCACCTCCGGTGCCGCTGCTGGTCGTATCGCTGCTCGAGCCGCAGCCGGCGACTGCCAGGACGGCGCCGACCGCGAAAACTGCGGTTGCCGCGGTGATGGTTCTTCTCATGTGGCCTCCTTGGTGGCCTGCTGGTCTGGGACTGGCTGGATGAAGGTGCGTGCGCCCGCATCAACGCCGACGGCCGCGGCCCGGGAGAGGTCGAGCGCCGAGCTGAGGACCGCGTCGGAGTCCCCGCCGTAGCGATAGCGGAAGGTGCCCACCGGGACCCGGGCCCCGTCGTTTCGGCGCAGGAAGACCCGGCAGAGCGTTCCGGAGCGGATGCCGCTCACCTCCATTCGGATCTCCGTACCGAACGGCTTGGGCTCGAGCGAGGCGGCGATCTCGACCCCTGGGGGAACCGAGCTGAAGACCACCCGCTGCGAGGGCTCGCTCCCGCCCCCACCCGGGAAGACGAAAATCGCCAGAGCGGTTGCGACGGCCGCGGCGGTGCCGCCGAAGGCGAGGCCGATCCGGAAGCCGCGCCTGCGCCGCCGGGTCCTGCGCTCGGCGGCAATGGTCCCGGCGATCCGGCCGCCGAGGTCCGGTGGAGGCACCGGCACGGTGTCGAGCCGCCCGGGATCGGCCAGCGGCAGCAGCCGCGCAACCGGCTCCAGCGAAGCGACCTCGGCGCTGCAGCCGGGGCAGCCCTCGATGTGGGCCTCGAGCGCAGCGCGCTCCCGATCGGGGAGCTGGTCGAGCACGTAGAGGCCGAGCTCCTCGCGCCGGTCCCTGCATCCCTCAGCCGTCATATCCCATCTCCTCGAGGACGTTGCGAAGCGCTCGCAGGCCGTAGTAGACGCGGCTCTTGACGGTTCCGAGCGGGATGCCAAGCTCAGTGGCGACTTCTGCGTGTGGGCGGCCACGGAAGTAGGTCTCGACGATCACTCGCCGGTGCTCGCCGCCGATCCTGCGCAGGGCCTCCTCGACCTGCCAGGCGAGCAGCGCATCGTCTAGCGGGTCCACCGAGGGCTCCGGTCCTTCAGCTGCGACCCGGGGGCGGGCGGCGCGGGCGCGCCCGAGATCGATGACGACGTTGCGGAGGATCGCGAACAGCCAGGTCCGCAGCGAGCCGATCTGCGGGTCGAAGCGGTCTCCCGCCCGCCACGCGCGCAGGAAGGTCTCCTGGACTGCCTCCTCGGCCAGGCCGGCGTCGCCAAGTGACCGAACGGCGAACCCGTAGAGCTCGCCCGAGTGCGCGGCGTAGGCCTCGCGCACGCCCTGCTCGCCGCTCAGTGCTCCGGCGGCCATGCTCCTATTGTCCCGGGCTGGGTCGAATCAAGTCGCCTGGGGGTACGGACGGGCGGCGGGGTGGGTTCAGGGACCGCGGGCGCGGTGCCGGAGCCCTGGATAACCAGCACCCAAACGGCCGCGAGGCCGGGGCGCCGCGGCGTTTGGTGCGAGACAGTGCCCCCGGTGCCGGCGGGTAGCCGGCACCGGGAGGCGGCAGCTTCAGAGGTCGGCTAGGAGAGCTTGCCGATCTTGAAGATCTTGGTGCCGCAGTCGGGGCACGTCCCTTGGATCGCCGGGCGGCCATTCTTCATGGTCACCTGCTGGGGATCCTTGATCTCGACCTTCTTGCGCTCCTTGACGCAGTATCCCTCGGGCATTTGAGGGCCCTCCTTTCGCTGCCGCTTCGCGGCAAAGCTCACGGTTGCCCGCGAGGTCGGATTGCGGCGAATGTAACGCAGGGTGAGGACGATCCGCACGCATGGCTGTGCGGATCGTCACAAACTACTCGACCGTCTAGCCTTTCGCCCTCCGCAACCGCCACGCGCCAAGGAGAGCTCTGCATGCCCGAAGCAGTGATCGTCGACACCGTTCGCACCCCGATCGGCCGCGCCTTCAAGGGATCGCTGGCCCAGCTCCGCCCCGACGAGATGGGCGCCCTTGCGGTGGACGCGCTGCTCGAGCGCAACCCCGAGGTGGACCCGGCCTCGGTCGAGGACCTGTTCTGCGGCTGCGGAATGCCGCAGGGGCTTCAGGCGTTCAACATCGGCCGGATCATCTCGCTGCTCTCCGAGAAGCTGCCGCAGAGCGTCAACGGCGTCACGGTCTCCCGCTACTGCTCGTCCAGCCTCGACGCGATCCGCCATGCCGGCAACGCGATCAAGGCGGGGGAGGGCGACACCTACATCGCCGGCGGGGTCGAGTGGGTGAGCCGCTACAACGAGCGCACCGAGCCGGCGGGCGAGGCCGACCAGAACGAGAACCTCAAGGGCAACGACGGGCAGCCCGACGCCTACATCGCGATGGGCCACACCGCCGTCAACGTCGCCAAGCGCTACGAGGTCAGCCGCGCCGACATGGACAAGTTCGCGCAGCGCTCGCAGGAGCTGGCGGTCGCTTCCCAGGAGGACGGGTTCTTCGACCGCGAGATCGTCCCGGTGGAGCTCCCCGACGGCACCGAGGTCGCCAGGGACGATGGCCCCCGGGCGAGCTCGACCCTGGAGAAGCTCTCCCAGCTTGACGAGGCCTTCCCCGAGGCGGGTGGCGGCGGGGTCACCGCCGGCAACTCATGCCCGCTCAACGATGGCGCCGCCGCGGTGTTGCTGATGAGCGGCGAGAAGGCGAAGGCACTGGGACTGACGCCGCGCGCCCGCATCATCACCGCCGCCACCTACGGCAACGAGCCCGAGTACATGGGCGTCGCCCCGATCGGCGCGATCAAGAAGGTCCTTGACCGGGCGGGGATGACGATCGGTGACGTCGGGGCGGTCGAGCTCAACGAGGCCTTTGCCGCGCAGGTGATCCCGATCATGGACGAGTGCGACATCCCGCTGGAGAAGCTCAACACCCACGGCGGGGCGATCGCCCTCGGGCACCCGTTCGGGATGACCGGGGCCCGGATCATGGGAACCCTGCTCAACGTGCTCGAGACCGACGACCACCAGGTCGGGCTGGAGACGATGTGCGTCGCGGGCGGCCAGGGCAAGGCGATGATCGTCGAGCGCCTG
This sequence comes from uncultured Actinomycetes bacterium, assembly GCA_963840235.1. Classification (GTDB taxonomy): domain Bacteria; phylum Actinomycetota; class Thermoleophilia; order Solirubrobacterales; family 70-9; genus JBBRHQ01. The sequence continues at coordinate 151,452 of CAWIYC010000002.1, forward strand.
AACTGATCCGGCGGCCGGCTCGCCGGCCCGGGCATGATCTGAGATGGACATAGGGGCGACGCTCTTCAGCACCGGTTGGGCGTCGGGCGTCAACGCCTACGCGACCGTGGCGCTGCTGGGGATCCTCGGCCGGACCGGCGCCGCCGAGGTGCCCGAGCCGCTGACCGGCAACCTGGTGATCGGGATCGCCCTGGCGATGTTCGCAGTCGAGTTCGTCACCGACAAGGTCGCCTACGTGGACAGCGCCTGGGACAGCGTTCACACGCTGGTCAGGCCGGCGATCGGGGCCTGGCTCGGTTCGCTCTTCGCCGGCCAGGACGGCGGCGACGTCAGCCAGGCCATGGGCGCTGTCGGCGCCGGCGGCACGGCCCTTGCCAGCCACGGGGTCAAGGCCGGTCTCCGCCTTCTCATCAACACCATGCCGGAGCCGTTCAGCAACATCGCCGTCAGCCTCACCGAGGACGGGCTCGTCGCCACCGTAATCGCCTTCTGGGTCAACAATCCCGTGCTCGCCTTTGCCATTGCCGCAACCCTGCTGCTGGCCGGGATCATCGTTCTGGTCGTCCTCTACCGGCGTCTGATCGCCGCGATCAGGCGGCTGCGCGAGAAACGCCGAGGCGGTCCCGGGCGTTAGTGTCCTTGCGCCATCTGCAGAGGAGGGGAATCTTGAGGCTCAGACATTGGTCATCGGTTGCACTGGTCGCGATCCTGGCGGTCGTCCTCGTGGCGTCAGCCCAGGCCGACTCGAGGAGCTACTGGAACACGATCTCGATCACCTTCCGCTCGGTGCCCGCCGGCGACAGCTTCAGCGGCCGGGTGCGTTCGGCCAAGCCCGCCTGCCGGCGCGGGCGCAAGGTCGTCATCTTCCGCAAGCGCTCAGGCGCGGATGAGCGGATCCGGGCCGCCAGGAGCCGTCGGGGAGGAAGATGGGAGGCGATACCGCCGGGCGGCAAGGCCGGCGCCGGCCACTACTACGCGCTGATGCGGCGGAAGGTGCTGAGCACCGGCGCCGAGTACCGCGAGTGCGCGCCGGTGACGACCAGTGACGTCGAGGTGAAGCGGCACTAGCCGGGTCGGGCGCAGGCGGGCGGAGGCTGCCGCGGCCTCCAATACACTTGAGCAATCAAGCAAGTCTCCGAACAGCGGGCGCCCGCAGCCTGGGTGGACTTCCTTCGCGCGCACGCGGCCATCACCCGCGAGCTCGACCTCTCGATGCGCGACCGGCACGACCTCAGCCTGAACGAGTACGAGGTGCTGCTGCAGCTGTGGCTGGCCGAGGACCGGCGCCTGCGCCGGGTGGATCTCGCCGAGCGGCTCCTGATCACGCAGGGAGGAGTGACCCGACTGCTCGCCGGCCTCGAGCGCGAGGGCCTGGTCGAACGTGTGCCGTGCGCCGATGACGGCCGTGTCGTCTATGCCCATCTGACCGCTGCCGGTCACCGGCGCCTGGAGGCCGCCCGCCGCGACCATCTGGTGGAGGTCGAGCGCCTGTTCGGCGATCGCTACAGCGCCGGCGAGCTGACCACCCTCGGGGATCTGCTCTCGCGCCTACCCCACCAGGTCCCGCCCGGCCGAACTCAACCTTAGGCACGCAATGGGTACGTAAGGTGCATTTCGGCCGCAAGGGCGGGTCCGGTCGGGGCGGCAGAATAGGGCCAATGTCCGAGGCGAGAGAGAGGTCGCGGGCGCGGCAGGCCCGCCGGGCGGCAGGCCCGCCGGGCAAGTCGAGGCACGCCATCTACCGTCGCCGGCGCATCGCCGCGATCGGAGTCCTCGCTGTCGTCTTCCTGCTGGCGGTGCTCGTCATCCGTGGCGCCGACAGCGACGCCCCGCAGCTGACGCCGGCCCAGGCGAAGAAGGTCGCCCGGGCCGAGGACCCGGTCCATTTCACGATGTCGTTCAGCGGCGACATCCTCATCCACTCCTACCTGTGGGAGCGGGCGCTCGCCAACGGCGGCGGCTCGGAGTACGACTTCGCCCCGATGTTCTCCGAGTTGAAGCCCTACGTAGCCGCTGTGGACCTTGGCGTATGCCACGTCGAGACGCCGATGACCTCAAGCGAGCCAGCCAGCTACCCGATCTTCAACACGCCGACCGACCTGGCGGCGGGGATCAAAGCGAGCGGCTGGGACGCCTGCGACACGGCCTCCAACCACTCTCTCGACCAGGGCCAGTCGGGGGTTGATCAGACCGGCAAGGCGCTTGACCGCCGCGGGGTTCCCCACACCGGCTCCTCGCCCTCGGCTGCCGCACGCCGCAAGCCGCTGATCCTCGACGCCAACGGGGTCAAGGTCGGCTACCTCGCCTACACCGACTTCACCAACGGCATCCCGCTCCCGCACCCGTGGTCGGTCAACTATGTCCCCTACGACGAGGCCGTCGCCCCCAAGGTGAAGCGGATTCTTGCCGACGCCAAGCGCGACCGCAGGGCGGGGGCGGAGGCGGTGATCGTGACCATGCAGTGGGGCGACGAGAACTCGACCACCCCCAACGACTCCCAGATGGCGCTCGCCAAGGCGCTGACGGCCTCGCCTCTGATCACCGCGATCGTCGGCCAGGGACCCCACGTGGTGCAGCCGATCGAGAAGATCAACGACAAGTTCGTCGTCTTCAGCGAGGGCAATCTGGTCTCGAACCAGAGCGCCGCCGCCGGCCTGCCGGCAGAGACCCAGTACGGCCTGGTGGCGGTCCTCCACGGCGTCGCCGACGGCACCGGAGTCCACGTGCAGCGGGTCACCTACGTCCCCACCTGGGTGCGACTGACCGACTACGTCGTCCTCCCGGTGGGCGTCGGCCTGAGGACGGACCCCGCCAACGCCTCCAGCCTGCGGGCGGCCTACGACTCGGTGGTATCGATCGCGGGGCGGGCCAAGGACATCCAGCCGCAGCCGAGGCAGCTGCCACCGGGCTGACCAGCACCTGAGTGTCTGTCCAGGCAGCTGCCGGCGGGCCGACCAGCACCTGAGTGGTCGGCGTGTGCCCGTTCTACCGGCCGAGCAGAACCTTGAGCGTCGTCTCTACCGCCTCCGGCCCCTCCGTCACCTGCCGCCAACTGAACCGGACGACTCTCCAGCCCGCCATGGCAAGAACCTGCTCGCGGTGGCGGTCGGCCTCGAAGGCGCGGGGGCTGGAGTGGAAGCGGTATCCGTCGGTTTCGACGATCAATCGACGCTCGGACCAGAGGAAATCGACCTCGAACGATTCGCCTCCGGCCTCGACCCCTGCGTTGACCCGAGGCACAGGGATACCAGCCCGCTGGCACAGGTCCAGAAACCGCCGCTCGAGCTCGCTGCGGGTGAACGCCGGCTCGGCGGGAAATTCGGCAAGGGCTGCGCGAAGCGCGGGAACTCCGCGGTGGCCGATCGCTCGCTCCATCAAGGCCTCCAATTCGTTGCCGTCGAAAAGGCGCAGGCGCTCTGCCTGATCTATGGCCCGAATCAGCGCCGTTGTGCGGATGACAGTTGCAATATCGAGCAGCGTTCGCGACGGGGTCGTACAGGGAATCCCGCGCAGCCGGGTGATTTCGCGCTCGGTAAGGCTTCCTCCCCTGTGTGCGTCGATGCCCTCCAGGTTGCGGCCGCGGCGCAGGGGGGAGGAAACGTCGGTCACCGGCCTTTCGCTCTGCCGGATGCCCCAATGCGCTGCGGCTGAGCGGTGGGAAAGGACGGCTCCCGGTCCGCAGGCGAGGACGGCCGCCATCCACCTGCCCTCGACCGTGAGCAGTGGGTGCCCGACGGCAAATACTCCCCGGTGCACCCGGTGCAAACGCCCAGCCTCCACCCTGTTGCTGACCGCGCGAGGGCTCAGCCCGCAGGAGCGGAGCTGGCGGCCCGAGACGACTCCGTGCTGACGTCGTGCGACCTCGCCCAGGCGCCGGTCTCGAGGCCTGGAAGCATTTCGGCCTCCATGTCGCCGGAAATCGCCCAACCCCTCCATCGGACGCAAAGGGTGCCGGCCGGCGGGTCAACAGACAACGCAAGATCGTGCCTAAAGGCCCGTCGGCCGGCCATCGTGGCCACAGGCCCGTCGGCCGGCTATTCCTCGAGGCGGTCGGCTATCAGGCGGGCGAGGGCGAGGGAGGAGGTCGCCGCCGGCGAGGGGGCGTTGCGGACGTGCACGGCATGCTCGGTGCGGTGCAGGACGAAGTCGTCCACCAGCTTGCCGTCGCGGGCGAGGGCCTGGGCGCGGATGCCTGCCGGGCCGTGGCTGACCTTGGCGCCGCGCATCTCGGGGACGAAGCGGGCCGCCTCGGCGACGAAGGAGCGGCGGCTGGCGGCGCGGCGGATCTCCTCGAGGCCGGTGCGCCAGTGGCGCCCGGCGAGGCGCCATGTGCCCGGCCAGGCGAGGGTCGCGGCTATGTCCCGGGGGCGGATCGTGGTCAGCCGGTAGGCATCGCGCCCGGGCGCCAGCAGGGCGCTGGGGCCGATCAGGAGCTCGCCGGCGAAGTTCCTCGTCAGGTGGGCGCCGAGGAAGGGCAGGTCGGGATCGGGCACCGGGTAGACGTTGGCCCGCACCAGGCGGTCGGCCTCGCCTTCGACCCGCAGGTAGGCGCCACGGAAGGGGACGATCCGCGGGTCCTTCGGCGCCCCGCAAGATACGGCGAGGCGATCCGACCACAGGCCTGCGCAGAAGACCGCCTGGCGGGCCGCGGTCGTGCCGCGGCTGTGCTCGACCACGATCCCGGCCTTGTCCGGAACGGCGGCGCGAACGGCGGCGCCGAGGTGGACGCTGCCACCGGCCGCCGCCACGTCCCCGGCGTAGGCGCGGGCGACGGCGACGAAGTCGACGACGCCGGTCGCCGGCGAGTGCAGCGCCTCGATTCCGCGGGCGTGGGGCTCGATTTCTGCGATCTCGTCGCCGGCGACGCGGCGCAGGCCCTCGACCCGGTTCTCCGTCCCCCGCCTCTCGAGCTCGTCGAGTCGCGGCAGCTCCTCCTCGGCGGTGGCGACGATCAGCTTTCCCGATCGCTCGAAGCGGATCCCTTTCGCCTCGCAATATGCGTAGAGGTCGCGCGCCCCCTCGACGCAGAGCCGCGCCTTCAGCGACCCCGGCGCGTAGTAGATCCCGGCGTGGACGACCCCGCTGGAGCGGCCGGTCTGGTGGCGGCCGATCTCGGGCTCGGCCTCGAGCACGCAGAGCCTCGTACTCGGGTTGCGCTGCAGCAGCTCGCGGGCAACCGAGAGCCCGATGATGCCGCCGCCGACGATGGCGACGTCGCACTCCCGAGGGGGCGGTGAATCGGCGCGGGCGCGGCTGCTCACAGCCGTGACGTTAGGTGAAGCGCCCGAGGTCTTGAGTCAGGCCCTCCGAGAGCCGACTCCGAAGGACGTATGTCGCACCACGATTGACGCGTCCGGCCCCCGGGACTACCCTCGCCGGGCGATGCTCACTCGGGCACCGAGACCGAGTCGCTCTCCTCACGCCATGCGGTTGGCGTTCGCGCTATCGGTCACCGCGGCCCTGGTGGCGCCGCTCGCGATGGCGGCTGGGCCTCGTCTGCATAGCTCCCTCGTCAGCCGCAACTCCGCCGGCAAGGCGGCCAACGGAGACAGCAGCGACGAAGGCCCTGGCAGCGCGATCTCGGGCAACGGCCGCGTGGTCGTGTTCTTCTCGCGCGCCGCGAACCTCCCCGGTGGAGACGGGATCGGCTACCAGGTGTACGCGCGCGACATGAAGGCGGGCAGGACGCGGCTGGCGAGCACCAAGGCGGACGGGGACCCCGCCGAGGGGTTCGTCTCGGGGGCGGCGGTCTCCGGTAACGGCCGCTTCGTCGTTTTCTACGGGCCCGGCGACGGCCTGCCGGGGGCCGACGGCATCCACTCGGAGGTCTGGAGGCACGATCTGCGCACAGGCACCACCAAGCTGGCATCCAGGAGCAACGCCGGGGCTCCCGGAAACGGGAGCAGCGTCTATCCCTCACTTTCGGCCGACGGCCGCTACGTAACCTTCCAGTCAAGCTCGGCGAACCTCCCGGGAGGCGACGGCGTCAACAACTTCGTTTACCTGCGGGACATGCGCCGGGGCCGGACGATCCTGGTCAGCAAGACGCGGGACGGCGACCCGGCGTTCGGGGCGCTCTACGGGCAGTCCGTCTCGGCCAGCGGCCTCCGGGTCGTCTTCCGCTCCCGCGACGCTGACCTCGACGGTGGCGACGGCTCCACCGATCACGTCTATTTGCGCGACCTGGCGCGGCCGCGGACCGTTCTGCTTGACCGGACCTCGGCCGGGGCGAAGGCAAATGACCGCTCGACCAATCCCTCGATCTCCGCCGACGGCAAGAGCGTGGCGTTCGAGACCTACGCCAAGAACCTTGGGGCCAGTCCTCTCAACGAGCAGGCTGTCCTCCGCGACCTGAGGTCCTCGACGACGATCCTGGTCTCCCGCAGCAGCGCCGGGGCGCCCCAGATCGGCGGGGCGTTCTCCGCGCACCCCTCCGCGAACGGTCGCCGCGTGGTCTTCGAGTCGAGCGCCCCCAACCTCCCCGGCAGCAACGGGCACTCGCAGATCTACGTTCGCGACCTTCGCCGTCACAAGACACGCCTCCTCAGCCGCACGGCGAGCGGCAAGCCCGGCAACAACTACTCCGACTACCCCTCGATCTCCGCCGACGGCCGCTGGGTCGCCTTCTACGGCGGTTCGACCAATCTCGGCGGCAACCCCGCCTACACCAACGTCTTCAGAAGCGGGCCGCTTCGGTAGCGCTCCCCCGAACCGGGGCAATTAGGCTTGGGCGCCTCCGAGACCGCGAGGAAAGAGGGGCGCCAGTGGATGAGTTGAGCACGATCGCCTTCGAGCGCGACGGGCGGATCGCCCGCATCACCCTCGACCGGCCGGAGCGCGGCAACGGCATCACCAACCGGATGGCGGCCGAGATCGCCGCCTGCGTCGAGGAGGCGAATCTCGATTCCAAGGTCCACGCGATCGCCCTCGCCGGCAACGGCAGCGGCTTCTGCGGCGGCTACGACCTGGTCGCCTCGGCCGAGGGTGAGATGGCGGGCATCTCCGGCGAGGCCGTCCCCGAGGGCTCGCCGCTGGACCCGGCGGTGATCGCCGCCAATCACGCCCCCGACAGCAACTGGGACCCGGTCACCGATTTCCAGTTCATGTCGCGGAACGTGCGCGGGTTCATGAGCCTGTTCCACTCGGAGAAGCCGGTCCTCTGCAAGGTCCACGGCTACTGCGTCGCCGGCGGCACCGACCTCGCCCTCTGCTCCGACCTGCTGGTGATCGCCGAGGACGCCAAGATCGGCTATCCGCCCGCCAGGGTATGGGGCTCCCCGACGACCGCGATGTGGGCCCACCGGATCGGGATCATGCGGGCCAAGAGGTTGCTGCTGACCGGCGATTCGCTCACCGGGGCGGAGGCGGCGGACTGGGGCCTGGCGACCGAGGCCGCCCCGCCGGCCGAGCTCGACGCCCGCTTCGAGCGCCTCCTCGGGCGTGTCGCCAGGCTCCCGATCAACCAGCTGGTGATGATGAAGCTGCTGACCAACCAGGTCGCCTACGCCCAGGGGCTGCACCAGACCCAGATCCTCGGGACCTTCTTCGACGGGATCACCCGTCACACCGAGGAGGGCCACGGGTTCGTCCGCCGGGCAGCCGAGGCCGGGTTCAAGCAAGCCGTCCGCGACCGCGACGAGCCCTTCGGCGACTTCGGGCTCGAGGGCTTCGGGGTGACCCAATAGGGTCCCCGCGGTGCAGCGGGGATCCAATCCAGAGGTGACGCCGGAGTCCATCCGCGAGCGGGTGGCGGAATTCTTCCCAGGCAGGCTCGGCATCGACCCCGTCGAGATCACGGAGCAGGGGGCGAAGGGAAGGGTGGTCGTGGACGAGCGCCACCTGCACCCCGGCGGCTATGTCCACGGCGGCGCCTGGGTCGCGCTCGCCGACAGCGTCGCCGCCTGGGGGACCTTCCGCAACCTGCCCCCCGGCTACGACTTCACCACGATCGAGCTGAAGCTGAACGTGTTCGCCGCGGCGGCCGAGGGGGACGAGTTGATCGCCAGCGCCGAACCGCACCACATCGGAACCCGCACCCAGGTCTGGGAGGTGCGGATCCACCGCGGCGAGCGCCAGTTGGCACTGTTCACCGTCACCCAGTTCGTCATCGGCCCGCCGGCCTGAGCGATGGCTGCCGAGCGGCAGAACCGGCCGCCGAACATCGTCGTGCTGATCACCGACCAGCAGCGCGCCCGGCGGCACTGGCCCCAGGATCCCGGCTGGCTGCGCCAGTTGATGCCGAACGAGGCCGAGCTCACCCGGACCGGCCTCAGCTTCGCCAACGCCTTCTGCAACACGGCGATGTGCTCGCCGAGCCGCTCGACCCTGTTCACCGGTCTCTACCCGGCCCGCCACGGCGTGCCGCTGACCCTGACCGCCGCCGACCTCAAGCCCGATCCGCGCAACACCCCGGCGGTCACCCGGAACCTGATTGAGATCCTGAGGCGGCCCGGGGCCCCCCGCGAACGCGCGTTGCGGGGTTTCGCCCGGGGCGCCCTGCGCAGGACGACGGGCGGGGGGGAGCCCGAGCTCGCCCCCTCGGTCCCGAACCTCGCCGGGATGCTGCGCTCGGCCTCCTACGAGGTCGCCTACAAGGGCAAGTGGCACCTGACCCAGCCGCTCGATCCCGGTCTCGGCTGGGGCGAGCGCGACTCCGAGCGGATCGAGCACGACTTCGGCTTCGCCGACTGGGATCCCCCGGACGCAGGCGAGAACGCCAAGGCCGAGAACTTCGGCGGCGGCAACGTCGGCCCCCTGGGCCAGGGCTGGGACGAGGTCTACATCCGCGGGGTCGAGCGCTGGCTCGGCCGCGCCGGGTTGCCGGAGCCCTTCTGCCTGGTGGTCTCGCTGGTCAATCCCCACGATGTCCTCGGCTACCCGGCCTCCTACCGCCGGGGCGGCTATGCCGACGCCGAGTTCCGCGACCTCGGCGTCGAGTTGCCGCCGACGATCGACGAGGACCTGACCTCGAAGCCAAGCGTCCACACCCTGATGCAGATGGGGATGACCGCCTACATGGGCCCGCTGCGCAACCGCCGGGAGAAGCTCGACTACGTCAACTTCTACGCCCACCTGCACCGGGTCGTGGACCGCCAGATCGGCCGCCTGCTGGCGGCCCTCGGCGACCCGGCCAGCCCCGACTCGCTGCGATCGCGAACGCTGATCATCCGCACCTCCGACCACGGCGAGATGGGCCTCTCCCACGGCGGCCTGCGGCAGAAGGCCTTCAACGTCTACGAGGAGACGATCCACGTGCCGCTCCTCGTCTCCAACCCGGTGCTGTTCCCGGAACCGGTGCACACGCCGGCGCTCGCCTCGCTGATCGATGTGCTGCCGACCATCGCCACCCTCGCGGGGGCCGAGGCCCCGCCCGGGGTCCAGGGGCGCGACCTCTCGCCGGTGCTGGCGAAGCACGCCTCGCCAGTTCGTGGAGGCGGACTCCCGGCGGGGGTCGGGTTCGGCCCCCTGGGCGATCACCCCGCCCCCTCGGATTCGGTCCAGGACCTGCTCCACTTCACCTTCGACGACCACCAGGCCGGGACGGCGATGGCCGAGGCCCCCGGGCAGCCGAACCGCGTCCGCTGCGTCCACGACGGGAGGCACAAATTCGCCGTCTACCTCGACCCCGAGGGCCGGATGGCGGCCGAGTACGAGATGTACGACCTCGATCGCGACCCCGACGAGCGCCGCAACCTCGTCGACGTTCACAGCGGCGAGGCCCGCTCGGCAGAGGACCGGTCGCTGCGCGAGGAGATGGGCGAGCGGCTGGAGGCCGCGATGGCCGACCTCGGCACCGCCGTTCCCGGCGCCCGTGATTAGCCTCGCGGAGCGGCCGGATCGCGGGCCCCGACGGCAAGCCGGTCAGGCGGCGACGGCGGCGACGGCCTCGTCGTGAGCCGAGGCGAACCCGGTCAGGTCGTCAAGCAGCGCCGCGATCTCCTCGCGGGTGCCGGCGTCGGAGAGCCGATCCTCGTCGAAGCGCTCGTTCACCCGGCCGACGGTCAGCTCGCGCTCGAGCACGGCCGAGCCGGCGATCGCCAGCACCCGCCGCAACGCTTCCTGCGCCCAGGCGGCGCCGAAGGGTGAGGGGCTGGAGCCGATCACGGCAACCGGCTTCGCCGCCAGCGCCGAGGAGCCATGGGGGCGCGAGGCCCAGTCGAGAGCGTTCTTCAGCGCCCCCGGGATCGAGCCGTTGTACTCGGGGGTGGCGATAAGCAACGCGTCGGCGGCGCCGATCCTCTCCCTCAGCCCCCGCACCGGCGCCGGCACGTACTCGTCGGTGTCGTTGTCCTCGTTGTAGGCGTCCAGCCCGGCCAGCCCCTCGTAGAGCTCGACCTCTGAGCCCGCCGGAGCGAGCTCCTGCGCCGCGCGCAGGAGCCCACTCGAGTAGGAGCCGTCGCGGAGGCTGCCCGAGATCGCGAGAATCCTCATCCAGATCGCCTCATTCGGCGCGGCCGGCCTCGACCGACAGCACCAGTCGAACCTTCTCGCCGACGACCGAGGCGCCGTTGGCGAGCTTGCTGTTCCAGCTGATCCCGTACTCGGTGCGGTCCAGCTCGCCGACTGCGGCGAGGCTGATGCGATCGCTGCCGTCGGGGCCGATCCCGACTCCCTCGACGGTCACGTCGAGCTCCACCGGGCGGGTGACACCGCGCAGGGTCAGGTCGCCCCGGACCGCGTAGCGGCCCTCGCCCGTCGCCTCGACCGAGGTCGAGGCGAAACGCGCCTGCGGGTGCTGCTCGGCGGCGAAGAAGTCCTCGCTGCCGAGGTGCCCGGCGAGCTGGGCGTCGTCGACGTCGATGCTCGCGACCTCGATCGTGCCCTCGAACCCGGCCAGGCCCCGCTCGGAGGTGGCGATCCGCCCCTCGTAGCGCCCAAAGCGCCCGCGGAAGGTCGAGATGCCGAGATGCTTGACCTCGAAGCCGATGCGGCTGTGGATAGGGTCGATGCTCCAGCTGCCGGCCTTCAGTGCCTGCTTTTCCGTCGTCGCCGTGCTCATCTTGGTTCTCCTTCGTTCGTTGCGGATGCATTAGTTGAATAAGCAACAACAACGATAGCAGGTTTAGTTGCGGTATCAACAATTGCGACTACAATGAAAGCAATGCCCAGTTCCCCGGACACGGCGGCAATACCTGAGCGGCAACTCGAGGCCTGGCGCTCGCTGCTGCACGCCCACACAGCGCTGACCGCGGGCGTCGAGCGGGCCCTGGCCGAGGAGGACCTCCCGCCCCTTACCTGGCACGACGTCCTCTCGACCCTGGAGCGGGCGCCGGAGCGGGCGGCGCGTCCCCGCGACCTCGGGTGCGGCGTCTCGATCAGCCGCAGCGGCCTCACCCGGCTGCTGGACCGGATGGAGTCGGCGGGTCTGGTCGAGCGCCGCTCGTGCCCGACCGACAGGCGCGGCACCTGGGTCGTCCTCACCGACGCCGGCGGCGAGATGCTGGAGAGGATGCGACCCGTCTATGAGCGCGAACTGGCCGAGAGCTTTGCCGGCGAGCTCAGCGATGAGGAGGCGGAGGCTCTGACCCTCCTCCTCGCCCGCGTCGGATCAGGCGGCTAGCGGCCCGTCCCGCGCCCTTCGCCGCCTCGGGGACGGGTACGTGGATTGGCGCCGGCCCTTCCTCGTCGGTCTTGATGTCGGGCGCCTCGAGTCGCTGGATCTGGGGCAGGCGCCAGAAGGCGCTGGCGATCAGAAGTCCGAGCGCGGCCGAGAACAGGGCCAGGAACCACTGCGCCGCGGTGAGGATGCTCATGTCGAAGAACTCGCGCACCGGCGGCGCCGCGAGGCAGAGCGCGAAGAGCGCGCCGAGGCCGGCCACCAACGCCAGCATGTAGCTCTGGATGGCGATGTGCTCGCGCCCCGGCCCGCGCTCGAGCAGGAGCACGAAGCTGAGGCCGAGGACGATCAGGGTCGTGGTCGCCGCGGTGCGGCCATCCTCCAGCGAGCCGCCGAAGATCGTGTCGACGAGGAGGAAGGAGAAGATCGAGCCGAGAGCCATCGCCACCCCGGCGGGGACCGCGAAGGCGGCCAGCGAGCGCAGCAGGCGACCCCGGTACAGGGGCCCGTCGGAGGGCGCCAGGGCGAGGACGAAGGATGGGATCCCGATCGTCAGCAGCGCCGCCAGGGTGAGGTGGCGGGGAAGGAAAGGGAAGGCGAAGCCGGGCACGGCGACAAGCAGGATCAGGGCCGCGGCATAGACCGTCTTGGTCAGGTAGAGGCGCCCGAGGCGGTGCACGTTTCGGGCGATCCGGCGGCCCTCGGCGATTGCCTCCGGCAGGCGCGAGAATTCGTCCTCGAGCAGGACGACGTCGGCGACCCCCTTGGTGACCTGGGCGCCGGAGCCCATCGCGACCGCCATCCGGGCGCGCTTCAGCGCCGGCACGTCATTGACACCGTCGCCGATCATCGCCGTGTAGCGGCCGGAGTCCGACAGCGCCCCGACCAGCGCCTTCTTCTGCTCCGGCTTGATCCGGCAGAAGACGCTGTTGCGCCGGGCGGCCTCGGCCAGAAGCTCGGGGTCCTCGGGGAGCTGGGTCCCCTCGATCACCCCGGCGTCGTGGGGGACGCCGACCGAGTAGGCGACCGCGGTCACCGTCTCGCGGGCGTCGCCGGAGATCAGCTTCAGGTCCACCTCCTCGGAGCGGATGAAGTCGACCGTCTCGGCGGCGTCGGGACGAAGGTTCTCGCTCATCACCACCAGCGCCCGCGGCGAGAGCCGCGGTGGCGGCTCGTTGGCGGGATCGTCGGGCAGCGGCCCGCTGGCCTCGCCGAAGGCGACCACCCGCCGCCCTGCCCGGGTCTCCTCCTTCAGCTTCGCCGCCAGCGCCGGCGGCAGCTCCAGCGCCCCGGCCTCGACCAGCACGTCGGGGGCGCCCATGACGTAGCTGGCCCCGGGCCCGCCGCCGTCGAGGGTGAGGCCGCTCCACTTCCACTCCGAGGAGAAGGGGACCTCGGCGTTGACCCGCTCGGGCTTTGCCGGGAAACGCTCGGCTATCGCCTCCAGGGTGCGGTTGCGGTCGCCGGCGCTGGCGGCGAAGCGGGCGAGGGCGCGATGGGCGGCCTCGGGGTCGGCGGGGTTCGCGGGCTCGACCGAGCGCAGCTCCAGCTCGCCGTCGGTCAGGGTCCCGGTCTTGTCGACGCAGATGGTGTCGACCGCTGCCAGTGACTCGGTCCCGCTCATCTGCTGCACCAGGGTGCCGCGGCGGGCCAGCCGGACTGCGGCGACGGCGAAGGTGACACTCATCAGCAGCACCAGGCCCTCGGGGATCAGGGTGATCAACCCCGCGGTCGCCGTCTGCGCGGCCTCGGTCAGGTTCTCCTGCCGCACCCGCAGGGCGACGATCAGGAGGATCGCCAGAGGGATCATCAGGTAGGTGCAGGCGAGGATCACCCGGTTGACCTCCTCCTGCAGGGGGGAGGGCGGGTGGCGGAACGCCCTCGCCTCTCCGGCGATGCTGCCGGCGTAGCTCTGCTCGCGGACCGCGTCGACCTCGTAGTAGCCCGAGCCGGAGATGCAGTAGGAGCCCGAAAGCGCCCGCTCTCCCAGGCCCTTGCGAACGCCCTCGGCCTCGCCGGTGAGGACCGATTCGTCGAGGGTCATGCCGCGGCTGCGGACGACCTCCCCGTCGGCGACCAGCTGATCGCCGGGCTCGATCTCGACGATGTCGCCGGGGACCACCTCGCCGGCGAGCAGCTCGACCACCTCGGCGTCCCGGATCACCCTCGCCCGCGGCGCGACCACCACGGCGAGCTCGTCCAGGGTCCGCTTCGCCTTCAGCTCCTGGCGGATGCCGATATAGGAGTTGATGATCGCGATCAGGCCGAAGATCGCGTCGGCGAAGAGGCCGAGCGAGAGGATGAGGACGAAGAAGACGCTGATGATCGCGTTGAAGAGGGTGAAGACGTTGCCGGCGACGATGCTCGAGACCGAGCGCGACGAGGTCGCCTCGGACGGGCCCAGCTGCTTCAGTCGGGCTTCGGCCTCGGTGCTGGAGAGGCCCCTCTCGATCGCGGCGTCGGTCACGCCAGGATGTTTACCGGGTCATCCGATGCCTTCCGTGACAATCCGTGCGGCGGCTCGGCCCCGGCACGGTTGAAATAGGGTTGGTCGCCGTGTCGCTGAAGCTCGGACTCAATCTCGGCTACTGGGGCATCGGCCCCGAGGGCGAAGAGGCGCTGGAGATCGTCCAGGCCGCCGAGGCCGCCGGCTTCGACTCGGTCTGGGTGGCCGAGGCCTACGGCTCCGACATCGTCAGCGTGCTCGCCTGGCTGGCGCCGCAGACGAAGACGATCAGGCTCGGCGCCGCGGTGATGCAGGTCCCGGCGAGGCCGCCGGCCGCCGCCGCCATGGCCGGCGCCACGATCGACAAGCTCTCCGACGGGCGCTTCATCTTCGGCTTCGGCCCTTCGGGGCCGCAGGTATCGGAGGGCTGGTACGGGGTCCCCTATCCGAAGCCCTGGGGCCGGACCCGGGAGTACGTCGGAATCGTGCGCGAGATCATCGCCCGCGAGGGCCCGCTCCAGCACCACGGCGAGCACTTCGAGCTTCCGCTCTCCGGGGGCGAGGGCAAGGCTCTGAAGCTGGGCTTCCACCCGGTGCGCAACCGCATCCCCGTCTTCCTCGGGGCGATCGGGCGCAAGTCGGTCGAGCTGGCGGCGGAGATCGCCGACGGCTGGATCCCCGCTTTCTTCAGCGTCGAGGACTTCGAGCAGATCTGGGGCGAGCACATCGAGGCGGGCCTCGCCAAGGGCGGCCGCGATCGCTCCGAGCTGGAGATCTCGCCGACGCTTCAGGTCGCCGTCGACGGCGACACCGAGACCGCGCTCGGCGTGGTCAAGGCCGGCCTCCTGCTCTATCTCGGCGGCATGGGCAGCCGCAGGACCAACTTCTATGTCGAGCTTGCCCGCCGCTACGGCTTCGGCGACGTCGCCGATGAGGTCCAGCGCCTATACCAGGACGGCGACCGCGAGGCCGCCTACGAGGCGATCAGCGACGACCTCGCCCACGCCACCTCACTGATCGGCTCCGAGTCCGAGGTCGCCGAGAGAGTGGCCCGGTTCCAGGCGTCGGGAGTGGACAGGCTGATCGCCTGGCCGGCCCACATCGACCCGGCCGAGCGCCTGCACACGATCGAGCGCCTCTCCGCGATGGCCGGTGTCACCACCCCCGTCTAGATGGGCAATCGCGCGAATCACTCATCGGCCCCGATTGTCGTAGGCTCTCGCCGCTCTTGATGAGGATCGGAGTCCCGAAAGAGACGGCTGAGGGGGAGCGCCGGGTGGCGCTCGTGCCCGACGTCGTCAAGTCGCTGAAGCGCAACGAGCAGGTCGAGGTCGTCGTCGAGTCCGGAGCCGGAGACGCGGCCGGCCATCCCGACGCCGCCTACGCCGAGGCCGGCGCCGAGGTCTCGGACTCCGCCGCGGCCTGGGGCGCCGACGTCGTCCTCCGCGTCGCCACTCCCTCGACCGAGGAGGTCGGCGCGATGAAGCAGGGTCAGGTGCTGATAGCGCACCTCGCCCCCTGGACCTCGGCCGGGACCAACCAGGCGCTGGCGAGGGCCGGCATCCGGAGCTTCGCCATGGAGGCGATCCCGCGCACCACGCGGGCCCAGGCGATGGACGCGCTCTCCTCGCAGGCGACGGCGGCCGGGTACGCGGCGATGCTGATCGCGGCGCGGGAGTCGGGCCGCTTCTTCGGGATGATGACCACCGCCGCCGGCACGGTGCCCCCGGCCAGGGTGATGGTCCTCGGCGCCGGCGTCGCCGGGTTACAGGCGGTGGCGACGGCGAAGCGCCTGGGCGCGATCGTCACCGGCTTCGACATCCGCCGCGCCGCCTGGGAGCAGATCGCCTCGCTCGGCGGCCGCCCGCTCGAGCTCGACTTCATTCCCGACGCGGAGGGGGAGGGGGGCTACGCCCGTCCGCTCACCGACGAGGAGAACGCCCGGGTGCGCGACGCCCTTGGCGAGGAGGCTGCGAAGCAGGACATCATCGTCACTACGGCCGCGATCCCGGGCCGCGCGGCGCCGATCCTGATCACGGCCGAGGCCGTGCGCGGGATGAAGCCGGGCTCGGTGATCGTCGATCTGGCGGCGGAGACCGGCGGCAACTGCGAGCTGACGAGCGCAGGCGTGACGGTGCGCGAGGACGGGGTCACGGTCGTCGGACCGAAGAACCTGCCCAGCGAGATGCCGGCGCCGGCGTCCCAGCTCTACGCCAAGAACCTGGAGAACCTGCTGGGGCTGATGATCACCGAGGATGGCGCGCTCGAGATCGATTTCGGCGACGACATCCTGGCCGCGGCCTGCATCACCGACGACGGCGAAATCCGAAACGAGAGGGCGGCGAAGTAGATGAGCCTGATGACCGAGATAACCATCTTCGTCCTCGCCGCCTTCGTCGGTTTCGAGGTGATCTCGAAGGTGCCGACCACCCTGCACACGCCACTGATGTCGCAGACCAACGCGATCCACGGGATCGTCATGCTCGGCGGCCTGATCGTCGTCGGCTACGCCAACGACCCGTTGGAGGACATCATCGGCGTGATCGCGATCGCCTTCGGGACGATCAACATCGTCGGCGGCTTCATGGTCACCGACCGGATGCTCGGCATGTTCGTTCGCAAGCCGAAACCGCCGCCTGAAGAAGACGGCTCGTGATCCTCGCAGTGCTCAAACCTGGCGGGGACGCCGCGACCGCGCTCTACATAGTCGCCTTCTCCTGCTTCATCTTCGGGGTCAGGCAGGGCACCCATCCGACGACCGCGAAGCGGGGCAACCTGATCGCCGCCGGCGGCATGGTGGTCGCCGTCGTCACCACCCTGCTGCTCGACGGGATCGGCAACTGGGGGCTGATCGCGATCGGCCTGGCGATCGGAACCGCGGTCGGGGTGATCGCCTCGATCCGCGTGCAGATGACCGAGATGCCGCAGATGGTCGCCCTCTACAACGGCGTCGGCGGTGGCGCCGTGGCGCTGATCGCCTGGTCGGAGATACGCCACGACATCTCGCTGGGGGAGACGATCCCGCTCGACACGCTGATCCCGGTCCTGTTCGCCGCGGTCGTCGGCTCGGTCTCCTTCTGGGGCTCGAACATCGCCTTCGGCAAGCTCCAGGGGATCCTTCCCGGTCAGCCGGTCAAGGCGCCCGGGCAGCAGGTCCTGAACGCGCTGCTGCTGGTCGGGATAGTCGTCGCCTGCGTCGTCCTCTCGATCAACAACGACGATCCCTCGCAGGCCCTCTTCATCGCCGTTCTGATCGCCGCGGCGATCCTCGGCAACCTCGTCGTCCTGCCGATCGGCGGCGCCGACATGCCGGTCGTGATCTCGCTGCTGAACGCCTTCACCGGCCTCTCTGCCGCCGCCGCCGGATTCGCCCTCGACAACGTCGCCCTGATCGTCGCCGGCACCCTGGTCGGCTCCTCGGGAACGATCCTGACGATGGAGATGGCGAAGGCGATGAACCGCTCCGTCGGCAACGTTTTGTTCGCGGGCTTCGGAGGCGCTCCGGCGGGGGGGGCGGCGGCCTCTGCCGAGGAGCGTCCGGTGGTCTCGATCGGCGCCCAGGACGCGGCGATCAAGCTCGCCTACGCGGACTCGGTCGTGATCGTCCCCGGCTACGGGATGGCGGTCGCCCAGGCACAGCACAGCGTCAAGGAGATGGCCGACGAGCTGGAGAAGCGCGGTGTGACCGTCAATTACGCGATTCACCCGGTCGCCGGACGCATGCCCGGCCACATGAACGTCCTTCTGGCGGAGGCCGACGTCCCCTACGAGAAGCTGCGCGAGATGGACGACATCAACCACGAGATGCCCCGCACCGACGTCGCCGTCGTCATCGGCGCCAACGACGTCACCAACCCGGCGGCCAAGAACGACCCGGACAGCCCGATCGCCGGAATGCCGATCATCGAGGTCTCAGAGGCCCAGCAGGTGATCGTGATCAAGCGCTCCCTCAGCCCGGGCTTCGCGGGGATCGACAACGACCTCTTCTACGAGCCCAACACCTCAATGCTCTTCGGCGACGCGAAGAAGGTCGCTACCGACGTCGCCGCCGAGATCCAGGAGCTCTGAACCTACGATCCATGCGTCTGCCGACCGGGGGGCGGATGGCAGACGCGACGGTTCGACACGCATCGGGCGTCGGGCTAGCGCTCGACCTTTCCCGGTAGCAGGTAGGGGTAGGGCCGGCGGCGGACCCGACGGTGCCAGGCGCGGTCGAGGCGGCGCAGGCGGAGCAGGAGCTCCCAGAGGCGGGCGTCCGAGCGGTAGTAGGCGCGCACCTTCTCCTCGGTCACGGGCGGGTCGAGCGTCTCGTTGATCGCCTCCAGGAAGGCCGGGACCCAGGGATCCAGCCGCTCCTTCAGCAGGTTCCCGCAGAGGTCCTTCATCACCTCACGGGTGTCCCGGTAGCCGTCGAGGATGCGGGGGCCGAGGAAGCGCCTGACCGGCGGGCGGAGGATCGCCGGCAGCGGCTGCGCCAGCAGGCCGAGGTCGAGCAGCAGCTTCCCGCCCTTCGACCAGAGCATCGGCGTGGTCACGTCGAGGTACCGCAGCTTCCCGTCCTCCTCCCAGGTCCAGTTGGAGAGCTGTGCGTCGATGCCGAGGCGCGGGGTGATCACCGCTTGCGCCAGGCCCACGATCCGTTCGACCAGGGGATGGCCGTCGACCGGGTCGGCGGCGGAAAGGACGGTGGGGGCCAGGGTCTCGGGTGCCAGCACGGGTTGGACGGCGTAGCCGACCACCGAGCCGTCGCTCCGCTCGACTGGCCGGAACTCGGTCTCGACCACGTCGACCCCAGCCCCTCGCAGGGCGGCCACGTAGTCGGCCAATGTGTCTCCGTAGGCCTCGAACCGGGACCTGTTGATGAAGGCGGGCAGCCGCTTGCAGGCGAAGGCGGGCTCCTCGGGCGGCCAGCCGAGCACGAGTGAGATCTCGCCGTAGCCGAGCACGCGCAGCCCGCCCTCGTCGCCAGTGGCGAGCGCCTCCTCGACCGTGCGATCGAGCTTGCGGATCTCGGCATCCGGTAGCCCCTGCAGCGAGTCCGCGAAGCTCACCCCAGGGTCTCGCCGACCGCCCTGACGATCTCGTCGGCCTCGTCGTCGGAGAGGATCAGCGGTGGCTTGAACTGGGTGACGCGGTGGTCGTGCTCGGCGTAGACGGCGAAGACGCCCGCGTCGATCAGCAGCTTGGCGGCAAGCACGCCGCCCTCGTCCTCTTCGAACGCCAGCCCCATCGTCAGCCCGCGTCGCCGCAGCCCGAACGGCAGCCCCGCGAAGCCGCGCTCGAAGCGCTCGCCCAACTCGCCCACCCGGTCCAGGAAACCCGGTCGCGAGATCTCGTCCATCACCGCGCTCGCCGCGGCGCAGCCCAGCTCCGAGCCGCCGAAGGTTGAGACGTAGGCAAAGGGACGCTCGTCGAAGAAGCCCTCGAGCTCCTCACTGATCAGCGCCGCGCTGACCGGGTAAAGGCCCCCGCCGAGCCCCTTGCCGGTGATGATCGCGTCCGGTTCGGACTCCTCCTGCTGGTGGAACCACGGGGATCCCGTTCGCCCGAGCCCGGTCTGCACCTCGTCGAGGATCAGCAGAGATCCGTTGCGCCGGGCCAGCTCGCCGGCCTCCCGCAGGTAGCCCGGGGCCGGCGGGGGGAAGCCGAGCGTTGCCGGGATCGACTCGAGTATCACCGCCGCCGCATCGCCGTCGAGTTGCGCCGCCAGCGCCTCGATGTCGTTGAAGGGGACGTGGACGAAGCCGGGCAGGGGCTCGCCGAACGGCTCCGCCCAACGCGGGTCGCTGGCGGCCCGGGCCAGCCCGGCGAGGCCGTGGTAGGCGCCCTCTGCGGCGATGATCTTCTGGCGCCCGGTGTGGCCCCGCGCCAGGGCGAGCGCGAGGTCGACGGCCTCGCTGCCGGAGGGTGTGAACAGCGCGAACGGAAGCCGCCCGCCGGTGCTCTCCGAGAGCTGGGTCGCCAGGCGGCCGCGCCAGCCCGAGATCAGGTGGTGGTTGCCGACGTCGACGTGTTCGAGGGCGCTGCGCAGCGCGGCGGAGACCCGGGGATTGCGGTGGCCGAGATTGAAGACGCCGCCGTTGCAGTGACAGTTCCAGAACCAGCGACCGCTGTATGCGTCGCGGAAGCGGGCGCCCTCTCGCTCGCCGATGACGATGTCGACGCCGATCGCCTCCAAGGCCCGGGCCTTGCCGCGATTGACATGCCCGGCGAAGGCTTCGGTCGCGGTCTCGCGGCTTGGGTAGGGCTCGGTCCCCGTCGCCGTCCCGGTTGATGCGGCTTGCATCCGGTCACCTCCTCTGTTGTGAAGCTGCCAGGGGAAGCTATCGCGGCGGGGGCCTGGCGGCGTCCGCTCGCCTAGTCTGCGTCGCGGCGCCGTTCGTCGCGGCGGTGGCGCCGCAGGACCGGCGCCGCGTAGCCGATGGCGGCCCCGAGCAGGGCCGCGAACAGCAGGACGACGATCAGCGGTGCAGAGCCGTTGATCGTCAGGAACTTGACCTCGACCGTCTGCGAGTTCTGCAGGGCTACGATCGCGAGCACGGCGATCGCGGCGTAGAGCAGCCAGCGGCGCCAGGGAGTCGCCTCGCCGCCCTCGTTCTCGGTGCGCGACTGGATTGCGCGGGGGTTGGTCGGGTCGGCCATGGGGCGCGACTGTAACAGCGGCCCGCGGCACCCCGGCGCGGGCTCGTGACCAAGGCTTTCCACCATCGGCACACGGCCGGGCCACCTGCATGCCTGTCGCTCCTAGCGTCGGGACATGATCGGGCGAGGGGGCCACGGGTTCCAGTCGGGCCAGGCGACCGTCGAGTGGGTCGGCCTCCTCCTGCTGGTGGGTGCCACCTTCGTCGGACTCCTGGCAGTCGGGGTGAGGCTGCCGGGGATTCCGCCGGCAAGGGCGATCGCCGGGCGGATTCTCTGCGCCGTCTCGTTCGAGGGCCACTGCGGCGAGGCGGCGGCCCTCTCCTCCGCCTACGGCGAAGAGGTGGCGGGGATCGTTCGCGGGCACGCTCCCGGTCTCGCCTACGAGGAGGGGATGCGGGCGCTGCCCGTGGACTTCCGCGACTGCCGCGACCCCGCCTGTGCCGACGGACCGAGCCGGGGGATCGTGACCCGCTCGACGGCGCGGAAGCCGGTTGTTGCCTTCGTCCACGTGGTCGACTGCCGGCCGGGATCGGTCGGCGAAACGGCCGCGCACGGCGGCGAATGCTCAGGCGTCCGGCGAGGGAACCTCTACCTCCAGTACTGGACCTACTACGCCGACAGCGCCACCCTCCGGGAGATGCCGGTCGCGGGAGTCGCCGGCTATCACCGCGACGACTGGGAGGGGGTCGAGATCCGCATCGGGGCTGACGGTGAGGTCTCCGAGCGGGCCTCCTCGCACGCCGGCTACAACTACGAGCAGGGGCCGGCGAACTGGGGCTCGGACACCGGGATCGGCGTCCTGCGGGACATCTCGGAGGCAATCGGCGCCCGCCCGGAAGGGGGGTGGGGCCCCGCAACCGGCTGGCTCTTCGTCTCCGGCGGCTCACACGCCGGCAACGCCAGGGCCGACCCCCGCAGCGTTGCCCGCGTCACCCCGGGGCGTCACCTCCTGCTGGTGCCGCTGGAGCCGATCGCCGAGAGCGGCGAGCCGACCAGGTTCGCGATCTCCCCACCGTGGCGCAAGCGGGTCTGGCTCGACCCCGAGGCGGAGGGGACGGACTGAAACCCGGGGGCCGCGGCCCCGGTCCGGCATCCTGACCGCGGCGCCCGGGGGCTCCTACTTCGGCGGCATCCGCAGGGCGCCGTCGAGGCGGATCGTCTCGCCGTTGAGCATCGGGTTGACGACGATCTGCCCGACCAGGTCCGCGTACTCCTGCGGCTGTCCCAGCCGCGACGGGAAGGGGATGCCGGCGCCCAGCGCCTGGCGGGCCTCCTCGGGCAGCGCCGCCAGCAGCGGCGTGTCGAAGAGGCCCGGGGCGACGGTGACCACGCGGATCCCGCGCGAGGCCAGGTCGCGGGCTGCCGGCAGGGTCATGCTGACGATCCCGCCTTTCGAGGCGGCATAGGCAGCCTGGCCTATCTGGCCGTCGTAGGCGGCGATCGAGGCGGTGTTGACGCAGACCCCGCGCTCGCCGCCCTCATCGGGGTCGTTGGCGTTCATCGCCGCGGCCGCTGTCCGCAGCACGTTGAAGGTGCCGATCAGATTGACCTTGACCACGTTGCTGAAGAACTCGAGGTTGTGGGGGCCGCCCTTGTGGGCGGTCCGCTCGGCCCAGCCGATTCCGGCGCAGCAGACCGAGATCCGCAGCCCGCCGTCGGCCTCGGCGGCCCGTGCCACCGCCGCCTCGACCGCGGCCTCGTCGGTGACGTCGGCGGCGACGAAGGCGGCACCGATCTCGGAGGCCAGCGCCTCGCCCTTCTCGGCGTTGAGGTCGGCGATGACGACGCCGGCGCCGGCGGCAGCCAGCCCCCTCGCTGTCGCCTCGCCCAGGCCCGAGGCCCCGCCCGCCACGAACGCGGCTCTTCCCTTGGCATCCATCGGCGCGGGAGACTACTGCGTGACGCTTCCAACACAGGCCGGGCGTCGCGCCCCGCTAGGGTTTCCGAATCGCACCGGAGGTGACCGCAAGCCCAAAGGCAGCGATCGCGGAGCGTCTTGGGGAGGCGCGGCGGCGCACCCTGCAGCTGATCGAGCCGCTCGACACCGAGCAGCTCAACCGTGTCTACTCGCCGATCCTGAGCCCGCTGATCTGGGATCTCGGCCACATCGCCAACTTCGAGGAGCTGTGGCTTGTGCAGACGGTCGGCGGCCGCGATCCCCTGCGCGGCGACCTCGGCCGCTTCTATGACGCGATCGAGAATCCGCGCATGACGCGCGGTGAGCTGCCGATCCTCCGCTCCGGCGAGGTCCAGCCCTACATGGACGCAGTCCGCGAGCGCACCCTCGAGGTGCTCGAGGAGGTGGATCTCGACGACCCCGCCGACCGGCTCCTGCGCGACGGCTTCGTCTACGAGATGCTTCTGGCCCACGAGCACCAGCACAACGAGACCATGCTGCAACTGCTGCAGATGGTCGAGAACTATGAGCCGGTGGCAACCGATCCGGCCCCGGCACGCGAGCCGGTCGCCGAGGGTCCGGAGATGGTCGCCGTCGAGGGCGGACGGCGAGAGGTGGGCGCCGCCGGAGGCTTCGCCTACGACAACGAGCGGCCCCCCCACTCGGTCGAGGTGGATGGCCTCCTCATCGACCGGGCCCCGGTCAGCAACGGGCGCTACGCCGAGTTCGTCGCCGACACCGGCGCCGAGCCGCCGATGTACTGGGAGCGGGACGGGGAGGGAGGATGGCTTCGCTGCGCCATGGGGAAGACCGAGCCACTCGACCCGCGGCACCCCGTTGTCCACGTCTCCTACGAGGACGCTGAGGCCTTCGCCCGCTGGGAGGACAAGCGGCTTCCGAACGAGCACGAGTGGGAGGCGGCCTGCGCCGGTGCCGACTCCGATCGCGCCAACCTCGACCACCTCGCCTTCGGCACCGCCCCGGCCGGTGCCTACGCCGACGGCGCTTCCGATTGCGGGGCGGTGCAGATGCTCGGCGACGTCTGGGAGTGGACCTGCTCGGACTTCACCGCCTACCCCGGTTTCGAGGCCTTTCCCTACCGCGAGTACTCCGAGGTCTTCTTCGGCCCCGACCACAAGGTGCTGCGCGGTGGTGCCTGGGCCACCCGACGCGATGTCATCAGGCCCAGCTTCCGCAACTGGGACCTGCCCCAGCGGCGCCAGATATTCGCCGGCATCCGATGTGCCCGGGATGCCTGAGGCGAACTGATCCGAAACGAAACGGCCCTCGCAAGGACGGAAAGAAATCGCGATGGAACCCCAGGCGGCAGCCGAGCGGATATCGATCGAGGTCCATCTTCCCGAGGACGGGGGGAGCGACCTCGCTGCCGACGCGCGCACCGGCCTTGCCCGTGAGCTGAAGGAACTGCCTCCCAAGTACTTCTACGACGAGCGCGGGTCGCAGCTGTTCGAGCAGATCACCGAGCTGCCCGAGTACTACCCGACCAGGGCGGAGCGCTCGATCCTCGAGTCCAGTGGGGCCGGGATCATCGCCGCCGCCGAGAATCCCGCGACCCTGATCGAGCTCGGCTCGGGCTCGGCGGCGAAGACCCGGACCCTGCTCGACGCGATGCAGGAGGCGGGCTGTCTCGAGACTTACGTGCCCGTGGACATCTCCGAGGAGATAACCCGCGAGGCCGCCGAGAGCCTCGCCTCCGAGTACCCCGGGCTCGACGTCAGCGGCGTCGTATGCGACTTCGAGCAGCACCTGGAGCGAATCTCTGTCGGCGGCCCGCGGCTGATCGCCTTCCTCGGCGGCACGATCGGCAACTTCTACCCGGCGCCTCGCCAGGAGTTCCTGGCCCGGATCGCGGATCTCCTCGACCCCGAGGACCGGCTCCTGCTCGGCACCGACCTGGTCAAGGACACGGCCCGGCTCGAGGCCGCCTACGACGACGCAGCCGGGGTCACCGCCGAGTTCAACAGGAACGTGCTTCACGTGCTCAACCGCGAACTGGACGCCGACTTCGAGATCGATGCCTTCGAGCATCGCGCCTTCTATGACGCCGGGAATGCCCGGATAGACATCCGCCTGCGGTCCCTGGCCGAGCAGACGGTCAACCTGCCCGGGATCGGGATGACAATCGACCTCGACCACGGGGAGGAGATCCGCACCGAGATCTCCTGCAAGTTCACCCGGCCCGCCCTGGAGCGGATCTACGCCGGGGCCGGACTCGAGATGACCGGGTGGTTCACCGACGCCGACGGCGACTTCGCTCTCTCCCTGGCGCGGGCAGCGATGTCTAGTGGCGCGGGCTGAGCGCCGGCTCTCAGGGCGATGCGGCCAGCGCGGCCTGCAGCGCGCTCCCGCCTTCCTCCAGCACCGGCTCGCCGTGCGAGACCAGAACCATCTCCACCGGCAGGTCGAGCAGCGGCACGAGCTTCTCGCGCAGCTGCTCGATCGTCGCGCTCTGCGGCAGCCACCAGCCGGGACACATCCTGACGCCACCGTCATCGGCGCCGAGAAGGACGTCGCCGGGGATCAGCGCCCGCGCCGCCGGGTCCCAGAGGACGACCTCGGTCCGCGGCCGGGCGGCGTGCGCCTCGAGTCCGCCGGGGAGCGGGTCGCCCGCCCGGAAGAGGTCGGTCACCGGCGTTCGCCGGCGGATCGGGGCGGCATCGGGGGTGTGAGCCCAGACCTGCGTCCGCGGATGGCGGCTGAGGATCTCGGCGGCGGAGCGGACGTGCCAGTGGATCGTGAGGACTACGTGCAGGGCGACATCCTCCGGCGGCTTCAGCTGCTCGAGCTGGTCGGGGGACAGCAGCGGATCCACCAACACCAGGTCCCCGCCGCGCTTCAGCGCAAGCGAGCCGACCTCCTCACCCCATTCCCGATGAAAGGTCGTCCAGCGCCAGAGCCCCGGCGCGAGCTCTGATCCGATCACCGCTGCGGCCGGGGGTGGCGCCGGGCGGTCCGGGTGCGCTCCGCAGCCTCGCGCAGGCGACGCTGGTGCTCGTAGGAGTTGGCGATTGCGAGGTGGGCCAGGAACCTCATATTCCCTCCTTGCCAGGGTCTGCCGGTGCGACACCGGCATAAACGGTTTGCAGGTGTGCCAAACACTAGCTAAGATGTGTAGCCGGTGTCAAGTTGAATTCGCCAAGAGAAAGAGATCCGGCGCTGGAGCTGATCCGCGACTTCGTCAACACCCGCGACATCGACGAAGGCACCGAGGCGATCGGCGACCCGACCGCGCTCGCCACCTGGGTGAGCGGGGCGACCTCGATCCAGACGCCAGTGCCCGGGCCCGCCCAGCACGCCCGGACCCTGGAGCTTCGCGAGTCGTTGCGGGCGATGCTCCTCGCCAACAACGGCGTCGAGATCGATCCTGCCGACCTTGCCCCCCTCGACGCCGCGGCCGAGCGGGCGAGGGTCAGCGTCGGCGTCGAGGGCGGTGAGGTCGAGCTTCGCCCCGAGCCCGAGGGACTGGCCGCGTTCGAGGTGCGGCTGCTGTTGGCGATCGCCTACGCCCAGAGCCGCGGCAGCTGGGCGCGGATCAAGGCCTGCCCGGCGGGGGACTGCCAGTGGGCCTTCTACGACGAGTCGCGCAACCGCTCCCGCACCTGGTGCTCGATGGAGGTCTGCGGCAACCGCTCCAAGACGCGCAGCTACCGCAGCAGGCACCGCCACGCCGAGGCCTGAGGGCGTCGGTCAGCTGACGGGGGCGAGTGCCTCGATCAGCTCTCCGAGCCCTTCGGGGGAGGTGATCGGGGTCAGGATCGGCAGCGTCACGCCGCCGGTGACGAAGGCGTCGAGGCGCTCCCTCATCTGCTCCGGCGAGCCGAAGATGAACGTCTGCTCGATCAGCTCCCAGGGAGCGGCGGCGATCGCGGCCTCGCGGTCCTTGGCGCCCCAGGCATCGACCATCTCAGCGATCTCATCGCCGTAGCCGAGCCAGCGGAAGAAGGCGGCATAGACGGGCACGGTGACGTAGGAGGCGAACATGAACCGCGCCAGCGGCTCAACCTGCTCGCGCTCCCCCGGAAGGCAGAAGAAGCGGCAAAGCAACTCGAAGTCGGCGGGGGCGCCCTCGATCCCCCCGGCCACCTTGGGCAACCCTCCCAGCGGCAGGAAGTTGGTGAAGGCCCCGTCGGCCCTCTCGACCGCGAGGTCAAGCATCTTTCCACGCAGCGCGGCGAGGACAATCGGGACGCGCATCTCCGGGGCTCGCTCGAGTTTGAAGCCGGTCCCCGTACGCTCGCCGTCGAGCGCCGCCCTGAGGAAGCCAAGGGTCTCGGCGACCCTGCTCAGCGGCTTCTCGAAGGGAATCCCGTTCCAGCCCTCGACGATGCGGTCCGAGGAGGAGCCGATGCCGAGCACGAAGCGCCCGTTGGAGGCGTCCGCCATCGCCGCCGCCTGCTGGGCCAGCAGGGCCGGGCCGCGCTGAAAGACGCCGACGATGCCGGTGCCGAGGCGCGCCTCGGTGGTCCAGGCCGCGCTCAGGGCGAGCGGGGTGAAGCCGTCGGGGCCGTTGGTCTCGCCCGTCCAGAGATCGGTGTAGCCGGCGGCCTCCGCCCGGCGCACGTGCTCGGCGTGCTCGGGCAGGGATATCCCCGGCAGCGGAAGCGTCAGTCCCCAGCGTTGGTCAGGCATGCCCGCCGCACCCTATCGCCATCGGATAGGCTCGCCCCGGGTGGACTTCTCGCGCCTACAGCGAACCGAGGTGGTGGGGATGATTGCGGGGCTGCTGCTCGCCATCAGCCTCTTCCTTCCCTGGTACGGGCTCACCGACGTGCCCGACCGGGCGGCGCAGAGCGCCTGGATCTGCGGCGCCGACAACTTCAGCTGCAGTGCCTGGGAGACCTTCCCGATCAACCGCTGGCTCTTCCTGCTCGCTGCGGCCGCCCCGTTCATCCTCACCTACCTGGTGGTCTCCAACCAGAAGGGTCAGTACCCGACCGGGGAGTTCACGATGACCGCCGGCCTGGCGGTGATCGTCCTCACCGGCTTCAACGGCTGGATCTCGAAGCCCGGCAGCGCTTTCCAGTTCGGGATCAGCCTCGACGTCGGCTTCTACCTGGCGCTGCTGGCCGGGTTCCTGATGGCCGGAGCGGGAGCGATGCGCTCGCTGAAGTCGGGTGGCGGCGCCCAGCGCAAGCCGCCAGCAACCTTCTAGTAGGCACGGCGGCGGCATCACTCATCTAGGCTGCGGCCCATGGGCGTGATCTCCCAAGACGTTCGCTCGGGCTGCGAAGCCGGACCGCAACCTGGCGCTGGAGCTGGTCCGGGTGACCGAGGCCGCCGCGCTCGCGGCCGCGCGCTGGGTCGGCAGGGGCGACAAGATCGCCGCCGACCAGGCCGCCGTCGACGCGATGAGGGTGATGCTCCACACCGTGCCGATGGACGGGGTCGTCGTCATCGGCGAGGGAGAGAAGGACGAGGCGCCGATGCTCTACAACGGCGAGCGGATCGGCGACGGCAGCCCGCCGGTGGTCGACATCGCCGTCGACCCGCTGGAGGGCACCCGCCTCTGCGCCCAGGGCGAGCCCTCGGCGCTGGCCGTAGTCGCTCTCTCCGAGCGGGGGTCGATGTTCGACCCCGGCCCCTGCGTCTACATGGAGAAGATTGCCGGATCGCCGCGGATAGCCGACTGCCTCAGCCTCACCGACCCGATCGGCGATGTCATCCGAGCGGTCGCCGAGCGAAAGGGGGGGACGGTCGGGGAGGTGACGGTGGTGATGCTCGACCGCGAGCGCCACGCCGAGGCCGTCGACGAGATCCGCGAGATCGGTGCGCGCATTCGCTTCATCAAGGACGGCGACGTCTCGGCGGCGCTGCTCGCGGTAAGCCCGGGGACCGGGATCGACCTGCTCTGGGGCATCGGCGGCACCCCCGAGGGAGTCCTTTCCGCAGCCGCGATCAAGTCGCTGGGAGGGCAGATCCTCGGACGGCTGTGGCCGCGCAACGACGAGGAGCGCAAGGCGGCGATCGACGGCGGCTATGACCTCGAGCGGATCCTCGACGTCGACGACCTCGTCGGCGGCAGCGATGTCTTCTTCGCCGCCACCGGGGTCACCGACGGCGACCTGCTCGACGGCGTCCGCTATCTCGGCGACGGCAAGGCGTCGACCGAGTCGCTGGTGATGCGCTCGCGGTCCGGGACCGTGCGCAAGGTCGGCGCCACGCACGACCAGGCGAAGCTGCGCGAGATCACCAATAGCAGCCTCTACGGCTAGCGCGTGCCCGCGAAGTCCAAGGCCGGGGCCGATTCCCCGGTGGCGATCGCCGGGGCGACCGGCTACATAGGCGGCCTCCTGGCTCGCCGGCTCCTGCGGACCGGGACCCCCGTGCGCGCGCTTGCCCGGCGTCCGCAGGCGGCCGGCGCCCTCGCGGCCGAGGGCGCGGTGGTCCACCGCGCCGACGTTCTCGACCGAGGCACTCTGGAGGGCGGGCTCCAGGGTGCCGGCGTCGCCTACTACCTGGTGCACTCGATGGGTCGCGGCGCTGGTGCCGACTTTGCCGCCAGGGACCGCCTGGGCGCCGCCAACTTCGCCTCGGCGGCCGCGGCGGCGGGGGTGAGCCGCATTGTCTATCTCGGAGGCCTCGGACAGGGATCCGAGCATCTCGACAGCCGCCACGAGACCGCCCGGGTCCTGAGGGAGGGCGACGTGCCGCTGACCTATTTTCGGGCCGCCGCCGTGATCGGGGCGGGCAGCGAATCCTTCCGCACCGTCCTCTACCTGGTGAAGAGGCTCCCGGTCATGGTCACGCCCCGCTGGGTCGGCACCCGGACCCAGCCGATCGCGATCGCCGACGTGATCGACTACCTGAGAGCAGCTACCGATCTGGAGCTTCCCCTCGAGCGCGAGATCGAGATAGGCGGCCCCGACGTGACCACCTACGGTGGGATGATGGACGCGTTGGCACGGGCGATGGGCAAGCGGCCTCCCCTGCGGATAACCGTCCCCGTTCTCAGCCCGCGCCTTTCCTCGCTCTGGATCGGCCTGGTAACGCCGGTCGACGCCGGCGTCGCCAGGCCGCTGATCGAGGGACTGACGACCGAGACGATCGTGCGCGATCCGGCGGGGATGGCGCTGTTCGACGTAACGAGCACCCCCATGGACGTCGCCATGCGAGCAGCGCTGGCCGAGGACGGGATCGGTTAGAGGCCGATCTCCTCCTCCGCCAGCGCCCCCACCGCCGAAGGAGGGAGGTCGAGGCGGGAGAGAGACCTGAGGAAGCCGCGAGTGATGATCACGTGGATGCGCAGCTCGGTTGCCGCGTATATGTGGGCGCCGAGGCGGGCAAAGCGTCCGCGTCCACGCAGAAGTGGATAGAAGTTCTGAACCTCGGCGCGGATCCGGATCCGCCTCGTTCCCGCAGGGTCGCTCGAGGAAGGATCGACCCGCCGCACCGAGATCCGCAGGTACCCGCGGCCGGGCATCGCCACCAGGAGGCCACGTTCGATCGGCCAGGTCACCTGCCCGAATCCGGGGCCGGTGTCGTAGCGGGGGCGGCGGAACCGCAGCAGCACCAGGCGCCGGTGAACGACAACGATCGAGCGGGAATCGCGCTCGTAGATGATCCGGAAGAGACCAAAGGAGATCCGGCGCAGGTGGCGCCAGTAGGCGTGCGCGAGACGCTCGAGATAGGAGGGGCGCCAGAGGCGTTCAAGCAGCTCGACGGGCACGATCGCTTCGGCCTCCTGAACCGAGCCCGCCGGTCCCTGTGGGTCAACCGGCGCGTGGGCCTCCCGCAGCAGCCGGATCTGCACGGCGGGGTTCGTCAATCCGGATGATCCGCGTCCGGCGCGGGCGTATAGGGGAGCGTGCCGGTGTCATGCAGCTCATGGCGGAGAGAGTTGATCACCGCACCGGCCATCAGCGCCAGGCTGATGAGGTAGAACCAGAGCAGGGCAATGAGGATGAATCCCGCGGTCGATCCGAAGCGCGAGAGATTTGAGACGTTGGTCAGGTATATCGGGAAGAGCCAGTTGGCAAGGCCGGTTGTGAAAGTGACGAACAGCGAGCCCGGCCAGACGGCCCGCCACGGCATGTGGCCTTTGGGAACTGCCCAATAGATGACGCAACAGATGAGGAAGGTGACGGCCAGGGCGCCGACGATCAGCAGGACTGTGTCGAGGCCTTGCAGATGGGAAAGGCCGAAGGGGAGCTTGTCGGTTGAGCTGATCACGACCCCCTCGGCCGCCGGAAGTACGACGCTGGCAAGGAGGAAGGCCACCACGACGATCAACATCACGAAGGAGAACCGTTTCTGCTCGATCCAGCCGCGGCAGTCCACATGGTAGATGCGGCAGAAGGCCGTGTCCATCGCCCCCCAGAAGGAGGCACCGATCCAGAGAGAGCCGATCACCGCGAGGATGCCGATCGTCGCCGAGTTGCCGCGGATCCGGTCGATGATGCTGTTGAGCGTGTCCTGCTCGGCGCTTGGGAAGAGGCGCTGAAGGTCGTTGACGATTCCGGCCTCGACGCCCTTGATCCTCAGCACCTGGCTGAACACGAACAGGACCAACAGCACGAAGGGGAAAACGGCCAGCATCAGGTTGTAGGCGACCATCGCCGAGAGCCCGGTGACGTTCTCCTTGTAGGCGCGCTGCCAGAAGGCGCGCAGCCACGGGGTGTGGCGGATGACGCGGTCGGAGGTGGCCCTGGCGCCCGCCGAGGGCGCCTTCGACTCGGGTCGGGCGGCGGGCGATGCGGGCACGACAGCGGCGGGGAGGGGGCGCTGCCCGGAGCCGGTCAGCGCCGCCCCATTGCCTTCCCGACCTCGCCGGCCGCCCGTCCGGCCAGCTTCAGCCCGACGGCCGCGGCGCCCGAGGCCAGGCCGAACCCGGCCCGGGCGAGATCCTCGAGCCCCGAAGAGGAGGGCGCCGCCCCGGTTCCGGCGGGCTCGGCGGCATCCCCCGCCTCGGCGGCCACAGCCTCGGAGGCGGAGGCGCGTGCGGCCGCCCGGCGGGGGCTCTCGACGCCGGGACGTGTCTTCGGCAGGCTGCCCAGCAGCCCTCTGTCATCGCTCATGCAAGGCCACCGTAACAATCGGCCACGCCGGTGTTGGTGCCATGGCGACCGATTCGAAGCGAGACTCTTTGCCGAGTTTCGGGTTTCTGACGCACGGACGTGACCTTTCAGGTCTTGACCCGAGAAAATGAAGCTTCTAATATACGAACAGACGTTTGACCACCGAGAGAATCGGGCACAGGCCCTCTGCAGAGCAGAATCACTTCGCGGATCCGGAGCAGCCGGTCCGCGTTTTTGTGACTTCGGGCCGCCGATCCCGCCGACTCGGGCTGAATACCGCCAACGGCAACAGAACGGATAAATAGCAGGATGCTGGTAGCAGAACTTCAAGAGCTTGAAGAGGTAAAGGGGCTGATCACCAAGGGGCAGCAGCTCGGCGTGCTGACCTTCGGTGACGTCGCCTCCGCGGTTTCCGAGGTGGATCTGGACGAGTCCGACGTCGAGGACCTCTACGGACATCTCGAGAAGTCGGGCATCGAGCTGGTCGAGGACGTTGATCCTGCCCTGAAGGCGCAGGCCGACGCGATGCCGGCCGAGACCGGCAAGCGGGGCCGCCGGCGCCAGAAACAGGCGCTGGACCTGAAGCCGGACATGACCACCGACTCGCTGCAGCTGTTCCTCAAGGACATCGGCAAGGTGCGCCTGCTGACTGCGCAGGAGGAGGTCGATCTGGCCAAGCGGATCGAGCGCGGCGACCTCGACGCCAAGCAGAAGATGGTGGAGTCCAACCTGCGTCTCGTCGTCTCGATCGCCAAGAATTATCGCAATCAGGGCCTGCCCTTCCTCGATCTGATCCAGGAGGGCACCCTCGGCCTGGTCCGCGCCGCGGAGAAGTTCGACTACCGCAAGGGCTTCAAGTTCTCGACCTACGCGACCTGGTGGATCCGCCAGGCGATTGCCCGGGCACTCGCCGACAAGGCGCGGACGATCCGGATCCCGGTCCACGTGGTCGAGAAGCTGAACAAGATCGGCCGCGCCGAGCGCAAGCTTGTGACCGAGCTCGGGCGCGAGCCCACTCCGGAGGAGATCGCCGAGGTCACCGGGATAGATCCCGACGAGGTGGACTCGATCAAGCGCTCCGCCCAGGCGCCGGTCTCGCTGGAGAAGCCGGTCGGCGACGAGGAGGAGTCCGAGTTCGGGCAGTTCATCGCCGACGAGAAGGCCGAGTCGCCGTTCGACCGAGCCGCGGACCTGCTTACCAAGGAGGCGCTGAAGGAGGCGTTGGAGAACCTCTCCTACCGCGAGCGCCGCGTCCTCGAGCTCCGCTACGGCCTCGGGGGTGAGCACCCGCGCACCCTCGACGAGGTTGGGAGGACATTCAACGTCACCCGCGAGCGCATCCGCCAGATCGAGAACCAGAGCCTGAAGAAGCTGCAGTCGCTGGCGGAGGCGCAGAAGCTCAGAGAGGTTGCCTAGGGGCGTCCGGCACCCAACCTCTCTCAAATGAAAATGGCCGCCTTCGGGGCGGCCATTTGCATTACAAGCCGTTCGGATGGGTGCCGGACGCCCATCAACAAGGTCTGTGCTTCTGCGCCTCCGGCCGTTCCTGCAGAGACTGCGGGCCGTCGGTGAGAGGGAAGTTTCCTCTCACTATGAGAGGAAATTGAAGTTTCGCCGCGGGGGTGTGGCTCTTAGGCTTGGCCGGTGAACCCAGAGGTGAGGCCGGCGACGGAGGACGATCATGAGGCGGCCGCGGAGGCGCTGGCACTGGCCTTCGCCTGCGACCCGGCCTGGGCGC
Organism: uncultured Actinomycetes bacterium; assembly: GCA_963840235.1. Taxonomy (GTDB): domain Bacteria; phylum Actinomycetota; class Thermoleophilia; order Solirubrobacterales; family 70-9; genus JBBRHQ01. Next base: position 184,767 of record CAWIYC010000002.1, read on the forward strand.
ACCTGCTCCCCGATGAGGCGCCCAGGGCGGAGCGGCTGCTCGCCTTCTTCAATGCCGAGATCGCCAATCTGGTGCCGGGGTTGCGTCGCCTCTGGGTCACCGAGGACGGCAGCGGCGCGGCGATCTGGGCGCCTCCGGGGAGCTGGCGGGTGCCTTTCTCACGGACGCTGAGGGCCTCGGGCCAGATGGCGAGGGTCTTCGGCGCCCGCCTGCCGCTGGCGACCTGGACCCTGCTGCGGGTCGAGCGACGCCATCCGGCCTCGCCGGAGCACTGGTACCTGCACTATCTGGGGGTAGAGCCGCGGCGCCAGGGGCGGGGTCTCGGCGGCGCCCTGCTGGCGCCGGTGCTGGAGGCCTGCGATCGCGCAGCGGTTCCGGCCCACCTGGAAGCGAGCACCGAGCGAAACCGGGTTCTTTACGAGCGCAACGGGTTCGGTCTCACCGCGGGCTTCAACCTGCCGCTGGGCGGGCCGCTGGTGAGGGGGATGTGGCGCCAGCCTCAAGGCATCGATTGAGGCGCCGATACATGTCCGCATGCTGGACATGGATACGGCCCTGCGCAAGCTCATCGAGCTCGAAGGCTCCGACCTCCACATCAAGGTGGGGACGACGCCGATCGTTCGAATCGACGGCAAGCTCGGCCCGCTCCCGGGCTACGAGCAGCTTCTCACCTCCGAGGAGACGGAGAAGGCGTTCCACGACATCGCGGAGACACGCTCGCTGACCGAGTTCGAGGAGGTCGGCGAGGCCGACTTCGCCTACTCGATCCCCTCCGCCGCCCGCTTCCGTGTCAGCGCCTTCAAGCAGAGGGGCTCGGTCTCGATCGTCTGCCGCGCGATCCCCTTCAGCATCAGGACGATCGCCGAGCTGGGCCTCCCCGACGTCGTTCGGAGCCTGGCGGAAGAGCCCCGCGGAATCATCCTCCTCACCGGCACCACGGGATCGGGCAAGTCCACCACCCTGGCGGCGATGGTCGACCACATCAACAGCACCAGGGCGCGCCACATCGTCACCCTCGAGGATCCGATCGAGTACCTGCACCGCGACCAGAAGTCGATCATCAACCAGCGCGAGGTCGGCTCGGACACCGAGAGCTTCGCCCGGGCGATGCGCAGGGTGCTGCGGCAGGACCCGGACGTGATCCTGATCGGCGAGATGCGCGACGAGGAAACCGTGCGGACGGCGCTCTCCGCCGCCGAGACCGGCCACCTCGTGTTCTCGACGCTCCATACCCTCGACGCGACCGAGACCATCAACCGGATCATCGACTTCTTCCCACCCCACCTTCAGCAGCAGGCGCGGGTGATGCTGGCCTCGACCCTGCGGGGCGCGATGTCACAGCGGCTGATACCCCGGATCGACGGGGTCGGGCGAGTCGCCGCGGCCGAGATCATGGTGGCCACCGGGCGGGTCAAGGACCTGATCCTGCAGCCGGAGGAGACCGGCAAGATCAGCGGGGTGATCGCCGAGGGCGCCTACTACGGCATGCGCACGTTCGACCAGGACCTGCTCGAGCATGTGCAGGCCGGGCGGGTCAGCGTGGACGTGGCGCTCGAAGCCGCATCGAGGCCGCACGACTTCAAGCTGATGCTCGAGGCCGGAGGACAGCGGGCGAGCGGAATCGAACAGCTGGACGCCAACCCCCGGCCGGCGCTACTGAATGCGAACGGGGCACCCCCTGCGAACGGGGCACCCGCGGCACCGGCAACCTTCCCGCCCCCGGTCGAGGTTCCCCCTCCGCCCCCGGCGGCACCTCATCCCGCCGCCGCCGCTCCGGTCGCGCCGGTGACGGTCGTACCGCCTCCGGGCGAGGCCCCGGCCCCTCCAGCGCCGGCTGCCCCTCCGGCGCCCGATCCGCCGCCGGGCTACGACAGCCCTCCGGGCTAGTACATACGTCGAGATGAGGGACAAGCTGAACAAGAGCCCGATCGCCCAGGTCGCGCTGATCGCAATCCTCCTTGCCGGCGGCGCCTACATTCTGCTCGGCAGCCAGGGGGGAGGCGGCGGAGCGGCAACGACGACGGCGACCACCGGCACCGTACCGGCGACGACGGCGCCCGTGACCACGGCGCCGGCGACGTCAGCCTCGAGTGCCGCGGACGCCGGGGTCGCCGCGGCCGCCACCAGTGCCGTGGCCGTGCCGGTGCCGCCGCTCCCGGCCCCGGTGAAGAGGGCCTACGACTCGGGTGAGACCGTCGTCCTCCTCGTCGTCCGGGGCGGAGGCATCGACGACTCGCTGGTAGCGCCGACTGTGCGCCGGCTGAGGGCGGTGGGCGGTGTCGCCGTCTTCATCGCCCCGGCGAAGCAGATAGCCCGCTACGCCGCGATCACGCTCGGGGTAAGCGTCGACCGGGTCCCGGCTCTGGTCGTGGTCCGGCCGCGGTCGCTCAGCGGCGGCACCCCGCAGGCCTCGGTCAGCTACGGCTTCCAGAGCCCCGCGACCATCGTCCAGGCGGTCATCGACGCCTCCTACAACGGGCCTGCAGTGACCTATCACCCCAACTAGGCGCCGGGAGCTCGTATGAGCTACGACCAGTATCCGAATCACCTCCGGCCGGTCCCCGACTCCGGCGACTCGACAGCGCCGGCCGCGCCACCGGAGAGCACCGGCCCGGTCGGCCTGACGGCGCCGATGCGGCGTGGCCGCTCGGCCGGATTCACCACCGATGTCCTGGTCGAGCTCGGATACGCGACCCCGGAGCGCGTCGACCAGGCGATCGAGGAGGCGCGAACCGCAGGTGCCCCCCCGGAGACGCTGCTCATGGTCCAGGGCGCGATCACAGGGGACCAGCTCTCGCGCGCGATCGCCGAGCGCTATGGCCTTGATCACGTCGATCTCGCGGTCTACCAGGTGGACATTGCGGCGGCGGCGTTGTTCCCGATCAGCACGGCCCGCCGCTATCTGGCGGTGCCGATCGGCTTCGTCGACCAGCAGACGCTGCTGGTGGCGATGTCGGACCCTGGCAACGTGCTCGCGATCGACGACATCCAGATCGCGACCGGGATGGACTGCCGGGTCGCAGTCGCGGCCGAGGACGACCTCGATGCGCTCCTGACCCGTATCAACACCCTCCAGAGCGCGGCCACGGAGGCGATCATCGAGGAGCAGGAGCTGGCCGACTCGGAAGAGGAGAGGGGGCTGACCTCGGTCAGCGACCTTCAGGCGAGCGCGGAGGATGCTCCCGTGATCAAGCTCGTCTACAGCATCCTCGGCCAGGCTGTCGCCGAGGAGGCCTCGGACATCCACCTCGAGCCCGAGGAAGGGGAGATGCGGGTGCGCTTCCGTGTTGACGGGGTGCTGAGGGACGCGGCCCATGTGCCGAAGCGAATGATCAGCGCGGTGATCTCGCGGATCAAGATCATGAGCGAGCTCGACATCGCCGAGAAACGCGTTCCGCAGGACGGCCGCGTCAGCGTCGGCATCGAGGAGCGCCGGGTCGACCTCCGGGTCACGACCCTGCCGACGGAGCGAGGGGAGGGGGCGACGATCCGGATCCTCGACATGGAGCACGTCCACCACACGCTCGACGGGCTCGGCATGGAGGGGGAAGCGCTCGAGCGCTTCCAGGAGTCGTTCCGCGGCCCCTACGGGGCCGTCCTGGTCACCGGGCCGACCGGATCGGGCAAGTCGACGACGCTCTACGCCGCACTCCAGGACCTGAACAGCGTCGAGAAGAAGATCATCACGATCGAGGATCCGGTCGAGTACCGGATCGGCGGCATCAACCAGATCAACGTCAACCGCAAGGCGGGGCTCGACTTCGCCACCGGCCTGCGCTCGATCCTCCGGGCCGACCCCGACATCGTCATGGTCGGAGAGATCCGCGACAGCGAGACCGCACGGATCGCGATCGAGGCGGCGCTGACCGGCCACATGATGCTGACGACGCTGCACACCAACGACGCCCCGGGGGCGATCGCGCGGCTCCACAAGATGGGGATAGAGGCATACCTGACCGCTTCCGCCGTTGACTGCGTCGTCGCCCAGCGGCTGGCGCGAAAGCTCTGTCCCCACTGCAAGCGCCGGGCGATCATCCCGGCTGCCCTGCTGGCCCAGAGCGGCATCAGGGTCGGAACCGACATCGAGGCCTACGAATCGGTCGGTTGCGGGCGCTGCACCGGCACCGGTTATCGCGGCAGGCTCGGCGTGTTCTCGGTGATGGCCCTGAGCGAGCAGCTGAAGGAGATGACTGTCGGCGGCGCCCCGGAGGCCGAGATCGCCACCGTCGCCCACCACGAGGGCATGCTGACCCTGCGCGAGGACGGAGTGGGCAAGGTCCGCTCCGGCCAGACCAGCCTTGAGGAAATCCTGCGCGTTACCGCCTAAAGTCGGCCAGGCCGCGGGCCGATGAATGGGCCATGGATCTTGATTTCGCCGGCGTTCTGCGCGGCATGGTCGAGGCAGGCGCCTCGGACGTGCACCTGACCGCAGGTTTCCCGCCGGCGATGCGCACCAAGGGCCGGATAGTGCCGATGGAGGGCTTCGCCCCGCTCGACTCGCAGCAGACACGGGAGGTCGTCTACAGCATCCTCAACGACGACCAGCGTAAGCGCTTCGAGAACAACCAGCAGCTCGACTTCGCCTACGCGATCCCCAACGTGGCGCGGTTCCGCGTCAACACCTTCTTCCAGCGGGGCGCGATCAGCGCCGCCTTCCGCCGCGTCCCCCACCAGATCCCCAGCCTCGAGTCGCTCAAGGTGCCAGAGATCCTGCGCGACTTCACCCGCAAGCCGCGGGGCTTCGTCCTCGTCACTGGGCCCACCGGCTCGGGCAAGTCGACGACGCTTGCGGCGATGATCGACGTGATCAACTCCGAGCGCGAGGACCACATCCTCACGATCGAGGATCCGATCGAGTTCCTCCACGCCCACAAGAGCTCGATCGTCAACCAGCGCGAGATCGGCGCCGACGCGACCGACTTCGCCCTGGCGCTGAAAGCGGCCCTGCGCGAGGACCCCGACGTGATCCTGGTCGGCGAGATGCGCGACCTGGAGACGATCTCGACGGCTCTGACAGCGGCCGAGACCGGCCACCTCGTCTTCGCCACCCTCCACACCCAGTCCACGGCCCAGACGGTGGACCGGATCATCGACGTCTTCCCGCCCCAGCAGCAGGGCCAGGTGCGGACCCAGCTCTCGATCGCGCTGCAGGGGATCGTCACCCAGCAGCTGCTGCCGACCAGGGACGGCAGCGGCCGCGTCGTTGCCACCGAGGTCCTCGTCCCGACCCCGGCGATCCGCAACCTGATCCGCGAGGCCAAGACGCACCAGATCTACGCCGCGATCCAGACCTCCGGCTCGGTCGGCATGCAGACCATGGACGCCGACCTCGCCCGCCTGGTCAGGCTCGGCACGATCACCCCGGAGCTGGCGCAGCAGCGCTCCTCGGTCCCGGAGGAGCTGATGCGACTGCTTGCCAGCGGTGGCATCGACAATGCCCCGATCTCGCCGCAGCCCGTTGCCGGCGTGGTCGGCTAGGGCGCGGGCCGTGGCCTCGATATCGACCTTCGCGTTCCGGGCGATGGACCTCGCCGGGGTCAGCTCCAGCGGCGAGATCCAGGCCGACTCCAAGGCTCAGGTCTCCGAGCAACTGCGCCAGCGCGGGCTGATCGTCCTCGACGTCTCCGAGAAGGCCAGCCCCTTCAACATCGAGGACGTCTTCAAGCGCTGGCAGGGGGTGAAGACGCGCGAGCTGGCGATCTTCGCGCGCCAGTTCGCGACCCTGGTCTCCTCCGGGATGCCGATGCTACGCACCCTGCAGACGCTCTCCGAGCAGTGTGAGGACGAGCTGCTCGCTGAGGCGATCTCCGACCTCCACGACGACGTCGAGGCGGGGAGCTCGCTGGAGCAGGCGATGGAGCGCCATCCGAAGGTCTTCGACCGTCTGCTGCGCTCGATGGTGCGCTCCGGCGAGCAGTCGGGCCGCCTCGACGACGCTCTCGACCGGGTCGCGTTCCACCTGGAGAAGATGGACGCCCTGCGCCGACAGGTGCGGTCGGCGCTGATGTACCCGGCCTTCGTCTTCGTCTTCGCCATCATCGTCCTGCTGGCGGTGGTGATGTTCATCATCCCCACCTTCGTCGACGTCTTCAACCAGCTCGCCGACGAGACCCCGGGGGTCAGCGCCGAGCTGCCGCTGCCGACCCAGATCTGCGTCGCCGTCTCCGGCGCGCTCACCGGCTACTGGTTCGTGATCTTCCCCGGGATGATCGCGATCACGCTCGCCCTGCTGCGCTGGAAGAAGACCGACCACGGACGCGCGATCTGGGACCGGATGAAGCTCAAGGCCCCATTCAAGATCGGCGACGTCGTGCAGAAGGTCGCCCTGGCCCGCTGGTCGCGCACCTTCTCCGGGGCGATCTCCTCCGGCGTGCCGATGTTGCAGGCGATCAAGCTGACCGGGGATACCTCGGGCAACGTCGTCGTCGAGAACGCGATGGAGGAGATGTACTCCTCGGTCAAGCAGGGCGGCTCGATCGCCGCCCCGATCGAGTCCGACGACATCTTCCCGCCGATGGTCGCCCACATGGTCGCCGTCGGCGAGGACACCGGCCAGCTCGAGCACATGCTGTCCAAGATCGCCGACTTCTACGAGACCGAGGTCGACGCCAAGGTCAAGGCGCTGACCTCCCTGATCGAGCCGATGATGATCTGCTTCGTCGGCGGCATCGTCGGCTTCATCGTGATCGCGATGTACCTGCCGATCTTCACCATCTACAACAACATCCGCTAAGGCGTGCGGCGCGCCTCCGGACCGGGGCGCCGCCGAGTGCGGCCGCCCCGATCGGGTCGGTTCGTCGGCGAGGCCTCAGGCAGCCGACTCCGCGGCCCCGGAGTAGCGCAGGGAGCCTGGCGTCGTCAGCAGCTCGCCTGTCTCCAGCAGCGTCTTCAGGCCGGAGAGGATCATCGGCCAGCCGCCGTAGAGCTCGGAGTTGGCGTCTTCGGGGAGCTGGTCGTGGGTGACGGTCAGCTGGCAGGAGTCGCCGACCTGCTCGATCTCCCAGGTGACCCTCGAGGTTCCCGCGGCCCTGACCTCGTCGCTCCAGAGTGCGTTGAAGCTCTGGACGAGGCGGCGTGGGGGGTCGACCTCGAGGTTCTCGCCGGCGGCGATGTCGATCACCCCGGGGACCGAGGACCGATAGCTCGAGCCCGGGGTGTAGTCAGAGACGGTCTTGACGCCGAAGCTGTACTTGGCCCTCATCTCGGGGTCGGTGATCGCCTCCCAGAGGCGCTCGGGCGTGGTCTTGATGTAGACCTCGAACACGGTCAGGGTTCCTGCGCCCTCGACGACTGCGTACTTTTCCATCGTTTCCTCCTCGATGATCTTCTTGAGCCCGCTGAGCGTCGCGGCCCAGGGCTCGGCGAATTTGCTCACCCAGCGGTCGTGGACGAGCCTGATCGGGACGGGGTTCAGGAAGTGGAGCTTCTCGCGGCCGCGCCGCCTGGTGGTCACCAGACCGGCCTCCTCGAGCACCCGCAGGTGCTTCATGACGCCGAATCGAGTCATCGGCAGGCGCTGCTCGAGCGCGGTCAGCGTCTGCCCGTCCTGCTTGAACAACTGGTCGAGCAGGCCGCGGCGGGTGGGGTCGGCGAGGGCCCTGAACACTGCGTCCATGCTCCCCATAATAGGTGACTATATGGTCACTTGTCAACGGGCCGATCCGCGGGAGCCGGCCGGCGTCTGATCGCCCGTGTCAGGACGCCGTCCCGCAAGCCGACCCCATAGATGCCCGTCCGACAGATGGAGGCGCATGGCCCAGCAACCGAGAGGCACCCAGGGAAGCGACATCTCCGGCCCGCCCGGCGGCGACTCGGGCCGCCGGCGAGCACTCGAGCGCCCCCGCCTCTACCTGAACCGGATCGTCAGCTGGGACTGCCTGATCGCGCTCGAGTTCGGCCGCGTGGACGACGGGCAACCCGCCGAGAACTGGCGCCATCTCAGCGAGCGCTTCGGCTACCTCGCCGACGGCCCCGGCGGCCGTTGCCTCGGCTTCAAGGTCCTCGGCTTCTCCGGCTTCGACGCCGACGACCCGTCGCTGGCCCAGATCTGGAGAGGGCCGCGGTTCGACTCACCGCAGCTGGGGCTGACCGACGTCCCCGCGGGCGAGGTCGCGGTCGCCGCCCGGGCCTTCTTCGGCGACGGGGAATCGCTCAACCGCTTCTTCTTCGAGGTCGGATGCAATACCGAGGGCGAGGAGGCGCTCGCCCACTGGCGCAGATGCCTCGAGGCCGGGGACGCGATGGCCCACTTCGCCCTCGGCTACACGCTCTACGAACTCGGTCGCCATCAGGAGGCCTATCGCCACCTGCGCTACTACACCGAGATCGCCCCGGCCGGGAGTTGGAACTGGTGCTGGTACGGAAAGGCGGCCGAGGCCGTGGGCGAGACCGGGGAGGCGCGCTCGGCCTACCGGCGGGCGCTCGAGCTCGAACGGGAGGGCGGCGAGGAGACCGAGGCCGCCGAACTGCTGGCCCGGATCGAGCGCCCCTGAGGGCGATGGCCCCGAGGGCCGGGCGTCCCGGAGCCCGCTCAGCCCCCGGAGCTTGCTCAGCTCGCGACCACTCGCTTCCGGCGCCGGCTCCCGGCGCCGGGCGGCGGAACTGGGACGACCGGTGCGTGGGGAGCAGGTGGCCGTTGCGGCTGGACGTTCGGGCGAGGGCGCCTGGACGGCTGTTGGGGTGCGGAGGGGTCGGGGGCGGCGATCGCCCGGATCGGCCCTGCAAACCGCCGAATCCGCTCGATTCTTGCGGGTTTTTCCCCTGGATCTGGGGCAAATTGTTACTGAGAAATAGGGATGATGGCCGCGGCGACGGGGGCCGATACAAGAGGCGTGTTCAATCGGCCAGGCCCTCGGTGCCAAAGGCAAAACCGCCGTGAGGCGGCGACGCAAAGCCAGCGGGACTCCATTAGGAGTCAGCCGGGCTTCCACCGGGGTCGCAAGACGCCAACTGGGAGACACCAGCGGGGCACTGGCAAAACAGATAGGTCCATTGGAGGTACCTATGCTGCTGCATAAGCTCCGCAAACGGGTTGGCGCCCGTCTCAAGGGCGACGGAGAGGCCGGGTTCACCCTGGTCGAGCTCCTGGTCGTGATGCTGATCCTCGGCATCCTGGCCGCGATCGCGATCCCGGCTTTCTTCAATCAGAAGGAGAAGGCCAACGACTCGCAGGCGAAGGCCTACGCCCATTCGGCCCAGGTCGCGATGGAGACGTTTGCCACCGACAACAACGGCAGCTACGCGGCCGGGAACGTCGGCGCGCTGACCACGATCGAGCCGACGCTGAGCGGCGCAGCCGGAAACCTCGCGCTGGGCAACCTCAGCCCCACCGGCTACGAGATCGACGTCACGTCTCCGGTCACCGGAAATGTGTTCACGATCGCCCGCAACGGCGGTAACGGTGCCCTGAGCTACACCTGCGTGCAGCACAGCACCGGCGGTTGTCCCGCCAACGGCAACTGGGGTCAGTAGCCCGACGGCCGGACCCGAGCCTGTGCTGACAGGCAGGCTCTACGCGAGCGAAGGCGGGCCCACCCGGGCCCGCCTTCGCCCGTCCGGCCGCCCCACGGCCACCTCGACCGGAAGCCGGGGGCTAAGGCCTTCGGCTCAGGCGCCGATATGACCCTGAGGGTGAACCCTGCCGTGAAGAGATCGGGACTCCGCCGCCTCTCGAAGGCGCTCATCGGTGCGTTGCCGGCTGCCGCTGTCTGCCTGGCGCTGGCTGCACCCGCGGCGCAGGCCATACCGCCCCCGGCGCCGGCTCTGACCGGCACCGTCCCCCCGTCGCCGTCAACCTCGCTGACGCCGCTGATCCAGGGCGTCGCCGACGGGATCATCACCCGGCGGGTGCCGCGGAGCGGAGTCGCGGGCCGGATCATCACCAGAGGGTCCTCGACGGTGACGATCTCGATCTACACCAACCCCAACTGCACCGGCACCCCGGTCGCCGCCGGAACCGGGGTTGAGCTCGAGGGCGCGGGCATCGGGGTGACCGTCGCCCCCGACTCGATAACGACCTTCTATGCCGACGCCACCGACTCCTCGCTCAGCACCTCGCCCTGCTCCAATCCCGGGCTCATCTATCAGCAGGTGACGAGCGGCCCCGGGCCCCCGACGCCTGCCTCGGTCAGCCCAGGCTCGCCCGCCAACGACAACAGCCCCCGCGTCAGCGGCGCCTCCGCCGTCGGGACGACCGTGAAACTCTACTCCGACGCGACCTGCACCGGGACCCTGCTCGGCTCGGGATCCGCCGCCGAGTTCGCCGGCAGCGGGATCCAGGCCTCGGTTGCCGACGACACAACCACCACCGTCTATGCGAGCGCCTCCCTGGCGGGCGTCAACTCGATCTGCTCCGCGGCCTTCGTCACCTATCGCGAGGACTCCACCGCCCCGAAGACACCCGAGCTGAAGGTGCTCCCCGCATCGCGCGCAAACGACAACAACCCGCGCCTGACCGGGAGCGCCCCCGGCGCCAGCATGGTCAAGATCTACGACAACTCGAAGTGCAACGGACAGCCGCTCGTGACCGGCACCCCGGCCGAGCTCGATGCCGGCTTCCAGCTCTCGGTCGCCGAGAACAGCACCTCCAGCTTCTTCGCGCGCGCAACCGACAACGCCGGCAACTCGTCGGCATGCTCGGCGGCGCCGGTCCTCTTCGTCGAGGACTCGCTGCCGCCCCGTACCCGGATCACGCTCGGGCCCGGCACAAAGACCCGCAAGCGCGGTGCGACCTTCCGCTTCACCGACGCGACCGCGAATCCGGGGACGAAGTTCCTCTGCAAGCTCGACCGCGGCAAGTGGCGCTCGTGCAGGACGCCGCGGAAGTTCGGCCACCTGCGCTTCGGCAAGCACACGGTCCGGGTGAAGGCGGTCGACGCCGCCGGCAACAAGGAGCGGTTGGGGGCCAAGCGCCGGTTCAAGGTGATCGGCCGCCCCCGGCACCGCTAGGTCCCCCGGGAAGAGCGGCCGGAGCGCCTGGAAAGCTGCCGGGTCTTGGCTGCCGCGGCTTCGATCGCGTTCGTCGGTGGGCTGCTGATCGGCAGCTTCGTCACCGTGATCGCCCATCGCGTCCCCCGTGGGGAGTCGATCGTCGGCCCCCGCTCCCGCTGTCCTGCCTGTGGCGCCCAGATCGCCGCCCACGACAACGTCCCGGTGCTCTCCTGGTTGGTTCTGCGGGGGCGTGCCCGTTGCTGTGGGGCCCGGATCTCCCCGCTCTACCCGATTACCGAGCTCCTGGTCGGGGCGCTGTTCGCCGCGGTGGTGGTGGTCGGGTGGGGCGACGGCGCCGAGATCGCGATCGACCTGGTGTTCGTCACCGTTCTCGCCGCGGTGACGCTGACCGACCTCGAACAGCGGATCATCCCCAACCGGGTCCTGCTCGCCGGCGCGGTCATCTGTGTGGCGATCGCCGCACCCACCGATCCCGGTGGGATGGCTGAGCGGGCGATCGCCGCCGTCGCCGCCGGGGGGCTGCTGCTGGCGGCCGCCCTCGCCTACCCGAAGGGAATGGGAATGGGGGACGTCAAGCTGGCGGCGGTGATGGGCCTGTTTCTCGGCCGCAGCGTCGCTCCCGCGATCTTCGTCGCGCTCCTCGCCGGCAGCATCGTCGGGCTGGCGCTGATCGCCCGCCACGGCGCCAAGGGACGGAAGATGGCGATCCCCTTCGGCCCGTTCCTGGCCCTGGGAGGGGTCGTCGGGATGCTCGCCGGCCCGGAGCTGATCGACCTCTACCTCGGCTGACCCTGCGGGACGGTCAGTCGCCGCCGAGGGAGGCCCGGCTGGGGTGGCGGCTGAGCACCCGGTGGATCCCCAGGACCTCGATCCGGAAGGCCCTGCCGCGGGCGCCGTAGATGAAGGTCTCGGGCAGGCCAGGCTCCAGCGCCAGCAGCTGGCAGCTCTGCGAGCCGACCACGCAGCGGGCGTCGCCGAAGACGGACCTGACGTCGGAGGAGACCAGCAGCAGCGCCTTCTTCGCGTCCGAGCTGACCCCCATGAAGATCGCCGCCGGGGTCTTGCGGCTGGGGAGCATCGTCAGCTCCGGGAGGCCGCGACGGACCTTGGCCCTGCTCCTGCGCGAGGCGGTGCCGCCGTTGCCCGAGGCCGATCCGGCCCCGACGATGCGCACGTCGATCTCATAGGAGGCGTACTTGGTCTCGACCTGGACCGTCCCGCCGCCTGCGGTCGTGGCGCCGTCGCTGCCGGCCCCGGTCGACGCCTCGCTGGTATTACCGGCGTCCGCTCCGCTCGAGGCGGCAGGTGCCGCGGTGCCGGTCCCGGTCAGACCCGAGGCGGAGCTGTCCGCGGCGGCGTCGGCGTATTGCTGCTTGAAGGGATCCTTGGCGGCGAGGTTGTGGAGGCGCCGGCGGTAGTCCCGCAGCCCGGTCACGGAGTCGGCGAAAGTGACCACCTGGGGCTTCCCGGACGCGGTGCCGGTCGCAGCGAGGCCGGCGCCGTCGCCGGCGGGGGCGGGCTTCGGCTCCGAGCTGCCAAGCGCGAACGGGACGACGACGATCGCGATCAGCAGCAGGCCCACCAGCGGCAGCAAGTGGCGATCGCGCAGGTCGCGGACCAGGTCCGAGAGGAAGTCGGGGACCTTCGCTTCCGGCATCTTGACGTCTGGGCCCTTCAGCTTCTTCATCGCGCGCTCGTGGTCGTGGTTGCCGCGGTCGCCGTGGCGGCCGCGCCCGACGGGGTTGTCGCCGCCGGCGTCGTCGTGGCGCCGGCGGCAATGGGCCCGGAGGGCGAGGCTCCGGCGGTGATGCCCTGTTCCGGTGGCGTCAGGTAGGTGGTGACGGCGAAGGTCGCGTCGAGGTGCGGGAATCCGAGGTTGGGGTCGCCGTTGAGGGAGAAGCCGTCAAGGGTCATCAGGCGCCCGTCCACGGCGACGTGGGAGCCGGCGGTGTGGACCATCGAGTCGATCCCGTCGATGAAGTCGGCCACGTGGAAGAAGCTTCCGCTGAAGCTGAGGTCATAGGGCATGACGCCCAGCCCGGCGGTGCCGATCGTGGCGCCGATCGGCAGCAGCGCCGCCGCGGTCTCGGTCGGGGACACGGTGGCGGCTGCGGGGACGGCCGCGGTGTCCCCCGCCGCCGTGGTGCCGGATGGGGGGGCCGGTTCGCTCGTGGTCGTGGGGGCGGGCGCGGGGGCCGCAGACAGGTTGGAGGTGGCCGAGGCGGCCGCATCGCTGAGCTGGATTCCGTCGAATCGCACCTTCGACTTACGGGCGACCGTGTTGACCTCGACCAGCAGGGAGGAGGTGTCGTCGCTATGGGGAACCGCCTTGCCGAGGACCACCAGCTGCTGGTAGTCGGCGGGGAACTCCCGCCGCGCCGCCGCAGCTTCGGCCGCCTGACTCCGCGACTGCGCCAGCGAGGCCTCCACCTGGTCAATCTGGTCGGCAAGGTCGCTCGCCTGCTGGCGCTTGGGGCCGAGCAGGAGAATCCAAAAGGCCGCGGCCAGGGCGACCACGACGAGCATCACGATGATAATGCGGTTGCCGGCGCTCACGTCATCCTCCGGACGCGGGGGTGGACGCCGGGGTCGAGGTAGGGGTGGTCGTCGTCGAGGTCGCAGCCGGGACGACTCCGTCGGTGGTCGAGGGCGCCGGGGCCGTGGGGGAGACGCCGGCGTCGGTGCCGGTCACGGCCGTCGGGGCGGCGTCGAAGGCGGCGACGATCTCGAACTGGGCGACGAAGTCGCGTGTCTGGCAGCCGGAGGTGTTGGCGGCAGCGTCAGAGATCACCGGCGCCGCGTCGCCGGCGGCCTGTTGCTCACCGAGCAGCGAGGACTGGACGCCGACACGGGTGACGCCGTCGATGTCCTTCAGCGCCGAGACGAAGCGCGCGACCGCCTCCTGCCCGCTGGCGCAACCGACAAGCTCCAGGGCTGGTCCCTGGATCGAGCTGCGCAGGGCGATGTTGGCCTCGCCCTCGATCTGCACCGAGGGGCTGACCTTGCCGGTGAGGCTAGTCAGCCAGACGTCGTCGGGCAGGATCAGCGACAGCTCCCTCATCACCCGCTCCCAGTCGAAGCGGCTGTCGGCAAGGCTGGTGACGGTGGCGACGCGTTGGTCGCGGACCCCGCCGAACTGGGTGTACGCGGCAAGTCGCTGGGCCCGCGCCTTGGCCACGGCGTCCTCCTGCTTCAGCTGGGCCACCTCGGCCTTGCGGTCGGAGATCTGGTTGTCGGTGATGACGAGGACGGTGACGCCGGCGAGCGCGGCGAGCAGGGCGCCGACGACGATGTAGGCGGCGGGGCCGCCGCGCATCGCGGTTCGCTGGCCGCGCCGCTCGTCGGAGGGGATGAGGTTGACCGGACGCATCGCTAGCTCTCCAGTGCGAGGCCGTAGGAGAGGGTGAGGCGGGCGGCCGAGGCATCGTCGTAGCCGGAAAGCGCGTGCGGGCGGCCGATCGCGAATGGGAGCCCGATCACGGCCTGCATGTGCTCCGCGAGACCGGGGATGGCGCTGCCGGGGCCGCAGAGGATCACCTTGTCGATCGGGACGGCCCGCTCCTGGGCACCGTAGAAGTCAAGCGACAGCCGCAGCTCGTCAAGCAGGGAGGAGGCTCCCTCCTGCATCGCCGCGCGCGCCTCGGTGACCATCTGCGCGTCGCCTTCGATCTCCTCCACGGGCCTGCCAAGGCCGACATGGGAAAGCCACATCCGAGCGTGCTCGAGGGGAAGGCCGGTCGAAGCTGCGAGCTCGTCGGCCAGGTTCTCGAGCCCGACTGGGGAGACGCGCGTGAACAGGCAGGAGCGATTCCTGGCGACGGCGAGGTTGGTGACCGCGCCGACGTGGCAGTAGAGAGCGGCCGCCTCCTGGCCCCCCGCCTCGGCCTCGGCCCCCGGCGCCTGCGTGCCCTCGGGGCTGCCCAGGGCCCGGATCAGGCCGAAGGCGGAGAGGTCGACCCCCACGGGCTGCAGCCCGGCGCTGCGCAGGGGCTCGAGCAGGGCGAGGATCATCTCGCGCCGAGCGGCGACGACGACGACGTCGATCTGCGGAGCCGATCCCTCCTCTGCCGGGACCCCGCCGATCATGCGGTGGTCGAGGACGGACTGCTCGATCGGCATCGGGATCTGCTCCTGGGCCTGGAACCGGACCGCGGCGTCGAGCTCGGCCGGGTCCTCGATCGCCGGCAGCCGCAGGGTGCGGACCACGACCCACTGGTTGGCAATGCCGAGGCGGACCTGGCGGCTGAGCCGGTGCTCGGTGAAGAGCGAGCGCAGCTCCGCAGCCAACGCCTCCGGGTCGGCCGCCTCGCCGTCGTGGAAGACCTCCGCCGGCAGGGGGGCGATCGCGGTGGCCGAGAGCCTCGGCCTGCCGTTGGTGCGGACCTCGGCCGCGGCGATGCTGCCGGCCTCGATCTCGAGGCCGACCAGCGCATCGTCCTTCTTCTTCGTCAGCTGGATCATCCGGCGCCTGTCGCGGGCAGCGGCGGCCGTCCGGTGACGCCGCCGCACCCGCTGCAGTTCTTGGATCGGCTGATTTGCTCCGGATCTTGTGCCCTTCCACTACCGAAAATTAGGAAAAGCTTTGGAAGGGTCACCCTCGCGTCTCCCTGCCAACCACCCATGCCGACTGCACCGGGTCGATGAAGTTGGGCGGCTCGATGTAGCGGAGCCGGTCGTCGTAGACGTAGTTCTTGGTGTAGCCGGTATTGCCGGATCCATAGGTGCCGACGGGGCCGCGGAACTTCTGCGCGATCGCGCCGTGGACGGTGAGCGTCCCCAGCTGGGCGCCGCAGTTGTAGTTGTCGACGATGAACGAGTGGTTGATGGTCAGGATCGCCGCATCGATGGTCGGATTCGTGAGGGCGCCGCTGCCGTTGGTCCCGCTCGAGCAGGGGTGATAGACGCGGACGAAGTTGTTGGCGATCAGTCCCACCAGGCCGCCGCCGGAATTGGTGAGGTTGCCGTCAACGACGATGTCGTTCTCGGCAGCGATCGTCAGCTGGCCCGAGAAGCTGCCGTGCACGTAGGCGTTGCCGCAGCCGGTGGCGCCGGGGTAGGTGGTGCCGAAGGGGGTGTAGGCGGAGGAGCAGGAGTTGTTGGTGATGTAGACGACGCCGTTGGAGGGGAAGGAGATCGGTCCGACCGTGCCGGTGCCGGTGGTGACGGTCATGCTGGTGCCGTTGAGGGTGATGTAGACCTGACCGTTGAACTTGTAGTTCGACTGGGTGATGTTGGCGAGCTGGGCGTTGCTCGGGGGAGGGGTGAGGACAGGGGCGCTGGTGACGTAGGTGCCGGTGAAGACGGGGCTGCTGGGGCTGCAGATCGAGAACCAGCCGGGTGAGGTCGCGCTGGCCTCGATCGAGTCCGAGGCAGTTCGCCCGAAGGTCGGCGAGCCGCAGATCCCGAGCGAGTCGTTTGTGTGCAGCGGCCCGTTGATCGCGTCGCCGGTGATGAAGGCGATCTTGGTGCAGTACTGACCGCCCGAGTTCGGGATCGGCGAGTTGTACCGCCCCTGCTGATAGGTCAGCGTGCACTGCTGGTAGGCGCCGTTGACCGTGTTGGGGTCGCCGTAGACGACCGGGTCGGAGGTCTCGAGCTGCGTGAAGTACATGTAGTCGAGGAAGCTCGCCCGCTTGTATGTGGCGACGAGCGAGATCTTGGCATTGCCGGAGAAGCCGGTCGAGCGGATGCGGAATGAGCCGGTCATCGCTCCGCTCGCCTCGATCATGCTCGCCACCGGACTTGCCGTATTGCAGCTGGATTGCCCGGTGGCGGGGATCAGCTCGATCGCGTAGGTCGCCCCGGTCGAGCCGGGAACCGGGCGCCGCCGTGCTGTCGAGCCCTGCTGGTTGACCGCGTTCGGGGTCGGGACCGCGGTGCAGTCGGTCCAGTAGTTGTTATCGGCGTTTAGATGGAAGGAGTAGTCGTTGATCCCGGCCTTGGCCGCCTCGTAGGCCTGCTTGCGGTCGAGGTCGCCACGGCTGAGATTGATATCGCCGCTGACCGCGGTGACGGTGGCCAGGACGAGCAGCATGACCACGAACATCCCCAGCGCTGTGGTCGCCATGGTGAAGCCATGCTCGGATCTCATTCGCGGGCTCATTGGCAGGGGAGGTTGTTGGCGCTGGTGCTGAAGGCGGCCGGGCTGAAGCGCAGCAGGGCGGTGTCCTGGACGCTGGCGGCGGCCCCGGGGTCGGGTGTCTCGGGATAGCTCGGCGAAACCGTCAGGGCGACGCTCACCTGGACCGTGCGCAAGGCGTCGGGGGCGCTCAACGGGGTCTCCAGCGGAGTGATCTGACCGCTGCTGTACTTGAAATAACTGAACGGCGCCGGGCTGGAGGCGACGCCGGTCATCAGCTGGCGGGTCGAGGACGGCGTGCCGGCGAAGGTCCAGGACGGCACCGAGCCCCCGGTCGCGGGGTAGACCGACTCCGACAGGGTGCCGCCGCTCAGCGTCACGTCGCTGAGGATCGGGGTCGGGGCGACCGCCGAACCGGTCTGGTGCAGGAACCGCAGCGAGGTTCCGGTGCTCCCCGCCTGGACGGGAGCGATCTGGGGCGCGATGCAGGCGGAGTGGAGCCCGTCGATGACCCGGTAGAGGACGATCCGGGCGCGCTGGGTGGCGTCCACGCGGCCGTTCACCCGCGCGCTCTGGTGCAGCGAGGTCATGATCACAGAGGTGAGGCCGAAGAGGACGACAAGCGCCGCCGCGGCTGCGACCAGCTGCTCGACCAGGGTGAAGCCGCTCTGATCGCTGATAAAGCCGCCGCGGGTCAAGTGCACACCCCGCTGGAGGTGCCTGTCCCCATGTAGACGTTGAGAGTGGTGCCGACGGTCAGGTTCTGCACCACGACGCCGCTCGTCGTCTTGCGGCGGCTGCCGTTGTCGACGCAGACGCTGTAGGTGCTCCAGGGGAGGCCGGGGTCGGCGAGCTTGCCGGAGGAGTTGGTCGAGAAGGTGCGCTTGACCGGGTTGCCGCTGATCGAGCAGTTGCTGTCGCTGACGATCACGTGTGCGTTCGATACCGCCGATCCCGGGCTGGATGAGCCGGTGCCGCTCCAGACGGTCAGGTTGAGCGCCGGCAGCTGCACGGACGCCGGGAGGCTGCCGCCGGAGGGAACCGTGACGTTGGCGATCGCCGCGGCTCCGGGAGGGTTGGGCAGGCTGCTGGGGTTCGGGTTGTTGCCCGAGCAGGCCCCGGCGTAGACCGTGTCGGGCGAGGTGAAGGGGAAGACCGGGGTGGCGGTGACCGTGCTCACCCTGGACCCGCCCGGGTTCCCGTAGGCCTTTGCCGTGGTCATGCCGGTGTTGAATACGACCACCGAGTCGGCGGTGGACGGGACCAGCGTGCTCGCGCTTCCGATCCGGGTCCTGAAGCTGACCGGGATCGAGCCGCCCTGGTCGTACTGCAGGGCCACAGTGTTGGTGGTCCCGGCGATCACGCTGATGGTCTGGGCCGCGGGAGCGTTGCCGTCCTTGTCGACCAACCCCGTCGTGCCGGATGGAGTCAGGGTGTAGTTGCCTGCGGCCTGGTCGGGGAACAGCGCGCAGCCGGCCGAGTCGGTGGAGCCGCTGAAGGTGCCGGCGCCGCTGCCGGCCAGTCCGATGCCCGCGATCGGGGCCCCCTGGGCATTGATGGCCGAGATCGTCAGGGTGCCGTGGGTCGAGTCGAGCGACCCGGTCGGCGGCGCGATGATGCTCTGGATCACGACCGGTGGCCGTCCGCCGAGACTGGGCCAGGTGACCGAGGACGTCACCTTCACGTAGTCGGCCGAGGACGTGCCCTGGCCGCAGGAGGCCGTGCCCGTGGTGTCGTTGATGAAGGCGCCGGTCGAGGTGACGGTGAACGCCGTCCCGTTGAGGGTGACTGTCCTGGTCTGGCTCAACCGGTTCAGGGTCGGGACCCGCAGCGATCGCAGCCTCGCCTGGTCCTCCTGGGCGACCGCGTAGGCCTCGGAGCGGTGCCGCTGCTCCGAGGCGGTGTGGGCGGTCGTCCCGAGCAGGCCGAAGGCGGCCCCGGCGAGCAGGGTCACGACGATGGCGCTGACCAGCACTTCGACCAGGGCGAAACCCGATTCGGCGCGCGGGCGAGCAACCTGCGAACGGGTCGCAGGGCACGACCGCGGGAGCGCCTCCCGCACGGAGACGGGGCAGATTTTCACGGCATGTCCAGCATCGGCCGGGGCGAGGGGCGGGCGCCGCGGCCGATACCCGGGTGGACGAATGGGGGAGCCCCGGGCGCGGTCGTGCGTCGCGGCCGTAGTACGAGCGTCGAGTCCCCTGCCGTGGGCGTCACCGCCATCACATCGGAACCGCGCCGGGTAGGCTTGAGCCAATGCTTCAGTAAGTGAAGTCTTGGCGCTATACTCGCTGAAGCGAGCCGTTCCACCCTGACGGCCGATTCGAAGCCGATGAGCGCAATCAGCAACTCCCGATGCCCGGTTTGCCGCACGGCCGACGTCATCTCGGGCAAGTGGACGCTCCTGGTGATCCGCGACCTGGCCGACGGCAACAGCCGCTTCTGCGAACTCGAGCGCTCGCTCGAGGGGATCAGCCCGCGGACCCTCTCGTTGCGCCTCCGCGCTCTCGAGGAGCAGGGCATCGTCGAACGCCACACCTATCCCGAGGTCCCGCCCCGGGTCGAGTACGCGCTGACCGAAAAGGGCCGGGCGCTGGTGCCGCTGATCGACGACATGCGTTCCTACGGGAAGAAGTGGCTCTCGGCCGAGGCGGCCGACCGGGCCGCCGCCCCCGCCTGAGCGCGCCGGGGCTGCTGCAACCAAACGTGCAGCCGCAGGAGCGGCACGGGCGCGGCCGAAGCCCTCATCCGTGCGTGACCCCGTTCTACGCGAAGCACTGAGCACGCTCGCCGCCGAGGCGGCGACACGCCTGCGCTCGCTCGTGGCAACCGGCGACGAGATCCCCTTCGACGTCGCCGAGGACTCCGGCGAGGGCGCCCTCTTCTATCGCTACGTCCCCCTCACCTCCCGCTTCGTCTCCGAGCGCGAGGCCGAGCTTCGCGCGCTGCCCTCCTTCGGTCCCGCCTGCGCGGCGGTCAGCGCCGCAGGCATCGCCGCCCCCTACCTGGAGGATCGTGGAGCAGCGGTTCCGGCCGACGCGGACGAGCGGGCGGCCTCGATGCTAATCGGCTTCATCGCCGGGCTCTGGGACGGGAGCGCGGAGTTCTCTCTCGACGCCGGGCGCCTGCAGAGGGCCCTGCGCGAGCTCGACGCCGAGACCTGCGACCTGCACGACGCCGACCTGCTGATCGCGCCGATCGTCGGCCTGCAGATGCCGCTTCCGCGCCTGCAACTGCCCAGTGGCGTTCGGGTGGTCAGGGCCGACACCGTCGAGGCCCCAATCGAGGCGATGCGGAGCGAAGGCATGCAGCGGGCGGCCTGGGAGCCGCAGTACCTTGCCCTGGCGGAGCAGGGCGAGGGCAACGAGGGCGTCAGCGCCGCCCTGAGCCAGTTGCACGACCTGATCAGCGTTCTCCGCCTCTACCGCGAGGGCAGCATCGGCCTCGGTCCCTACGCGTTCGCGCCTACCGGTGAGGACCGCTGGCGCCGGATCGCGACAGGCGCCCCGGCGACCCGACCTGGCGGCTACCAGTTGAGCGAGGACGACACGATCGAGATCCGGGGCTTCGCCCACGACCTCGAGGTGCGCCCCGACCCCGAGGGTGCCCTCGCCTGGGCCGTGGCCAGGTTCGAGATGGGTTGCGAGCGGGCGACGACCCTGGAGGGACTCAGCGATCACCTGCTGGCGCTGCGTGCCGTGCTCGAGGGGCCTGGACCGGTCGATGCGCCGCTGCCCGCCCGGGCGGCCGCGCTGCTGCCGGACGGCCCCGACCGCGACGACGCCCACTTCAGGATCGAGCGCGCCCAGCGGCTCGAGCGGATGCTGATGAGCGGCGAGGACCTCGAGCGCAACGGCGAGGACCGCGCGAGCACGCTCGAGCTCGCCGCCTGGGTGGAGGGCTGTGTCCGCTCGATCCTCCGCGACGGGGCGCTCGGCTACTTCGGCGAGGACCTCTGCGCCGCGGCCGACGAGACCCTGATCGCCGATGGACTCGATGCCGGTGAGTCGGCCGAGTCCTCGCAGATGGGCGAGACTGCGGAGTGGGAGGCGCTGGACGAGGATGAGGCCGGGGCCGACCCCGAGCCGGAGCCTGAGGCAGAGCCGGAGCCGGAGGTCGCGGTTGAAGTCGAGCCGCAGCCGGAGGCCGAGTTCGAGCCGGAGCCCCGGGCGGGGGAGATCTCCGTCATCCGCAGCGCCTCAGAGCCCGCGCGCGACGCCGACGAGGCCTCACCGACGCCGATGAGGGAGCCGATCCCCGGCGATCAGTCCGAGATCCGGGTGACCGCCAGGCGCAACCGCGGCGGGGAGGGGGAGCCCGCGGCGGAGGAAGGCGCCGAGGACTGGTTCGAAGAATTCGACGACGAAAGCGACCCGGTAAGGGAGGACGACGTGATCAACCGCGACTGGCAAGACGAGGACTCGCGAAGTGCCACCCTGGAGTGGCCGGTGACCGGGGAGGACGCGCGCCGCCCGCAGGTCGGGCGCGAGCGCATCGACACCCCGCGGGTGCGCCACCTCTTCCCCGTCCCCGAGGACGCGGATTGGAACGTCTCCGAGCTCGAGTACGACCGAAACCGGCCGTCCCGGGTCAGCTGAGCGGCCCCGCGGCGGCGATCGCCGCCCGCTCCTTGCCGCTGGCGAACAGGTAGCGGTTGATCTGCGCCAGGCCGGCGAGGTCGTGCACATCCTCGTCGAGGTAGGGAACCTGGATCACGCTGCGCGTTCGCAGTTGCGCTGCCAGGTGCTGGATGTTCCGCCTGTCGCGATCGGCAAGAGCCTGGTAGTCGGAGAAGTTCCGGGCGACCCTCTCGGCCAGGCGACCGTCGCCGAGGGCCCGCTCGAGGGCGGCCCGCAGATCCTCGCCGTTTCCGCGCAGGTGCTCGGAGGGGTAATGGACCTTGTTGACGATGACGCCGCCGAAGGGGAGCTTTGCCTCGACCAGCTTGCGGTGGAAGTAGACGGCCTCGGAGATCGGCTCTCCCTGTGGGCCGCAGACGACCAGGAAGCAGGTGCCGGGGTCGGCCAAGAGCTCGTTGACCCGCTTCGCCCGCTCCTGGAAGCCGTCCACCATGCCGCTGAAGGCGGTGAAGAACTCGGCGAGATCGGCGAGCAGGTCGAAGCCGAGGATTCTCTTCAGCACCGAGAGCGCGACGGTGGCCCCCCGTCCGGCGACACGGGCGGCGAACCCGGTCGGCTTCATGAACACGCGCAGGGAACGCCCCTCGATGAACTGGGTCAGGCGCCGCGGCGCGTCGAGGAAGTCGAGCGCGTCGCGGCTGGGTGGAGTGTCGAGCACGAGCAGGTCGAACTGACCCTCGGAGTGGAGCTCGAACAGCTTCTCCATCGCCATGTACTCCTGGGATCCGGCGAGGGCGTTGGAGATCTGCTGGTAGATGCGGTTCTCCAGCACCCGGTTGCGGGACTCCTCGTCGGGGGCATGGCGGCTGACGAGCTCGTCGAATGTCGCCTTGGCGTCGAGCATCATCGCCCACAGCTCACCCTTGATCTCGACCCCCTGCTTCTGGAACAGCGCCGGGTCGACCCTTCTCGCCTCGTTGCCGAGCTGCTCGAGGCCGAGCGAGTCGGCCAACCTCTTGGCGGGGTCAATGGTCAGGACGCAGACTTTCAGCCCGCGGGCGGCCATTCCGGTGGCGATCGCGGCCGAGGTGGTGGTCTTGCCGACACCGCCGGAGCCGGCGCAGATGCATACCCCCTTCCCCTTCAGAACCTCCCCGATCGCCGGCATCAGAGCCTCGCCGAGAGGAGCCGGGCCTCCTCGATCCCCAGCTCGGGTTCGAAGATGAACGGCAGCGACTTGACCGGGGTCGTGGTGCGCCGGCGCAGGCGGGCGAGCTGCGAGCGCTGCGAGCGGGCCCTGCGGAACTCCGAGACGGCGGCCCGGGCTGCGTCGCGCACGGCCCCGTCGCCGCCCCCGGCCTGACCCAGCTCTCCGAGGCGCTCGGCCTCGTGTTTCGAGAAGCGCTCGGGGTACAGCGCGTTCATGTAGACGCGGTCAACCGAGATCCCGACCTCGTTGCGGAGTACCTGCTCCAGCGCCGCCGACTCGTTGACGGGCATCTCCTCGGGGAGCGAGACGATCGCGGTCCCAGTGTGGCGGTGGTCCGTGATCAACCGGTCGAGCTCCCGCGCCTGGTTGTGGATCGGGCCGACCCGGGCGATGCCGGCAAAGGTCCGCGGAGTCTCGAGGAAGCCGATTCCGTGGCCGGTCGCAGGGGCGTCCACGACCACGAGGTCGTACTTGTGGCCCTGCTTGACCTTGCGGTCGAGCTGCGTCAGCTCCCAGATCTTGCCGATCGTGACCAGCTCCTTGAGACCCGGGGTGGCCGCGGTCAGGTAGGTGAAGATGCGGCTGCGGAAGAGCATGTCGCGCATCGCCCGGACCTTGAGCTGGAGCAGCACGTACTCGCGCATCGATTCGTCGGGATCGATCGAGATCGACCACAGGTTCTTCGCCATCTGGACCTCGTGGAACCCGATCTCGGCCCGGTTGAAGACCCGCGACGCGTGCTCCTGCGACGCGACCTCGCAGACGATCGTCCGCTTGCCCTCGGCGGCCGCCCGCAGGCCGAGTGCCACCGCGACGGTGCTCTTGCCGACCCCGCCCTTGCCGGTGACGAACACGAGCCGCTTGTCGAGGAGATCGGCGATGCGGGCATTCAAGCAGCAGGCAGCGTTCGCGCCGGGGCCGGATGCACCGTCTCTAGCAATTTCGGCGGATGGCAGGAAAAGTCGCTGCCCATGCGAATAACCGCCGCAAATGGGATTCCTCAGCCGAAAGCCGAAGACCGTAGAGTCGAACTCGCCGACCGAGCTCGCCGAGCCTTACGAGGACGGCGCGATGGATGAGTTCGACGTCCACCGATCGCCCGAGCCGGGGGCCGGAAGCTCCCCGACGCCGCCGGAGCCCGACGACGTCGAGATCGTCGTCTCGCAGGGCGCCGGCAATGGCGCGGTCGAGGTTGAGGCGCCTGCGAGCGAGCCCGCCGAGCAAGTCGACGCGGGCCCCGAGGAGCCCGCCAGGATGCGCCCCGAGGACCTGATCGCCCCCAGTCGTCACCAGGTGGCGGCCGAGGCGGCGGCAGCGGTCGAGGCCCCGGTCAAGCACGCGCGGGTGATCTCCTTCGCCAACCAGAAGGGCGGCGTGGCCAAGACGACGACCACGCTCAACCTGGCGGTGGCGTTCGCAGAGTCCGGGTACCGGGTGCTGTGCGTAGACCTCGACCCGCAGGGGAACCTGACGATGAGCCAGGGGATCGACCCCGACAAGGTCGATAAGAGCCTCTACGACGTCCTCGTCAACGACATGCCGATCAGCGAGGTGATCGCCAAGCGGGAGATCGACATCGCGGTCGCCTCGATCGACCTCGCCGGCGCCGAGATCGCGATGAGCACCAAGATCGGCCGCGAGCGCTCGCTGGAGAAGGCCCTGCGCGAGGTCTCCGGCGACTACGACTTCATCTGCATCGACACCCCGCCCAGCCTCGGGCTGCTGACGATCAACGCACTCACGGCCTCCGACAAGATCATCGTCCCCGTCCAGTGCGAATATCTCTCCATGCGCGGGCTGGTCCAGCTCCAGAACACGCTGAAGATGATCCAGGAGAACCTCAATCCTGACGTCGAGATCGAGGGCATCCTGCCGACGATGTTCGACGCCCGCACGGTCCACGCCAAGGAGGCGGTGGAGATCCTCGAGGAGAATTTCGGCGATCTCGTCTTCAAGACGAGGATCCGCAAGGCCGTCAAGTTCGCCGAGGCGCCCGTCCGGGGAGCTAGTGTGCTCAAGTACGATCCTGACTCGAACGCCGCCAACTACTACCGGGACCTGGCGAAGGAGGTTCTGACGCATGGCACGTCGTCGTAAGCGCGCGAGCATGCGCGAGGGCCCCCTCGCCGACCTCTTCCGCTCGACGGCCGACGACGTTCCCGAGGATCCGCCAGAGGCTCCGCAGCCCGGCGAGCGTCAGGCCGAGGCCGCGCAGGACGCTCCGGTGGAGCAGTCCGCAGGGGACGCGGCCGGCGCGGACGCCCCCGTCCGGGCGCCCAGGGACGACGCCTACGCAGCGCGCTTCGGCCGTCAGGATCCGGTCGAGCGCACCGAGCCCCGGGCCGCGCCGGAGCCGGCCCCGGTCGAGCCCGCCGGCGCCCCCGAGGCGAGCAGCGTTCCCGAGCCCCGGGAGCGGGTCAAGCGCGTCTTCGACGAGCGCCCGGGCGAGGTCATGGAGGTTCCCCGCTACGGTCGTGACGAGCCCGCATACGCTCCCAAGGGGGGCGAGCCCCACACGCCAAAGATCCGCGTCATCGGGGTCGGCGGCGCCGGCGTCAACGCCGTCAACAGGATGGTCGAGGCGCAGATCCCCGGGGTCGAGTTCATGGCGATCAACACCGACCTCCAGTCGCTGCAACTGTGCATCGCCGACGTCACCGTCCACATCGGCTCCGAGCAGACCCGCGGTCTCGGCGCCGGCGCCGACCCCGATCTCGGCTACAAGTCCGCCTTCGAGGAGCAGGACAAGATCAAGCGTCTGCTCAAGGGCTCCGACATGGTCTTCATCGCCGCCGGGGCGGGCGGCGGGACCGGAACCGGCGCCGCGCCCGTGGTCGCAAGGCTCGCCCGCGAGGTCGGGGCGCTGACCGTCGGCATCGTGACCAAGCCGTTCAGCTTCGAGGGCAGCCGCCGGGGCAACCAGGCGGGCAAGGGCATCGATGCCCTCGCCGCCGAGGTCGACACCCTGATCGTCGTCCCCAACGACCGCCTGCTCGACGTCCTCGACCAGCAGACCTCGATGGTGGAGGCCTTCCAGGTCGCGGACGACGTGCTGCGCCAGGGAGTCCAGGGCATCTCCGACCTGGTCACCCTGCCGGCGCTGATAAACCTCGACTTCGCCGACGTCCGCACGATCATGTCCGAGGCCGGGCAGGCGCTGCTCGGCATCGGCATGGGCACCGGCGAGGAGCGGGCGACTGTGGCGGCGGAGAAGGCGATCTCCTCGCCCCTGCTGGAGACTTCAATGGAAGGCGCGCGCTCGATCCTGCTCTCGATAACAGGGGGCCCCGAACTCTCGCTGGTCGAGGTGAGCGAGGCCGCCAAGGTCGTCGGCGAGGCCGCTCACGCTGACGCCAACATCATCTTCGGCGCCAACGTCGACGAGGACCTCGGAGATCAGGTCTGGGTCACCGTCGTCGCCACCCGCTTCGACGGCCACGCCGCGCCCCCCAGGCGCAGCGCCGAGCCGACCATCCGGCGCACCAAGGACGCCGACCGTGGCGGCAGGGGCGAGCGGCCGCCCGGGCTCGGGGGCGTCGACGTTCCAGAGTTCCTCCCCGGGTAGCCGCGGGAGGGCATAGATGAAGGGCGTCGTCGCCGCCGGCCATCCGCTGACCGCGGAGGCGGGAGCCGGGATCCTTCGCGAGGGCGGGAACGCCGTCGACGCCGCGGTCGCCGCGGCGCTGGCCTCCTTTGCAGTCGAGAGCCCTCTCACCGGGCTCGGGGCGGGCGGCTTCATGATCGTCCACGAGGGCGAGGAGACCGTGCTGATCGACTTCTTCGTCGAGGCCCCAGGGCGCGAGGGGTCCGATCGCGGCGAGGAGCTGGTCCCGATCGACGTCCACTTCGACGAGTCGACGACCCAGGTGTTCCATGTCGGCGCAGCCTCCTGCGGCGTGCCCGGTACGGCTGCCGGCCTGGCGGCGGCGCTCGAGCGCTTCGGGACGATGCCGATGGAGGCCCTGATCGGCCCCGCCGTCCGCCACGCCCGCGACGGCGCCCCGCTCAACCGCCAGCAGGCCTACGTGCTCAGGATCCTCGAGCCGATCTACACCCGGCTGCCCGAATGCCGGGCGATCTACGCGCCCGGGGGAAGCATCCTCTCCGAGGGGGAGCCGTTCCGCTTCCCCGATCTGGCGACCGGGCTCGAGGTGCTCGCAGCGGAGGGTCCGGGGCCCTTCTACGAAGGCGAGTTGGGCCGGGCGGTCGCCGACTTCGTCAGCGATCGCGGGGGCATCGTCTCACGCTCCGACATGGCCGCCTACCGGCCGATCGTGCGCCCCCCGGTCAGCGCTTCCTACCGCGGCTGCCGCATCCTCACCAACCCGCCGCCGTCGTCGGGCGGGATTCTGATCGCCTACGCCCTCGAGCTGCTCGAGCGGGGCGGGGAGGAAGGGATCGAGGCGATGGTGGCGGTGATGCGGGCGGCCAACGAGGCCCGGGGGGAGCAGTTCAGCCAGGGCCTCTACCGCGAGGGCTTCACCGACGAGTTCCTGGACTCGGAGCGCCTCGACGCCGCCGCCCCCCGGATCGGGCCCGGATCCGGGCAGGAAGGTGGCGGCCGCTTCGGCTCGACCACTCACCTGGTCGTGATCGACGAGGGGGGCGTCTGCGCCAGCGTCACCTGCTCCAATGGGACCGGGTCGGGGCTGGTCGTCCCGGGGACCGGCGTCCACGTCAACAACATGCTCGGCGAGGAGGACCTCAACCCGCACGGCTTCCATCACACGCCGGCCGGCCGTCGGATGACCTCGATGATGGCGCCGACCGTCGTCCTTCGCGACGGCGAGGTGGTTGCGGGCCTGGGCAGCGCCGGCTCGAACAGGATCCGCTCGGCCGTGCTGCAGACGGTGGTGCGACTGTTGGCCGACGGCATGGGCCCCTCAGACGCGGTTGCGGCGCCGCGCGTCCACTACGAGGAGGGGCGCCTTCAAGCCGAGCCGGGCGTGGACGAGGTGGGCCTGCGCGGGGTCGAGGCCGCGGGCGTCCCGGTGATCCGCTGGCGCCAGCGCAACCTCTTCTTCGGGGGGGTCCAGGCGGTCACCCGGGACCCCGCGACCGGAGAGCTCTCCGGGGGCGGCGATCCCCGGCGCGGCGGCGCCGTGGCGACCGCCTGATCCCGCTCAGGGGCCGGTCCGGACCTTGCCGTTCGACTGCGCCCGCTCGGCAACCTCCTGGGCGCGCCCGAGGGTTTCGAGGAGGGCGGCGAACACCTCCGCCAGCAGCGCCATCCGCTCCTCCTCGTCCCGCATCTCCAGCAGCTCCTGCTTGGTTTCCGCCGGCAGCTCGACCCTTGCCGCCAGCCCGTAGGCGCTCTCCGAGGCGATCTCGGCCTCCTCCGGGCGCTCGCCCGAGGCCCTCTCGGCGAGATCGAGGAAGCCGGCACGTGCGGCGCTCGCGCTCTCCGTCTCCTCCGCACCTGGCTCGGCCTCCCCGATCATCTCCACTTCGGCCGCCGGCTGATCGGGGTCGCCGGAACGGTCGAGGACCCGGAACGGGCGCTCGCCTGCGACGACGATGTTCAGCCGGCCGTCCTCGAAGCGCTCCAGCACCTCCGCAACCACCGCGGTGCAGCCGATCGCGCGGGCGCCGCCGTCGTCGCGCAGTACGACGCCGAAGGGCTCGCCGGTGGAAATCCCGGCGCCGATCATCCGCTTGTAGCGCTCCTCGAAGATGTGAAGGGGAACCCGCTCGCCCGGGAGCAGAGCAAGCGGCAACTCGAAGATCGGAAGCTGTTGCGGCACTCCAGGAAGTCTAGGTGGCCGCGTCCGCCCGCCCGGCAGGGAAGAATGGCCCCCGATGAAGGGGAGCTCCGGCATCGACTTCGAGGCGGAGGGCCTGCTCGACGGACTCGAGGGGAGCCCCCGCGAGGCCCGCCTCGGTCTGCTGAGGGAGCTCACCGCCGATGGCGTCGGGTTGGAGGAGCTGAAGGAGGCCGTGCAGCAGAACCGGCTCGCCCTGCTCCCGGTGGAGCGCGTGCTCTCCGGGGAGGGCCGCCACTACACGCCACGGGAGGTCTCCGAGCTCTCCGGCGTAGAGCTCGGCCTGCTCCAGGATCTGTTCCGGGCGATGGGGCTGCCGCGGGTGGATCCCGACGAAGCCGGGCTCGACGAGCACGACCTCGAGTCGGCCAGAAGGCTACGCACCTTCCGCGAGGCCGGGATCGCCGACAGGGACATCATCGACATGTCGCGGGTGATGGGGATGGCGATGGCGAGCATCGCCGAGGGCACCAGGGAGATCCTCGGCCGGACCTTGATCCATCCGGGGGACGACGAACAGGCCCTGGCGCTGAGGTTCGCGATGTCGGCGCGGGTCCTCGGCCCCGAGGTTGCGAGCGTGATCCAGTACGTCCTCAACCGCCAGCTGCGCGACCAGATCCGCCGTGACGTGATGGCCGCGGGGGGCGGCTTCGGGCCGGAGTCGGGCGGAACCGAGATCTGCGTCTGCTTCGCTGACCTGGTCGGCTTCACCAAGCTCGGCGAGCGGCTTCCGGGGGAGGAGCTGGGGAGGGTGGCAGGGCGATTGGCCGAGCTCGCCTCGGAGGCGGCGGAGTCACCGGTGCGGCTGATCAAGCTGATCGGCGACGCGGCCATGCTGATCTCCCCCGACGCCATCGCCCTGCTCGAGGCGGCGCTGAAGCTGGTTGCCTCAGGCGAGGCGGAGGGCGAGGGCTTCCCCCAGGTGCGGGTCGGGGTCGCCGCCGGGGAGGCGATCGGCAGGGGCGGGGACTGGTACGGGCGGCCGGTCAACCTGGCCAGCCGGATCACCGACGTGGCCCGTCCGGGGTCGGTGCTGGCGAGCGAGTCGGCGACCGAGATGGCCGGCGACGCCTTCATCTACTCCTTCGCCGGAGAGCGGCGGTTGAAGGGGGTCGATTCGAGGGTCAGGCTCTATCGGGTCAGGCAGCGCATCGAGGGGGAGGGAAGCCCGCGAGCGGCCAGATGATCTGGTGCCCGACCGCAGCTTCGTCATCCTCGCGGCGATCGCCTTCCCAGCGCTTGCCTTCAGGATGCTCGAGCGAGATCCTGCCACGGCGTGATCCGGCCGCCCGGGCTGTCACGAATCACACCCAGGCGGGACTTAGGTCACCAGGCGGGACTTAGGTCGGGTTGACCACCCGCTGGGAAGCTGGGACGGGACCAAGTGCTCCTGCTGACGCTATTCGCCCTGATCGCGGGCGCGGCCACCGCGCTCTCTCCCTGCGTGCTGCCGGTCCTGCCGGCGGTGCTTGCGGCGGGGACGACCGGGGGCCGCCGCCGCCCGATCGGCGTCGTCGCCGGGCTTACCCTCTCGTTCACCTTCGCCGCGGTGGCCCTGGTCTACGTGATCGACGCCCTCGGCCTGCCGGAGGACATCACCCGCACGATCGCGATCGTCGTCCTGATCTCGTTCGGCCTGATCCTGCTGGTCCCGCCGCTCGCCGACCGGGTCGAGGCCTTCGCCAGCCGCCTCACCGGAGGACCGCGGGCAAAGCACGGGGACGGCTTCTGGTCGGGAGTGCTTCTGGGCGCCAGCCTCGGCCTCGTCTACG
Source organism: uncultured Actinomycetes bacterium (assembly GCA_963840235.1). Classification (GTDB taxonomy): domain Bacteria; phylum Actinomycetota; class Thermoleophilia; order Solirubrobacterales; family 70-9; genus JBBRHQ01. Next base: position 215,120 of record CAWIYC010000002.1, read on the forward strand.
CGCCCTGCGCCGGCCCGATCCTGGCCGGCGTCATCACCGTCTCCGCGTCGCAGGATCTGACCGCCGGAAAGCTGGCGATCGCCCTCGCCTACGGCCTCGGGACCGGCGCGGTCCTCTACGCGATCCTGCTCGGCGGCAGGAGGCTGACCGAGCGCCTTGCGCCCGTCCGCGGCAAGGTCAACATGGCAATGGGCGCGGTGATGATCGCGGTTGCCCTGATGCTGGCGACGAACCTCGACATCCGCTTCGAGACGTTCCTCGCCCGCAACGCCCCCTCGGCCCTCGTCAACCCCACTCGCGGGGTCGAGGAAAGCTCCGCGATCGCCGACGACCTCGACTCCCTCCGGGGCGCCGGGCGGCCCGGCCCGGTGCAGGCCGGGGGCCGCAAGACTGGGGAGGGCGGGCCGCTGCCAATCCTCGGTCGCGCCCCGGACTTCACCGATCCCGGCGACTGGTTCAACTCGCGACCGCTGTCGATCGCCGGCCTTCGCGGAAGGGTTGTGCTGATCGACTTCTGGACCTATACCTGCATCAACTGCCTCCGCACCCTGCCCCACGTCGAAGCCTGGTACGAGAAGTACCGCAGGGACGGCCTCGTGGTCGTCGGCGTCCACACTCCTGAGTTCCCCTTCGAGCGAATCTCCTCGAACGTCGACGAGGCGATCGGCGCCAATGGCCTTACCTATCCGGTGGTCCAGGACAACGACTACGGGACCTGGAACGCCTTCGGCAACCAATATTGGCCGGCGAAGTACCTGATCGACGCCGCCGGCAACGTCCGCTACGTCCATTTCGGCGAGGGCGATTACGGCGTCACCGAGCGGGCGATCCGCTTCCTGCTGGCCGAGCGCGGGGCGGTGCGGCTGGGCGCCGAGACCCGGGTCCGCGCCCAGGTGCCGTCGAAGGCTCTGCTGACCCCCGAGAGCTACCTCGGCCTCGCCCGGGCCGAGCGCTTCGCCGAGCCCCCTCTCCCCGGCACCCACGGCTACAGCGCCCCGGCCCGGCTGGGCCCCGATCAACTCGCCTACGGCGGAACCTGGGCCCTCGCCCCGGAGGGGGCGACGGCGGAGGGGGGGTCGTCGCTCGATCTCGAATTCCGCGCCCGTCGGGTGTTCCTCGTGCTCGGCTCGCCGGGCCGGTCGCGACGTGCCCGGATCCTGCTCGACGGCAGGCCGGTTCCCGACCGGCTCGCCGGCAACGACGTCCACGGCGGGGTCCTCGAGGTCAACGGCCAGCGCCTCTACAGCCTGATCGACCTGCCCAGGGTCGGTCGCCACCGGCTCACCCTGCTCCTGGCCAATGGGATCTCCGCCTACGCCTTCACCTTCGGCTGACCACCGGCCTCGGGCCGAACTCAACATTTCGTGCCCATCGGAGGCGGAACCTGCAGCTCGGCGGTCAGGGTGCCTTGCGGGCGGAGAGGACGAGGTTGTAGAAGAGCTGCGGAGGCAGGCGCGGCTCCAGCAGCGACTCGTCGAGGCGCTGAAGCGCCAGGTAGCTGCGGAAGGCGAAGCGGCGCCAGGCCATCGGCACCGTGTCGGATGCGGCGCTGGCCTCGACCGACCGCAGCCCCCAGCCCCAGACGTTCGCAAGCAGCTCCTCCCCCCGGACTCGGGGCGCCTCGAAGCCGGCCCCCTCCAGGGCCCCCCGCAGCTGAACGGGGGAGAAGGCATGCACGTCCACCTCGCTCTCCAGCGAGTGGCCGTCTTGGTCCCCGGGCTCGGGGGGCGCCGCCGGATTCGCCCGGACCGCCGCCCGCCACGCCGGCGCCAGCAGTCGGCCCGCCCGCTTCGGAAGCGCCGCCAGGCGGTCGCCGTGGCGCGACGGTTCGCCGCAGAAGGCAACCGCCCCGCCCGGTCGCAGGACCCGCTGGAACTCCGAGAAGGCGCGGCCGAGGTCGGGGATGTGATGGAGCACCGCGTGCCCGAAGACGAGGTCGAAGCTCTGATCGGCGAACGGAAGCCTCTCGGCGTCGCTGACCTCGGTCGAGACCTCGAGGCCGAGCCCGGCGGCGTTGGCTTCGAGCGAGGCCAGCATCCCGGGAGAGATGTCGGTCGCGGTGGCGCTGCCGATCAGGCCCAGTTGAAGCAGGTTGAGGCAGAAGTAGCCGGTCCCGGCGCCGATCTCGAGGGCGTCGCCGAACGGCTCGGCGGGGAGGGCGCCGAGGGCCTTCTCCAGCTTTGCCCCGACCTGCGCCTGTCCGGTGGCGCCGAAGTCGATCCCCCACTTTGAGTCGTAGGTCTCTGCGGCGACGTCGTGGTAGACGGTGTTGACCTCGCGGATGTGCTCGGCGCTGGTGCCGGGGGCAGCGGGCATGGCGCGGAACGATACGGCTACGTTCCACGATCTGCCCGAATACCTGCAACAGAACCAGCCCCCCGGGGTCCCCCCGCTGGCTCTCACCGGCGAGCGCACCCTCCCGGATCTGCCCGAGGAGAACTACTGGTTCCGGCGCCATCTCGTCGTCTACGAGTGGCTGGCGCAGCGCTGCCGCGGCCTCCGCGTCGCCGACCTCGCCTGCGGCGAGGGCTACGGCTCCGACGTGCTGGGGCGGACCGCGGCCGAGGTGGTCGGGGTGGACGCCAACCCGGAGGCCTTCGAGCATGCGCGGCTGCGCTACGGGCGCCCAGGCCTGCGTTTCGAGCGGATGCTCGTGGAACAGTTCGGCGAGCCGTGCGATGCGATCGTCTTCCTGCAGACGATCGAGCACGTCGAGCATCCCGACGATCTGCTGCGCCGCTTCGCCGGCCTGGCGCCGGTCTCCTACATATCGACGCCTAATCGGCTCACCCTGGCCCCACCGGGCGCCGAGAAGTCCGAGAACCCCTGGCACATCCGTGAGTACACGATCTCCGAGTACCGCGAGCTGCTCGAGCCCCACTTCTCCCGGGTTGAGGTGCTCGGCCTCTTCCACGCCCGCAAGCTTCGCCTCCACGAGCTAGCGATCCGGCTCGGCTGGGACCGCGTCCACCGCGCTCTGCGCGTTACCAAACCCGTCTATGACCGCTTCACGCCGGCGATCTCGTCCTCCGACTTCTCTCTTCGTCGCGAGGACCTCGACGGCGCCTTGGATTTTCTCGCGATCTGCACTGCATGAGCTATGTCGGCCGGGACGGATCATCGGGCGGGTGGCATCGGATGGGAGGACCCATTGCCGAGCACCCGCCGTGGAGCGCAGGCAATGGTGGGTCCCATCCGATGACGGGACCCGCCGGCCGATCCAATCGCACCGACACCGTCGGAGACCTGGCGATCGTGCTGCACAGCCACATGCCCTACGTCGAAGGTTTCGGGACCTATCCCTTTGGCGAGGAGTGGCTGTTCGACGCGGTGGTCCGGTCGTACCTGCCGGTCTTGGAGGTGGCGAGGGATCTGACGATGACCGTCACTCCGGTCCTGGCCGACCAGCTCGAGGACCCGGGGACGCGGGACCGCTTGCGGGAATTCCTGGTCTCCTACCGGGTCGGCAGCGCCGAGGCGGACGCCCGTGATCTCGAGCCCGAGTGCCGGCCGGCCGCCGAGTACGAGCTGGCCCGCTACCGGCATGCGCTCGAGCTGCTCGATCGGGGCGGGGGAGACGTGCTGGGGCTGTTCAGGGAGGCGCAGAAGTCCGGGAGGGTTGCGCTGGCCGCCTCGGCGGCGACTCACGCGGTGCTGCCGCTGCTGGCGACCCGCGCCGGGATCGCCCTCCAGATCGACGCCGGGGTGCGCTCGCACCGGCGCCGCTTCGGCTGGGAGGGCGGCTTCTGGTTGCCGGAGTGCGCATACGAGCCGGGGCTGGAGTGGCGGCTGGCCGAGCATGGCGTGCGCTGGTTCTGCCTCAACCAGAGTGCCCATGAGCCAGGCACCGCTGCCCTGGCTCCGGTCGTCACCGACGCCGGCGCGGTCGCCTTCACCATCGATTGGGAGGCCGTGCAGTGGCTGTGGTCGCTCGGCGGCTATCCCTCGACGGCGCCCTACGCCCAGTTCGCCGGCCAATCGCTGCGGGGGACGAGGATGTGGCGGATCGGCGGCGGTCCCTACGACCCGGACGCGGCCCGGGAGTCGGCGCGCCGGCAGGCTGCCGAGTTCTGCGTCGCAGCGGCTGCCCGCCTCGGCGCCTTTGGCGAGGACAGCGGCAGCCGCGGCCTGCTGGTGTTCGCCGTGGACACCGAGTTGATCGGCCACTGGTGGTCGGAGGGACCCGAATGGCTGGCCGAGGTGCTGCGACTGGCACCCGGGCACGGGTTGCGGCTGCTGACCCTGCCCCAGGCGTTGGAGGAGCACCGCCCCCTGGTGCGGCCGCTCCGGACCTCGAGCTGGGGTGAGGGGGGCGACCTGCGCACCTGGGACTCGGCCCGCGTCGCCGATCTGGCCTGGGGGGCGCGGCGGCTCGAGCTGCGTCTGCTGCGGGCGCTTGGCAGCGGGCTCGGCCGGAGGGCGGCGATGCGAGCGGCCCGCGAGCTGATGGCGGTCCAGTCGAGTGACTGGGCATTCCTCGACGGACGCCGCCAGGCGGGCGAATACGCCTTCCTGCGGGCCGTCAACCACTCCCTGGCGATGCTCGAGGCCATAGACTCAGCCGCGGCCTCACCCGATCCCCGCATGCGAGCCCTGGCACCGGATCTCAACCTCGCCCCGCTCCTGCAGCCGTAGGGGGGTGCCATGATGCGCGTCCTCATCCTCTCCTGGGAGTACCCGCCGCTGATCGAGGGCGGTCTCGCCCGCCACGTTCGCAAGCTCTCCGAGGCCCTGGTCGAGTCCGACGTCGAGGTGCACGTGCTCACGCGCGGCGGCGAGGAGTCGCCGGCCGAGGAGCGCGGCGAAGGAGTCTGGATTCACCGCATCCGCGAGCCAAACCGCCCCACCGACCTGGGCGAGTTCGTAGCCTGGGTGGAGCGGATGAACTCAGACATGCTCGCCGCCGGGGTCGAGCTCGGCGACCGCCACACCTTCGACGTCGTCCACGGCCACGATTGGCTCGTCGCCAACGCCTGCGACCATCTCGCCAAGCGTTTCGGGGTACCGCTGGTGACGACCATCCACGCCACCGAGCACGGCCGCCACCAGGGCTGGGTCGAGCAGCACCCGCAGACCTACATCCACGGAGTCGAGCGCTGGATCACCAATCGCTCCGAGAGGGTGATCGCCTGCTCGCACTACATGCGCGAGCAGATCGTCGACATCTTCGGCGTCGAGGAGTGGAAGGTGACCGTCATACCCAACGGCATAGACCCCGAGGACCTGCGCCCGCAGGACCCGGCTGAGCTCGAGCGCCTCCGCGGCGAGTTCGCCGACCCGGACCAGAAGCTGGTCCTGCTGATCGGCCGCCTCGTCTATGAGAAGGGGTTCCAGCTGGCACTCGAGGCGATGCCGAAGGTGATTGAGGACGTGCCGGGCACCCGTTTCCTCGTCGCCGGGTCAGGGACCCACGAGGCCGAGCTGCACAAGCAGGCCGAGGAGCTCGGCCTGGGCGAGCACGGGACATTTCTCGGCTGGATCGGCGACGACGTCCTGCACTCCCTCTACGCGATCGCCGACCTCACCGTGGTCCCCTCGATCTACGAGCCCTTCGGCCTGGTCGCGCTCGAGGCGATGGCCTCGGGGTGCCCCTGCATCGTCGCTGACACCGGTGGCCTGCGCGAGGTCGTCCCCCACGAGGAGGTGGGGCTGCGCTTCCGCCCCCGCGACCCCGAGGCGCTGGCAGAGGTCGCAATCCGGGTCCTCTCCGACGACGAGCTGGGCAGGCGCCTGGTGGCCGAGGCCTTCGAGCATCTGCGGCGCTTCGACTGGGCCGACATTGCCGAGCAGACGGTGGCCGTCTACGAGGGCCTGCTGGCCGAGACCAGCCGGACCTGAGCCGCGGCCCTCAGCCAGGCTCGACCGGGCGGGGCCAGCGCAGCTTCCGCGGCGTCTCGCGGATGCGGATCACCCGTGCCGGGACACCGCCGACGACCGCGTTGGCGGGCACGTCCCTGGTCACCACCGCGTTGGTGCCGATGACGGAGTTGTCGCCGACGCGCACGCCGCGCAGGATGCAGGCGCCGTAGCCGATCCAGACGTTCGACCCGACCTCGACGTCGCGCTTGTAGATGCCCTGCCGGCGGATCGGGGTCTCGACGTCGACGACCCCGTGGTCGAAGTCGATGAACATCACCCGGTCGGCGATCACGCACTGCTCGCCGATACGCACCCTTTGGAAGGCCGAGATCGTGCACTCCTGTCCGAACACGGTCTTGTCCCCGATCTCGACCACGCCCTCGTGGCAGCGGATCTTGGTGCCGTCGCCGACCCAGACGAAGCGGCCGAAGCGGATCCGGCCCCGGCGGCCGATCTGAATCGCGAGGCCGCGGCCGAGGAACACCATCCCGGCGGTGCTCCAGCGCCAGCCGGCGACGGTGAACAGGCGTCGCCACAGATAGCGCCAGAGCAGCCTCCCGTACGTCGGGTTGAGCATCCGGTTGGCGGCGAGGAATCGCAGGCGGCGCATCGCGGCGTGACTCTAGACTGAGCGCGGCATGGCCGACGTCACCGAATCAGCCTCGCTGGCCGAGCGCCTCGTGGGCGGCGACAAGCGGGCGCTGGCCCGCGCGATCACCCTGATCGAGTCCGACGACCCGGCGGGCTGGGAGCTCGTGCGCGAGGTCTATCCGCGCACCGGATCCGCCCGGATCATCGGCTTCACCGGCCCTCCAGGGGTCGGCAAGAGCACCCTGATCGGGGCCCTCACCGCCGTGCTGCGAAAGGCCGAGCGCGATGTCGCCGTGCTCTCGATCGATCCCTCGAGCCCGTTCACGCGCGGCGCCCTGCTCGGCGACCGGATCCGGCTCTCCGAGCACTTCCTCGACCCCGGCGTCTTCATCCGCTCGATGGCTTCCCGGGGGGCGCTCGGGGGTCTCTCGGAGGCGGCGCTGCAGGTGGCCCTGGTGATGGACGCAGCCGGCAAGGACGACGTCCTGATCGAGACTGTCGGCGTCGGCCAGGCGGAGATCGACATCGTCGACCACGCCGACACCATCGTGCTGGTGCTGATGCCGGGCTCCGGCGACTCGATCCAGGCGCTGAAGGCCGGGGTGATGGAGATTCCCGACGTGATCGTCGTCAACAAGTCCGATCACCCGATGACCGACACGATGGTGCGGGAGGTCCGCAGCGTGCTCGCCCTCGCCCACGATCCGGAGGGCTGGCGGGTGCCGATCCTGCGGACCGAGGCGACGAGGGGGGAGGGGGTCGCCGAGCTCAAACAGAAGATCGACGAGCACCGGGCCTTGATCGAGGCGGAGGGAACCCTGGAGCAGCGACGGGCGCGCAACCTCCGCAACGAGGTCCTCGGCATCGCCGCCTCGCGCCTCCGCCGCCGCCTCGAGGAGTCGGTCGCCGGGGACGCCGAGACCGCTTCGCTTCTGGACCGGGTGGTGAGGCGCGAGCTCGACCCGGCGAGCGCCGCCGCAGAGCTGCTGCGGCGCCGCGACGATGACTGAGGCCAGGCGCGCTCGCGGCCGCCGCCAGCTCCCCTCGCTCGAGCAGGCGCTCGCCTGGGTAGGCGACGGGATCGACGACCTCGGCGGATCAGGCGTCGCCCGGGTGCAGGCGATCTTCGTCGACGCTGGAAGCGACGAGCCGTCCTGGGTCATCGCCAAGCTCGGCCGCTTCGGCAAGGCGGTGGCGATCCCGGTCCACGACTGCGCTGCCGTCGCCGGGCGGGTCTGGGTCCCGCACGAGCGCGAGGTCGTCCGCGCCGCCCCCAGCGTCGACCCCGGGCAGCCGTTCGCGCGCGAGCACGAGTTGGCGATCTGCGCCCACTACGGAATCCACGAGGGTTTCGGCCGTGCCGGCGAGGTCGCCTCGCGCCCGCAGGGAGAGATCACCTCCCGGCCGGCGCCAGTGGCCGGAGGGCAGCAGCCGCCGCCGGACTCCGGCTAGCAGCCGAGCTGGCGCGCGATCACCATCTGCTGCACTTCGTCGGTGCCCTCGCCGATGGTGAGGATCTTGGCGTCGCGGTAGAAGCGGCAGACCGGGTACTCCTCGATGTAGCCGTAGCCGCCGTGTATCTGCACCGCCTCCTCGGTCGCCCGCACCGCCAGACGCCCGGTGATCAGCTTCGCCTGGGCCGCGGTCAGGGTGAACGACTCCCCGCTGTCCTTCTCCAGCGCCGCCCGGTGCGTCAGCAGGCGCGCCGCCTCGATCTGGGCCGATAGGTCGGCGATCTTCGCCTGGATCGCCTGGAAGCTGGCGATCGGCTTGCCGAAGGCGCGGCGCTCCTTGGCGTAGGAGATCGCCTCGTCGAGCGCTCCCTGGGCGAGGCCGACGCCCATCGCCGCGACGCCGATGCGGCCGCCGTCGAGGATGTGGAGGAAGTTCTTGAAGCCCTCGCCGCGGCGTCCGAGCAGGCTCGCCTCCGGGACGCGGCAGTCCTCGAAGGAGAGCGGCCTCGTGTCGGAGGCGTTCCAGCCCATCTTCCGGTACGGCTCTCCCGCCTCGTAGCCCGGAGTCCCGTTGGGGACGATGATGTTGGAGATCTCGCGCTGCCCGTTCGGGCCGGTGACGGCGGTGATGGTGACGCAGCCCGAGATCTCCGTGCCCGAGTTGGTGATGAACTGCTTGGCGCCGTTTATCACCCACTCTCCATCCTCGAGGCTTGCCGTGGTCCGGGTCGCGCCGGCATCCGACCCGGCCTCCGGCTCGGTCAGGCCGAAGGCGGCGAGCCGCTCGCCGCTGCAGAGCCGCGGCAGCCACTCGCTCTTCTGCTCCTCGGAGCCCCAGAGGTGGATCGGCATCGTCCCCAGCGAGGTGTGGGCGGCCATCGTGATGCAGACCGAGGAGTCGACCCGCGCCAGCTCCTCGACCGCGAGCGCGTAGGAGAGCGTGTCGGCGCCGCCACCCCCGTACTCCGGGGGGAAGGGAATGCCCATCAGCCCGAGCCCGCCCATCTTGGCGACGATCTCGTAGGGGAAGGACTTCGTCCGGTCGAGCTCCGCCGCCACGGGCGCGACCTCGGCGCGGGCGAACTCGCGCACCGTGTCGCGCAGCAGCCGCTGCTCGTCGCTCAGCTCGAAATCCACACCGCCACCCTATTGAGCGCCGGCCCCGCCCCGTCTGGCTAGAGCTGAAGGGACTTGACCTGGAGCAACTCCTCGATCCCGTAGCGGCCGTTCTCGCGACCGTGGCCGGACTGCTTGTAGCCGCCGAAGGGGGCGAGCGGGTTGTAGGTGCCGCCGTTGATCTCGATCTGGCCGGTGCGGATGCGTCGGGCAACCTCGATCGCGCGCTCCTCGCTCCCTGACCAGACCCCGCCGGAGAGCCCGTAGCTGCTGTCGTTGGCGATTCGCACGGCGTCGGCCTCGTCCTCGTATGGCTGGATCGCCAGCACCGGTCCGAAGATCTCCTCCTGGGCGATCGTCATCTCCGGCGTGACCTCGCTGAACACCGTCGGCCTGACGAAGTAGCCGCGGTCGAGCCCCTCGGGGGACTCGGCGCCGCCGGTGACGAGCTTCGCGCCCTCCTCGACGCCCTTGCGGATGTAGCCGCGGACGCGCTCGCGCTGGACGTCGGAGACGAGCGGACCGAGCCGGGTCCCGGCGTCGAAGGGATCCCCCGGCGTGAACCACTCCGCCGTGGCTGCCGCGATCTCCTCGACCGTCCCCAGCTGATCGCGCGGCACCAGCATCCGCGTCAGCGCGCTGCAGGTCTGGCCCGAGTTGAGGTAGCACTTGCCGACCCCGTCCTGGACCGCGCGCTCGAAGTCGGCGTCCTCGAGGATCACGTTGGGCGACTTCCCGCCCAGCTCCAGCGCCACCGGCTTGACCGTCGCCGAGGCCAGCTCCGAAACCCGCTTGCCGGCCCTGGTCGAGCCGGTGAAGGAGACCATGTCCACCTGGGGATGGCCGGCAACCGCCTCGCCGACGACCGGGCCGGTCCCGGTGACGAGGTTGAAGACACCCGGTGGCAGCCCGACCGACTCGATGATCTCGGCCAGGATGAAGGCATTCAGCGGCACCACCTCGCTCGGCTTGAGGACGACGGTGCAGCCCGCCGCCAGCGCCGGCGCGACCTTGAGCGCGATCTGGTTCAGGGGGTAGTTCCAGGGGGTGATCGCGCCGAGCACGCCGACCGGCTCGCGCAGCACCCGCGAGTTGCCGATCTGCTCCTCCCAGGCAACCTCCTCCATCAGCGCCGGCATCGCGCCGAACTGCATCGTCGGCAGCCCGGCCTGGATCTGGACCGAGAGCTTCAGCGGCATCCCCAGCTCCTGGGAGATCGTCGCCGCGATCTCCTCCGAGCGCTCGCCCAGCCCGGCCGAGATCGCCGCCAGGTGGGACGCCCGCTCCTCGCGACTGGTCGCCGCCCAGGAGTCGAAGGCGTCGCGCGCCGCCCCGACTGCGCGCTCGGCGTCCTCTGCCGTCCCGGCTGGGATCGTCCCCATCACCTCCTCGGTGGACGGGTTGATCACCTCGATCGTCTCGGAGCTCTGGGGGTCGGTCCACTCGCCGCCGATGAAGAGCTTGTCGCGGGTCTGGACCTCTGCCGTGGTCGCCATCAGTTTCAGGTTCCTTCCTAGTTCGTGGTCGTTGCCGCCGGAGCTGCTCCTGCGGATGCGGGCGCGGCGGCGGAGATCGCCTCCGCGGTGCGGTGAGCAAGGGCCATTATCGAGATCATCGGGTTCGTGCCGGAGGAGGTCGGGAAGGCGCTGGCGTCGCCGATCCAGACCCCCGGGGTGTCGTGTAGCTCGCCCCAGGGCCCGGCGACGCTGGTCTCCGGGTCGCTGCCCATGCGGCAGCTGCCCATCTGGTGGGCGGAGAAGAGGCGGTGCCCGCCGAATCCCAGCGGCACCCGCTGGGCACGGGCGATGAACTGCTCGAGGTCGTCCCCGCGCCGCCATGGCGCCAGCCCCGCCGCCAGCGAGCGGATCTCACGGGCGCCGGCGGCCTCGTGGATCCGCACCTGGGCGTCGATGCCGAGCTTGGCGTTGGCGACGTCCACCTCGTCACTGAGGGCGTAGGAATGCATTGCCTGGCCGTCGGCGTCGATCGTCACCCGCCCGCGGCCGCGGTCGCGCAGCAGGGCGATCGTGGTCGCGCCGTATGCGTACTGCTCCATCGCCGCCTTGTGTTCCTCGGCGCTCGTGAACGGAACCGCCGAGGCGCCGATCCCGGTCGTGTACTGCGCCGTCTCGATCAGGAACCCCCAGCCGTCGCCGGTGTCGGCGAACTCGTCGACGACGCCGGTGTGGGGAGCGCCCCACCAGGCCTGCTGATCCTCGCCGTAGTAGCCGAGCATCGCCGTGCAGGGGTGCAGTCGCAGGTTCTCGCCCACCGCCGGCCCGCCGATCCCGGAACGCAGCAGCAGCGCCGGCGACTCGAGCGAGCCGCAGGCGACGACGACCTGGGGGGCCCGGACGGTGACGGCGGCACTGCGGCCGCTCTCGGGGTCCTCGTAGCGCGCCTCGACCCCGGCAGCGCGGCCAGCCTCGACCAGGACCCTCTGCGCCGCCGTCCGCACCAGAATCTCGGATCCGGCCTCCGCCGCGTCATTGAGGAAGGTCTTGGTCGTGCTCATCTTCGAGCCGCTGATGTCGCCGAAGCCCATGTAGGCGGCGGTCTCGGGACTGTAGGCGGCGCGATCGGCGTTGCGGATGACCGTCTCGAACGACCAGCCGAGCCTCTCTGCGCCCTCCTTCATCCGCTGCGTCGGGCCGTTGTAGTCGCTGCACTCGTCGTTTGCCCCGATCCGCTCCATCACCGCGTCGAGGTGACGCTCATAGGAGGGATCGTCCACGCCCTCGAGCCCGAATTCCCGCCCCCACTGCTCCCGCACCCAGGGGGTCGTCCGCAGGCAGTTGGTCCAGTTGATCGTGGTGCCGCCGCCGAGGCCGGCGCCGGCCTGCATCGAGATGTTGCCGTCGATCGTCGGCACCGGGCCGCCGCGGTAGTAGAGGTTCTGGAAGGCCCAGAGCTCGAGCATGTTGAAGTCGGACTCGTCGAAATAACCGCCGGCCTCGAGCACGACGACCCGGAGGCCGTCGGCGGCGAGGGTGCCGGCGATGACCCCGCCCCCGGCGCCCGATCCGACGACGACGACATCGGCCTCCAGGGTCAGCTCATTGCCCTCGGGAACGAGCGGTTGAAGCGGCTTCGGCTCAGTCGAGGGTGCGGCGATCGGCCCGGGATAGCCGAAGGTCTTCCAGAAGGGGTTCTGCCCGGTGGCCGGGTCGGGGATCGCGTAGGCGAGGAAGAGGCTGCCGGCGACCAGAGCCCCCACGCCCGCCGCGGCCTCGGAGCCGAGCAGGGAGATGTTGCGGAGATTCTGCTCGCGCGAGAGTTGGGAAGCCCGCTCGAAACCCTGCTCGTGGAGGGCTTCGAGGAGCTCGACCGTCCCCTCGAGCTGCTCCGGGGGCAGCGCGGCGATCAGGTCGGCGAGGGCGACGTCGGCGCCGACGTCGCTGGCCCGGCGGGCCCAGAAGCCGTCCGGGTCGGGCTCGCGGGGGATGTCCGCCACGACCGTGTCGCAGATCGCCTTCAGCGTCTGCCGGTGGGCGTCGCTCAACTCGGATGCCATCCTCAGCTCCTCCTGGTCCGTTGGCCGCCTGACCAACCTAGCGCCTGGGTGCGCTCGCCACCGTCGGATCGGCTCAGCTGCCCGCCATCTCCCGGGCCAGGGCGACGAACAGGCGCACCCCGAAGCCGGTGGGGCCGCTGCCGACGTAGGGGCGGCCGACATCCCAGGCGGTGCCGGCTATGTCGAGGTGCGCCCAGGGCCTGCCTTCGACGAACTCCTCCAGGAAGGAGCCCGCGTAGATCGTCCCGGCCTTGCGCTTCGCCGCCAGGTTCGTGAGGTCGGCGACGGTCCCCTTGGTCAGCTCCTTGTATTCGGGATGCAGCGGCAGCCGCCAGGCCAGCTCGCCCGTCTCCTCGGCGGCGCGCTCGACCGCCGAGGCCAGGGCCTCGTCGTTCGAGATCAGCGCCGAGTAGGTCGAGCCGAGGGCGACGAGGACGGCGCCGGTGAGGGTGGCGATGTCGACGATGCGCTCGGCACCGAGCTCGGCGCAGTAGGCGAGGGCGTCGGCGAGAATCAGCCGCCCCTCGGCGTCGGTGTTGTTGACCTCGACCGTCTTGCCGTTGTACTGGGTGATGATGTCCCCGGGCTTCACCGCTGTCCCGGAGGGCATGTTCTCGGTCGACGGGATGACGGCGATCAGGTCGATCGCAAGTCCGAGCTCGGCGATCGCCCCGACGGCCTCCAGCACCGCGGCGGCGCCCGACATGTCCATCTTCATCTCGTGCATCGAGGCACCGGGCTTGAGCGAGATCCCGCCGGTGTCGAAGGTGACGCCCTTGCCGACCAGCCCCAGGGTCGGGCCGGCACCGCCACCGGCGTAGCGGAGGACGATCAGCACCGGGTCCTCGGCCGACCCGGCGCTGACGGCCTCGATCCCGCCCATCCCGCGGTCGGCGATCTCCTTGCGGCCGAGGACCTCGGTCGAGACCGATTCGCGCTCGGCGTCTATCTGCTCGGCGCGTCGGGCCAGAAAGGAGGGGGTGGCGACGTTGGACGGGAGATCCTGGAGCTCGCGGGCCCGGTTCTGGGCCTCGGCGCAGATCCGCGCCGTCTCCGCCTCGGCCGAAAGCTCGCCCGGCCCGAGCAGGACCAGCTCCTCGATCTCGCCCGGTTTCTCGTCATCGCTCTCGGAGCTGCGGAAGCGGTCGAAGCGGTAGCCGGCGAGGATCGTCCCGGTGACGATCGCCGCCGCGGTCCCAGGGGGGTCATCCGACCCGGGCAGCTCCCAGGCGATGGTCCTGGCGCCGAGCGCCGCGGCCTCGGCAGCGGCGAGCGCCGCAGCCACCCGCGCCCGCTCGGGCTCCATCTCCTCGCGCTTGCCGAGGCCTGCGACGATCGCCCTCGGCGGCTTCTCGGGGTGCAGCAGGGCGAGCTTGCGGTAGCCGCCCTTCTCGTCCCCTGCTCCACGTGCGCCGGAGAGGGCATCGGGCAGCTCCTCGCCGTCGTAGAGGCCGGCCACGACAAGGTCGGTGCCGGCGTCAGCGATCGCGCTCTCACGCACCTCCACCCTCATTCGGCGGTGAGTCTATGCACTCGCGCTCGCGGTGGCGGGCCTCGCTATCGTGACCTGCCCGGGCCCCCGGCCCGCCCAGACCAAGCAACCTGACGAATCTCCGGAATAGAAAGGCAGCGATGCCCAGCACTGTGATCCTCGCAACGGCGAGAACCCCCTTCGGGAAGATGGGCGGCGGACTCTCGACACTCGACGCCACCGATCTAGGCGGGACCGTGATCGAGGCCGCCCTGGAGCGCTCCGGGGTCGAGCCCGGCCAGGTCCAGCAGGTGATCTTCGGCCAGGTCCTGCAGGCGGGCCAGGGGCAGATCCCCTCCCGCCAGGCGCAGATCAAGGGCGGGATCCCGAAGGAGGTCCCGTCGGAGACGATCAACAAGGTCTGCGCCTCGGGGATGCGCTCGCTCGGGCTCGCCGATCAGGCGATCCGTGCCGGCGACGTCGAGGTGGCGGTCACCGGCGGGATGGAGTCGATGAGCAAGGCGCCCTACCTGCTCCCCGGGGCCCGCTTCGGCTTCCGCATGGGCGACGTCTCGGCCGTTGACGCGATGACCCATGACGGCCTCACGAATCCCTTCACCGAGAAGCAGATGATCAACGAGGCGAGCGACGTCTCGAACGAGCTCGAGATCACCCGGGCAGACATGGACCGCTTCGCCACCCGCTCGCACCAGCTGGCGGCGAAGGCCAGCGACGACGGCACCCTGGCCGAGGAGATCGTCGGCGTCACCGTGAAGTCGCGCAAGGGCGAGACCACCGTCGAGGTGGACGAGGCGATCCGGCCCGACACCAGCGTCGAGACCCTGGCCAAGCTGCGGGCCGTCGGCGGCGAGGATGCGACCCACACCGCCGGCAACTCCCCCGGCGTCAACGACGGCGCAGGCGCCGCTATCGCGGTCTCCGCCGAGTGGGCCGAGAGCAGTGGCCGCGCGCCGCTGGCGAAGGTTCTCTCCTACGGCTCCGTCGCCGACGAGTTCCCCTACCTGGCGAGAACCCCGGCCAACGCCGCCAAGCAGGCCCTGGAGAAGATCGGGCGCTCGCCCGAGGATGTGGACCTGTGGGAGATAAACGAGGCCTTCGCCTCGGTCGCGATCAACTCGGTGCGGATGCTCGGCATCGCCGAGGATAGGGTCAACGTCAACGGCGGCGCGATCGCCCTCGGCCACCCGATCGGGGCCTCCGGCGCCCGCATCGTCGGCGCCCTAGTCCACGAGCTGCGCCGCCGAGGCGGCGGCCTCGGGGTAGCCGCGATCTGCTCCGGCGGGGGTCAAGGAGACGCGATCGTGCTGGAGGTCAACGGGGGCTGACGGTGTCAGTGCAGCCCGCGAGAACCGAGCATGGCAAGGACGCAGGGAGGCCGGCGAAGCGATCGCGCTGACGACGTGCGTGAGCGAGCCGGCCGACCGAGGACGCAGCCAGGCGAAGGTTCGCAGCGGGCTGCCGCCTTCTTCGATCTCGACAAGACCCTGATGGCGGGTTCGTCGGGGATGCAGTTCGCCAAGGTCGCGACTCGGCGGGGGATCGTCGGCCGCCGCCAGCTCGCCCGCTGGGCGCTGGACCACCTGCGATACCGGCTGCGTGGGGCGAGCGACGAGCAGACCGCGGAGGTGCTGAAGGTCGCCAGGGAGCTGATCACAGGGGTGCCCAGCGTCGAGATCGACCGCATGGGTCCCGAGGTGATGGCCGGCATCCTGCCGCGGATCTACCCGCAGATGCTGGACGAGATCAATGCCCACGCCGACGCCGGCCGGCCGAGCTTCATCGTCAGCGCCGCAGGCAACGGCATCGTCTCCACCCTGGCTCAGGTGCTGGGGATGGAGGGCGGGATCGGAACCCGCTACGAGGTCGGCGAGGGTGGCGACTTCACCGGCCGCCTCGACGGCCCCTTCGTCTACGGCAAGGGCAAGGTGGAGGCGGTGGACGCCTTCGCCGCCGAGCACGGGATCAGCCTGGCCGCCTCCTTCGCCTACTCGGACTCGGCATCGGACCTGCCGATGCTGCGCGCCGTGGGCAACCCGATCGCGGTCAACCCGGATCCGCCCCTGGCGCAGGTGGCCAAGAGCGAGGGCTGGCCGGTGATGCGCTTCGATCGCCTCGGCCGCCGGCTGGGGATCATCTCGGCCGCGCTGCTCGCCGGGGTGATCGGCGTCGGCGCCTCCCACGTCAGCCGCAGGCGCACCTAGCGCGGCGGCCCGCAGGCCCCCGGAACGACGGCCCGATCATTGCTGAACGGCCTCAGGACCCGGTGGGCGAGGGCCTTCAGCGGCGGCTGAAGGGTTTCGGTGCCCCTGGGTGCTGAAAGCGTTCAGCGGCGGCAACTAGACTGCGGTCGATGGCGGTGGAGCCCCACTCCCTCGAGCGCGACGTGGAGTTCAGCACCCTCTCCGGGCACCCGGTGAAGCCCCTCTACGGCCCCGAGGACGGTCCCGCCGACCCCGAGGCGAGCCTCGGGGTGCCGGGCTCATACCCGTTCACCCGGGGGCCATATGAGTCGATGTACCGCGGGCGCCTGTGGACGATGCGCCAGTTCGCCGGCTTCGGCACGGTGGAGGAGACCAACGAGCGCTTCCACTACCTGCTCGAACACGGCCAGCAGGGCCTCTCGGTCGCCTTCGACATGCCGACGCTGATGGGCTACGACTCCGACCACGCCCGGTCGGAGGGCGAGGTGGGCCGCGAGGGGGTCGCCGTCGACAGTCTCGACGACATGAGCCGCCTGTTCGAGGGCATCCCCCTGGCCGAGGTCTCGACCTCGATGACGATCAACGCCCCGGCGGCGATCCTGCTCGCCTTCTACCTGCTCGCCGCCGAGGCGCAGGGAACGCCACCAGAGGGCCTGGCAGGGACGATCCAGACCGACATCCTCAAGGAATACATCGCCCAGAAGGAGTGGTGCTTCCCGATCGACCACGCCATGCGCCTGGTCACCGACATGGTCGAGTTCTGCGCCGCGCAGATGCCCCGCTGGCACCCGATCTCGATCTCCGGCTACCACATCCGCGAGGCCGGCTCGACCGCCGCCCAGGAGCTTGCCTTCACCCTCAAGGACGGTTTCACCTACGTCGAATCTGCAATCGAGCGCGGCCTCGACGTCGACGACTTCGCCCCCCGGCTCTCCTTCTTCTTCAACGCCCACATCGACTTCTTCGAGGAGATCGCCAAGTACCGCGCCGCCCGCAGGATCTGGGCGAGGGAGATGCGCGAGCGCTACGGGGCCAAGCGCCCCGAGTCGATGCGGATGCGCTTCCACACCCAGACGGCCGGTGTCAGCCTGACCGCGCAGCAGCCGCTGAACAACGTCGTCCGGACCACGATCGAGGCGCTGGCCGGGGTCATGGGGGGGACCCAGTCGCTCCACACCAACTCCTACGACGAGGCGCTGGCGCTGCCGACCGAGGGGGCCGTCCGCCTCGCGCTCCGCACCCAGCAGATCATCGCTTCGGAGTCGGGCGTCGCCAACACGGCCGACCCCCTGGGCGGCTCCTACTTCCTCGAGGCGCTGACCGACGAGATCGAGTCGGCCGCCTACGACTACTTCTCCCGCATCGACGAGCTCGGCGGCATGATCGAGGCGATCCGCAAGAACTTCCCCCAGCGCGAGATCGCCGAGGCCTCCTTCACCTACCAGCAGGAGCTGAACGAGCGCAAGCGGATCGTGGTCGGCGTCAACGACTACCACCACGAGGAGGAGGAGGTCGAGATCCTGCGCATCGACCCGGCGCTCGAGCGCAAGCAGATCGAGCGCCTTGCGGCGACCCGGGCCGGCCGCGACGGCGCCGAGGTCGAGCGCACTCTTGCCGAGCTGAAGCAGGCGGCCGCATCTGAGCGCAACCTGATGGACCCGATCATCGAGGGGGCGCGGGCAGGCGCCACCGAGGGCGAGATGATCAGCGCGATGCAGGAGGTCTTCGGGACCTACACCGAGTCGCCGGTCTTCTGAGCGCGCCCGACGGAGGCCCTTGGCAGTGCGGCGGCGGTTCTGAGATGCTTGTGGCGTGAGGGGCCCAGCGCAAACCCGTCGCAGGTGGCTGGTGGCGCTCGTGCCGGCGGTGGCGGTGGTCTCGGCCGTAGGGATCGCAGTTGCTGTCAACGCCCCGGGCGGGCGGATCGGGCCGAAGAACCACATCCAGCCGACCGGCCGCAAGCTCGAGCCGGTCGGGAAGATGACCAGGCTTGGGAACCTCTCTACAGGAGGCGCCCTGACGCGGGACGGGAGATTCCTTTGGGCGTTGTCGAGCGGTCGCGGCCGCAATGACATCCGCATCGTCCTCGTCAGCCCCCGCGGCCACTGTCCGCAGGCAGCGAGGGGCCGCAGGTGCCGGGCAAAACGCGGCCACCGGGTCGGGAAGGTCGTACAGCGGATCCCGATGCCCGGCGTCTCCGGCGGGATCGCAATGTCTCCGGACGGCCGTACCGCCTACGTCTCCGGTCTCAAGGACTCCGGGCACACCGACCAGCAGGTCTCCTCCAAGGTTCCCGGGCGCGGGGGGGACGTCATCCACGTCCTCAAGATCGACCGCAGCAGCGGGCACGCGACTCGCGACGGGGTGATCCCGGTGCCGCCACCGCCGACGGCGACCCCGATCCAGGAGTTCCCACCTTCGACCACGGTCGAGTCTTGGCCTCGAGACCTCGCCGTCAGTGGCGACGGAAAGACCCTGCTGGCGGCGCTAAATCTCGCCGACGCCGGGGCGATCATCGACACCAAGACGCGCAGCGTCCGCTACGTCAGCATCGGCCACTACCCCTACGGCGCCGGAATCACGCGCGACGGCCGCTTCGGCCTCTTGACGAGCGAGCCCGAGGGCGCGGTCTACGTCGTCAACCTCGCATCCGGGAGCGTCATCAAGACGATCCAGGTCGGCTCCCACCTCTCGCACCCCGAGTCGATCGCGATGGACCCGAAGCGCCAGAGGGCATACGTCGCCATCACCAACGACGACCAGATCTCGGTCATCGACACGAAGCGGATGCGAGTCCTGCGAACGCTCTCGGTCGCGCGTCCCCAGGGGGAGGGCACCTTCCCCAGCTACGTCAGCGTCAGCAACGACGGCTGCGATCTGATCTCGGCCGATTCGGGCGAGGACGCGGTCGCGATCTTCTCGCTGTCGAGCAGTGACAAGTGCGACAGCGGCTCCGGAGGGCATAGTCGACCGGCTAAGCCGTTCAGCCTTGTCGGCCGCATTCCGGTCGCCTCCTACCCGACGGTCGCGGCCGCGACTCCGGGTCGCGGCAGGCTCGTCTGGGTCTCCGCCCGTGGCCTCGGCGTCGGTCCCAACCCGAAGGGCCCGAACCCAACGCTTCCCGACGACACCGACAACAGCATCAACAGCACCCAGTACCTGCCGACGCTGGTGACTGGCAGCTCGGGCATCCTGCGGTTTCCCTCGGACTCCAGGATCCGCAAGCTGACGCCGCTCGCGTCGCGGCAGATCGTCCCGTCCAACAGCCGCAAGGCGCCGGCCGGTACGCCGCTGCGGGCGAACGGGCCGATCAAGCACGTCTTCTTCATCGTCAAGGAGAACCGCACATACGACCAGCTTCTCGGCGACGATCCCCGCGGCGACGGCGACCCCGGCCTGACGATCTTCGGCAAGGGCATCACCCCCAACCTGCACGCGCTGGCAAAGCGCTTCCCGCTGCTCGATCACGTATACGCCGACTCCGAGGCCTCGATCGACGGGCATTACTGGACCGCGGCCGGGGCCGTCTCCGACTATGTCGTCAAGAACTGGCACCAGAACTACGCCGACCGCGGCCGTCCCTACGACTTTGGCTCCTACGTCGTCAGCGCGCCGCCGCGGGGCTACGTCTTCGAACGGATGCTCGACGCCGGCATCGGCTTCTTCAATTACGGCGAGGCGCTCGCAGGCCTCTCGCCGTTCGGCGACAAGGACCGCACTCCCGATGAGACCGCCACCAACGCCGCGGTCCTGGCGAAGTCCGACGTCGCCCTATTTGGACCGCCCCCCGGTCCCTGCTACGAGTCCGACCTCTCCAACAGCACCTCCTTCCTTGATGGTAAGCAGGTCTACGACTCCTCGCTGCCGCCGGGCGCCCCCGCCGGCTCGCACTCACGGTTCTCCTGCTTCAAATTGATCTTCGAGTCGCAGCTCGCGACCGACTCGGTGCCGACCTTCAATTACATCGTCCTGCCGAACGACCACACCGAGGGCGTCAGGCCCGGACGCCGCACGCCGAACGCCCAGATCGCGTCCAATGACTACGGCCTCGGTCAGATCGTCGACGAGATCTCCCACTCCTCGATCTGGGGAAGCTCGCTGATCCTGGTGCAGGAGGACGACTCCCAGGATGGCGCCGACCATGTCGATGCCCACCGCATTCCCGCGCTCGCGATCAGCCCCTATACCCGCAAGGGGGCGGTCGTCCACACGCGCTATGACCAGCTCTCGATGCTCCGCACGGCGGAACTCGTGATGGGCCTTAAACCGAAGAACCTGGCGGAGGCGCTGGCGGTGCCCATGTACGACGTCTTCCAGAAGGGCGCCGGCAACAGCGCCCCGTATGACGCGATCCTGCCCGGGGTCGACATGACCGCGGTCAACCCCAACACCCTCGCCAACCGCCGGGCCTCCGCCGGACTGCCGCTGAACTCACTCGATCAGCTGCCACAGCGAAAGCTCGACGCGATCCTCTGGCACTACGCTCGCGGCAACCGCTCTGCGGTGCCGCCCCCCGGCCCGAACGCGTCGGGACAGGACAGCGCCGGGGCCGACCACGCCGAGGGCAACTTCTTCGAGAACCCTGCCAGGGTGGGCAGGCTCCTGGAGCGCGCCTACCTCCGGGCATCTCGCGCCGGGCCTGGCTCCGGACGCTGAGCCCGTCCGCCTTCTCCACCGCCCCTCTAAGCTCTCGCCCGATGGCAGAGGCAACCGAAAGCCCGACCGCCCGCAAGATTCGCGTCGTCGTCGCCAAGCCCGGCCTCGACGGCCACGACCGCGGCGCCAAGATCATCGCCCGCGCCCTGCGCGACGCCGGCATGGAGGTGATCTACACCGGTCTTCACCAGACGCCGGAGCAGATCGCCGAGACGGTGATCCAGGAGGACGCCGACGCGGTCGGCCTCTCGATCCTCTCCGGCGCCCACATGACGCTCGTTCCCCGGGTCGTCTCGCTGCTCTCCGAGCAGGGCGTTGACGACGTCCTCATCACCGTCGGCGGCACGATCCCCGCAGAGGACATCCCCGAGCTGAAGGAGCTCGGAGTGGCCGAGGTCTTCACCCCCGGAGCCGGCACCGACGAGATCGTCGATTTCATCCGAGCCGGCGCAACCGCCCGCCACTGACCCTTCCCGCCCGCCGAGCTTCACTTTCCGTGTCCATAGGGCAGGGAACGTTGAGTTCGGGGCTGGGGCTACTTCGACGGGGCCGGGATCGGGCCGGTCGGCTCGCGGCAGGAGGCGTCGGCGCAGCCCCGGAGCGTCGCCAGCCTCGCCGCCAGCGCCCGCCTGGTCCGCGCGTAGCGCGGGTCGCGGTGCTTCGATGCCAGCTCGCGGGGGTCACGAGCGAGGTCGTAGAGCTCCTGCTGACCGTCGCGGTAGCGGACGTACTTGTAGCGGTTGGTCCGTATCCCGGTGTAGGGGATGCCGAGCGATGGGTCGTCCTTTGAGTTGGCCTCGAGCAGGATCGGCCGGTTGCTCTGCTTCGACGGGTTCTCGGCGAAGGGGAGCAGCGAGCGGCCATCCACCGGCTTGGTCGGGATGGCGCCGCTGAGCCCGAGCAGGGTCGGCGCCAGGTCGACGTTGCCGACCAGCGCCGAGCTGCGGACGCCGGCCGGGATACCCGGGCCGCGCATGATCGTCGGCGTCCTCACGGTGGGCTCATACGGCAGGTACTTGCCCTTTGCCAGCCGGTGCTGGCCGAAGAAGAAGCCGTTGTCCGAGAGGTAGATGACGTAGGTGTTCTCGAGCATGCCGTCGGCCTCCAGCTCCGCCATCACCGCGCCCACCGCCCGGTCCACCGAGAGCAGCGTCTCCAGGCGCCGGCGGTAGTTGCCGTTGATCCTGCCGACCGTCGCCTTGGTGAAGCGCGGCAGCTTGCGGATGAAGCCGGGCTTGTCGGAGACGTCGGCCTCGTTGAAGGAGGCCGAGCGGGGCAGGTCGCGGTGGCGGAAGCGGCGCTGGTCGCGCTTCGCGGGGAAGGCCGGCAGGTGGGGCGCGGTGAAGGCGGCGAACATGAAGAACGGCTGCCCGGCCGGGCCCAGCGCCGCCCGTTGCTGGATCGCCGCGACCGCCTTGGCGCCGTAGACATCGGTCTTGTAGTCCGCGGGCGAGTTGCCGTAGTGGGTGAGGACGCCGTTCTCGTTCAGGGTGTAGTCGTAGTAGTGGTTCTCGGTCGAGTCCAGGCAGGCGTACCACTCGTCCCATCCGGGCGGGATCTCGGTCTTGTCGGAGGGGTCCGGATAGCGGTTGAGGAACTTGCCGATCTGGATCGTGTGATAGCCGGCCGCCTGAAGCCAGGAGGCGAGCGTGTTCGGCTTGTCGAAGGTCGGGTAGCCGCCCAATGGAGTGCCGTTGCCGATGACGCCGTGGTTGTGGCTGTACTCGCCGGTGAGGAAAGTCGTGCGCGACGGGCAGCAGAGCGGGTAGGAGGTGATGAAGCGATCGAAGGTGACCCCCTGGCGCGCGATCCGGGCGTTGGTCTGCTTCATCACCGGCATCTCGCCGCTGGTCTGGTCATCGCTCATCAGCACGATGAAGTTGGGCTGGGGGGGCGCGCCCTGCGCCGGCCCGGCCGAGGCACCGGCGCCGAGGGCGGCGATGGCCGACAGCACAAGTGCTGCGAGGAAGATCCTCGAGAGGGCGCCGCAACTACCGGCGAAGGATCGTTCTTCTATCTGTAGAGAGCGCATACCAGTCTTCGATCTCGAGAGGGGTTCCCGATGGGCTTGCATCAGAAGGAAACACCAAGGACGCTGGTAAGGATGCGGTGGGTTGCGGTCGCGACCGCGGCCGCGGCGCTGGCGCTCCCGTCGCTGGCCGCGGCGAAGTCGATCATCGTCAACACCACCGTCGATCAGTTCGACTCCGACGGCAGCCGCTGCTCGTTGCGGGAAGCGATCTGGGCGGCCAACAACGACTCCGCCACAAAGTCTCCGGGTTGCGACGCCGGCAGCGGCACCGACCAGGTTGTCGTCGGAGCCGGCACCTTCAACCTGACGCGTAGCGCGCCCTTCCCCACCCCGACGGCAGAGGACGGGAACGTCTACGGCGACCTCGACATCACAGCGCCGCTGACGATCCTGCACACCGGGATCCGTCCGGCGACGATCAGCGGCCGGGTCAACAGCGAGCGGGTTTTCGAGATCGTCTCGGGGAACGTGACCATGGACGGGCTGACGATCACCGACGGCGAGGCTTTCACCGGGCCCGAGGACCATGGCGGCGGCATCCTCAACGCCGGCCAGCTGACGCTTCGGAGATCCACGATCGAGGGCAACGGCGCCACCTTCGGCGGAGCGCTCTCGACCGAGGGCCCGAGCACCGCCACGCTGACCAACGTCACCCTCTCCAGCAACGGCGCCTCCGAGGACGGCGGAGGCATATCGGTCGAATCGGGGGGCACCGTCAGCCTCCTCAACGCCACCATCTCGGGCAACATCGCCGACTCCGATCACAGCGGTGGCGGCGACGGGGGCGGGATCTTCTCCGGCGGGACGCTGAACATGCGCGACACCGTGCTCGGCGGCAACCACGACAACGGCGGCGAGGCTCACGACTGCACCAAGCTCGGCGGGGCGATCAACTCCCTCGGGCAGAACCTCGTCGGCAACACCAACGGCTGTGACTACGACGCCTCGGGTGGCGACATCGTCAACCGCAGCGCCGGGGTCCTGCCGCTGATGGACAACGGTGGGCCGACCGAGACGATCGCGCTGAAGAAGTCGAGCCCAGCGATCGACCGCGGCGGAAGCTGCGCCTCGACCGATCA
The DNA here is from genome assembly GCA_963840235.1 of uncultured Actinomycetes bacterium. GTDB lineage: Bacteria > Actinomycetota > Thermoleophilia > Solirubrobacterales > 70-9 > JBBRHQ01. Next base: position 239,114 of record CAWIYC010000002.1, read on the forward strand.
GCGCGGTGTCAAGCGCAGCCTCGGTGGGCGCTGCGACATTGGCGCCTGGGAGCTGGTCCGCTGCCAGGGCGTCGTCGTCAACCGGATCGGCACCGGTGGCCCCGACCTGATGAGCGGCACCGGGATCGCCGACGGCTTCCTCGGCCTCGGCGGCTCCGACACGATCCGCGGGCTCGCCGGCAACGATGGGCTCTGCGGCGGCAACGGTGGCGACCGGCTCGAAGGCGGCGCGGGCAACGACGGCCTCGACGGAGGCAGTGGCCGCGACACCTGCCTCGGGGGCTCGGGCAAGAACACAAAGAGGAGCTGCGAGCTGCCAAAGCGCAAGAAGCACCGCGCCGCGTAGGGGTCCACATCCGCCCTGGCATCCGTCCCGTATCAATATGGGACGGATGTTCGGACGGATTCTCGACAAGGCGATGGACTGGGCCGTCGTGCCCGGCTACACCAGCCTCGGCTACCGCGCCCGCGATCGACTCCTGCCACGCGGCAGGCTCGAGCTCGAAGGGCGCTCGGCGCTCCTCACCGGCGCCAGCTCGGGGATCGGGGAGGCGGCCTGCGCCGGCCTCGCCCGGGCGGGGGCGAGGGTCCACATGCTGGTCCGCGATCGAGAGCGCGGCGAGGCTGCGCGCGAGAGGATCGCCTCGGCCTCGGGCTCGGAGGCGCTCGAGCTCCACCTCTGCGACCTCTCCAGCCTCGCCTCGGTGCGGGAGTTCGCCACGGGCTTCGCCGCCTCCGAGTCACCGCTTCACGTCCTCGTCAACAATGCCGGCGTGCTGCCGGCGGAGCGGAGCCATACCGAGGAGGGCTTCGAGCTCGCGTTCGCGACCAACGTGCTCGGCCCGTTCCTGCTGACCGCACTGCTCCTGCCCGCCCTGCGCCGCTCGGCCCCCTCCCGGGTGATCAACGTCTCCTCGGGCGGCATGTACACGGAGCGCATCCACCTCGATGACCTGCAGCTCGAAAAGCGCGGATTCGACGGAGCCCGCTTCTACGCCCACACCAAGCGGGCCGAGGTGATCCTCAGCGAGGAGTGGGGAAGACGCCTGGGGCCCGACCGGATCACGGTTCACTCGACCCATCCGGGATGGGTCGCGACCGCCGGGGTGCAGACTTCGCTACCACGATTCAACCGGGTGATGGGGCCGCTTCTGCGCGATCCGGCTGCTGGCGCCGACACGATCATCTGGCTCGCCGGGTCGCCCGAGGTTGCCCGCAGCACCGGGGAGTTCTGGCACGATCGCCGTCCGCGGCCGAAGCATCGCGTCCCCTGGACCCGCGAAAGCGCTGCGGAGCGCGTGCGGCTATTCGACGAGTGCGAGCGGCTCTGCGGCCTGCCGCCGGGTGACGCAACCGCCTCGAGGACCACCAAACCCGAAGGAGACTGAGAGCCAATGGCGCGATACGTGGACACGATTTCAAGCCCGAGGAGCGCCGAGGAGGTGTTCGACTACATGGCGATGTTCTCGAACGTCACCGAGTGGGATCCGACCGCAGCGGAGGCCCATCCGATTGACGCCGACGACCCCGGGCCCGGCGCCCGCTTCCATGTCCTCGTTCGCTGGATGGGCCGTGAGATCCCCCTCGATTACGAGACGATCTCCTATCACCGGCCGAAGCGGATCGTCCTCAGAGCGGAGAACTCGACGACGATCTCGGAGGACACGGTCACGGTTCGGCCGACCGACTCGGGCTGCGAGATGACCTATGACGCGCAGCTGACCCTGAAGGGCGCGATCAAGCTGATCGACCCGGTCTTCGGCCTCGCCTTCAAACGCCTCGGCGACAACGCGGCCGCGGGCCTCCGTCGCGAGCTTGGCCGAGAGTAGAGCCCAGCAGGGAGGAGCGGAAGAGCATGAGGCCAAGGCGAGGTATTGCGTTGATACCGTCGCCGCCCTGTCGGCCTCCGCGGCACTCAGCGCCGAGACTGCAATAGGTCATCAGATAGGTGACTTCGATCACTCTCGCCGCCGCGACCCCCGCATTCGCCGACGTGGGACCTTTCAGATGCCTATGTGGCGCTTCAAAGGTCCCACCTGCCGGGGTGCGGGTCCGATGAGCCGGGTGGCGGCCGCGAACGCGCTGTTGCGCTGCCGAAGGGGTCGCCCGGTCCTGGGCGGTGCTCCGGCAACCGATAGGGTGGCTGGCGCGTATACCGATTGACTGGTCAGTCAGCCAGTCTCCGTAATCGCTAATATCCCCGCCCGCACCGCACCCGCGGCGTGTCGTCCAAGACCCGCGGAGTGCCCCAGAATCCCCCTCAAGGAGGCCTTACGTGAAGATCTGCGTCCTGGTCAAAGAGGTACCGGACGCTGCGGTTCAGAAACGCATCGACCCGAACACGATGCGGCTGGATCGGAGCGGCGAGAAGAACCTCAATCCCTTCGACACCCACGCCATCGAGGCGGCGATGCAGATCAAGGAGGGTGGCGCGATTCCGGTGGAGGAGGTGGTCGCGGTGACGATGGGCCCCGATTCGGCGGTCCGCGCCCTGCACAAGGCCGTCGCCCTCGGAGCTGACCGCTCCCTGCACCTCTCCGACGCCGCCCTGGAGGGCTCCGACGTCTGCGCCACCGGCTACGCCCTGGCGAGGATCCTCGAGTCCGAGAGCCCCGACCTGGTCCTGCTCGGCCAGCAGTCCGATGACGGCGAGTGCTACACGATCGGCGCCGTCGTCGCCGACCACCTGAAGATGCCGTCGCTGACCCAGGTGATCAAGATCGACGTCGAGGACGGGAAGCTGCGCTGCGAACGCCAGGCCGAGTACGGCTACGACACAGTCTCGGTCGAGTTGCCGGCCGTGATCAGCGTCGGCGACGCGATCAACGAGCCCCGCTATCCGTCGCTGAAGGCGATCATGGGGGCGAAGAAGAAGCCGCTGGACACGAAGGCCACCGGCGACGTCGGCATCGAGGCCGACCGGGTGGGCGAGAGCGGCTCCAGGACTGCGGTCCTCGCTCTCAACCCGCCGCCGCAGAAGGAGGCGGGAGAGATCATCGAGGACGAAGACACCAACGAGACGGTCGAGAAGATCGTTGCCTGGCTTGACGAAAGGAAGCTGATCTGAGTGGCTACTTCCGGAGCTCAGAACCTCACCGACTCGCTGCAAGCCTTCGCGGGTGCTGCGTCCTCGGTCGGCCGAATGGCGCAAGGCCATTCGGCCTCCCTGCGTCCTTGCCCCGCTCGGCTTTCGCGGCCGGATGAGGCCCCGACCCCCGAAAGGAGCCACTGATGCCCGGCATCCTGGTCTACGCCCTGCACGACGATGAGGGCAACTTCAACAAGAATTCACTCGGCGCGATCTCGGCGGCGTCAAAGCTCGCCGGCGAGCTCGGGGCCGAGGCCGGCGCGGTGGTGGTCGGCGACGTCGCCGACGACGCCTGCGCCTCGCTCGGGACCTACGGCGCGACCAAGGTCTTCCGGGCCAAGGAGGTGCCCGAGGGCCTCGCCCAGCCGATCATCGACGTGATGGCGAAGGTGATCGCCGACGAGGGCTACGGCTACGCCCTCTTCGGCGGCGGCCTGCTCGGATTCGAGATCGGCGCCGGCCTGACCGCGCGCCTCGGCGCCGGGGTGACGATGGAGGTGACCGAGGTCAAGGTCGCCGACGGCAAGCTGGTCGCCGAGCGCCCGATCCTCCAGGACTCCCAGGTCGCCGACGTCGGCTACGTCAGCGAGCCGGGGATCATCATCGGCCGCCTCAACTCCTTCGACGTCGAGGAGTCCGGCTCGGGCGCGGCCGAGGTGGTGGACGTCTCGGTCGAGCTCTCGCCGTGGTCGACCAAGGCCTCGATGGTCCAGCGCGGCGAGCAGCGCGGCGCTGACGTCAACATCGAGGACGCCGACGTCCTCGTCGGCGGCGGCCGCGGCCTCGGCGAGGCTGACGGCTTCAAGCTCTGCGAGGAGCTGGCCGAGTCGATGGGCGGCGCCGTCGCCGCAACCCGCGCCGTGGTCGACGCAGGTTGGTACCCCTATGCGGCCCAGATCGGGCAGACGGGGAAGACGGTTGCGCCGAAGCTCTACCTCGCCGCCGGCATCTCCGGGGCGATCCAGCACAAGGTGGGGATGCAGGGCTCGGAGAACATCCTCGCCATCAACAAGGATCCCAACGCGCCCATCTTCGAGTTCTCCGATCTCGGCGTGGTCGGCGATCTGCACAAGATCGTCCCCAAGCTGACCGAGGCGATCAAGGCGAAGAAGGGGGGCTCCTGAGTGCGGAGCGAGCGAGCGTCGATATCTGATCCCTCGTGAGTGAGCGAAGCACGAAGCCAATGCCATGAACCACGCGCCTTCAGAGTTCCCGCCCCCGTTCGACCCTGCCGACGTGATCGGTCCTCCGACCGACGCCGAAGAGGACCGGATCGAGGTGGGCGTGGCGATCGTCGGCGGCGGCCCGGCCGGGCTCGCCTGCGCGATCAGGGTGATGCAGCTGCTGGAGGACGAGCCGGAGCTGAGCGAGCGCCTCGGCGAGGTCCCGGTGGCGGTGATCGAGAAGGGCAAGGTCACCGGAGCGCACCTGCTCTCGGGGGCGAACATGCGCCCCTCGGCGATGCGGGAGCTCTTCCCCGACCTCGATCCCTCCGAGTGGCCGGTCTACCAGGAGGTGACCAAGGACGCGGTCTACTTCCTGACCTCGAAGTCAGCCTTCCCGGTGAAGCCGATGCCGCCCAACTTCCGCAACCACGGGAACTACGTCACTTCGGTCTCGAAGTTGGGGCGGTTCCTGGGCGAGAAGGCCGAGGAGGCCGGCGTCTACATCCTCGCCGAGACCGCCGCGACCAAGCTGCTGGTCTCCGACCGGATCGTCAAGGGCGTGCGCTCCGGCGATCGCGGCCGCGGCAAGGACGGGGAGGAGCTGGCCAACTTCGAGCCCGGCTCCGACGTGGTGGCGAAGGCGACTGTGCTGGCCGAGGGGACCCTGGGCCATCTCACCTATGCCGCGCTTGACCACTTCGACCTCCACGGAGTCGACCCGCAGCGCTGGGAGCTAGGGGTTAAGGAGGTCTGGGAGGTGAAGGAGCCCCTCGACCGCGTCATCCACACCCTCGGCTGGCCGCTGCGATGGAGCGGAAGGTACGCGGAGGCCGGCGGCAGCTTCATCTACCCGATGGGCGAGGACAAGGTCTGCATCGGCCTCGTCGTCGGTCTCGACTACACCGACGCCACCTTCAGCTGCCACGACGCGCTTCAGCTGATGAAGACCCACCCCTTCATCAAGAAGATCCTCGACGGTGGCAAGCGGGTCGCCTGGGGGGCGAAGACGATCCCCTCAGGGGGGTACTGGTCGATGCCGAAACGGCTGTCGGTACCGGGAATGGTGATCGCCGGCGACGCGGCGGGGATGGTCAACATCGCCGAGCTCAAGGGCGTCCATTACGCGATGCACGCGGGAATGTTCGCGGCGGAGGCGATCGTCGAGGCGTTGAAGCAGGACTCGGTCAACTTCGACGCCTACGACGAGAAGGTCCACAAATCGGTGATCGAGAAGGACATCTACCGCTCCCGCAACATGCGCCAGCCGCTCTCCAAGGGCCTCATCGCCGGTGGCATCTTCGGCAGCGCAATGGTCGCGACCAAGGGAGCCTTTCCCGGCGGCCACTGGCGCAACGAGGACGACGCCGAGGTCGAGATGAACGTCGGCGAGGCCGCCGAGGGCTACCCCAAGCCCGACAACGAGCTCACCTTCAACAAGCTCGACTCTGTCTTCCTCTCCGGCAACGCGACCCGCGACGACGCCCCCAACCACGTCCGGGTGCAGACCCGGGTGCCGCGGGAGATCGCCCAGACCTGGGTATCGATGTGCCCGGCCCAGGTCTACGAGATACCCGATGAGCAGCTCTCCAACGGGGCCGAGATGGTGGACGTGCACGTCACCGCCTCCAACTGCGTGCAATGCGGTGCGATCACGGCCAAGGGCGGCCGCCTGACGTTGCCCGAGGGCGGCGACGGACCTCTGTATCAAGAAACGTAGACGCCCGCGCCGGGCGGGCGACCCCGGCGAGACTGAGGTTTCCTCTCGCTATCAGAGGAAAATGAACTCTCGCGGACGGGCCCGCTACCAATACGCTCGCGGTCGTGCTGGTGCTGGGAATAGCCGCCGCGGTCGCCTCGTCGTGCCTCTACAACCTCTCGATCGCGATGCAGGCGCTGCACGCTCGCGAGGTGCCCCACGACCACGGGCTGCGACCGTCGCTGCTGGTGCGGCTGGTGAAGAACCCTCACTGGCTGGGAGCGACCGGAATCGGGCTGCTGGGGTGGCCGCTGGAGCTGGGGGCCCTGCTCCTGGCCCCGCTGACCGTGGTTCAGCCGGTTCTGGCATCCGGTCTGCTGCTCCTCCTCTACCTCGGCGCGACCCGGCTCGGGGAGCGTCCGGGGCCGCGCGAGTTCGCCGCGGTCGCCGCGATCCTGATCGGGCTGACGGGGGTCGCCCTGGCCGCTCCGGAGCGGACCACGGGGCACGCCGGCGGGCTATCGCTGGCGATCTCGCTGGGGGTGATCGCCCTGATCGCGCTACTGCCGCACATCCTTCGCGGGCAGGTCGGGCCGGCGGCCTTCATCGTCGTCATCAGCGCCGGCTGCGGTTACGCCTGGACCGGGATCGTCAGCAAGCTCGTCACCGACGAGGTCGCCGCCGGGTCGATCGTGATCGCCCTGGTCTGGCTGGCGAGCCTGGCTGCCTCCGAGTTCATCGCGCTGCTGAGCGAGATGAGCGCTCTGCAGAGACGCCCCGCCACCCACGTGGCCCCGCCGATGTTCACGGTCCAGGTCCTGATACCGGTGCTACTGGCGCCGTTCCTCTTCGGCGAGAGCTGGGGCGGCACGCCGTTGGGGGGCGTCGTCCTCGGCGCCTCGATCGCCGTCTCGGTCGCGGGCACGGCCCTGGTGGCCGCCTCTCCGGGGGTGGCCGGAGTGCTCGAGACAGCCGCCAAGAACGAGTGATGACGGGCGCGGCGGGCGGCTGCGGTGACGGCTGCTCCCGCTGCTAGCCTTGGCGCGCGCTGTTCCCGCCCTCCGGATCAAACTTTCGGATACCCAGCGCCCACCAGCCAGAACAAGCCTGGAGAAGGAATGTCCCCGCCCGCGCACGCAGATGCAACCCTGCTCGATGCATCGAGCTTTGCCATCGGTTTCGACCATCGTGACCGGGCCCGGTTGCACCAGCTCTGGGACGAGGTGCTGGACTCCGAGCAGTGGTCGGAGGGCCGGATGCTCACCCGCTTCGAGGAGCGCTGGGCTCAGTGGAATCGGCTTTCGGGGGCTGTGGCGATGTCGAGCTGGGCAGGCGGGGCCCTCGCCGCCCTCGAGTTCGCCGGAGTCCGCGGCGAGACCGTGCTGTGTCCGTCGAACACCTTCATGGCTACCCCGCTGGCCGCGATCAAGGCGGGAGCCAGGGTCGAGTTCGTCGATTGCAACCGCGAGGACCTCTGCATGTCATTTGCCGACTTCGAGGCCAAGGCAGAGCGGCTGCGCCCGCGGGCGGCGATCCTGGTCCACATCGGTGGCCACATCGCCTTCGAGGCCGATCGGATCGCCGACTACTGCCGTCGGCAGGACATCTTCCTGCTCGAGGATTGCGCCCACGCCCACGGCGCCGACTGGAACGGCAGCAGGCCGGGCTCGTGGGGCGACGCCGGGGTCTTCTCGCTGTACGCGACGAAGACGGTCTCGACCGGAGAGGGCGGCGTGCTGGTCACGACCGACGAGGACCTGGTCGAGTTCGCCCGCAGCTTTCGCAACTACGGCAAGTTCGATCACGTGGTCGAGGGCCTCAACTTCCGCATGAGCGAGTTCACGGCCGCCCTCGGCCTGCTGCAGGCGGAGCGGATGGAGGAGATCGTCGCCTGGAAGAACATCCATGCGCGCGAGCACCTCGATCCGCTGCACCCGGCGCGGTTGGAGTTGCCCGAGGGTATGACCTCGGGCCTCTACAAGTACATCGTCTTCGAGGAGATCGAGCGCTCGACCGGGCGCGTCTACGATCAGCCCTGCCACCGCATCATCGGCTCGGAGGTGGAGCTACCCAACAGCGACTGGGTCGCTTCGAACCACTGGTGCGTGCCCCTCTACTATCGCCCCCCCTCGCGCCAGGCTGCACTGGAGCAGGCGTGAGGGTCCTGGTCACAGGCGGCGCCGGATTCATCGGGTCGCACGTCGTCGATCGCCTGATCGAGCGCGGGATCACGCCCAGGATCTTCGACCTCAGCGCTTCTCCGTACCACTCGCCGCTCGAGGTCGAGACCTTCACCGGGTCGATCACCGATCCCGCCAACCTCGACCTCGCGATGCGCGACTGCGATTCCGTCATCCATCTCGCCGCGGTCGCCGACGTCGCCCAGGTTGTCGGCGACCCGGTGCTGGCGGAGGAGATCAATACCCGCGGGACGCTGAACGTGCTCGAATCGGTCGGCCGCACCGGGGCCGGGCGCGTCGTCTATGGCAGCACGACCTGGGTCTACAGCGACGCCGAACAGCACTCGGTCGACGAGGAGACGCCGATCCCGGCACCGCGGCACCTCTACACCGCGACCAAGCTGGCCGGGGAGACCTACTGCGCCGGCTACGCGGAGCTGTTCGACCTCGAGTACACGGTCCTGCGCTTCGGCATCCCCTACGGCCCCCGCGCCCGCGCCGCGGGCGTCGTCGCCCGCTTCATCGACCTCGCGCTCGACGACGAGTCGCTGACGATCGCGGGAGACGGCCAGCAGTGCCGCAGCTTCGTCTACGTCGAGGACCTCGCCGCCGGCGTCGTCGCCGGCCTCGCGCCGGAGGCCAGGAACCGCATCTACAACCTCTCCAGCGACGAGACGGTGACGATCCTGCAGATCGCCGAGACGGTGCAGGAGATGACCGGCGGCTGCGAGATCATCCACACGCCGCCGCGGCCGGGGGACTTCCCAGGCAAGGAGATCTCCAGCGAGCGGGCCCTGAACGAGCTGGGCTGGGAGGCGGACACGCCCTTCCGGGAGGGCGTCCGCCGCTACGTCGAGTGGGTGCGCGCCTCGCGGACGCCTCAGCAGGCGCCGCCCGCCATCCAACCGGGCACACCAAGGGTCCCCGCCAACGGGGATCGCGCCCCGACGGCTCTGCTCGCCGGCTCGGAGAAGGCCGAGGAAGAGCCGACCCGGGTGCTCGTACTGACCGCGGACATCGGCGAGGGGCACGATCTGCCGGCTCGCATCATCGCGGCGGAGGTCGAGCAGGAGATCCCCGGCAGCGAGGTCGAGATCGCCAACGGCCTGGCGGCGATGGGACACCTGCTGCACGCGGTCGTCTGCGGGGGCTCGAGGGTGACATTCCGCTGGATGCCGTGGCTGTTCGACATCCAGTACTGGCTGCTGGCCCGCTTCGCGCCGACGCGCTGGCTCGCGCACCGGCTTGGCTACTGGCTCGGATCTCGCGGTCTGCTGCGGCTGATCGCCGAGTACGACCCCGACGTTGTCGTCTCCACCTACCCGGGGGTGACGGCGATCCTCGGGATGCTGCGACAGAAGCGGCGGCTGCCGATTCCGGCCCAGTCGGCTATCACCGATCTCGCCGGCCTGCACTTCTGGGCCCACCCCGGGATCGACATGCACTACGTCACCCACCCGGAGTCGATCGAGGAGGTGCAGCGGATCGCCGGCCCAGCCAGCGTCGAGTGGGCGCGGCCCCCGATCTCACCGGACTTCCTCATGCCGAGGACGCGCTCGGACGCCCGCCGTGCCCTCGACGTTCCGGCGCACGCCCGCATCATCCTCGTCTCGGGCGGAGGCTGGGGGGTGGGCGACCTCGAGGGCGCGGTGAAGGCGTCGCTGGCGCTCGAGGACACCCTGGTGGCCTGCGTCACCGGCCGCAACGAGCCCGCCCGCGAAAAGCTCGAACAGCGCTTTGGGGCGGAGGAGCGGGTGAGGATCCTCGGTTTCACCGAGCAGATGAGCGACTGGATGGCCGCCGCCGACGCGATGGTCCACTCGACCGCCGGGCTGACCGTGCTCGAGGCCCACATCCGCGGCTGCCCGGTGGTCTCCTACGGTTTCTCGGTCGGGCACCTGCGGGCCAACAACACCGCCTTCGAGCGGTTCGGCCTGGCCGAGGTGGCGCGCTCCGAGCACGAGCTTGAATCGGTCCTGCGGCACGTCACGCGGGAGCGGCGAGCCCCCGCCTCGACTTTCGCCTCGCTACCGTCGATCGCCTCCAAGACCCTCGGTGCCCGGCCTCGGGTCCGACCTCAAGCCGTCTGGCACCTGCGGATCAACAGACTTGCCACCGCCGGGTTGATGACCGTGATCGCCACGATCCTGATCATCGCCGTCGCCGCATCCGTTAACTGGGACACGCCCTACCGGGTGATCGCGAAGCCAATCGAGCGCCGCCTCCATATCGGCAGGCAGGCGGCGGCCGCGTCCCAGGCCGAGCCGGCGGGCCAAGCGGAAGACGAGCCAGCCGCGAAATGATCCGCGCCGCCGCCGGCGCGGGGCTGGCCGCCGCCACGGTCCTCCACGCCGCGCCGGCACTGGCGCCCGTGGTCCCCGGCGTCGGTCCCGCTCTCGGCATCCGCCATCGCCTGGACCAGGTCGGAGGCGTGTCATTGACCTTCGACGATGGTCCCCATCCGCAGGGAACCGAACGCACCCTGGAAATCCTCAGGGATGCCGGAGTGTCGGCCACCTTCTTCCTTGTCGGGGAGCAGGTCGAGCGCCACCGGGCGCTGGCGGCTGAGATCGTCGCCGCCGGCCACGGTGTCGGCCTCCACTGCCACCGCCATCGCAGCATGCTGCGGCTCGGACCGGGGCACCTCCGCGCCGACGCCGAGCGCGGCCGGGCGCTGATCGAGGAGGCGACGATGCGGCCGATCACCCTCCACAGGCCGCCGTACGGGATCTACAGCGCCCCCGGCCTTGCCCTGGTGCAGAGCCGGGGCTGGGAGCCGGTGCTGTGGTCCCAATGGGGGCGCGATTGGGCCCGGCGGGCGACCCCCGAGTCGATCGCCCGGCTCTGTACCCGGGGCCTGCGCGGCGGCGACATCCTGCTCCTGCACGACGCCGACCACTACAGCGCCCCCGGCTCCTGGCGCAGCACGGTCGCGGCGCTGCCGATGATCCTCGCCGAGATCAAGCGCAAGGATCTCGAAATCGTGCCGCTAGGGCGCGGCGCACCGGGAGGGTCGAGGGCTGTGGCTTCGCTTGTCTAGAAGTGCTGCGGAGCCCCCAACGGCGCCGTCTTCGGCGCCGGCAGCGACGCATCCACCAACCGACGCTCGCGCGGGGGCGCGGGGGTCCACTTCTCGCAACCCGCGAACGCCTCGTTCAGGCGGCGGGCAAGAACGCTGCGTGGCTGGTCCTGGTCAAAGATCCTATTGGCCATGCCTCCGTCCTTCCTGGTCAGGTGACTGCACGGCAGCATGGCGCTCGTGTCAGACGTAACGCAAGCGCGACCCGAGAAAGAACCCCCAGCTTGCGGAATCAGGCAGAGACGAATGCGTCGATCGCCTGCGCCAGTCGCTGCGGCTGATCGAGTGAGACGAAGGTCTTGGCGTCGGCGATTCGCTCGACCCTGGCGTCGGCCATCGACGCAGCGATCCGCTCGGCGCGATCGATCGGGAAGAAGCGGTCCTCCGGCGCCCAGGCCAGAAGCGCTGGACGCTCGAACTGGGCCAGCCTGCCGGTCGCCTCGACCAGCTCGTCCTTGCTCACCCCGGCCATCAGCTTGGTCAGGTCGTCGCGGATCCTCGAACTCGACGCCGATGGGGCGAGCCAGCCGTTGATGAGCTCGTCGGAGATCGGCCGCTTGGCAAGCATCCCGTAGAGGCCCCGCCGCACCGGGCGAAACCGCAACGGCGCCACAAGGGCCGCCGTGCCGCCGGGGATTCGGGCGAGGACCGGCATCGCGTTGAACGGGAACGGCGGGAAGTTGTCGTGGGTGTCGCAGTTGGTGAGAACGAGACGCCCGACCAGTTCCGGCCTGCGGGAGACCAGCATCTGCGAGACCGCTCCGCCGCTGTCGTTGGCGATCACGGTCGGGTTCTCGAGACCCAGCGCCTCGATCAACTCGGCGACGGCCGAGGCCATCCCCATCGGCGAGAGGTCCGCGTCCGGATTCATCGGCACCGTGTGGGACCCCAGCGGCCAGTCGGGGACGATGCAGCGGTGGCCGTCCGAGAGGCGCTCGGCGACTCCGTCCCAGAGGTGGCCGTCGACGAGCAGGCCGTGTACGAAGAGCAGTGGCTCGCCCTCGCCGGCCTCGCGGTAGCGGACCGTTCCGACGGACAGTCTCTGCTCACGATGGGGGAGGTCGCGAAAGGTGCCCGTCTGCTGCCGGTGATTGTCTTCGGTGCGCGTCGTCATCTGATTCCTTGGGGTCGGCTTTGACATACAGACAGCACGTATCTAACATACAGACTGTATGAATGTCAAGTCGGGAGGCGAAGGCGGGCAGCCCGCCAGGCGCAAGGCCGAGCAGTCCGAGGCGACCCGGGCCGCGCTGATCGCCGCCGGACGGCGGCTGTTCGGCGAGCGCGGCTACTCGGGGGTTGGAACCGAGGAGATCGTCCGGGCGGCCGGCGTGACGCGTGGCGCCCTCTACCACCACTTCGGCGGCAAGAGCGACCTGCTCGACGCCGTCTACCGCCAGGTCGAGGAGGAGATCACCGCCCGGATCGCCGAGGTCGCGCTCTCCTCGGGCGCCGCGGGCCCGCTCGATTCGTTGCGCGAGGGGGTGGCAATGTTCATCGACGTCTGTGCCGAGGAAGAGGTGCAGCGGATCGTCCTTCTCGACGGTCCCGCGGTCCTCGGCTGGGACCGCTGTCGCGAGATCGCCGTCTCCTACGGGCTCGGCCTGATCGAGGCGAGCCTCGAGGCGGCGATCGAGGCCGGCGAGATCTCGCCGCAGCCGGTCAAGCCGCTCGCGCATGTGCTCATGGGCGCGCTCGACGAGGCCGCGATGCTGGTGGCGCGATCCGAGGGCCCGCAGCCGCGCGAGCAGGTGACCGCGGTCCTGGACCGGCTGTTGGAGAGCCTCAGGGCCTGAGCGCCGTGACTCCGTCGAGCGCCCGCTGGGGGCCCGCCGCCGGCGTTCGCCTGGCGGCGCTGCGGCTGGTTTCGCTCTCCACGGCGGGGGCGGTCAGCTCGGCGCAGAGCGCCTCGACCACCGCCGGGTCGAACTGGCCTCCGGCGCAGAAGCGGAGCTCCTCGATCGCGTCGGCGGCGCTGCGGGCCTGCGAGTAGGGGCGGTCGGTGGTCATCGCGCAATACGCGTCGCAGGCGAAGACGATGCGGGAGGCGAGGGGGATCTCGTCACCCGCCAGCTCGTCGGGATAGCCGGTCCCGTCGAAGCGCTCGTGACTCGAGCGGACGATCGGGGCCACCGGCGCCAGCGAAGGAGCGGCGGCGATGATCCGCTCGCCGAAGATCGTGTGGCGCTCGATGAAGCGGCGCTCCTCGGTGTCGAGCGGCCCCGCCTTCTCGAGGATCGCGTCCGGGATCGCCATCTTGCCGATGTCGTGCAGCTCGGCGGCGCGGTGCAGCAGCGTCAGCTCGCCCGGCTCGAGGCCGATCCGCTGGCCCACCTTGATCGCCAGCCCGGCGACGCTGTGGACGTGACGGCCGAGATCGGGCTGGCGTTCCTCGAGCGCCTTCAGCAGCGCCTCCTCGACCTGGCTTCCGGCGGAGACCCGGCCGGAGTCCTTCTGCTCATACATCCGCACGTCGGCCGTCTGCAGCGCCGAGGTCGGGTCAGCCGCCTCGTCGGGGATCAGGACGCAGCCCCAGGAGCTGGTGACCTCGAAGCCGCCGCCGTCCTCCCGCAGCGCCTCCTCGGCGGCGGCGATTGCCGCCCCGAACCGCTCCTGCCCGCAGCGGAGCAGGACACAGAACTCGTCGCCGCCGATCCGGTAGGTGGAGCCGTAGGGGGAGACAGCGTCCCCCAGCGCCCGGCCTAGCCTGCCGAGCAGGGCGTCGCCGGCAGGGTGACCGAAGGTGTCGTTGTAGAGCTTGAAGCCGTCGAGGTCGAACAGCAGAAGCGCGACCGGCTTCCCAGGGAGGGCGAAACGACAAACGTGGGCGAGGTCCGTCTGCATCCGGCTGCGGCTGCCGAGGCCGGTCAGAGCATCGGTTCGGGCCCGTTCGAGCAGCGTCTGGTTCTGTCGTACGCTCGCCGCCAGGCGGGCGAGGATCGCGATCACAGTGGCGGCCGCGAGCAGCACCGAGAGGCCGCTGGCGGGCGAGAGGTACTGCATCAGCAGCAGGCCGACGACGATCGCGCCGAAGATCGCCGGGACCATCAGCTCGCGCCAGCCGTCGAGCAGGGCGAACGAGCGCGACTCGCCCGCGTCGGACTGCCAGGCGGCGACGCCGAGAGCCGACGCCGAGAGCAGGTAGACAGGCTCGGTCCAGTCGCCCGACAAGCCGCTCGAGCTCGCCGATTGCAGGCTGAAGCCGATGTCGGCCAGGCCGGTCGCGCCCATTCCGACCAGCAGCAGGGTCCAGGTCCTCCCCGGTCGCCATCCGGTGAGCGCGATCACGCCGACGACGGCGGCGAGGAGGAGGATGTCGAGCAGCGGGTAGGCGAGGTAGGTCGTCACCTCGGCCTGGGTGCCGCTGGTGCGGTCGGCGACGAAGTCGAAGATGAAGGTGGTCCCGAGGGCGGCGGTCCCGAGGGCGGCGACGAGCGCATCCATCCACAGGCGTGAGTCGATTTCCCTCATCCTGGCTCGCACCAGCAGCCAGAGCCCCGCCAGGGCGAGCGGGTAGAAGGCGAGGTAGCCGATGTCCGAAGGGGAGGGGGCCGGTGGCGAGGGCTCGTAGAAGTAGAACCAGGTCCAGTAGCCCTCGCCCGCTGCCCAGGCGAGGATGCCGCAGCCGATCAGGACCCAGGGCGAGCGCTCCCTCGGCGTGTAGGCGGCCCGCAGCAGGCAGGCGACCCCGGCGGAGATCACCACCAGGTCGTAGAAGGGACCTCCCATGGCGAAGTCGAGACGGTCGCCGCCGACGCCGAAGAGGTCGTGCAACGCGACCACGGCCGTGGCACCGAACAGGCCCAGCCCCAACCAGCGGCGGATCGAGGCCGATCGCTGCTCGTCCCTTTCGCCGGTCTCGGGTCCGGTTGGCACCCTCTCGGTATCGGCAGGCACGCGGCGGGCACACAATGTTGAAAACCCGCTCCCCGTTTCCGGCTAGGTCATCTGTCGAGTCGGGTGGCGGGCGAGGCCCCGCTAGACTTCACCGCCCTCATGAAGTCCGGAATACACCCCGAGTACACGGTCTCGAACGTGCACTGCTCCTGCGGGAACCAGTTCTACACGCGCTCGACCTCAGCCGATCTTCACGTCGAGCTTTGCTCCGCCTGCCATCCCTTCTACACCGGCAAGCAGAAGCTCGTCGACACCGGTGGCCGGGTCGAGCGCTTCCAGCGTCGCGCCGCCAAGCGCGCCAAGGCCGGGACCTAGCTCTCCGTGGACCGGGGAGGCAGCGACCCCGCCGGCCCCGGACGCGCAGCGGAGGACGGGGCCCGCAATGGAGCCGACCCGATGCGGATGCCCGACGGCGCCCTCGTCGCCAAGCGCGACGCGCCGGTCGGGGGGCAGGCGGTGCTCGAGGGGGTGATGATGCGCGGGGTCTCGGTCTGGGCGGTTGCGGTCCGCACCCCCGACGAGGAGATCGAGGTCACCTCCGATCCGCTCGTCTCCTGGGCCAAGCGCCACCGCTTCCTGCGCCTGCCGATAGTCCGAGGCGTGGTCGCGCTGGCGGAGTCGATGAAGATCGGCTTCAGGGCCCTCGCGATCTCGGCCAACGCCCAACTCGATCCAGACGAGCAGGAGGAGATTGGCGGCTTCACCTGGGGGGTGACGATCGCCCTCTCGCTGCTGCTCGCCGTCGTCCTCTTCTTCCTGATCCCGGTGGGGGCGACGAGCCTGATCAAGGATCAGCTCGGCTCGCCGTTCCTCTTCTGGCTGGTCGAGGGGATCCTGCGTACGGCGATCTTCATCGGCTACATCGTCCTCATCAGCCGCCTCCCCGACCTGCGCCGGGTGTTCGAGTACCACGGTGCAGAGCACAAGACAATCTCCTGCTACGAGGCCGAGGACGAGTTGCTCCCCTCGAGGGCGAAGCTCTACTCACGCCTGCATCCCCGGTGCGGCACCAGCTTCCTGCTGATCGTGATGGTTCTCGCGATCTTCGTCTTCGCCCCGATCGGACTGCCCGCCTGGTACTGGCTCCTGCTCTCCCGCATCCTCGGTATCCCCCTGATCGCCGGCCTCTCATACGAGGTGATCAAGTGGGCCGGCAAGAACCGTCGCAAGCGCTGGGTCCGCGCCCTGATGTGGCCCGGCCTGATGCTCCAGAACCTGACCACCCGTGAGCCCGACGAGAGTCAGCTGGCGGTGGCGATAGCGGCGCTCGAGGCCGTGCTCGCGGTCGAGAGCCCCCGCGACGCCGCCGAGTCGCCGATAGAGATCGTCGCCTAGCCGCCGAACTTCACTTTCCGTGTCGATTGGAGCCCCAACGTTGCGTTCGGCGCCTATGTTCCTTGCATGATCGAATCTCTGGTCGAGCAGATCGAGGGCCGGTTCTCGAACCTCGAGGGGCAGATGTCCGACCCCGCGGTGATCGCCGACCGCGAGCGCTACGCGCAGGTCGGGCGTGAGTACAGGGAGCTCCAGCCCGCCCACGGGCTGGCGCAGGAGTACCTGCGGCTGCGCGACGACCTCGAGGGGGCGCAGGAGATGCTGGCCGAGGACGGCGACGACCCCGAGCTGCGGGCTGTGGTCGAGGAGGCCCCCGCCAGGCTCGAGCAGCTCGAGGAGGAGATCAGGCTGGCGATGGTCGAGCGCGACCCCAACGACGACAAGAACGTGCTGGTCGAGATCCGGGCCGGTACCGGGGGGGACGAGGCGGCGCTGTTCGCCGGGGACCTGTTCAAGATGCTGACCCGATATGCGGAGGAGCGCAGCTTCGGGACCGAGGTGATCTCGCAGTCGCCGGCCGAAGTCGGGGGCTTCAAGGAGGTCACCTTCGGGATCAAGGGCGACGGCGCCTACTCGGTCTTCAAGTACGAGGGCGGCACCCACCGCGTCCAGCGGGTTCCCGCGACCGAGTCCCAGGGCCGGATCCACACCTCGACCGCGACCGTGGCGGTGCTGCCCGAGGCCGAGGAGGTGGAGGTCGAGATCGACCCCAACGACCTTCAGGTCGACGTCTACCGTTCCTCCGGCCCCGGCGGGCAGTCGGTGAACACGACCGACTCGGCGGTGCGGATCACCCACCAGCCGACGGGGATCGTGGTCTCGATGCAGGACGAGAAGTCCCAGCTGCAGAACAAGGAGCGGGCGATGCGGGTGCTGCGGGCGCGGCTCTACGAGCAGAAGCTCGCCGAGCAGCAGGCGGAGATCGCCTCCGAGCGCCGTGCCCAGGTCGGAACCGGCGAGCGCTCGGAGAAGATCCGCACCTACAACTTCCCCCAGGGCCGAGTCACCGACCACCGGATCAAGCACACCTCCCACAACCTCGACGGGGTCCTCGGGGGCGAGCTGACCGAGTTCACAGACGCCCTTGCCGCAGAGGAGAAGCGCCGGCGGCTCGAGGCGCAGGCTGCCGATGCCGGCTAGCCCCGCCGAACACAACGTAGGGGCCGGTATCCGGACCGAAACTGCAGCTCGGCCGCGGAAGTCGTCGGTGGGGGAGGCGCTCGGCGCGGCCACCGAGGCGCTGGTGGCGGCCGGAATCGATACGCCCCGCCTCGACGCGTCCCTGCTGCTGAGCTCCGCCACGGGACTGGAGCGGTCACGGATCGCGGCGACGCCGGAGCTGGAGATCCCCCCGGCGGCGGCGAGGGAGTTCGGGACGATGGTGCGGCGCCGCCTGCGGCGGGAGCCGGTCGCCTACATCCTCGGCAGGAAGGGTTTCCGGGGAATCGAGGTCGCCGTCGACCGGCGGGTGCTGATCCCCCGACCCGAGAGCGAGCTTCTGGTCGAGGTCGCGCTCGAGGTCCGCCCGGACACCGTCCTCGACGTCGGCACCGGTTCCGGAGCGGTCGCGCTGGCGATCGCGGCCGAGCTCGGGTCCTGCCAGGTGACGGCCACCGACACCTCCCCCGGGGCCCTGGAGGTGGCCAGGGAAAATGCCGAGCGGCTCGGCCTCGCCGCCCGCGTCAGCTTCCTCGAGGGCTCCGTCCCCGTGGGAGAGGAGTTCGACCTCGCGGTCGCCAACCTCCCCTACGTCGCCGAGGGCGAGCGCTCCTCGCTTCAGCCCGAGATCGCCGCCTGGGAGCCGCCTGAGGCCCTGTTCGCCGGCGCCGACGGCCTCGACGCGCTGCGCGATGTCGTCCCCCGCCTGGGCGGCGCCGCCGCGATCGCCCTCGAGGTCGGCGCCGGCCAGGCTGGTGATGTCGCCGCCCTCGCCGAGGGGTCCGGATTCGGATCGGTTGGCGCCCGCCGCGACCTCGCCGGGATCGAGAGGGTGGTGGTGGCGAGGCGGTGAGCGAGACGGTCTCGGTCGAGCGCGATGGCGCCGCCGCGGCCCGCGCGGCACTCGAGCGCTGCATCGCCGCGGGCGGGGTGGCGGTGTTCCCCGCCGATGGCCTCTACGGCCTCGCCTGCGACCCGCTCAACGCGGCGGCGATCGAGCGCATCCACCGGATCAAGGGACGCGCCGAGGGCAAGCCCTCGGCGGTCCTGTACTTCTCGCCGCTGGCGATGCGCGAGATCGTCGAGGGCCTGGGTCCCCGCAGCCGCGAGGCGGTGGCGGCGCTGATGCCGGGCCCGGTGACCCTGGTCGTCGCCAACCCGGGCCGCCGTTACCCGCTCGCCTGCCGGGAGGACACCGCGCGTCTCGGCCTGCGGCTGATCGAGGGCCCGCTCGCCGGCGCCGCCTGCCCCGTGCTCCAGACCAGCGCCAACCGCAGCGGCGAGCCGCCGCCGGCCGCTTTCGCCAAGGTCCCGCAGGAGATGGTCGAGGCGGTGGACCTGGCGATCGACGGCGGCGGGTTGACGGGCCGGCCCTCGACGGTGATCGACGTCACCGGGATCGAGCGCGGCGAGTGGCGCGTCCTGCGCGAGGGCGGCATCTCTGCGGCCATGGTCGAGACTCTGCTGTCGCGGCCGGCACGGGGGCAACGGTGATCTGATTCAAGCGGTCCCCGACCCGGTGAGGTCCCGCCGAGCGGGTCGTGCGTCAGGCGGACGCCACGGAGGCGCGCGCCTCCTCGACCGAGGCGAAGATCAGGCAGCGGTAGGCCATCTCGTCGCGCACCTCCCAGACGAGGATCACCTCCTGCTCGACCTCGATGCCGGTGCTGCGCCCCCTGCCGCGAAGCACTGCGGTGTTGAGAACCCTGCCACCGCCGAGATCCTCGAAGTCACGGGCGATGAACTCGATCCCCTCCATGCCATCGTCGAAGGAGTCCCAGTAGCGCCGCATGCCCTCGCGCCCGCGGTAGGTGTCGGGCTCCGCCGCCAGGGCCGAGGGAGTCGTCATCTCGAACTCCGGATGGACGAGCGGCAGCAGCCCCTCGACCCCCTCCCGCGCCAGGGTCTCGAACCCCGAGCGCATCATCTCGACTTCGGCTGCGGACACGGCCGGAAGGGTAGCCGGGGAGGGCTCGGGTTCCGCTGGTATGGTCGGGCGGCGATGAGCCCGGAGCTACCCGAGGACTTCCAGAACGCCTCCCTGGCCGAAGTCGATCCCCAGATCGCCGCCGTCCTCGAGGGCGAGTTGCGGCGACAGCAGGGCACCCTGGAGATGATCGCCTCGGAGAACTTCGTCCCCGGCGCCGTGCTCGAGGCGGCCGGCTCGGTCCTCACCAACAAGTACGCCGAGGGCTATCCCGGCCGCCGCTACTACGGCGGCTGCGAGGAGGTGGACGTGGCCGAGCAGCTGGCGATCGATCGCGCCAAGGCCCTGTTCGGCGCCGAGCACGCCAACGTCCAGCCCCACGCCGGAGCCCAGGCCAACAACGCCGCCTACATGGCGCTGATCGAGCCCGGCGACACGATCATGGGCCTGGCGCTCGACCACGGCGGCCACCTCACCCACGGGATGAAGCTGAACCTCTCCGGCAAGCTCTACAAGGTCGTCGCCTATCACGTCCGCCGCGAGGACCTGCGGGTGGACATGGAGGAGGTCGAGCGGCTCGCCCGCGAGCACAAGCCAAAGCTGATCGTCGCAGGCTGGTCGGCCTATCCGCGCCAGCTCGACTTCGCCGCCTTCCGCGAGATCGCCGACTCCGTCGGCGCCAAGCTGATGGTCGACATGGCCCATTTCGCCGGCCTCGTCGCCGCCGGCGAGCACCCGAACCCGGTGGAGCACGCAGAAGTCGTCACCACCACCATCCACAAGACCCTGTGCGGCCCCCGCAGCGGCATGATCCTCTGCCGCGAGGAGTACGCGAAGGACGTCGACCGCTCGGTCTTCCCCGGTCAGCAGGGGGGGCCGCTGATGCACATCATCGCGGCCAAGGCGGTGGCGCTCGGAATCGCCTCCACTGAACCGTTCCGGGCCCGCCAGCGGCAGACAATCGCCAACGCCCGGGCCCTGGCCGAGGGTCTCCAGGCGGCCGGCGTGAACGTCCTCACCGGGGGAACGGACGTCCATCTCGTCCTCGTCGACCTGACCCCGACCGGACTCGACGGCAAGACCGCCGAGTCCCGCCTGGAGGAGGTCGGGATCACGGTCAACCGCAACGCGATCCCCTTCGACGAGCGGCCGCCGATGAATCCCTCCGGCCTGCGGATCGGCACCCCGGCGCTGACCACCCGGGGCCTGCTCGAGGACGACCTGCGGGAGGTGGCCGCGGTGATCGCCGCAGCTCTCTCCGGCGACTTCGAGGCCCAACGGGGCTCGTTGGCGGAGCGGACCCGCGCCCTGATGGACCGCCACCCCCTCTACCCCCAGCTGACCGGAGCTGCGGTCTGAGCAACGAGCTGTCGGCTTCAGGCCGGGCCCGCCGTGTACGGAGCGGTGTCTCGCGGCGACAGGACCCGCCGCGCCATCCGGTTGGGTCTTCGGCGAGCCCGGAGGGCTGATGCTGATCTGGGTCGACTGCACCGCCGCCGCGCACCCGCTGGTGCTGCGGCCGATCCTCGAGCGGCTCGAAGCGCGCGGCGACGAGGTCTTCGTCACCGCCCGCTCCTACGGGCAGACGCTCGGCGTCCTCGACCGCCTTGGGATCCCCTACACCGCCGTCGGCAGCCACGGCGGCTCCTCCCGTGCCGGCAAGGCCCGGGCGCTGGCCTTGCGCTCGCGTCGCCTGGCGGCGCTGGTCTGGGACCGGCGGCCCGGCCTCGCACTTGCCCACGGCTCGGTCGACCTGGCCGTGATCTCGGCCCTATTCCGCATTTCCTCGGTGCAGATGCAGGATTATGAGTTCGCCGGCCTCCAGCGCCAGGCGGCCTTCCGTGTGGCGAAGCGGGTTCTGGTCCCGGACTCGATCCCGGTCGAGCGGATGAAGAAGGTCGGAGCCCCCGAGCGAAAGCTGTTCCGCTACCCGGGCCTCAAGGAGGAGTACTACCTCTCGGACTTCGAGCCCGACGCGGCCGTCCTCGGGGGGCTTGGGATAGATGCCGCCGACGTGATAGTCGTCGTGCGTCCCCCGCCCGAGACCTCCGAGTACCACGCGCGCAACGATCTCCACCAGCGGGTGCTGGAGCGCCTCGCCGGCGCCGAGGGAACCGTCTCGGTGGTCATTCCCCGGACCGATTCCCAGGCGGCGGCGGTGCGCTCGCTGGGCTCGCCGCGGTTGATCGTCCCCGAGCGGGCGATCGACGCCCAGAGCCTGATCGCGCTCGCTGACCTCGTCGTCAGCGCCGGCGGCACCATGAACCGCGAGGCGGTCGCGCTCGGGACCCCGGTCTACACGACCTTTGCCGGCCGCATGGGCGGGGTCGACGAGAAGCTGATCGCCGAGGGCAGGCTTGCCGTGCTCGGCGACCCCGGAGAGCTGGCGCTGGAAAAGCGCCATGCGCCTGCAGCCGAGCGGGTGCGCCGCGATCCGGGCCTTCTGGTGCAGGGAGTCCTCGGGGCCGTCGAGTAGCCTGACCGCTTCCCCGCCGCTCCACCGAACCCGGACCGCGACAGGGGACTGACGAAATGCCGTCGACAACCGACGCCGTCCTCGCCTTCATCGTCGCCGCCGCGATCGCCTGGGCGCTGGTCCCGCCCGCGGAGAGGCTCGCGCGCCGGATCGGGGCGATCGACTATCCCCGTGACCGCGGCCTGCACGACGTCCCGACGCCCAAGCTCTCCGGCCTCGCGATCCTGGTCGCGATCGAGGTCACCGGCTGGATCTGGCTTCCCGGCGACGGCGAGACCCGCTCGATCCTGCTCGGCGCGGCCGCGATCGCCCTCGTCGGCGCCCTCGACGACGTCTACGACCTGCCGGCGCTGCCGAAACTGCTCGGGCAGACCGCGGCGGCGCTGATCCCGGTACTGGGAGGGGTCCGCGTGGACGCGCTGACGCTCCCTTTCGTCGGCGGGTTCGAGCTCGGATGGGTCGCCTATCCGGCGACCGTGCTCGGCATCGTCGCGATCGTCAACGTCACCAACTTCATTGACGGAGTGGACGGTCTGGCCGCGGGGGTCTGCGCGATTGCGGCGCTGGCGCTTGCGATCATCGCCCTGTCGCTGGACCGCAATGCCGCCGGCGTGCTGGCGGCGCTGACCGCCGGGGCGGCGCTGGGATTCCTCCGCCACGGCTTCCCGCCGGCATCCAGCTTCATGGGGGACACCGGCTCGAACCTGCTCGGGTACCTGCTGGCGACCGCCGCCGTCCAGGGCGCGCTGAAGACCAACGCGGTCGTAGCCTTCGCTTTCCCCCTGGTTGTGCTCGCGGTCCCGATTCTCGACAGCGGCTTCGTCGTTGCCAAGCGCCTCAAGTACCGCCAGCCGATCTACCAGGCCGACCGCTCCCACTTCCACCACCGGATGGCGAACATCGGCTTCTCGCGGCGGCGCACCCTCGCCTACCTCTACGGGTGGACCCTGATCCTGGCGGCGCTCGCTCTGGCGCTTCGCTTCGTCCCATACAGCGACAACCACGGTCATTTCAACGCCGGCTGGACGGCGGTGATGTTCGTCTGCGGGCTCGCCGCCCTCGCGGCCAGCATCTACCTCGTCTACGTCCTCGAGATCCTCAAGCTGCGCCGGGTCAGGTTGCGACAGCTGAAGGGGATCCGCCGCGAGGCGGGGCGCCCGGATCCCGATCCCGAGACGATCGACCGCGGCGTCGCCGAAGAGCTCGAGACAGGCAGCTTTCCCACGGTGGACCCCGAAACGGGCGAGTTCGAGGCGCTCGGTCCGGAACGGCCCGATCCGCCTCCCGGGAGGGATCGCTGAGAGGGCGGCCGGGGCCGCCGTTCGGCTATAGTCGCCCGGCCGCCAGCGCCGGGGAGTCGCTCCTGAGCTGAGCGGCTCTGTCTCTTCCAGTGCCACACGCGACCGCAATTGCCAGGCCGTCAGACCACAGGCTCCGATGAACGACGAGCGCTCCCCGAGGGCGGAGGCAGCCACGGCCGGATTGCAGGTGATCGTCGCCATGGTGATCGGCGGGGCCGTGGGTTGGGGCCTGGGTGCTCTAGTCGATCTCGCGGTTCCGCTCGGCCTCGCCGGGCTCTTCGTGGGGCTATTCGTCGGACTCGGCCTTGTCTACGCTCGCTTTAGACGGGTCTGACCGCGTCGGCGGCGGCGGCCGGATGCTTCGTGCCCTCCGCTTCGCCGACCTGGTCGTGCTGGCGCTGGCGCTCCCCGCCTTCCTCGTCGCCGGCTGGCCGCTCCTCGGCTACGCGGTGATCGCCGTGGTCTGGCTGATCCAGCGAGGGGTCCAGGTCGCCGCCGAGCGCCACACGGCCAGGGCGCTGGCCGAAGGCAACCGCCGCTCGGCCATGGGCGTGCTGGCGGGGTCCATCCTGGGCCGTGTCTGGCTCGTCACCCTCTCGATCCTGCTGGTCGGCGGCCTCGCCGAGCGCGAGGACGGGCTGGCGGCGGCCATCCTCAGCGCCGTCCTCGTCACCGTCTCGCTCGCCACCCAGGCGTTGGCGAGGCTGTCCGAGCCCGAGGAGGGTCGCGGTTGAAGACGCGCACCAAGGTGCTGCTCGGTCTCGGGCTCTACCTGGCCTTCGCGATCGCCCTCGGGGTGCTGTTCGGGAGTGCCGGCAAGAACGACGAGTTCAAGCCCCAGAACGAGTTCAAGGTCGAGCCCTGGATCAACATCAAGATCGGCGGCATCGACCTCAGCATCAACAAGGTGGTCCTCTACCTCTTTCTTGCCAGCGCCCTGACGATCGCGACCATGGTCTGGATTTCGCGGCGGATGCAGCAGAAGCCGAACAAGGTGCAGATGATGGTCGAGGTCGCCTACGACCTGACCAAGAACAACATCACCGGCGGCAACATCGAGGAGCACAGGCTGGCGGCGCGCTGGTTTCCGTTCCTGGCGACGCTCTTCTTCTTCATCTGGTTCTCGAACATGATCGGCTACATCCCGCTGCCGATCAACACGCACGACCCGATCAACGTCTTCGGCCTCGAGATCCCGGCCTTCGCCCTCTACGCGGCGACCGCGAACATCTCGATCCCGCTCGCCCTGACCCTGGTCGTCTGGGGCTCCTACCACTTCGAGGGGGTGCGGTCGAAGGGGCTGATCCCCTACCTGAAGAGCTGGCTGCCCGCCGGCCTCGAGAACATGAACCCGTTCGGAAAGGCGGCGATCTTCGCGATCGAGGTCGTCTCCCACTTCGTCCGGCTGATCTCGCTCTCCGTGCGACTCTTTGCCAACATCCTCGCCGGCCACCTGCTGCTTCTGTTCATGGGCGGCGGCCTGGCGGTCCTGCTGGGGCTGGCCGCTCTCGGCGCCCTCACGGCCCCGATGGCGTTCGCCTTCTACATCTTCGAGGTGGGACTCGTCGCCACCCTGCAGGCCTTTATCTTCTCGACCCTGACCGCGATCTACATTGGCGGCGCGACCGCCGAAAGTCACTAGAAAAGGAGCAGTTCGATGGACGTTTCGCCAATAGCAGCGATCACCGACGCGGGGATCGAGGGCGCCGGCAAGGCGATCGCTCTCGGCGTCGGCGCCGGGCTCGGCTCGATCGGCGCCGGCATCGGCATCGGCTTCATCTTCGGCAAGGAGATCGAGTCGGTCGCCCGCCAGCCGGAGATGAAGGACGAGCTGCAGAGCATCCGCTGGCTCGGCTTCGCTCTGACCGAGGCCGTTGCCTTCTACACCTTCATCTTCGGCCTGATCGCCTTCTTCCTCTAGGCCGGTGGTCCACCTCGCCGACATAGCCGCGAACGTGGTCGTCCTGGCCGCGGCGAGCGGCGGCAAGGACGAGGGAGGGAGCTTCCTCGTATCGCCAGGCCTGGGGCTGATGATCTGGACCCTGGCGCTGTTCGGGGTGACGCTGTGGGTCCTCGCCAAGTTCGCCTTCCCGCGGATAAGCGAGGCGCTGGAGAAGCGCGCCAACGCGATCGCCGAGAACATCGACGAATCCGAGCGCCAGCGGGAGCAGGCCGAAAAGCTGCTCGAGGAGTACCGCGAGCGGCTGAAGGAGGCCCGCGAGCAGGCGGACGACATCACCGCCCGGGCGCGGAAGGCATCCGAGACCGCGATCGCCGAGGCGACGGCCGACGGCAAGACCAAGCGCGAGGAGCTCGTCGCCGCCGCCCGCCGCGACATCGAGGCGGAGACGCGGCGCTCGCTCGAGCAGATCCGCAAGGAGGTCGCCGACCTGACGGTGATCGCGACCGAGAAGGTGACCCGGAAGTCGCTCACGCCCGAGGATCAGAAGCGCCTGGTCGAGGACGCCCTCGGCGAGGTCGACTTCACCGCCCTCTCCGGCGACGCGAACGGGAAGTCGGAGTAGCGGGCCATCATGGAGGAGATCGCACGCGTATATGCCGAGGCGCTGTTCGAGGTCGCCAAGGAGAAGGGCAGGCTCGAGGCGATCCGCGAGCAGCTGGGGCAGCTCGCCGACACTCTCTACGGCGATCGCGAGCTTCAGGTCTTCTTCTTCAGCCCCTACTTCTCCTCGGCCGAGAAGCGGGACGGGATCCAGCGGGCGATTCTCGGCGCCGACCCGGAGTTCGTCAACTTCCTCGAGCTGCTGGTCGAGAAGCACAGGATGCCCGTGATCTTTCGCATCAGGCGCCAGTTCGACGACCTCTGGAAGAAGGAGAACCGCAAGCTGGACGTGACCGTGACCAGCGCCGTCGCACTCGACCCAGACGTCGTCGGCAAGATCGGCGAGAAGATCGAGGACCAGACCGGGCAGTCGGTCGAGCTCTCGAGCCGGGTGGATGACGCGATTCTCGGCGGAATCGTGCTCCAGGTCGGCAACATGGTCCTCGACGCCAGCATCCGCAACCGCTTGGAGAAACTTCGAAAGAACGTCGTCGAGGCGGCGTAAGGAGGCACCCGAAACCGATGGAAATCAAGCCAGACGAGATCGCCAGCATCCTGCGGGAGCGGATCGAGGGGATGGAGGCCGGCAGCGCCGACCTCTCCGAGGTCGGAACCGTGCTCTCGGTTGCCGACGGCATCGCCCGCATCCATGGACTCGACAACTGCATGGCGCTCGAGATGCTCGAGCTGCCGCACGACGTCACCGGGCTCGCGCTCAACCTGGAGGAGGACAACGTCGGCGCCGTCCTCTTCGGCCAATGGGACAAGATCGTCGAGGGCGACACGGTCAAGCGGACCAGCCACCTGCTGCGGATCCCGGTCGGCGAGGAGCTGCTCGGGCGCCTGGTGGACCCCCTGGGGCGCCCCCTCGACGACAAGGGCGACGTCAACACCACCGAGACCCGGCCGGCCGAGTTCAAGGCGCCCGGGGTGGTGCAGCGCCAGCCGGTGAAGGAGCCGGTGCAGACCGGCCTGATGGCGATCGACGGGATGATCCCGATCGGCCGCGGGCAGCGCGAGCTGATCATCGGCGACCGCCAGACCGGGAAGACGGCGATCGCGATCGACACGATCATCAACAACAAGGACAAGGACCTGATCTGCATCTACGTCGCGATCGGCCAGCGGATGTCCACGGTCGTGCAGCTGAAGGAGATCCTCGAGGAGGCCGGGGCGATGGAGAACACGATCATCGTCGCCGCCCCCGCCGACGAGGCTGCGCCGATCAAGTTCATCGCCCCCTACGCGGGGTGCGCGATGGGCGAGCACTTCCTCTACAACGGCAAGGCGGCGCTGACGGTCTACGACGACCTCACCAAGCACGCCTACGCCTACCGCCAGATGTCGCTGCTGCTGCGCCGTCCGCCGGGTCGCGAGGCCTACCCTGGCGACGTCTTCTACCTGCACTCGAGGCTGCTCGAGCGGGCGGTCAAGCTCAACGACGAGCTCGGCGGCGGCTCGCTGACCTCGCTGCCGATCATTGAGACCCAGGCCAACGACGTCTCCGCCTACATCCCCACCAACGTGATCTCGATCACCGACGGGCAGATCTTCCTCGAGTCGGACCTGTTCTACTCGGGGGTGCGGCCGGCGATCAACGTCGGCATCTCGGTTTCGCGGGTCGGCGGCAACGCCCAGACGAAGGCGATGAAGAAGGTCGCCGGCAAGCTCCGGCTCGACCTCTCCCAGTACCGTGACCTCGAGGCCTTCGCCCAGTTCGGCTCCGAGCTCGATCCCGAGACCCAGAAGGCGCTCGCCCGAGGCGAGCGGCTGGTCGAGCTGCTCAAGCAGAAGGAGCGAGAGCCACTCGAGGTCGCCGATCAGGTCGCCTCGATCTACTCCGGCACGGGTGGCTTCCTCGACCGGATCAAGACCGAGCGCGTCGGCGAGTTCCTGATTGGGCTCCGCACCCGCCTGCGGGCGGAGAAGGCCGACCTGCTCGGCCGGATCAACGACACCGGCCTGCTCTCAGACGAGGACGAGGCCGAGCTCGGGAAGGCGATCGAGGTCTTCGTCGACGACTTCGGCGCCGACTTCGACGCCGCGGGCGAGCCGATCGCCGAGGGGGAATCCGACCGGATCCTCGACGAGGCCGAGCGGGCTGCGCCGGCGCACACCGCCGCCGAGGAGGGCGGCGAGTCCGGCGAGTCGGAGAAGGAGCCGGCCGCGGCCTAGGTTGAGGCCGCAGCACTCGCCATGGCAACCCAGAAGGAAGTTCGCAACCGGATCGCTTCGGTGAAGAACATCCACAAGATCACGCGCGCGATGGAGATGGTCGCGGCGGCGCGGTTGAGGCGCGCCGAGCAGCGGATCGCCGACCTGCGCCCCTACGCGCAGGCGATGCGCAAGCTCACCCGCCGCGCCGCCGAGCAGGCGGGCGAGATCTCGCGGGTGCCGGTTCTGGTCGAGCGCGAGGAGGTGCACCGGGTCGGGATCCTGTTGGTCACCGGAGACCGCGGCCTGGCCGGCGCCTTCAACACCAACATCATCCGCGAGGGCCTGAGGCTGGGGCGCGAGTTCTCCTCCGAGGGCGTGGAGCTGACGTTCTCGGTGGTCGGCAGGCGCGGCGAGTCGGCGCTGACCTTCCGCAAACAGCCGCTGGCGGAGTCCTACGTCGGCTTCACCGACCGGCCGGCCTTTGCCAACGCTCGCGAGATCGGCGAGAAGCTCACCTCCCACTACGTCGACGAGGACTTCGACCGGGTCGAGGTCGTCTACAACCGGTACGTGTCGCCGCTGACCCAGTACGTCCGGCGTCAGACCCTGCTGCCGCTGCAGCAGGCCGAGGTCTTCGGCGAGGGCATCCCCGAAGAGGCCGACGTCGAGGAGACGGAGATCGAGAAGGCGCACAGCCGCTCGCTCTGGATCTACGAACCTGATCCCGAGGAGCTGCTCGGCCGGCTGATACCCGAGTACGTCAACATCTCCGTCTACCGGGCGCTGCTCGAGTCGGCGGCCTCCGAGCTGGGGGCTCGGATGACCGCTATGCGCAGCGCCTCGGAGAACGCGGAGACGATGATCGGCGACCTCACCCTGGAGATGAACCGGGTCAGGCAGGCCGAGATCACCCAGGAAATCTTGGAAGTAGTTGCAGGCGCAGAGGCGCTTGGCTGATCCTCGAAAGGAACGAATGGCTGATAGCAACGGAGCAAACGTGGGGCGGGTCGAGGAGGTGACCGGCGTCGTCGTCGACGCCGTCTTCCCCGACGAGCTTCCCGAGATCTACTCGGCGGTCACGATCGAGATGCCCGCCGAGGAGGAGAAGGAGGCGAGCCAGCTGGTCTGCGAAGTCCAGCAGCACCTCGGCGACGACCGCGTCCGCACGGTGGCGATGGACGCGACCGACGGACTCCAGCGCGGCGCCAAGGTCACCGACACCGGTGGCCCGATCACGGTCCCGGTCGGCGACGAGACGCTGGGCCGGATCTTCAACCTCCTCGGAGATCCGATCGACAACGGTCCCGCCGTCGAGGGGACCGAGCGCTGGCCGATCCACCGCCCGGCCCCCGCCGTCGAGGACCTCACCCCGACGCAGGAGATGCTGGAGACGGGGATCAAGGTGATCGACCTGCTGGCGCCCTACGCCAAGGGCGGCAAGGTGGGTCTCTTCGGTGGCGCCGGCGTCGGCAAGACCGTCCTGATCCAGGAGCTGATCCGCTCGATCGCAGAGGAGCACGAGGGGCTCTCCGCCTTCTGCGGCGTCGGTGAGCGCTCGCGCGAGGGCAACGACCTCTGGCTGGAGATGAAGGAGTCGGGAGTGATCGACAAGACGATGCTCGTCTTCGGCCAGATGAACGAGCCCCCCGGCGCCCGCCTGAGGGTGGCGCTCTCGGGCCTGACCATGGCCGAGTACTACCGCGAGGTCGGCGGCCAGGACGTGCTGCTCTTCATAGACAACATCTTCCGCTTCGTCCAGGCCGGCTCCGAGGTCTCGGCCCTTCTCGGGCGGATGCCCTCGGCTGTCGGCTACCAGCCGACGCTGGAAACCGAAATGGGCGGCCTCCAGGAGCGGATCACCTCGACCTCGCGCGGGTCCGTCACCTCGATCCAGGCGGTCTACGTCCCCGCCGACGACCTCACCGACCCGGCGCCGGCGTCGGTCTTCGCCCACCTGAACGCGACCACCACGCTCTCGCGGGCTATCTCCGAAAAGGGGATCTACCCCGCTGTGGACCCGCTCGACTCGACCTCCACGATCCTCAAGCCGGAGATCCTCGGCGAGGACCACTACCGCACCGCCACCGACGTCCAGGAAGTCCTGCAGCGCTACAAGGAGCTGCAGGACATCATCGCCATCCTCGGCATCGACGAGCTCTCCGACGTGGACAAGCTGACGGTGGGGCGCGCCCGCAAGATCGAGCGCTTCCTCTCGCAGCCTTTCTTCGTCGCCGAGCAGTTCACGGGCCGCGCGGGCGAGTACGTGCCGGTCGCCGAGACCGTGCGCGGCTTCCGCGAGATCCTCGACGGCGAGCACGACGACGTCACCGAGGGGGCCTTCTACATGAAGGGCTCGATCGAACAGGTGGTCGAAGACGCCAAGAAGGGCGACTAGCCCGCGGGCGAGGAGATGGCGGTCGGAGAGCACACATTCTCGGTCGAGGTCCTCACCCCGGAGGGTGAGGTCTTCAACGGCGAAGTCGTCCAGCTCTCGACCCGGACGATGGTCGGCGAGGTCGGGATCCTCGCCAATCACGCGCCGCTGCTCGCTTCGCTGACACCGACCGAGCTGCGGTTGAAGGTCTCCGACTCGGAAACGAGGCGCTTCGCGCAGTCCCACGGGATGCTCCAGGTCTACGGCAACCACGCCCAGGTCCTGATCGAGCAGGCGATCCCGCCGGAGGATCTCGACGTGGCGAGCCTCGAGGCCGAGCTGGCCGACGCCAGGCAGAGGCTCTCCGAGGCGGCGGAGGACAGCGCCGCGCAGCGCCGGGCGGAAAAGGACTGCGATCGCGCCGAGACGTTCCTGAAGATCGCCCAGGGCAATTGAGCGATCTCGTTGCTCTCGCCGAGCGGCTGATCTCCTACGACACCTCGGACGCCGACTGCGTCCACGAGGCGGCCGGGTTCGTCAAGGGCTGGCTCGAAGCCCGGGGGGTGGAGGCCCGGGAGGAGTCGGCCCGCGATCTGCCGGTGCTGATGGCGGAGGTCGGCCCCGAGGGGGCGCCGACGGTCGTCCTCCACGGGCACCTAGATGTCGTCCCGGCGCTCGCCGGCCAGTTCGAGCCGCGGATCGACGGCGATCGCCTCTACGGACGCGGCGCCTACGACATGAAGGGGGCGCTGGCGGCGATGCTGGTGACCACCGCCGCGATGGCAGGCCAGGATGCCGTTCGCGTCCGGCTCGGCATCGTCGGCGACGAGGAGTCCGAGGAGGAGGCCGACCGTGGCTGCGACCATCTGATCAAGGCCGGCTTCCTCGGCGACTTCGCCATCACCGGCGAGCCCACCGACCTCCACATCGGGGTCGAGGCGAAGGGGGTGCTCGCCGTCCGCCTCGAGGTCCGGGGGCGTGCTGCCCACGGGGCGACGCCCTGGCTTGGGGACAACGCGGTGCTCAAGGCGCACGACATATTCCGGAATATCGAGTCGCTACCGTTTGCGAGGCAGAGCTCTGAGCTGTTCGACCGCCCTTCGATCAATCTGGGCCGGATCTGGGGCGGGGACGCACTGAACAAGGTTCCCGACAAATGCGTGATCGACGTCGACATCCGCTACCTGCCGGAGCAGGACCCTGCCGAGGTCCTCGAGCAGGTCAGGAGCATGCCCGACACCGAGGTCACCTCGATATTCTCGCGCCCTCCGGCCAGGGTCGATGGCGAATCGGTGTTCGTCCGGACGCTGGTCGAGGCGACTGCGCCCCACCTCGACCACGAGCCGAGGAGCGTCGGCCGCGACGGCGCCTCGGACGTCGTCTCCTTCCTGCGAGTCGGCGTGCCGGCGGTCGAGTTCGGGCCGATCGGCGCCGGCCATCACGGGCCGGAGGAGTGGGTCTCGATCTCCTCGCTCGAAGCCTACCGGCAGTCCCTGGACGCATTTCTGCGGGCGCTGCCACAGCGGATGGAGGCGGGCCCGGATGACACCGCCTGAGGAGGAGCGCCGCCGGCCCGAGGGGGATCCGGACAGCGAGGGTCGCGGCGAGCAGCCGACCGAGGAGCAGTTCGCTCTGGAGGCGGGCCTGACCCCGCCCACCGACGAGCATTTCGAGGGTATTCCCCCGGACCAGTTGCCCCCGGAGGCGCCGCTGCCCGAGTCGGGCGAGTTCCCGGCGCTCGAGCCCGAATTCGCCGACGCCCTGCGGGCGGCCGGGGAAAAGTCTCCGGCCGAGCCGCCGGAGGCCGAGCCGGGGCCGCAGCAGCCGGGGCCGCAGCAGCCGCCGGCGGAAGCTGAGGCGCCTGCGGAGCCCGAGCCGTCCGAGGACCCCGGGGCGACCGTCGAGTACGCGCCGGGGGAGGCGCCCGACGGGGAGGGAGCCGAGGAGAAGCCGGTGAGGGAGGTGGTGATCGGAGCCGCCGCATCGCCCGCCCCCCCGGCGACGGCGGTCGCCGCGGCCTTCCCGCCCGCCCCTCACGGCAAGCCCCCACCCAGCGGCGATCATGAGCCGCCCCCGAAGCCGGCGCGCTACTGGTGGCGGTTCTCGCTGGCCTCGGTGGTGATCGTCGCGGCGGTCGCGGGGGCGACCGCCACCAGCATCCTTCTCTACCTCAATGACATCGCCGACGCTCTCAGCCACGGTGGCAGGCTGCAGAAGCAGCTGAGCCCGCTGTTGACCGTGCCCTCGAGCGGTCCGCAGAACATCCTCATCCTCGGCTCGGACAAGCGCGCCGGCACGCCCGGCGATCCGGGACGCTCTGACACGACGATGCTGCTCCGCCTCGACCCCGATCAGTCCCGGATCGCGCTGATGTCGATCCCCCGGGATCTAAAGGTGGACATTCCCGGCTACGGGACCAACAAGTTCAACGCCGCCTATACCTTCGGCGGTCCGAAGCTGACGCTGCGGATGGTGAAGCAGCTCACCGGGCTTCAGATCAACCACGTCGTCAACGTCGACTTCCTCGGCTTCGTGCGGGCGATCGACGCGATCGGCTGCGTCTGGGAGGACGTCGACCGGCGCTATTACCACTCCAATCTGGGGGTTCCGCCCTCGGAGCAGTACTCCGAGATCAACATCAAGGCCGGCTACCAGCGGCTCTGCGGAAAGGACGCGCTCGCCTACGTCCGCTACCGCCACACCGACACCGACCTCGTCCGCTCGGCCCGCCAGCAGGACTTCCTGCGAGAGGCGCGCCAGCGGGTCCCGATCTCGAAGCTGGTGGGCGACTACAACAAGCTGATCAAGATCTTCACGACATACACGACCTCCGACATCAGCGACGCCGGGCAGTTCCTGCAGGTCATGAAGCTGTTCTTCGACGCCCGCGGCGCCACCATCAAGGAGGTCCACTTCCCGGCCGTCCTCGGCCCCAGCTACGTCTACGCGTCGAGGTCGGCGATCCGCCGGGCCGTGGACCAGTTCCTCGGCTTCGAGGCCAGCGGCGGGCCGCGTGGCTCCCTCGACGCCAAGAAGAAATCAAAGAAGAAGAAACAGGATCGGGCGAAGATCAAGGTCAAGGCGCCCGGCGGCGACGGCCTCGTCCCGGCCGACGATGCCGGCAGGGCCGCCGGCGAGGCGGTGGCGGGCAAGGTCAGCGCCGGTTTCCCGGTCTTCTACCCGACCCGGCTGCCCTCGGGCGCCTACTTCGTCGCCAGCTCGTCCTACGAGCACATCCAGAACCCCCGCGCCTACCACCTGCGCGACACCAACGGCAAGATCCACGGCGCCTACCGGATGACGCTGCAACTGCCGCCCCTCGGCGACTACTTCGGGCTCGAGGGAGTCCGGGGTTGGAGCGACCCCCCGATTCTGAGCGGACCGAGCGTGACCAAGACGATCGGCGGGCGCGACTACGACATCTACCTCGACGGCGACCGGGTGCGCCTGGTCGCATGGCACGAGGATGACAACACCTACTGGGTCGCCAACAGCCTGCTCCAGACCCTCAGCAACGACCAGATGATCGGGATCGCACGCTCGGTCGACGTCATCAATCCGAAGGCGAAGCGCCCTGCAAGGAGGAAGAAGGGATGAGCGGGAAGGAGCCGATTGGGGTGATCGGAGTCGGCTGGGTTGGCCTGGTGACGGCCGCGTGCTTCGCCGAGCTGGGGCACCCGGTGATCGCCCGCGACATCGTCGCCGAGAAGGTGGAGGCGCTGAAGGCCGGCGGCTCGCCGATCCACGAGCCGGGTCTGGACGAGCTGCTGGCCCGAAACCGCGAGCGCCTCACGTTCACGACCGAGATGTCGGAGCTGCTCGAGGGTGCGCGGTTGCTGTTCGTCTGCGTCGACACCCCGCCGACCTACTCCGGCGACGCCGATCTCTCGCGTGTGCGCGCGGTGGTCGATGGGCTGAGGGCGGACGGAGACCACGTCCTGGTGATGAAGAGCACGGTCCCGGCAGGCACCGGCGATGCGATCCGCCGGGAGCTGGAGGGCCTGGCCTACGTCTCCTGTCCCGAGTTCCTCAAGGAGGGTTCCGCGGTCGAGGACTTCATGCATCCTGACCGGGTGGTGATCGGCGCCGAGCCCGGAGACGAGGCAGCAGGCGACGCCGTCGCCGAGATCTACGCCCCCCTAGGGGGGGAGATGGTCCGCACCGACGTCTCCAGCGCCGAGATGATCAAGCTCGCCTCCAACGCCTTCCTCGCGACCAAGATCTCCTTCATCAACGAGATCGCCAATGTCTGCGAGGAGGTCGGAGCCGACGTCGCCGAGGTCGCCCGCGGCATGGGCCTCGACGAGCGCATCGGGCCATCGTTCCTGCGGCCGGGCATCGGTTACGGGGGGAGCTGCTTTCCGAAGGACGTCAACGCGCTGAAGATGCTGGCCGGCAACACCGGCTACCACTTCCAGTTGCTGAACGCGGTGATCGAGGTCAACGAGTTGCAGAAGCGCCGGGTGGTGGGAAAGCTGCAGAAGCACCTGGGGTCGCTGGTGGGCAAGCGGGTGGCCCTGCTGGGGCTCGCGTTCAAGCCGAACACGGATGACATGCGGGAGGCCTCGAGCCTGGTGCTGGCGGCGCGCCTCGAGGGAGAGGGGGCGAGGGTCGCGGCCTACGACCCCGTCGCCGAGGATGCCGCGCGTGAGCTTCTGGGGACGGTCGATCTCACCGGGTCGGCGCTGGAGGCGCTCGAAGGGGCCGACGCCGCCGTGCTCGTCACCGAGTGGCCCGAGTTCGCCGAGCTCGACTGGAAGGCCGCGGCCGAATCAATGGCGAACCCGCTGCTGATCGACGGGCGCAACTACCTCGATCCCGAGCGGATGCGGGAGGCGGGCTTCGAGTACGAGGGCATCGGGCGCGCGGTCGAGAACGGCATCTAGATGCAGGCCCTGGTGCTGGTCGGCGGGGAGGGGACCCGGCTGCGACCGCTGACGGCGACCGTGCCGAAGCCGGTGGTGCCGCTCGCCGGCAGGCCCTTCATCTCCTACATGATCGAGTGGCTCGGGAACAATGGCGTCGAAGAGGTGATCCTGTCTTGCGGCTTCCTGCCGGACGCGCTGCGGGAGACCCTGGGGGAGGGGGAGCCCGGAGGGCCACGACTCCGCTACCTGACCGAGCCCCGGCCGCTCGGCACCGGCGGGGCGATCGGGTTTGCCGCCGATCTGCTTGCCGAACGCTTCCTCGCCCTCAACGGTGACGTGCTCGCCGACCTCGACCTGACGGCGCTGGTCCGCGAGCACGAGGCCCGGGGGGCCCGGGCGACGCTGGGGTTGGTCGCGGTCGACGACGCCTCCACCTATGGTCTCGTCCACACTGGCGCCAGGGGCGAGGTGACCGAGTTCATCGAGAAGCCGGACCCCGGTGGGCCCGCCGCCGGGGAGATCAACGCCGGCACCTACGTGCTCGAGCGCTCGGTTCTGGAGCTGATCGAGCCCGGCCGCGCCGTCTCGATCGAGCACGATGTCTTCCCCAGGCTCGTCGGCGGGGGCCTGTTCGCGCTGCACTTGCCGGGCTACTGGATCGATATCGGCACCCCCGGGCGCTATCTGGAGGCGACCTGGGACATCCTCGAAGGCAGGATCCGGACCGGGGTCGCGACCCGCCCATCGGGGCTTCTCGTCGACCCCGCAGCGGTGGTGGACCCGGAGGCCTCGCTCGGGCCGCGCGCGGTCGTCTCCGCCGGCTGCCGGATCGGGCCAGGGGCGGAGATCAGGGGCTCGGTGCTGCTGCGGGACTGCGAGGTGGGGGCGGGGGCGGCTGTGGTCGACTCCATCCTCTCGTCGGGAGTGCGGCTGGACCCCGGGGCCCGGCTCGAAGGCGCGGTCATGGGCGAGGGTGAAAGGGTAAGGGCGTGATGCTCGACGACGTGCTGGCAATGCCCGATCAGCTCCGCGACGCCCTCTGGCGGATCGAGTCCGCCCGGCTCAGCGATGAGGTCGCCGCCGGCGTCTTCGTCTGCGGCATGGGCGGCTCGGCGATCGGCGGGGACCTTGCCGCCGCCGCGCTTTCGGAGCGTGTGACCCGGCCGCTGCAGACGATCCGCGGGTACGGGCTGCCGTCCTGGGCGACCCCCGAGTGGACCGTGCTCTGCTGCAGCTATTCCGGCGACACCGAGGAGGCGATCGCCTGCTTCGCTGCCGCCGAAGCGCTGGGCGCGCGCCGCCTTGTCGCCAGCACCGGCGGCGCCCTCACCGAGCAGGCCCGCGCCGCCGGCGTGCCGGTGGTTGGCCTGCCGGGAATCCTGCAGCCACGCACCGCCGTCGCCTACATGTTCGCGGTCGCCGCCGAGGCAGCCGCCCTGGCCGAGGCCGCCCCCCGCATCCACACCGAGATCGACGGCGCGGCTGCTCACCTCGAGTCCTCCCGCGAGAGGCTGCAGGAGCTTGCCGGGGAGATCGCCGCCGGGATCGAGGGCTCGGTGCCGGTCGTCTACGGAGCCGGCACCACGGCCCCCGTGGCGCGCCGCTGGAAGACCCAGGTGAACGAGAACGCGAAGCTGCCCGCGTTCTTCACCGAGCTCCCGGAAGGCGACCACAACGAGCTGGCGGGATGGGACGGGGCCGCCGTCTCCGGCGCCCGGTTCTCCGCGGTTTTTCTCGAGGACGCAGATCAGCACCCCCGCGAGCGGCGCCGCTTCGAGCTCACCGCCGAGGCGGTCTCCGGCGACGTCGAGCGGGTCGTGACTGTCGAGACGGAGGGCGATACCCGGACCGCCCGTCAGCTTTGGGCGGTGATGCTCGGCGATCTCGTCTCGCTGCGCCTGGCCGCCTCCCGGGGTGTCGACCCGACCCCGGTGGACGCGATCGAGGGCTTCAAGGACGAGCTCGGGCGGCCCTGAGCGCTTCCGCAGCCGGCCGGCGGTTCTCCCACCAGGTCCAACCTGAGATCACAGCGACCGCGTAGAGCCAGCCGAGGGCGACGTCGAAGAAGTAGTGCTCGCCCGTTGCCATCAGCATCAGCGCCATCGCCAGCGGGTAGAGCGCGACGATCGGTCGCCACCACCAGCTCACCCGGGGCCAGAGGAAGAGCGAGACCAGCATCGCAATCCCGGCGTGCAGCGAGGGGACGGCGGCGACCAGGTTGACGATCGACTGGCCCTTGTCGAAGGCGGCGGCGGTTGGGACGCTGACCAGCTCGAAGCCGCGGCCGGAGCTGCGCGTGATCGGGTCGAGCAGGCCTTGCTCGGAGGCCATCCACGGGGGAGCGGCGGGGAAGAGGATGTAGGTCGCGAGGCCGGCGGCGCTGAGGGTGAGGAAGCGGTTGGTGAACTGCTTGAACGCCCGGCCGCTGCGGGCCCAGAGCACCCCGGCGAGGGCGAAGGGGACGATGAAGTGCGAGGTGTAGATGAAGGTGAAGCAGACGTCCCACCAGTGCACGGCTTCCGGGTCGATGATCTGCTGCTGGAGCCACTCGGTCGGCGTCTGCCCGAAGAACACGAAGCGGTCGAAGTCGATCATCGTCGTGAAATGGGGCGCGATCCCGATCGAGTCGGCGAGCCCGCGGGTGTAGTCGTAGGCGAGCAGGAACAGCGCCATCGGCAGCCAGTCGGCGACCAGCTGGGCGATCTCCTGTGGTGAGCGGCCGATCGAGGCGCAGGCAAGGCCGCCGACGATCCAGGCGATCACCAGCTCCCGCTGGACCGAGACCCCGTAACGCAGCGTCCAGAGGACGAAGAAGAAGGCATAGCCGGAAAGCGCCAGCCGGCGCACGATCGCAATCCGCGGTCTCCGGGGTGCCGGGAGCGTCTCGGCGCCCGCACCGATTTGTGCGAACTCGGCCGTACTCATCCAATCATCCTCTCGTCAGGACCATCAGACTCGCAGACGGCGCGGTCGGGTGAAGTCTGCGTCGGCGCGTATCTCCGTATCCTTCCCGGGTCCGAATACGAAGAAAGGAATCGATGGCCACCGCCGCCTCCAACTACGACATCGCCGACATCTCGCTTGCCGAAGCCGGCCAGAAGCGAATTGAGTGGGCCGATCGGCAGATGCCGGTGCTGGCGCAGATCCGCGAGCGGTTCGAGAGCGAGCGCCCGCTTGAGGGCCTTCGCCTTGCCTGCTGCCTCCACGTCACCACCGAGACCGCCAACCTGGTCCGGACCCTGATGGCGGGTGGCGCCGATGTCGCCCTATGCGCCTCCAACCCCCTCTCGACCCAGGACGAGACCGCGGCGGCGTTGGTGGACCGCTATAGGGCTGAGGTCCATGCGATCAACGGCGAGGACAACGAGACCTACTACAAGCACATCACCACCGCCGTCGACACGCACCCCCATATCACCATGGACGACGGCGCCGACGTCATCTCCGTGCTGCACGGCGAGCGCCCGGAGCAGCTCTCCGAGGTCCTCGGCGGCACCGAGGAGACGACGACAGGGGTGATCAGGCTGAACGCGCTCGAGGCGGAGGGCAAGCTCGGCTTCCCGATCATCGCCGTCAACGACGCCAACACCAAGCACTTCTTCGACAACCGCTACGGCACAGGTCAGTCCACCCTGGACGGCATCATCCGGGCCACCAACGTGCTGATCGCGGGCCTGCGGGTCGTCGTCATCGGTTACGGCTGGTGCGGCAAGGGCGTGGCGATGCGGGCCAAGGGCCACGGTGCCCACGTGATCGTCTGCGAGGTCGATCCGCTGCGAGCCTTGGAGGCGGTCATGGACGGCTTCGAGGTGATGCCGTCGAAGGAAGCGGCCGCCGTCGGCGACATCTTCATCTCGGTCACCGGCAACCGCGACGCGATCGCGGGGGAGATGTTCGACTCGATGAAGAGCGGAGCGATCGTCTGCAACTCGGGCCACTTCGACGTCGAGATCAACAAGGGTGACCTCGACGAGCGCACCGAGTCCACCTTCGAGGCGCGCCCGCTCGTCGAGGGCCACGTGCTCTCCGGCGGCCGGGAGATCTTCCTGCTCGCCGAGGGGCGGCTCGTCAACCTGGCCACCGCCGAGGGCCATCCGGCGGCGGTGATGGACATGAGCTTCGCCAACCAGGCGCTCGCCGCCGAGCACTTGGCCAAGAACCACGAGAGCCTGGAGAAGAAGGTCTACCCGGTGCCGCGCGAGATCGACGCCGAGATCGCCCGCCTGAAGCTGGCCTCGAAGGGCGTCGAGATCGACCAGCTGACCGATGTCCAGTCGAAGTACCTGAGCAGCTGGGACCAGGGCACGTAAACAGCATGAGAGCGATGATCCTCGCCGCCGGGCTCGGGACCCGGCTGCGCCCGATCACCTACGACCGCCCGAAGCCGATGGTGCCGGTCCTCAACCGGCCGGTGATGGAGCACATCGCCCGGCTGCTCTCACGGCACGGCTTCACCGAGGTGATCGCCAACCTGCACTGGTTCCCGGAGTTGATCCGGGGACATTTCGGCGACGGCTCGCAGTTCGGCATAGAACTCTCTTATAGCCAGGAGGAGCAGCTGCTCGGCACCGCCGGAGGCGTTCGCCGGGCCGCCGGGTTTCTCGGCGACTCCTTCCTGGTGATCTCGGGCGACGCCCTCACCGACATCGACCTGGCGGCGATGCGCGATTTCCACGTCTCCCACGACGGAATCGCCACCCTGGCGACCAAGCGGGTCGAGGACACGAGCCAGTTCGGGGTAGCCATCACCGGACCCGACGGCCGCATCCAGGGGTTCCAGGAGAAGCCCGACCCTGCCGAGGCGCTCTCCGACCTGGCCAACTGCGGCATCTACATGTTCGACTCGGAGATCTTCGAGCACTTCCCCGGGGAGGGCCGGGTGAGCAGGATCGCCGGGCCAGACGACCCCCCGGGGTTCACCGACTGGGCGATGGACGTCTTCCCATCGCTGCTCGACTCCGACATCCCCTTCTACTCGCACGAGATCGAGGCCTACTGGAACGACATAGGGAACCTGGACGAGTTGCGCCAGGGCAGCATTGACGCGCTCACCGGCGAGGTCGAGGTCGACCCGGGCGCACCCGAGGTCTCCCCTGGGGTCCGCGCCGCGAGCGATCTCGGTGGCGCCGAGGTCGAAGCCCCGGTGCTGATCGGCGCCGGCGTCGAGATCGGCGCCGGCGTCCGTATCGACGGCCCGGCGATCATCGGCGACGGCTCCCGCATCGGCGTCGGCTCGAGGATCAGCAACTCGATCCTGCTCCCCGGGGCCGTGCTGGCCGCGGGCGCGATCATGGTGGACGCGATCCTGGGCGCGGCACTCGATGCCGATTCGTAGCGGTTTGCGCCGAACCCGCGCGGTTTCGGACGCGATCCTCGGCGCCCGATGGACGCCGCCGCCGCGATCGCCAGGTTGCTGACGCCGCCCCTTTGTGTTGCCTGCGCCGCGCCATGCCGGGGTCGAGCCGTGCTCTGCGCCGGATGCGAGACGGGCCTGCGCCGGTCCGGGCCGCTGATCGGCAGCCCGCCCACGGGCCTCGATCTGGCCTTCTCGGCCTTTCGTCACGACGCGGTCGCCCGCGACCTCGTCAGGGCGCTGAAGTTCGGCCGGATGACGGTTGCGGCAGGCCTGATCGCCGAGCGGATCGCGGCTCTGGCGCCGGCCGCCGCCCTCTCCGGGACGCTGGTCCCGGTGCCGCCGGCGCCGCTGCGGCTGCGGTGGCGCGGCTTCGACCCGGCGGCCGAGATAGCGCTCGAGCTCTCCCGGCGCACGGGGCTGCCGATATGCGAGTGCCTGCGGCGGCATGGCCTCCGTCGCCAGGTGGGCCGGACCCGCAGCGAGCGGGTTGCCCGCCCTCCCCGGGTGGAGGCGTGCCGGCCGCCACCGGCGCGAGTGGTCCTCGTCGACGACGTGCTCACAACCGGGTCGACCCTGACCTCGTGCGCGGGGGCGCTTCGGCGCGGCGGCGCCGGGGCGGTCACCGCGGTCACCTTCGCCCGGCGGCTCTGACGACGGCCGCACCGCTTGCCGCCCGCCCCGACGATCCGTAGCATCCTCTGGACCAGCTGAGATCAAAGGAGGGATCGTGCGGATCGAGATACGCGGCAGGAACGTCGAGGTCACTGATGAGCTGCGGGAGCACGTGACGAAGCGCTTCGCCAGGATCGGAAAGCAGGTCTCCGAGCTGGCGACGCTAGACGTCGAGCTCTCCGAGGAGCGCAATCCCTCGATCGCCGACAACCAGGTCGCCGAGGCCACCCTTCGCCTCAAGGGCATCACCCTGCGCGCAAGCGAGTCCTCGCCGGAGATGGCGCACACGATCCACGAGCTGGCCGAGGACATCCGCCGTCAAGTCAAGAAGCACCGGGAGCTGCGCCGCAAGCGCAGCCGCACGCGCCGTGCGGTCGGGCGGCTGCGGGGGCGCTCGGCCGAGTCGTGAGCAGGGCCGGGCGGGCAGGCAGCTAATCTAGGTTTCCGATGGCGAAGAGTGTGATCGATCGCGCCCTGCGAGTGGGCGAGGGGCGCAAGTTCCGCGCCTACCAGAAGCGGGTTGACGCGATCAACCGGATCGAGCCCGAGATGGAGGCCCTGGAGGACTCCGAGCTGCTCGAGGAGGCGGACGCCCTGCGTGAGCGCGCCCGCAACGGCGAGGCCCTGGACGGCCTCCTCAACGAGGCCTTCGCGTTGGCCCGGGAGGCCGCGCGCCGCACGATCGGCCAGCGCCACTATGACGTGCAGCTGGTCGGGGGGATGGTCCTCAACGACGGCGCCATCGCCGAGATGAGGACCGGCGAGGGTAAGACCCTGACCGCGACCCTGGCGATATTCCTCAACACCCTCGCGGGCGACAGCGTCCACCTGGTCACCGTCAACGACTACCTGGCCAAGCGCGACTCCGAGTGGATGAAGCCGATCTACGACGCGCTCGGAGTGAGCGTGTCCGCGATCCAGGAGGGCGACGACCACGAGACCCGCCAGCGCAAGTACGCCTGCGACGTCGCCTACGGGACCAACTCGGAGTTCGGCTTCGATTACCTGCGCGACAACATGGCTTCGGCCCTCGAGCACTGCGTCCAGCGCGGCCACCACTTCGCCGTCGTCGACGAAGTCGACAACATCCTCATCGACGAGGCGCGGACGCCGCTGATCATCTCCGGCGCCCCCGAGCAGGCGGCCGAGACCTATTACACCTTCGCCCGCCTGGCGAAGCAGCTCACCGGCGTCCCGGCCAAGGACAAGCTGCGGTCGCTGGGCGAGTCCAAGGACACCTCCGAGGTCGATTACGACTACGAGTACGACGAGAAGCACAAGACCGTGGCCCCGACCGAGGCCGGGGTGAGGCGGACCGAGGAGTTCATCGGCGTCGATCACCTCTACCTCGGCGAGCACGGCTCCCTCGTCAACCACCTGATCCAGTCGCTGAAGGCGGAGTCGCTCTACAAGCGCGACAAGGAGTACGCCGTCGTCGACGGCGAGGTGATGATCATCGACGAGCACACCGGCCGCATCCTCGAGGGCCGGCGCTGGTCGGAGGGCCTGCACCAGGCAGTCGAGGCCAAGGAGGGGGTGGCCATCCGCGAGGAGAACCAGACCCTGGCGACGATCACCCTGCAGAACTACTTCCGCCTCTACGACAAGCTCTCCGGGATGACCGGCACGGCGCTGACCGAGGCCACCGAGTTCATGAAGATCTACAAGATCCCGGTGGTCGAGATCCCGACCAACCGGCCGATGGTGCGCGCCGACCACAACGACCAGATATTCAAGACCAAGGACGGCAAGTGGGAGGCGGTGATCGAGGAGATCACCGAGCGCCACGAGCGCGGACAGCCGATCCTCGTCGGGACCGTCTCGGTCGAGGTCTCGGAGATGATCTCCGACGAGCTCCGCCGCCGCGGGATCGAGTTGGTGGTGCTGAACGCGAAGCCCGAGCATGCCCAGCGCGAGGGCGAGACGATCGCCCAGGCTGGTCGCAAGGGGGCGGTCACGATCGCCACCAACATGGCGGGCCGAGGTGTTGACATCAAGCTCGGCGGCGACCCGGAGGGGATGGCGAGGGTGGAGCTGGCGAAGAAGGGAATCACCCCCGGGGACGAGGGTTTCGAGCAGGCCCTGGCCGGGAAGGCCGACGAGCTGAGGCCGGTAGCCGAGGCCGAGGCGGAGGAGGTGCGCGAGTTCGGCGGGCTCTTCATCTGCGGGACCGAGCGCCACGAGTCGCGGCGGATCGACAACCAGCTCCGTGGCCGCTCCGGCCGCCAGGGCGACCCGGGCGAGTCGCGCTTCTTCCTCTCGGCCGAGGACGACGTCATCCGCCTCTTCGCCGGCGACCGCATCTACAGGATCCTCGACCGTCTTGGCCCGATCGACGAAGAGGGCAAGGAGATGCCGCTGGAGGCGAAGATGCTGACGCGGACCGTCGAGAACGCGCAGAAGAAGGTCGAGGAGCAGAACTTCCTCATTCGAAAGCGGGTGCTCGAGTACGACGACGTCATGAACGAGCAGCGGCGGGTGGTCTACAAGTACCGGCACGAGATCCTCGAGGGGCGCGACATCTCCGACGTCGCCCGCGAGGAGATGGGAGGGGTGATCGAGCGCCTGGTCGAGGAGTACACGCCCGGCGACATCCTCGAGGACTGGGACATGCCGGAGCTCGAGACCCAGCTGCGCCAGATCTGGCCGGTCAAGCTCGACGTCGCCGGGATGGCGCCGGAGACGGTCGAGCGCGAGAAGCTCACCGACGAGCTGGTCGAGG
The DNA here is from genome assembly GCA_963840235.1 of uncultured Actinomycetes bacterium. GTDB lineage: Bacteria > Actinomycetota > Thermoleophilia > Solirubrobacterales > 70-9 > JBBRHQ01. Next base: position 283,129 of record CAWIYC010000002.1, read on the forward strand.
ACGCCGAGGATGCCTACGAGGAGCGCGAGGAGCAGTTCGGCGACGAGCTGATGCGGTACCTGGAGCGCTCGATCCTGCTCCAGGTGATCGACAACCGCTGGCGCGAGCACCTCTTCGACATGGATTACCTGCGGGAGGGGATCCATCTCCGTGGTTTCGCCCAGATAGACCCACTGGTTGCCTACAAGAACGAGGGCTTCTCCATGTTCGAGGAGCTGATGCACTCGATCTGGGAGGAGTTCAGCCGGCTGATCTTCCACGTCGAGGTCGACATCGCCCCGGCCGAGGCCGAGCAGGCATTCGCCCCGGTCGAGGGACCGGCGGCGCTCGACTACTCCGGCGGAACCCTGGAGGCGCAGCCCTCGGCACTGACGGAGGTGGCGGCCGCGGGATCAGCAGGCGCAGTCGAGATGGCGGCGAGCGAGGCGGTCGGGCCGCCGCAGAACGGCGACGACGTGATCGAGACCAAGGTCAACACCGAGCACGAGAACATCGGCCGCAACGACCCCTGCTGGTGCGGCTCCGGCAAGAAGTACAAGAAGTGCCACGGGGCCTAGGCTCCGGCCGTTGCCCGGAGACCCCGTCCAGCGCTTCATCGACGCCTTCAACTCGGGCGATCTCGACGCCTTCGCGGCGACCCTCGATCCGGAGGTCGAGATTCACGCCGGGCGCGGGCTGCGAAAGGGCATCGACCAGGCCCGATTGTGGGCGACGAGGGCGCCCCACGGGGTGCAGCAGACGATCGTCGTCGACGAGATCCACCGCGGCGAGGGGGTCGCGGTCGCCCTGATAACCCGTCGCTGGCACTGGGCCGAGGACGGCACCCACGCCGGCCAGGACCAGATGGCCTGGGTATTCGAGCTGCACGAAGGCAGGATCGCCGGCTGGCGCTCCTTCGACGATCGAGTCCAGGCGCTGGCGAGCGCGGGACTGTGAGAGGTGGGCTGCCTGAAGGGTTGCCGCACCCATGGGTGGTGAAACCCTTCAGCGAGCGAAATCGGGTCCAGGGGCCGGGCGACGGGTGAAGCCGATCCGGGGGCCGGGGGCGGCGGCGCTTGCGCGGCCAGTGCCTGTTGACTATGCTCGCGCCGTCGTGGCAGGGGCCCGTTCGAGATCAGTCGTCGTGATCGCCGTGCTGGCGCTCCTGGCCGGTGCCGTGATCGCCGGCGCCTCGATCAAGAAGCCGCCGACCGGTGCCTGGAAGCTCAACCTGGCCGGCACCGGCTTCACCCTGAAGAAGGGGAAGGGGAGCAAGCGCAACAAGGTCTTCCTCAGCGACCTCCACTTCAAGACCGGCCTCTACGCGGGCTGCCCGGCCAAGGTGACGGCGGTCCGGGTTCTCGGCCGCTACCCGCTGAAGACGTTCACGCGCGGCGGCTACACCGCCTGGGGTGTGGGAAAGAACACCGGCGGCGACGTCACCCCGCGGCCCGGCAAGGTGAGGGCAGCCGGCAAGACCTACAACGGCAGCTTCGATGTCGTCTGGGACTACTCCAACCCGAAGCGGGTGATCGGCGGGTCGATCAAGTTCGGCTCCTGCCTCTCGCAGTTCCTCTACGGCTCGCCCAAGTAGGGGGAGCGCCCGGACGAGGCCGGTCGAGTTGCCGCGGGAGTTCGAGACCGTCGTCCGCCCTCACCTCGAAGCGCTGCTCGAGCCGGGGGAGGGGCTCGGGGGCGTGATCGCCGCCAACCGCCAGAAGGCCTTCAGCGGCCGCCTCTACGGGATCGGCGTGACCGACCGGCGGCTGATCCTGCAGCCGCTCGACCGACGGGCAGAGCCGGATGGCGAGCCGGTTTCGCTGCGCCCGGAGCAGATCGCCTCGGCTGAGGCGGAGGGCGTCAGCGGCGGCTGGTGGACGGAGACCTCGGTGATCATGGACCGCGCCGCGCTGACCCTGAAGCTGCGCACCGCCGACGGCGGCAAGTGGAAGCTGATGATGATGCGGGGAGGGGAGGGCCGGCTCGCCCGGCTCGGCGGCGGCGCTTCGCAGAAGGCCGGGATCGGGGCGCTGGCGGCGTGGTTCGAGCGCCACGCACCCGGCTCCGCCTGAGCGGCGGCGCCCCCGGCTCCGGGCCGCGGGGCTAAGCTGCCGCCATGGCCGAAACCGCCTCCACCGAGTCGATCCCCACGCGGCTGGCCAAGATCCGCGAGCAGTTGTCCCTGCTCTCGGACTACCTTTGACCCCGCTTCGCTGGAGCAGGAGGTCGAGCGACTCGAGGCGGAGATGCAGCGGCCCGGATTCTGGGACGACCAGGGCACGGCAGCCCGGACCTCTGCCGCCCACGCCCGCGCCCAGCGCCGGCTGAAGACCTTTCGCGACCTCGAGTCCGACGCCGCCGACCTCGATGAGCTGGCCGAGATGGCCGCCTCCGACGAGGAGATGGCCTCCGAGCTCTCGACCCAGCTCGACTCGGTCGAGGGACGCCTGGTCGAGCTCGAGGAGGCGCGGCTGTTCAGCGGTGAATACGACACCGGCGACGCCGTTGTCACGGTTCACGCCGGCGCCGGGGGCACCGACTCGCAGGACTGGGCCGAGATGCTGCTGCGGATGTACCTGCGCTGGGCCGAGCGGCGAGGCTTCGAGGTGGAGATGAAGGAGGCCTCGGAAGGCGAGGAGGCGGGGCTGAAATCAGCGACGTTCGTGGCTCGCGGCGAGAACGCCTACGGTCTCTTCGCCGCCGAGCGCGGCGTCCACCGCCTGGTCAGGATCTCGCCCTTCGACTCCTCCGCCCGCCGCCACACCAGCTTCGCCCAGGTGGACGTCGCCCCGCTGGTGGACGAGGACGTCGAGGTCGAGATCGACGACGCCGACATCCGCGTTGACACCTATCGCGCCTCGGGCGCCGGCGGCCAGCACGTCAACAAGACCGACTCGGCGGTGCGCATTACCCACATCCCGACCGGGGTTGTCGTCCAGTGCCAGAACGAGCGCTCGCAGACCCAGAACAAGGCGGTGGCGATGCAGTTCCTGCGCTCGAAGCTGATCGAGCTGGAGGAGCGAAAGCGCGCCGAGGAGCTGGCCAGGGAGCGCGGCGAGGTCAAGGACGTCGCCTGGGGCTCGCAGATCCGCAGCTACTTCCTCCACCCCGACCAGCGGGTCAAGGACCATCGCACCGGCCACGAGTCCGGCGACACCGAGCGGGTCCTCAACGGCGACATAGACGACTTCATCCGCGACTACCTGAACAAGACCGCGGCCTCGTCGGCGAGCTAGAGGGCGCCCTCCAGCCGCAGCAGTGCCTCCTTCATCGGCAGGCCGCCGCCGTAGCCGCCGAGGGCCCCACCCGCCCGCAGGACCCGGTGGCAGGGGACGACGATCGGGATCGGGTTGGCGCCCAGGGCCGAGCCGGCGGCGCGCTGGGCCCGCTCGCTTCCGGCGGTGCGGGCCATCTCGGTGTAGCTGCGGGTCTCGCCGTAGGGGATGCGGGCGGTCGCCCGCAGGACCTTGCGCCGGAAGCCGGTTGTCAGCTGCCAGTCGATCGGCAGGTCGAACTGGCGCAGCCTGCCGGCGAAGTAAAGGTCGAGCTCGCGGCGGACCCGGTCGAGGCGGGCCGGCGCTTCCACCACTCGCGGCGAGATCTCCGAGGCCAGCCTCTCGAGGGCGGAGTCGGGCTCGTGGTTGGGGAGGCTGAGCGTCACCAGACCCCATTCGGTCGCGGCCAGCAGGATCGGCCCGAAGGGGGAGTCCTCGGTGGCGTATGCGACGTCCACGAGGCCGGCTTCCTCGGCGAGCCCGATGAAGCGGGCCCGGGCCGCCGCGACCGAGCCCGAGGGGGGACCCTCCACCAGATCGCGCAGTACGCCGTCCGCCTTCCCGCTCATGCCAGCACCTCTCTCAATTTCTTCACGCCCTCGTGGACATTTCTCCTCGCCGCGTCCTCGGAGCAGTCGAGGGCCGCTGCGATCTCCCGGTGGGGCATGTCGCAGGCGAAGCGCAGGGCGACCGCCGTGCGCTGCTTCGGGGGCAGCCCCGCCACGGCGCCCCAGATGCCGCTGCCCGGCTCCGGACCGCTGACCGCAATCTCAGGTGCATCGCCAGTGGGTCTCGCCCTCCGCTGGCGGCCGCGGTGGTGGTCGATCGCCTTGCGGTGGGCGATCGTCAGCAACCAGCCGCGGAGGTTGCGGTCGTCGCCGAGCTTCGGGTAGCCGCGCAGCGCCGCCAGGAAGGTTTCCTGGAAGCAGTCCTCGGCATCCTGAGGGCCGACAGCGGCGATGAGGAAGCCGAGCACGTCGTTCGAGTGGCGATCGAGCAAATCCTGGAAGGGAGGGAGGCCGGTCAAGTCATGGATTAAACGCTCCGGCACTGAAAAACGTGTGATCGCTCGAGGTGGCCTCCCGGAATCCCGGCGACTCCAGACGTCGCCCGCGAGAGCGCGCCCGGGCTGGCTAGGGTGGGGGAATGGTGGAAGCAGAGGGGTTGATCGCGCTCGTTGCAGGCGCGCTGGCCGAGGACGTCGGCGCCGGCGACGTCACCGCCGATGCCGTCGTCCCCCACGGTGCTCGGGGGCGCGCCCGCATCACCCAAAAGGAACCGGGGGTCGTCTTCGGCTTCGACGTCGCGCTGGAGGTAATGCGACAGTGCGGTGTCGATGATTTCGACCCCATCGTGGTCGAGGGCCAGTGGTGCGACGAGGTCCCGGCGCAGGTGGCGACCGCCACCGGGCCCGCCGCGTCCCTGCTGGCCGCCGAGCGCACCGCGCTGAACTTCCTCGGGCACCTCTCCGGCATCGCCACGCTCACCGCCCGGCATGTCGACGCTGTCGCCGGCACCGGCGCCCGGATTCTCGACACCCGCAAGACGACCCCGGGCCTGCGGGTGCTGGAGAAGCAGGCCGTGGCCGCGGGCGGCGGCGGCAATCACCGCATGGGCCTCTACGACGCGATCCTGATCAAGGAGAACCACATCGCCCTTGCCGGGGGCCTCGAGGTCGCGATCGAGCGCGCCCGCGCGACCGGGATGGCGGTCGAGGTCGAGTGCCGCGAGCTCGAGCAGGTCGGCCGCGCCCTGGCCGCCGGCGCCGGCCGGATACTCCTCGACAACATGCCCCCGGCCGAGATGCGCGAGGCGGTTGGGTTGCGGGGCGCCGCCGGGTCGCCGGCGTTCGAGGCGTCGGGGGGCGTCAACCTCGAGACCGTGCGGGAAGTGGCGGAGACCGGCGTCGACTTCATCTCGGTCGGGGCGCTGACCCACTCGGCCCCTGCCCTGGACCTCAGCATGCTGATCGAGCGGGGCTGAGAATCACCGGCTGGATAGAGTCGGCGCATGGCTGTGACCGAGGAGCTCCGACGCAGGCGCGAGGAAATCGTGGGCGAGCACATGGAGTCGGAGAACCGGCACGAGTTCGAGGTGACCATGGAGACGTTCCATCACCCCCGATACGAGCTGATCGCAACCGGGGACGTCTTCGACGGGCCTGAGGAAGTGGACGCCTACTTCACCGAGACCCGAACCGCCTTCCCCGACCAGCGAAACGAGCTGATCGCGATGCACCACGCCGACGGCGCCGTCCTCGTCGAGGCGATGCTCTACGGGACCCATGAGGGACCTTTCCGAGGCCTGCCGCCGACCGGTCGCAGGTTCGAGATGCGGTTCCTGGCGATCTTCGTCTTCGAGGAGGACCGCCTGATCTGCGAGCGGGTCTACTTCGACCAGGCGACGGTGCTGCGCCAACTGGGGATCGCCCACGACCCGCTCAGCCTCAGCGGCAGGGTGGCGACGGTCCTCAACCACCCGGTCACCGTCGGCCGTGCCCTTCTGCGCCAGGCCACCGGCCGCTGAGGCGCTCCGAGTTCCGCCGGAGCGCTGAGCCGCGATTTGCCTCGGACCGCCGCGGCCGAGCCCCTCACTTCAGCAGCCGCGAGAGCCGCCGGTCCTTGAGCACGCGGCCGCCCGTCTGCTCCGCCGGGCAGTAGTTGGTCTGGTGCTCGGAGAAGAAGACAGCCTCGATCGTGGCTCCGCAGCGGGGGCATGGTTCGCCCTCGCGGCGGTGCACCTCGAGCGGCATCGGCAGCTTGTCGGGGACCTGATCGCCGATCACCTCTTCGTAGTGGCGGATCGCCTCTTCGAGGACGCCGAGCGCGGCGTGCAGCCGCTCGATCTCATCGGCGTCGAGCTCCGAGCCCTTGCGGAAAGGCGATAACCGTGCCTGCCAGAGGATCTCGTCCACCCAGGAGCGGCCGACGCCGGCGATCGTCCGTTGGTCGCGCAGCAGCGGGTGCAGGTGGCGGGGCTGGTCGATCAACGCCGCGAATTCGTCCAGCGGGGGAGGGGGCCAGGCCTCGGGCCCCAGCGTCGCCACCATCTCGTCGCTCTCGACAGCCCCGGTCGCCAGCAGCTTCGCCCAGGCCCGCTGTCTGGTCCCGAACTCGCGCAGCCTCAGCTCGCGCCCGTCGTCGAGCCGGACCAGCAACCGCGACGTCCGATCCCGGGGGGAGGCGGCCTTGTCGAAGACCTGCAGTCGCCCAGCCGACATCAGGTGGATCAGCAGGGCGAGTTCGCCAAGCTCGACGACAGGCATCTTTCCGATCCGGTGGATCCGCGTCACCTCCCGCCCGGACAGTGCCTCGAGCGGCGGCTCGAACGTCTTCATCACGTTCATCCCCGGCGCAAGCGCCGAGGTCACTGCGGTCCCGCGCAGCGTCCGATCCAGCCGCCGCGCGGTGATCTCGACTTCGGGGACCTCGGGCATGGCCAGAGAGTAGACTCGACCCCAGTTCATTCGACTGGTTGCAGGAGCCCGCCGAGGCTGCCGGGCCAGCGAACATCAAACCGCCGCACCCATCAGGGACCCTTTGAGGAGGGCCACGATGAGAGAGCTTCCAACCATCAACGAGCCGGTCCCGATGCTCGAACTCTCCCCGGCGGAGATCTCCGAGCTCTCCGAGGAGGTCCGTGCCCTTGCGGCCGAGCGCGACGCGGTGATCCTCGCCCACAACTACCAGGTCCCCGAGGTCCAGGACGTTGCCGACTTCGTCGGCGACTCACTCGGGCTCTCGCGCAGGGCCGCAGCCGCCGACGCCTCGGTGATCGCCTTCTGCGGCGTCCACTTCATGGCCGAGACCGCGTCCATCCTCTCGCCGGAGAAGACCGTGCTGATCCCGGATCCCGAGGCGGGCTGCTCGCTTTCGGATTCGATCACCGCCAACGAGCTGCGGAACTGGAAGTCGCGCCACAGCCCGGACGCGGTCGTCGTCATGTACGTCAACACCTCGGCCGAGGTCAAGGCCGAGACCGACTACTGCTGCACCTCCTCGAACGCGGTCAAGGTGGTCGAGCACATCCGCAGCGAGCACGGCCCCGACACAGAGATCCTCTTTGGCCCCGACATGTGGCTCGGCTCCTTCGTCGAGAGGGTCTCAGGCCATCGCATGCACGTCTGGCCCGGCGAGTGCCACGTGCATGCCGGGATCCGCCCGGACGACATCACGGCGCAGCGGGCGGCCCACCCGGACGCCGAGTTCCTGGTCCATCCGGAGTGCGGGTGCGTCACCCAGATCATGGAGTTCGTCGCCGCGGGCGACGTCTCCGAGGAAGGCGTGCACATGCTTTCGACCGGGCAGATGCTCGACTACGTCGGCAAACACCCGGACGGGGAGTTCATCGTCGCCACCGAGAACGGGATGCTGCACCCGCTGCATCAGGTCGCGCCCGGGGCGAACCTGATCGAGGCCAACCGCATGGCCCTCTGCAAGTACATGAAGATGATCACTCTGCCGAAGCTGCGAGATTCGCTGCGCGAGATGAAGTTCGAGGTCAGTGTTTCGCCCGAGATCGCCGAGCGCGCGAAGCTGCCGATCGAGCGCATGGTCGCGATCGGCTGAGCGCCTGCCCTTCCCGGTTCCCCCTAGGCTCGCTCGGTCGACCGGGCCGAGCCCCTACTCGACTTCCCGCAGACGGCCCGTCTCCACCTCGTAGACGAAGCCACGGACGCTTCCCTTGTTGGGGATGAAGGGGCTGGTCCGTATTCGCTCGATCTGAGTGCGAACGTCATCGTCGGCGTGGGAGAAGGCGTGGGCACGCCACGTCGGGCGCTCGCCGGTCTCCTTCTCCAGCCTGTCGGCGAACTCGTCATCGCCGAACGTCTGCATGCCGCAGTCGGTGTGGTGCAGAAGGATGATCTCCTCGGTGCCGAGCAGGTTCTGGGAGATCGCCAGCGAGCGGATCTCCTCGTCGGTGACGACGCCGCCGGCGTTGCGGATCACGTGTGCGTCACCCTCGTCCAGGCCCAGCGCCCTGGCCGGGTCGAGCCGGGCGTCCATGCAGGCCACCACCGCGACCTTTCGGGCGGGCGGGAGAGGGAGATCACCCTTGTCGAAGTCGGCGGCGTAGCGCTCGTTGTTCGCAAGCAGTTGGTCGGTCGTGCTCATGCTGCCTCCCATCGTTCTTTTCCAATATGGTCAACAAAGACAAGATACTCAGGGCGGCCCGCGGGTGCCGGGATGCCGGCTGCCGGCTTGGTTTTGGCCGCCCGAGACGATTGAATAGGCGCCATGGTGGCAGCGGTTGTGCGGTTGGGAATGGGTGCGACCCTGGTGGGGGCCGCGCTGCTGAAGCTGGCCAGCCCGCGCTCGAGCGTGGCCGCGCTGGCTACGTTCGGCTTCAACGATCCCACCGTCCGCTGGGCGGCGTGGGGCTCCCTGATCTGCGCCGAGTTGGTCCTGGGCGCCGGTGTCGCCGCCGGATCGGACACCGCCGCCTACCTCGCGGCCGGGTTGATGGCGATGTTCGCGCTCCTTCTGCTCGGGGCCCTGATGCGCGGCCGCGCCGGGGCGCCGTGCGCATGCTTCGGCTCCCGCTCGCACGTCAGCCGCCTCGGGGCGCTTCGCAACTTCGCCATGGCCGCCGGATACGCGGCCCTGCCGCTGCTGCCCGAGGAGTCCCTCAGCACCGACCAGTGGCTCGGGCTCGGGCTCGGGGCGGCGCTGCTCGCCTGCGCCGGCCTGGCCGTCGCCGTCCTCGCCCTGGCCCGGGAGGTGGGGATGATGCGGCTGCGGATGGGCCCGGCCTCGGCGCTCGAGATACCGGGCGAGGGTCCCCAGTTGGGCGAGGACACGGGGCTTGCCCCCCGCTTCGATCCGCCCCCGCCCGACGGCCTCCTGCTCGCCGTCTTCCTCTCCGAGGGCTGCCATATCTGCCGCATCCTGGAGCCCGTGATCGAGGGGCTGGCCTCGGACCCGGTGCTCTCGGTTCTGGTCTTCGACGAGGTCTCCGATGCAGAGGTCTGGCGGCGGCTCGCAGTGCCGGGCAGCCCCTACGCGGTTGCCCTCGATCTCGACGGAGGGGCCCTCGCCAAGGGCAGCTTCAACAACCTCGCCCAACTCGAGAGTGTCCTCGCCACGGCTGAGCGCCGTCGCGGCGCCCCGGGCCTGCTTCCGCAGCAGCCGCATGCGTAAGCCGGCGCCGGGGGAGCCGGGCCCGGAGCGGCGGCTGACCGAGCGGCTGGCCCAGGGAAGCTCGCGCCGGGGCTTCCTCTCCAGGGTCGGCAAGGGGCTGCTGGCGCTGGGGGGCGCCGGTGCCCTGGCGGCGGCGATCGAGCCAGAGGAGTCTGAGGCCTACCACTTCTGCGGCCACACCTACACCACCGGCTCCTGCCCTCACCCCACCGGGCTGCCGCGGGTCGACTCCCACGGCCGGCCGCTGCGCGCCCGCGACGGCGCCCCGGTGGACAACCTCGGGCGACCCGTCAACCGCCGTGGCCTGCCGCTGGACGAGGATGGCAACCTGCTCCGAGACCTCTCCGGCCACCCGCTGGCACCGGCTCCGCGAACGCCTGTCTGCGAGGAGGCGGGGCGGCGCTTCGGTTTCTCCTCCCAGCTGGACGGCTCCTGGTATCGCTGCTGCGGCGGCCACGTCCGCAAGCTGATGGACTGCTGCTCCCACTCCAGCTCGCGAATCAACGGCGACGCCGCCCTCACCGGCTACTGCTACTCGGGACGCAAGGTCTTCTGCGTCATGTACCACCAGACCAACGTCCCATGCTGACCGCGGCCCTGACCATGGCCGCTTTCGTCATCGGCGTCACCGGCGCCTGGTCGCCATGCGGTCTCTCGATGGTCGAGACGATCGGGCCCACGGGTCACACCGGCGGCCGGCGGACGACGCTCGCGGCCCTCGCCAGCTTCGTCCCCGGGGCCCTGCTCGGCGGGGTCGCCACCTTCGGCGCGCTTGCTCTCGCCGGGTCGTTCCTGCACGGGGCCGGTGGCCGGCTCGCCTACGGCGGGGCCGCCGCCATCGCCCTGCTGGCGGCGCTCGCCGAGGCCAGGGGTGCGCGGATCGTCCCCCAGATCCGACGCCAGGTCCCCGAGCACTGGCGCCGGGTGATGCCGCTGCCGCTGGCGGCCTTTCTCTACGGGATCCTGCTCGGGCTGGGATTCACGACCTTCGTCCTCAGTTTCGGCGTCTGGGCTCTGGCGGGGATCAGCCTCGCCCTCGGGGAACCCTCCACCGGAATCGCGATCGGGCTCGCCTTCGGCGCCGGCCGCGCCCTGCCGGTTGTCGCGATCGCCCCGGTCTGCGACCGGGGGGTCGGGATCCGGGTAACCGAACTGATGACCCAGCGCCCGGCGATCTACCGTGGCTTCCGCGTCGGCGACGCCCTGGCCCTGGTCGCGGTCGCGGCGGCGGCGGCGGTGACGGCGCTTCCCGCAGGCGCGGCCGTCCGGACTGCAACCGGGGGCGGCCAGCCTTCTGCCTGGGGCGCCGACCTCGCCTACCAGCGGGCCGGTGGGCCGGGAATCCTCCGCAGAGGGGGCCGGAGCGTGCGGCTGCCGGGCAGCCTGCCCGCGGTCGGGGGGCCTTTCATCGCCCTGCGCCGCCACGGCGAAGTCGTCCTGCTGGGGCGCGACAGCCTGGCGGAGCGCGCCCGCTTCGGCGCGCCGCGGGTGGACGGGATCGCCGTTTCCGGCTCCTGGGTGGCCTACCGAAGCCGCAGTCACGGTCGCGACCTGATCAGGGTCCGAAGGATCTACCGGCGTGGCATCGCCCGCGCCCATGCGGTCGGCGGGGGCGGGATCGCCGGGCGAGCGCAGGCCGCCGCTTCGGCGGCCGGCATCGCCGTCGGGCCGGCCCGGGCCATTGCGAGGTCGCGTCGGCGGGGCGGGCTGAGCCGTCCCGCCCTCTTCCACAGCGCGCTTGTCTACTCGGAATCGAGCCGTCGCCTCAGCGCCGTGGTCGAACGCATTCTCGGTGCCCACCGCCGCAGGGTCCTGGTCTCGTCACGACGCTGGCTCGTCTCCGAGCCGTCGGTCTGGGGCCGCTCGTTCGCCTATGTGCGCAGCACCAACGATCGCCAGCAGCTGCGGGTCCGCCGCCGCGGCAGGCGGGGGAAGGGCAAGGTCGTCTTCGCCATGCCGGCGACCTCGTTCCGCGATCGCGACCACGAGCCCGGGCACGATCGCCTGCCCACGCGACTGCCGAAACCCGACCGGCGCCGCAGCAACTGGAACCTGATTGCGACCGCGATCGCTCCCGGCAGGGTCTATGCGACCCTGCTGCGCGAGGGGGCGGCGGGCGTGCGGGCGAAGATCATCAGGACCGGCCGCTGAGTCAGGGTGGCGTCAGCGCGGTGATCGGCACCTCCCGGGCTCCGATCGCGCGGTAGAAGGTCGCGCTCGGCTTGGCGATCAGCCAGTGCTCTCCGGCCCTGCGCAGGTAGACGACGTCGTCCTCGATCGAGGGTTCACGCGACCCGGCAAAGCGGTGCACGACGGTCCCGGTGAAGCGGGCGAGGCCGCCGCCCTCGATGGTCACCACCGTGTCCGCGTCGACCAGCTTGGTGCGGAGCCAGCGTGGCGACCCCTTCGGGCTCGGATGCCCGACCGAGGCCGTCAGCGAGGCCGCGCAGGAACGCCGCCTGACCGGGATCTGGACGCCGTCCAGGGCCCCCGGGGCGAGGAGTGAGCAGAGGGCGGCGCCGTCGCCGGCGTTGAGCGCGTCCACGTAGCGGTGCACGGCGGCTTCGATCCCGGTCCGGTCCGAGGGCGCGGCCACGGTGGTGCCGGCGGGTCCCCGACCGCTGTCGCCGCCGTTCCCGGGACTGCCTGCGCCCTCCCCCGTGATCGCGGAGCCCTCGCCCCCGGGACCGGCGGAGGTGGCGCCCCGCGAGGCGCCGCCACCGCGGTCCCCCCCGCAGCCGCCGAGCCAGAGTGCCACGGCCACGGCGACTGGAGCGGCGGCGCGAAGATGGATCGGTCGGCTTCCCCGCAGGTACTTACTCCGGGGGCTCGAGCGCTCCCGGCCCCATCGGCTGCGCGTGCCACTCGTGTGGCAGCGCCACCTCGACCTCGAGCGGCACGATCGGTGGCTCCAGCTCCTCCTTCATCACCCCACCGGCCAGATATGGGGCGAGGTAGCGGCCGCTGACCTTCTGCGGCGGCCACCAGAGATAGTCGCTCGAGACCGCGCCCTCGCCGGCGCCGCCGGTGAGCGAGTGGCTGATGCTGAGCGACTCGTCCCCGGTCAGCAGCATGCCCCGCAGGATGGGGTGGAAGGGCCTCGGCTCGACCTCGGCGCCGAGGCGGGCGGCGATGTCCTCAGCCGCCGCGTCGGCCTGCTGGGTTCCGAGCCCGCCCTGCTTGATCGGGAAGTTGGTGCCATCGCCCGCGGCGTAGAGGTCGGGAGCCCCCTTGATCCGGGCGTGGTCGTCGATCGGGATGAAGCCGTATTCGTCCGCGGGCAGCCCTGCGATCGCCGGACCCTCCAGCAGGGGCAGGGAGACGACGTGGGCGACCTCGAGCCGCTCGCCGCCGGGCTGAAGCGTCAGCGCCCCGTCGCCGTCCTCTGCCGCCCGGGTCGAGGTCCTGATTTCGATCCTGCGGGCGGCGAGAATCTCCGAGACGGCCTCCGAGGCCGCTGTGCCGAAGGCGATCAGGGGCGCCTCCTCGGGGGTGATCACGACAAGCTCCAATTTCAGCAGCCCCGACTCGCGCGCACGCCGCTGGGTCATCAGCGCCAGCTCGTAGATCGGCAGCGGCCAGGCTCCGCTCGGCGGCACCACGAACGCCACCTTCGCCGGCGCTTCGGGGTCGAGGTCGGTGAGGAGGTCCGCCAGCGCCAGCCGGTCCCCGGAGACGTCGAGGGTGATCGCGCTCTCGAAGGCGGGGCGGATGACCCCGCCGACGCAGATCACCCCGACGTCGTAGCCGATCGCCGAGCCGTCGTCGAGATGGGCGATGTGCCCCTCCGCGTCGATCCGCTCGATCCCGTGCTGGACGAAGCGGGCTCCGAAATCCTCGGCGATCGGCGCCAACTCGCGATGCTCGGCCACCTCCGAGGTGAAGGGATCCTCGACGACCAACGGCTTGTAGACGAAGTCCGGGCGGGGGGCGACCATCGTCAGCTGCACGCGGTCGCCGGCGAGGTGGCGCAGGGCTATCAGGGCTTCGAGGCCGGCGATGCCGCCGCCGGCTATCAGAACCCGGGCACGATCATTGTCGCCGTTGCCTTGCTTCATCGCTTCCCAATCATCCCCCATCTCGACATGCCGCCTGGTAATGAGGCAAATTAGTGGGCAAGGATGGCTGGACTCGTCCAGGTCGAGGTCGCACCGGAGCCGCTCGAGCGGTTTCGCGATCTGCTCGGAGACGACTACGCGGAGGTCGAGGCGGGGGCGGCGCAGGCCCGCGATTTGTTCGCCGGCAGGGTCATCTGGCAGGTCAACTCGACGGCCCGCGGTGGGGGCGTGGCGGAGATGCTGCGTACGCATCTCGCCTACGTGCGGGCGGTCGGAATCGACGTGCGCTGGGTCCTGGCCGGCAGCGGCGCCGACTTCTTCGCCGTCACCAAGCGGATCCACAACAACCTCCACGGCTCCGACGGGGACGGCGGCGACCTGGGGCCGCCCGAGCGGGAGGCCTATGAAGCGGGTCTGAAGACGACCGCGGCCGAGCTGGCGCGGGTGGTCCGGCCCGGCGACGTCGCCTTCCTCCACGATCCCCAGACACTCGGCCTGATCGGACCGATGCGCGAGGTGGGAGCCCACGTGGTCTGGCGTTGCCACGTCGGCGTCGATCAACCGAACGACATCGTCAGGCGGGCGTGGCGGTTTCTTCACCCCTACGCGAGCGAGGCTCACGCCTACATCTTCTCCCGCGGGCAGTACGTCTGGGACGACCTCGACCCAGACAAGGTGACGATCGTCCCGCCGTCGATCGATCCGTTCTCGCCAAAGAACCAGGAACTGCCCGGAGAGGCGGTGGAGGCCATCCTCGGGGTCGCCGGAATCGGTCCCGACGGTCGTACCGGCCCCTCCGTGTTCAGGCGAAGCGATGACACCCCTGGACGGGTCGACCGCCCCGGCGAGATGGTCCAGGACTCTCAGGTGCCCGCGGACGCGCCGCTGGTCTCGCAGGTCTCCCGCTGGGACAAGCTCAAGGACCCGGTCGGGCTGATCGACTGCTTCGCCGAGCACGTACCCGACCCGGCCGCGCACCTGCTGCTGGCGGGGCCCGACGTCAAAGCCGTCGCCGACGACCCCGAGGGGGCCGAGGTCCTCGATCAGGTGATCGCCCGGCGAGCCGGGCTCGAACAGGTGGTGCGGTCGCGGGTCCACCTTGCGATGCTGCCCCTCGACGACATCGAGGAGAACGCGGCGATCGTCAACGCTGTCCAGCGGCGCTCGCAGGTGATCGTGCAGAAGAGCCTCGCAGAGGGCTTCGGCCTGACCGTCTCGGAGGCGATGTGGAAGGGCACGCCCGTCGTCGCCAGCAGGATCGGGGGCATCCAGGATCAGATCGTCGACGGCGAGAGCGGGCTGATGCTCGAGCCCCACGATCTTCCCGGCTTCGGGGCGGCCGTCACCTCCCTGCTCGACGACCCCGGCCGCGCCGCGCGGCTCGGACTCGCCGGGCGCGAGAGGGTGGCGGAGAAGTTCCTCGTCACCGGGCGCCTGCTGAGCTATTTCGAGGTTTTCCTTGGCCTGCTCTCCCGCTGAGGCTGCGGTCGCGCCACGCGGATCGTGTGGCCCATCACCGATGCCGGGGAGCCTTCCAGGCACGAGGCTGCACCGAATGACACCGGTTTCGAGACCTCTTGTCGCAACCTTTGCCCGATACTTACCGGGCGCGGCGCATGATCTGTGGACCCATTCCACAGAGGAGTCGGATCCAGATGAGCAAACAGAGAGCAAAGATCGCGACAATGGCCACGGTGGTCGGCCTCGGTGGGCTCGCCGGCGTGGCTCTCGCTTCCAATCCCGGGATCCCGGCCGGTTCGGCGCCGGCGTCCTCCGTCTCGGCGCCCGGAGCAGTCAGGTCGATAGTGACCGGCGCCAGTGGCGCGGCGCCCCCCTCGGCGACGGCCTCCAGCATCCCCGCCGGCCGTGTGGCCACGGCTCAGGCGCGCCGTCGCCCTGTGGTGACGCGGACCAGCGGAGGCGCCGGGACTTTCGGCGGCGAAGAGCGCGACGATTGATCGGCGGGCCGGCATGAGCTTCACGTCCGAGCAGGCGCGCCGCTGGGGCGAGGAGATCGGAATCGAGTGGGAGTCGGCTCCCTTCGATGTCGAGCAGTTCCGCATCGGCATGGGCGTCGAGCTCGAGCACGGCACTCACGACGCGGCTACCAACGTCACCGGCGACGACCCGATCGTGACCGCCAAGATCGCACTCGCCCACCTGAACGAGTTCCCCGACTACTACACGCGACTCGAAGCGATGGAGGAAGAGGCAAAGAGGGATCACGGGATCGAATGATGCGGCGCTGGGGAGTGCGCCGCACCGTCCGCTACGTCCTGCTCGGAGCCCTAGGGCTCTTTCTGCTGATCCAGCTGGTCCCATATGGACGGGACCACAGCAATCCCCCTGTCAGCAAGGCCGCCCGGTGGACCGATCCCAAGGGCGAGCAGCTCGCCCAGCAGTCGTGCTACGACTGCCACAGCAACCTGACCAAGTGGCACTGGTACTCGAACATCGCCCCGATGTCGTGGCTGATCCAGCGCGACGTGGAGGAGGGGCGGAGCGCGCTCAACTTTTCCGAATGGAACCGGGGCCAGTCTGAACTGAGCGATCTGCTCGAGCAGGTGTCCGGTGGCGAGATGCCGCCCACCCAGTACACGCTGATCCACCCCTCCGCCGGCCTCTCCTCGACCGAGAAGTCACAGTTGGCCCACGCGCTCACGCAGCTCTATGCATCGGACCCGCCACCGATCGGCGGCGGCGGCTAGGCCCCCGGGGCCGGACGGGACCAGGGGGATCCGGGTCCGCCCCGTCCCCCTCTATCAGGCGCATTCGCGGGCGGGAGGCCCGCTGACTTGAGGCCGCCGGACGATGCGCTCCGGTTTCGTTCGCGACGCGGTCGTCGACCCAGCTCAGGATGCCCTCTCTCGAGAGGCGGAACCCCGCCGGAGGAAGGGACGCGAGGATGCCCTCGGCGAAGCCTGCGCCCAGGCGTCCCGCGATCTCCTCGTTGCTTGTGGCATGCAGCAGGAGCGCCCGGGCGATCCCGGTGTCGTCGTTGCTGCGCCAGCCGAGGCCGCAGGCAGCCTCCCGTTCGCCGATGATCAGAGGGTGGGAGAGATTCCCCACCTCGACGAACACGGCCCTCCCGAACGCCGTCCACTTCCCGACATAGTTGATCTCGTCCATCTCGAACCGCCTTCGGTTTCAGCACGAATGCCGTTTCCCGCGATTAGAGCAGTGCCACGCACAAGGGCCGGCATCGAGATCGGAAAGAGCCGGTGAAGCTTTCGGACATCGCCGCGGCCGGCGCCGCTCAATCGTCCCCGCCGCCGGAGTGGTCGGAGCCACCGCCCGGGTGCGAGGCGGAATCGTCGCCTGAGCTGGCCGGCGGTGAGCTGGCCGGCGGGGTGGCCGGTGGAGGCGCCGGGGCTGACGGTGTAGACGGGGTCGACGGCGCAATCGGCGTCGCCGGCGGCGTCTGCTGCACCCGGGCTTGGTTCCGGTGATGCCGGCGGTGATGGCGCCGCAGGCGCCGCAACTGGGAGGCGGGGCTTGCAGGCGCCGGCGAGGCGGCCTTCGGGACCAGCTCGTCTCCGGCCGAGATCGGCTCCGAGGCCAGCCCGATCTGCTGGCTCGAGAGGCGGCTGGCTGCGACCGAGACGGCTGCCGCCACGACTATCCCGAGCAGCGCGAACCCAAACCACCGGATCCACCCGGGCGGGCTCACCTCCCCCTCCTCCGATCGAATCGAATCACGGTCGGGACGATAGGCAGGCGACCGTAAAGAGCCGGCAAAGTCATCCCCTCAATCGCGGGCCTGGCGCTCAGGGTCGAGCATGATCGTGGCCTCCAGCCCGCCGCCGGCGCGGTTCACGAGCCTGACGTCGCCGCCCCACTCGCGGGCCAGCTCACGGGCGATCGCCAACCCGAGCCCGGTCCCGCCCGAGACGCGGCGGCCCGCGCTCCCGCGCCTGAAGCGCTCGAACACCCCCTCCTCCTCGCCCGGCTCGAGGCCGGGACCCTGATCAAGGACGGTGACCCGGTCGGGGCCTGCGCTGAGGGTCACGGTCGAGCCGGCCCCCGAGTAGGTGATCGCGTTCTCGACCAGGGCGTCAATGGCGCGGTCGAGGTCCCCGCGTGTGCAGAGGGGCCGGCCGGGCCGCCCGTTGAAATCCGTCACCAGGTCGATCCGCTGTTCGGCGGCAGTGCTCTGCCATCTCTCGCCGGCCCGCCCGACTGCCTCGCCCAGGTCCATCGGCTCCCCGGGCAGCTCGCGCTCGCCGGCGCGGCTGAGGATCAGCAGCTCGTCCACCATGCCGGAAAGCCGGTCGATCTCCCGCATTCCGGCGTCGAGCTCGGAGGCCGCCGGATCGTCGTTCCCGACCCGATCCCGGAGCCCCTCCAGTCGCAACCGCAGCCCGGTCAGCGGCGTCCTCAGCTGGTGCGAGGCGTCGGCGACGAAATCCTCCTGAACCCGCAGTAGCCGCTTGATCCGCCGGGTCATCTCGTTGAACGTCCTCGCCAACGATCGCTGCTCGGAGCTTCCCTCGACCTCGACCGTCGCGTCGAGGTTGCCGTGGGCGACGGCCCTCGCGGCATCGTCCAGCTTGCGGATCGGCCGTGCCACCTGTTGGGCTATGAGCGCGCCGGCCGCCATCCCCAGCACCAGCACCACCGCGGCCAGCAGGGCAAGGTCGAGGGTCGACGTCTTCACGGCCCGGTGAACCGCGGCGACGCTCTGGGTGATGCGCACGGCACCGACCGGGCGACCGCTGCGGATGACCGGGACGGCGGTGGCCAGGATCTCCGCCCCGAGAGTGTCGCTGTGGCGCTGGACCTGCTCGCTGCTGCCGCGCAGGGCGGTTGCGACCTCCGGCCTGCCGCTGTAATCGCTTCCCAGTGGGGCGCCCGAGGCGCTGTCGGCGAGCAGGGCGCCGTTGCGGTTGACCACTATCACCCTTCCCCTGACCGTGCTCGCGGAGATCCCGACGAGGCGGTCAAGGTTCCGCCTCTGGGCGGGGGCGAGTAGTTCGGCGGAGGTGGCTGCGACGACGTCGGCCTGGCTCTGGGCCTGGCCACGGACCTCCGAGTCCACCCGGTCGCGAAGGCTGATCGCGAGCGGCACTCCGAGGGCGATCAGCGCGAGCAGGAGGACGTAGGCCAGCGCCAGCAGGAGGGTGGCCCGGAGGCTTACGGCGACTCCACCTCCGGCGAGGCGAAGCGGAACCCGACGCCTCGCACGGTCTCTATGTAGCGGGGACGCGATGGGTCGTCGCCGAGCTTGCGGCGCAACCAGCCGATGTGGACGTCGAGTGTCTTGGTCGAGCCGAACCAGTTGACGTCCCATACCCGTGACATCAGGTCCCCGCGGGTCACGACCTGGCCGGCGTTGCGCGCCAGCTCGGCCAGCAGGTCGAACTCCTTGCGGCTCAGCTGAAGCTCCTCACCGGCGAGTCTGGCGATCCGGGCTCCGGGGTCCAGCTCGAGCTCGCCGATCGCGATCACCGGCTCCTCGCCCTTCGGCCGGGTGGCGCTGCGACGCAGCACGGCCCGGATCCGGGAGATCACCTCGCGGGCGCTGAAGGGCTTGACCACATAGTCGTCGGCCCCGAGCTCAAGGCCCACGATCTTGTCCATCTCGGTCCCGCGCGCGGTCAACATCACGATCGGCACGTCGGAACGGCGCCGCAGCTCACGGCAGACGTCGCGCCCGTCAGCGTCGGGGAGCCCGAGGTCGAGAAGGACGAGGTCGGGTTCGGAGTCCTCGGCCAGTTCCAGGGCTTCGGCGCCCGTGGTCGTCACCACCGGCTCGAAGCCCGCCCTGCGCAGGGCGTCGGCGAACGGCTGCGATATGGACTCCTCGTCCTCGACGAAGAGGATCCGCCCGTTGCTTGCGGCCGGAGCGTCCATGCGGCCACTGTAGCGGCGGCCGAAGCGGGTTCAGGTCCCCGCACGAGGTTTTGCCGAGCCTTTACCGGGCCCTTGGCCACGCTTGGCTGCCGCCCCCGCAGGATGCCCGTTGCAATCGGCGATCAGGAGGAACAGGTGCAGAAAATGAAGAGAAGAATCGCGACCAGCGCGACTTTGGTTGGACTCGGAGGACTGGCCGGGGTGGCCATGAGCTCGGGTGCCCCGGGCGGCGATGCCGCCAACTCCCAGGCGGTCAAGCCTGACGTTCGTACCAAGGTGATCCGTCGCACGACGCGGATGACGCGGCACGTCAAGCCGCACTATCCCGGCGGCTCCGCCTGGGGTGCGGCGGCCGGAGCCGCGGCCGAATACGGCAGCGCCACCACAGGGTCTTCTTCCACCGGCTCGTCCGAATCGGGCACCGGTTCATACTCCTCGCCGGTGACGACCGCCTCGAGCGGCGCCGCGGCACCTTCCCCGTCGTCAAGCGCGGGGTCCTCCCCGCAGTCGGTCCCGGTCTCGACCCGCACCAGCGGCAGCGGCCATCACGGTTCGGGCGGCAATTCGGGCGGCAATCACAGCGGCGGCGGCCGCCACGGCGGTGGCCGGCACGGCTCCGCCGGACACGGTAGCGGCCATCACGTCGTGACCTCGCCCAGCGGCGGCGGCCACAGCGGCGGCGGCCACAGCGGCGGCAACCACAGCGGCGGCGGCCACAGCGGCAGCGGCCATCACGTCGTGACCTCGACCAGCGGCGGCGGCCACAGCGGTGGCGGCGAGTCCGAGGGCGGAGACCACGAGGGTGGCGGTGAGCACGAGGGCGGCGACCGGCCGAACATTCGTGTTGGCGGCGGTGGCGGAGGCGGCGCGAGCCACAACGGTGGCGGGCGCAGGGGCGGCGGCAATGACTGAGCCCTCCCCGGTCCCCCCGAGCCCGCCCGTCGAGCGGGGCGCGAAGACGGCGCCTCGCAGCGGGCGCCCCGGTCCTGGCGTGGTGATCTCCGGAGCGATCGCCCTGTTCGCGGTCACCTTCGGCTTCCTCACCTACCAGCTGCGGTCTGGGCACGACCCGGCTCTCGGCGCCCAGGCTCTGGCGAGCCAGGCTCGGCCGGTCCTGGTAAGGCGTGTGATCAAGCACAAGATCATCACCCGGGTGGTGCCGACCCCGGGAGCGTCCGGCACCACCGTGTCAACGAGCGGGGCGCCGGCGACGACGAGCACGGCCGCCGTGGCCCCGGCCCCGGCTCCCGTGACCACGGGTGCATCATGAGCGAGCATGACGTCGTCTTCGACGCGATGGGATCGCACGTTCGCTTCCTCATCGGCGACCCTGGCGAGGGACTCGCCCCGGCCCCGGCGGCGGCCGAGGAGGCGCGGCTGTTTGTGAGCGGGTTCGACCGGGCGCTGTCCAGGTTCCGCGAGGACAGCGAGCTTTGCCGGCTGAACGCGGACCCGCGCCGCACCGTTCCCGCCTCCGACCTCCTGCGGAAGGCGGTGAAAGCGGGACTTTGGGCCGCCGAGCGCAGCGGGGGCCTGATCGATCCCACCCTGTTGCGGGAGATCGAGACCAGCGGCTATCGCGAGTCCCGAGCCGGCGTACCCGGCGCTCCACTCGGCGAGGCGCTCGAGCATGCTCCCGATCGCAGCCCAGCCCATCCCGACCCTGCCGGGCGCTGGCGCGAGTTCGACGTAGACGACCAGGCACAGACGATCACCCGCCCCCCGGGGGTCCTTTTCGACACCGGCGGAACGGGGAAGGGCCTCGCCGCCGACATGATCGCCGAACGGCTTCGCGGTTACTCGCGCTTCATCGCCGACTGTGGCGGCGACATCCGCATCGGCGGCGCCGATGCTCTCGTCCATCCCTATGAGGTCTTCGTCGAGCACCCCCTGAGCGGCGATCGCGCCCACGTGCTCAGGCTCGGCATCGGCGCGGTTGCGACCTCGGGGCTCAATGTCCGCATCTGGCGCGGGGAGGACGGGCGCTACGCGCACCACCTCCTCGATCCCTCGACGGGCGAGCCCGCCTGGACCGGGCTGATCGGGGCCACCGCGCTCGCCGACACCGCGCTCGAGGCCGAGACGCTCTCCAAGGCGGCCCTGCTTTCCGGCCCCGAGGCGGGAAGGCGGTTGCTCGGTGAACGCGGCGGCCTGCTCGTGCACGACAGCGGACGGGTCGAGCTCGTCGGACCGCTCAGCATCGCGCCGCGGATTCGCTACCCCGAGCCGTCGCCGACCCCGGTGGGAGCACTATGACCTCGCTCAGCACAACCCTCGCGACCCACGGCTGGTGGCTCGCGGGCAGAGCCTCGGGCCTCGTCGCCCTGGCGCTGGTGACAGCCTCGGTCGGGCTCGGCCTGACGATGGCCGGCAAGGTGGCGCGCAGGCCAGGCCTCGGCCGCAAGCTGATGGCGGCTCACGAGCACACCGCGCTTGCCGGTCTGATCGCGATCGCCGTCCACGGGATCACCCTGCTCGGCGACCCCTGGCTGAAGCCGGGTCTCTCCGGGGTGACCGTGCCGTTCTCGATGGGATACCAGCCACTATTCACCGGACTGGGGATCATCGGCGGCTACCTCGCCGCCCTGCTCGGGCTCAGCTTCTACGCCCGCCGCCGCATCGGCGCCCGCCTCTGGCGCAAGGCGCACCGGCTGACGATCGTCGTCTACGCCCTGGCCGTCGTCCACACCATCGGCGCGGGTACCGACGCATCGACCCCGTGGATGCGCTGGTGGCTACTTGCCACCGCACCGCCGATCGCGGTCCTGTTCGTGATCCGCTTGGCGGGGGCGAGGAAGGGGGCCCGACAAGGCGCCCGGCAAGGCGCTCGTCCCGCAACGGCAATTCACAGATCACCGATACCCGAGGAGGCATGATGGAGGACCCTGGTGTGCTCATCGTCGGCGGAGGCCTGGCCGGCCAGCGTTGCGCGGAAACCCTGCGCCGCCGCGGCTACGGTCTTCCGATCCGGATCGTTTGCGCAGAGTCCGACGCGCCGTACGATCGACCGCCCCTGTCGAAGGAGGTGCTGGCGGGATCGATGGAATCCGGCGCGCTCGCCTACCGCGCCCCCGGGTGGTACGAGGAAAACGGGGTCGAGCTTCTCCTCGGGCGCAGCGCCGCAAGCCTCGAGCCGGCGCGCCGGACGGTGACCCTGGCCGACGGCGCTGAGCTCCGCTACGGAAAGCTGCTGATAGCCACCGGCAGCGGCGCCCGTCGCCTGCCGTTCCTCGAGCGCTTCGACAACGTTCACTACCTGCGAACGCTCGCGGACGCGAGCCGCCTGCGCTCCGAGCTCGTCCCCGGCGCCCGGATCGGGATCGTCGGCGCAGGCTTCATCGGCCAGGAGGTCGCCGCGACCGCGCACCGCGCCGGAGCCGAGGTGACCGTGATCGAGGCGCTCCCGACCCCCCTCGCGGGCATACTCGGCGAGAAGGTCGGAAGCTGGTTCGCCGATTTCCACCGCGAGCAGGGGGTGGACGTGCGCCTGGAGACCATGCTCGAGGGCGCGCGCGGAAACGGCTCGGTCGAGGAACTGGAGCTGGCCGGGGGCGAGAGAATCGCCCTCGACTCGGTTGTGGTCGGCATCGGCTCGGCGCCGGCGACGGAATGGCTGCGAGGAACCGGTCTCGACCCTGCCGGGGTGAAGACGGACACCGCCGGGCGCACGGATCTCCCCGACGTCTACGCGGCCGGGGACGCGGCCGCGGCCTTCGATCCCCGCACCGGGACCCACTCCCGCGCCGAGCACTGGGACGCCGCCTCCTGGCAGGGCTCGGCCGTGGCCACCGCGATGCTGGGCGACTATCCGGGAACCCCGCCGATGCCGAGCTTCTGGAGCGATCAGCATGGGGTTCGCATCCACTACGTCGGGCACGCGAGCCGTGCCGACGGCGTCCACTTCGAGGGCGACTCCGACCAGCGCGACTTCGTCGCCGTCTTCACCCAGGGCGCCGTTCCGGTCGCCGGCGTTGCAGTCGGGCGCCCGCGCGCCATCCCGGAGCTTCGCCGCAGAATCGAGCGCGGGCACTTCCCCGCAGCTCACGACGAGAAAGCGAGAGCAGCATGAGCTATCTGCCAAAGATCGACGCCGGCGCCTGCGCCGCGCACGGAGACTGCGTCGAAATTGCCCCGGATGTGTTCCGCCTCGATGAGGCGGCGGTGGTGATCGGAACCGGTCCCGACGAGCTCATCCTCGAGGCCGCCGAAGTCTGTCCGTCGCTGGCGATCACCGTCGTCGACGACGCCACCGGCGAAACGGTCTTCCCCTAGCCGCCGCCGAGGTGACAGGGGCCTACTGGCGGATGTCGCGGCGGCGAAGGCCGGCGACGGCGAGAGCCAGGAAGGCAAGAGTGAGGCCAATGAGCAGGAGCCAGCGCCCGGCGGGGGCGCTGTCAGCGAGTGGGTTGGTGCCGATCGCCTGGTAGTAGGGCGATAGCGGCCGCCAGGGTTCGAGGACGCCGACCGCCCTTCCCAGGCCGTCGAGGATCCACGAGGCCACCGCCAGGCCGCCGGCGACCGCGGCGGCACGGCCGCGCCCCGGGAAGAGGGCGCCCACCGCCAGGGCGATCGTCCCGAACAGCAGTGACAACAGCGCCACCGCGACCGTTGCGTCGATCAGGGCGCCGGCGCCGATCTCGAGATCGACGACCAGGCATCCCGCCCAGGTCGTCAGCAGCAACCCGGCGCTGAGCAGCAGGACCATCGCCGCCAGCCCGCCGAACTGCTGAAGAACCAGCGCGGTCCGGCTCAGTGGCTGGGCGAGGAGAAGGTCGAGCGCGCCCTTCTCCTCCTCTCCGGCAATCACTTCCGAACCGGCGCCGATAGAGAAGATCAGCAGAACCATCGGCCCCATCAGCGCGAACACCTGGCTATTGAGGTAGCCCGTGGGGCTGGTCAGGTCGGTTTCGCCGCCGGCAAACAGCGCCCGCAGCGTGTCAGGAAGCTGCTTGGCGTAGTCGCCGAGGCCGCTGGTGTCCTCGATCGACGGGTAGAAGGCGATGTTGATCCCGACCAGGGCGGCGATGCCCAGCAGCCACCAGCCGATCGAGCGCCGTCTCTCCCGCACCGTCTCGGCAAGCAGCTCAGCCTTCATCTTCCCGTCCGTAGTAGGCGAGGAAGATGTCGTCGAGGTCGGGCTCCTCGCTGGTCATCGTCACGACCTCGTGGGAGGCCAGTGCCTTGATCAGGGGGTCCATGGATCCCTCTACGCGAAGCATGGCCCGGTCGCGGCTGGTCGTCGCCTCCCTGACGCCCTCGACCTCCTCCAGGCCCCGCTCCGGCGCCTTTCCGGCGAACCGGACCTCGACCCTGCGGATCGCGCGCCGCTTCAGCTCGGAGACGTCTTCGACCGCGATCAGCCGGCCGTCGCGGATGAACCCGACCCGGTCGGCGACGTGCTCGACCTGATCGAGTGCGTGCGAGGAGAGGAAGACCGTCCGCCCTGTCCCCGCACGCTCGCGGACCATCTGCTGCACGTCGTGCTGGCGCAGGGGATCGAGGCCGCTGGTCGGCTCGTCGAGGATCAGCAACTCGGGGTCGTGGTGGAAGGCGGCGATGATTCCGACCTTTTGCTTGTTGCCCTTGGAGAGATCGCCGATCCGCCGGTCGAGGTCGAGCCCGAGGCGGGCGGCAACGCTCTCGATCTCGGTCTTGCGGAAAGCGCCGCGCAGCCTCGCCAGATGGGCGAGGAAATGGCGCGCCGTCGGGCGCTCGGGCAGTCGCAGCTCGCCCGACAGGTACCCGCAACGGCGGCGGATCTCGAGGCTCTGGTCGCGGCTGTCGAGCCCGAGGACCCGGGCCCTTCCGGCACTTGGCCGGATCAGGTCGAGCAGGAGCCGGATCGTCGTCGTCTTGCCGGCGCCGTTGGGGCCGAGGAAGCCGAACACCTCGCCCTGCTCCACCCGCAGGTCAACGGCGTCGAGGGCGCGGCTGCGACCGTAGCTCTTGCTCAAACCCTCGGTCTCGATTGCCGCCCCGCGCACCGGCGGATAATCACCGATTTCCCCCGCGGGCCGCGTCCCGGCGCCGATTGCGGTAGGACCGTCGGGGTGGCACCCGATTACCTCCTCGTTGCGGCGCTCGTCTTCGCCCTCAACCTGCTGCCGGCATTCGGCCCGCCGACCAGCGCCGTGCTGGTCGCGCTGACCCTGAACTTCGACCTGGAGACGGTTCCGCTCGTCGCGGTCGCAGCGTTGGCGGCGGCGTCGGGCCGCTTCGTGCTCGCGAATCTCGCTCGCGGGCTGCGGCCGAGGCTCTCGCCGGGCCGGCGCCAAAGCTTGGCCACGGCCCAGCGCTACCTCGAGCAGAACCGCGGCCGCTCGCTGCTGGGCCTGGCCCTGTTCGCGCTCTCCCCGGTTCCCAGCGGGCAGCTCTTCGTCGCTGCCGGGCTGATGGAGGTCCGCCTGATCCCCCTCACCGCCGCCTTCTTCGCCGGGCGGCTCGTCTCCTACGCGATCTACGTCACCGGCGCCTCGGCGATCGCGGCCTCGGTCCCCGACACCTTCCTCGACAGCCTCACCTCGCCGCTGGGAATCGCGGTTCAGCTGACTGCGCTGGCGGGCCTGGTCCTGTTCCTGCGCATCGACTGGACCAGGGTCCTGGCCGGGAGGGTCGGGCCCACCTCAGACGCCGAGGGCGATGCTGACGCCGAGCATCACGGCCGCACCGGCCAGGACCCCGGCCAGGCACCCGGCGGCGTTTCCCCGCCAACCCTGCGGGAGCAGCTCGATCGCGATCAGGGCGAGCATCGCGCCGGCGGCGAAGCCGAATGAGAACGGCAGCAGGGCCGAGACCTCACGCACAAGCAGGTAGGCGATCAGCGCCCCGATCGGCTGCGGGACGCTGGTCGCGACCGCAGCCCAGAACTGGCGGGTGCGGCTGAACCCCGCCGCCGCCATCGGGATCGCCACACTGGTTCCCTCGGGGACGTTCTGGATTCCGATCGCAAGGATGACGAAGAGCCCGAGCCCGGCGGTGTCAGAGGCATAGGCGGTGCCGATCGCGAACCCCTCCGGCAGGCTGTGGACGAGGAGGACGACGAAGACCAGGATCGACGTCGTCAGGCCCTGGCGGCGGGGGCGCACCAGGCGCCGGTCGCGGATCTCGAGCAGGCGTCTGGCTCCGAGCAGGAAGGCGACCCCGGCGGCGATGCCGGCCCCGACCGAGGTCGCCGAGCCCTCATCGAGGCCGGGCAGGATCAGCCCGGCAATCGAGGCGACCCCCATCACGCCGGCCGCGATCCCGAGCAACAGCGGTTGAAGGGTGGCAGCCCGCCCTCCGAGGAAGAACACCGGGATCGCGCCGACACCGGTCGCCAGCGCCGTCGCACAGCCTGCGAGCAGCAGGACGATCAGCGGGCTCACGGCCGCATCCCTTAGAGCGCCTGGCTGAGGAGCAGGGTGAGGACGCAGAGGGCGATCAGCGCCATCGCCCCGACGGCCAGCAGGGTGGCACGGCGGCCGCTGACGAGATCGCCCATCAGCTCGCGGTCCCTGCTGATGCCGATGATGAAGGCCAGCAGCGGTAGCAGCAGGATCGCGTTCAGCGCCTGGCTGAGGAAGAGGATGCGGATCAGCGGCGCCCCGGGAATTAGCACGACTGCGACCGCGACGACCACCACCACCGCGTAGGTTCCGTAGAAGAGCTTCGCCTCCGAGGGGGGGTCGTCGAGCGCCGACTCGGTGCCGGCGGCCTCGGCCACCGAGTAGGCGGTGGACAGCGGCAGGATCGAGGCGGCCAGCAGCCCCGCGCCGAGCAGCCCGGCGCCGAACAGCGTCGCCGCAAGGTTGCCGGCGAGGGGCTGCAGCGCCGCTGCGGCATCGGAAGCGCTTTCGATCGAGCGGCCGTCGGCGTGAAGGGTCGCAGCACAGGCGACGACGACGAAGAAGCCGATGATCCCGGTCATGATCGAGCCGGTGATGACGTCGATGCGCTCGAAGCCGATGTCGGCCGGCCGCAGCCGCTTGTCGACGACGTAGGACTGGATGAAGGCAAGACCCCAGGGCGCCAGGGTGGTGCCGACCGTCGCCGTCGCCGCCAGCAGCGCCGCCGAACCCGACGGCATCGAGGGGGTGACCAGCCCCTTCGCGGCATCGCCCCAGTCGGGGTGGGCGAGCAGGCCGGCGAGGACATATGCGGCGAAGATGGTGCCGAGGGCGAGCAGGACGTGCTCGACCCGGTGAAACCCCCCCCGCAGGACCAGCACCGAGACGCCGACCGCGGCGAGCGGCACGCTGACGTACTTGCTGACGCCCGCCAGCTCGAGGCTGGCGGCGATGCCGGCGAACTCGGCGCAGGTGGTGCCGACGTTGGCGAGTAGCAGCGCGATCAGCGCACCGGCGGCGAGGCGCACCCCGTAGCGGTCGCGGATCAGGCCCATCAGCCCCTGGCCCGTGGCGACCCCCATGCGGGCACCGGCCTCATGGAAGATCACCAGCGCCATGGTTGAGAGCAGCAGCACCCAGAGGAGCTCGTATCCGTAGTCGGCGCCGAGGATCGAGTAGGTGGCGATCCCTGCCGGGTCGTCGTCGGAGAGCCCTGCGAGAAGGCCGGGCCCGGCGACCGCGGCGAGGGCGACGAGGGCGCTACCGCGGCGCATGGCGGCGTGCCCGCATGACTCGCCCGAAGCGACGGCCCGGACGGGCGCCGATCTCCTCCAGGGGCAGGTGGCGAATCGCCGACCGCGGCACCGACAGCTGCAGCGTGTCGGCCCGGGTCGAGGTGAAGTGCAGATCGATCCAGTCGATCGTCTCCGAACCGGCCCGCGAAGCGATCGCCCCGAGCCCCAGCCTCCGAAGCACCGGCCGGGCGCCTGTCTCGACCCCGGCGAGCCGCAGCCCGTCCTCTTCCTCTTCGATGAGGACGTCCCCGACCCGGACCAGTCGCTTCTCCTGGAGGTCGATCAGCTGGGCGTCGAGGACGTGGCGGGCGAGGAGCAGGCCGGCGCCGGCGACAGTCTCTTCGCCCGCGCCGTCCTCGACCACCAGAGCCTGGTCGGAGATCTCGAACCCCGCGTCGAGCCCGATCCCGATCACCTCGCGGCGCCCCCGACGGGCCCAGGCCGAGCCGATCGGGGGCCGCCCGTCCTCCTCGATGGCGCTGAGGTCGACGAGCCGTCCGAGGTAGTCGGAGCCGCGCCGCACCTCGATTCCGAGCAGGGACGTCAGCCGGAGCACGTAGGCAGCCTACGGAGGGAGGGGGAAGGGAAGGCGATTTGCACTCTGCAAGGGTTTACAAATAGTCCGCTAATATGCCGCTCACTTCAAACGGGCGAGTCCTTGCGCCCCCCGCGGGCGCGAAGGAGTAACACCCGTACCGGAGAACAGAGCGCGAGCATGGCAATACGGAAGAAACGATCCAAGCAGGGGCAGCCGCAGGGCGCTGCACCGGCGCGTCCCCGCAGGGGTGGAGCGCCGATCATCGAGCTCGAGGACGTGACCAAGGTCTACCCCGGGGGGCACCTCGCCCTCGAGCGCGTCTCGCTGGCCCTGAACCGGGGCGAGTTCATCTTCCTCGTCGGCCCCACCGGCTGCGGCAAGTCGACCCTGATCAAGCTGCTGATCCGCGAGCTCGAGCCGACCGAGGGCACTGTCAAGATCGCCGGCCGCGACATCGGCAGCCTCCCCGATAAGAAGATCCCGCAGCTGCGTCGCAACATCGGCACCGTCTTCCAGGACTTCAAGCTGCTGCCGAACCGCAACGTCTACGACAACGTCGCCTACGCGCTCCAGGTGATCGGCGCCGGCCGCTCCGAGATCCGCGAGAAGGTGCCGGAGACGCTGCGACTCGTCGGACTCTCGACCAAGCTCCACAACTACCCCGACCAGCTCTCAGGCGGGGAGCAGCAGCGGGTCTCGATCGCCCGCGCCTTCGTCAACCACCCGCCGCTGCTGCTCGCCGACGAGCCGAGCGGAAACCTTGACCCCGTGACCTCGATCGGGATCATGCAGCTGCTGTACCGGATCAACCGCACCGGGACCACGGTCGTCGTCGTCACCCACGACCGCGAGATGGTCGACAAGATGCGTCGGCGCGTGATCGAGCTCTACGAGGGCCGGATCGTGCGCGACGAGTCCACCGGCGGCTACACCGAGGAGTCGACGACCGAGTTCGGGGTCCGCATGCGGGCCGAGATGGGCGTCGGTGTCGAGGGGCAGACCAACGGCCACGGCGACGAGCGGATCGATTGGTGAGCGCCTGATGTCGAGGCTCTGGTTCTTCATCCAGGAGGCTTTCCGGGCGCTGCGCCGCAATGCCGCCCCCAGCGTCGCCGCGATCGTCACCACCGTAGTCACGGTGATACTGCTGGGAGTTCTCATCCCGGTCTTCCAGACGACCCAGAGCAAGAGCCAGGAGGTCCGCAGCCAGCTCGAGCTCAAGGTCTTCCTATATGACGACGCGACCCAGTCCGAAAAGGGGGCATTGAAGAGCAGGTTGGCCGGGCTTCCACACGTGAAATCGGTGGACTACGTCTCCAAGACGGAGGCGCTCGAGATCCTCAAGGGCCGGCTCAAGGACCCGAACGTGCTCAAGGAGCTCAATTCCAACCCGCTCCCCGCCTCCTTCAACGTCAAGCCCGACGACGCCGCCCAGCTCGAGGCGATCCGCTCGGCGATCACCCCGCCCGGGCCGAGCGGCAACCCGACGGCGATCAGCCCGATCATCACCAA
Source organism: uncultured Actinomycetes bacterium (assembly GCA_963840235.1). Lineage (GTDB taxonomy): Bacteria > Actinomycetota > Thermoleophilia > Solirubrobacterales > 70-9 > JBBRHQ01. Next base: position 313,104 of record CAWIYC010000002.1, read on the forward strand.
GGTGGTGGACTCGCGTGAGGAAGCGAGCAAGATCACCGAAGTGACCGGGGCGCTGAAGCTGGTGCTGACGATCCTCACGGCGCTGCTCGTGATCGCCTCGCTGATGCTGGTCGGCAACACGATCCGGCTCTCGATCTACACCCGCCGGCGCGAGGTCGAGGTGATGCGCCTCGTCGGCGCGACCCGCTGGTTCATCCGCTGGCCGTTCATGATCGAGGGGGTAGCGGTCGGGTTCGCGGGTGGCGCGATCGCCATACTTGTCCTGTGGTTGGGCAAGGTCACGATCGTCGATCCGCTCTCCGACAGCTTCGCCCTGGTCGCGGCGCAGAACACGATCTCGTTCGGGCTCCTGGTGGCGATCCTGTTCGGCTCCGCCGTGCTCGTATCGGCGCTCGGTTCGGGGATCACGCTGCGCCGCTTCCTGAAGGTCTGAACGACTCGTGAGCAGGAGCCGGGTCGCGGCGCTCGTCGCCGCCCTGATCGCCGCCCTCTGTGCCGGGCTCTGGCTCGGGGGGCACCCGGCGGACCTGCCGCAGCCGCTGCGCGACGCCTTCGTCGAGGACGCGACGGCGCTCAACGCGGAGGCCACCTCGGTGATCGAAGACAATTACTTCCGCCGGGTCCGTTCGAGGGAGTTGAGCAACGCCTCGCTCGACGGCATGGTCCGTTCGATCAGGCGCCGCTTCAAGGACCGCTTCTCGCACTACTTCTCCCCCGAGAACCTGGCCCGCTTCAACGAATCCATCAGCGGTCGCTTCTCGGGCGTCGGGCTAAGCGTCAGCGAGGTCCGGCGCGGACTGCGGGTGGGCCGGGTGTTCGGGAACACCCCCGCTTCCAGGGCCGGGATCGCGGTCGGCGATCTGATCGTCTCCGTCAACGGCCACCCGATCGCCGGCGAGGATGCCGATATCGCCACTGCCAAGATCAAGGGGCCGGAGGGCACGGAGGTGACGATCGGCGTCCTGCGCCCCTCCGTCGGGCGCACCCGGTCGATCCGGCTGACCCGCGAGCAGATCGCGCTCCCCATCGCCACCAGCCGGATCGTCGACGTCGGCGGCCGAAAGCTAGGCTACGTGGCCCTGCTGGGCTTCACCGATGGTGCCCACGGGTTCCTCCGCCGGGCGGTCGAGAAGGTCGATCAGCAGGGCGCGGAGGGGATCGTCCTCGACCTGCGCGGCAACGGCGGCGGTCTGCTGAAGGAGGCGGTGCTGACCTCGAGCATCTTCCTGCCCAAGAACGAGGTAGTCGTCTCGACCAGGTCCCGGACGCAGGGGAAGACCGTCTATAAGACCGTCGGCGGCAACCTCCCTTCGCGCCCGCTGGTGGTCCTCGTCAACCGCGACACCGCCTCGGCGGCCGAGATACTCGCCTCCGCCCTCGCCGACGACGCCGAGGCCACGGTGGTCGGGACGCGTTCCTTCGGCAAGGGGGTCTTCCAGCAGGTGATTGACCTCTCCAACGGCGGCGCCCTCGATCTGACGATCGGGGAATTCTTCACCGCAGACGGAATCTCGTTGGCCGGCAAGGGGATCCAGCCCGACGTCCGGGCCCTCGACGACCCCGCCACCCGTCCCGACGAGGGACTGCAGCGGGCCCTGGGGGTGCTCGACGGCCTGGTCCCGCCGCAGTCCGGGGCGCAGGCGCAGGGTTGAGCCGGCGCCCGGGAAGAGGTGCGGGGCCGCGCTCGCTCCGCGGCGCCCACGTCGCCGAGATCGAGCGCCGGGGCCGCTTTGCCGCTGCGGTGCCGCTGTTCGAGCGCGGCCCGCAGATCGCCCTCGAGCGCAGTGCCCGTGACCTCGAAGGCCGGATCGCGCTGATCGAGTTCGGGGCGGGCAGGGGGCGGGTGCTGCGAGAATTGGGTTCGCCCGACAGCGCCCGCGACGTTTCCGCTGCGCTGTTGCACGAGCGCGGCCAGGGGCGCGGTTTCCGCAGCAGGCTCGAGCAGGATGCGCGCGAGGCCGCGGTCTCGGTTGCCACTGACCCCGGTTCGCGCCGGGATCTGATCGGACTGCCGACGTTCACCGTCGACCCCGCCTCGGCCAGGGACTTCGACGACGCCGTGTCCGCCCGGCGCGAGGGGGACGGGGTCCGACTGTGGATCCACATCGCTGACGTCGCGGCGCACGTGAGGCCGGGCTCGGGGCTCGACCGCGAGGCTCTGGAGAGGGCGAACAGCACCTACGTGCCGGGCACCGTTGAGCCGATGCTGCCCGCGGTCCTCAGCGACGAGGCGTGCAGCCTCGCCCCAGGGGTCGAGCGCCTGGCAGTGACCGCCGAGATCGAGCTCGGCCCCGACGCGGGGGCCCGCTCGGCGCGCTTCTACCGCAGCCGCGTTCGCTCAGACGCCCGCCTCGACTACGACCACCTCGACCGGGTTTTCGCCGGGCGCGAGACCGCTCCCGCCGAAGTGGCGGAGCCGCTGGAGATCGCCCGCGCGGCGGCCGCCGGGCTCGGTGCGACCCGCGCCGGCAGCGAGCTGGCCGTCGACTCCCGCGAGCCCGAGTTTGATTTCGACGACGGCGACGTGGTCTCGGCGCGCGGCGTCGATCAGACCGAGGCCCACCGGTTGATCGAGCGGCTGATGATCCTCGTCAACGAGCGGGTCGCGGCCCTGTTGGAGCAGCGCCGGGTCACAACGCTCTACCGCGTGCACGAGCAACCCGATCCTCAGAGGGTCGGGTTCATGATCGAGCAGCTCGCCTCGCTCGACCTGCCCACCCCGCCCCTGCCGGAACAGATGGCGCCGCGCGAGGCCGCTCGGATCGCGGGCGAGGCGAGCCGGCTCGTCGCCGCCGAGGCCGCCCGGCGCGGACACGGGCGCTCGGCGTATACATCGCTCGTGCTCCGTGCGCTCAAGCAGGCCCACTACAGCGACCGCAACCTCGGCCACGCCGGCCTCGCAAGCGACGCCTACTGTCACTTCACCTCGCCGATCCGGCGCTATCCCGACCTGGTCGTGCACCGGGCGCTGCTCTCTGCGCTGGGAGAGGGGGAGGACGCTCCGGAGCGGGGTGCCGTCGCCGAGGCCGCGCTGTACTGCTCCGAGAGGGAGCGCGAATCGTCGCGGATCGAGCGCGACGCCGACGACGTATGCTCGGCATTCCTGCTCGAGCGTGAGCTCCTCGGGGCCGGCTGGGAGCGGGTGTTCGAGGGCGAGGTCTCCGGGGTCATCGGCGCCGGTGCCTTCGTCGCCTTCGGCGGCGATCTCGGAGATGTCTACGAGGGGTTCCTGCCGGCGCGGAAGCTGCGCGGGGAGCGGTTCGAGCTGAACCAGGAGGAGACGGCGATGATCGGCAGCAAGAGCGGTCGCCAGGTGCGCCTCGGCGACCCGGTCGCGGTCAGGGTGGTCGGGGTCGAGCGAGCCCGCGGGCGGGTGGACCTGGAGCCGGCCGAGGGCTGAGGACGGGACAACGGGACAGATGGCAAAGCCGAAGAAGAGACGGGTTCCCGCCTCGGGCGACGTCGCGACCAACCGTCGCGCGCGCTTCCGCTTCTCCTACGTCGAGACGATGGAGGCCGGAATCGAATTGCAGGGCTCCGAGGTCAAGGCGCTGCGCGAGGGCAAGGCGCAGATGAGCGATTCCTACGCCGTAGTCGACGCGGGCGAGGTCTGGTTGCGCAACCTGCACATCCCGCCGTACGCCCCCGCCAGCAGCCAGAACCACGACCCCGAGCGGCCGAGGAAGCTGCTCCTGCACCGGGCCGAGATCGAACGGCTCGTCGGCAAGACGGCGCAGAAGGGGCTGACCCTGGTGCCGACGCGGATCTACTTCAAGGGTCCGAGGGCCAAGGTCGAGTTGGCGCTGGCGCGCAGCAAGGAGGGTCGCGACAAGAGGCGCGAGATCGCCGAGCGCGACACTCGTCGCGAAGTGGAGCGGGAATTCAAGGGGCGGATGAGGTGAGGATCCGGGCAAGATCGGTGCCAGCTCCCGCCTCCGTCACATCTTCGGTATGCAAGGCGTGCGAATATTCGATGATGATGCGCAACCGTCTTGCCCTGCCCATCTGCGTCGCCGGCCTGGCGGTGGGGGCTCTCGTTGCCCCCGCCGCCCAGGCGGCGGATCCGGTTGCGCCCGCCACGACCGCTGCCGTCACCCAGGCGAGCTTCACCGACGACGCCCGTAATTTCGTCGAGGACAACACCGAATTCATCGTGGGCGGCCTGGTCGCGGCGATTCTCTTACTGCTGATCGTGATGACCGTGATCCGCTCGGGCGACAAGGGCAAGGACAAGAAGCAGGCGTCGGCGCAGGGCGCCCCCGTGGCTGCGGCGCCCGCCACCGCCGGAGCACCGGCACCCCAGGGCGCCACCGCGGCGTCGGCGGCGGCCGGCGGCGCCCAGATGAGCCGGGCCGAGCGCAAGCGCCTCGAGCGGGAGCAGAAGCGGGCCGCACGGGACCAGCAGCGTCGCCAGCGCCTCGAGGACGCCAAGCGCCGCAAGGAGGAGAAGCGGACGCAGAAGGCCGGGGGCGCCCAGCAGGCCCCGGGCGGAGTCGCCCGGACGACACCTGAGTCCCGCCCGGGTGCGAGCGCCGCGGGAACAGTTCCTGCCGGGCCGGGCACCGTTTCCCAGGGACCCGGGATCGGTCCCGGGTCCCAGGGGGCGCCGGCGCCGTCCGCCGCCACGCAGCCGGCGACCGCAGCCGCTGCCGGGGCGGCAGCCGCGCAGACGACCAAGACGAAGAAGGGGCTGTTCGGCGGCAGGAAGAAGGCGCCCGCGCAACCCGCTGCGCAGCCAAGGCCCCCGTCGCCCCAGCCGCCATCCACCGGGGCGCAGCCTCCGGCTCCCGGGGGCCCCGCCGGTGGGCAGCCTCCGGCCCCGTCGAAGAAACTTTCGAAGCGCCAGCAGCGCAAGCTGGAGAAGGTCCAGAAGAAGGAGCAGGCGGAGAGGCAGAAGGCCGAGCAGCTGATAGCGGAGGCGCGGGCGCAGCGCCCGTCCGAGCCGACTGCGTCCGGGACGGCCCCGGGCGCCGCTCCCGCCCAGCAGGCCCCCGCCGGTGGAGAAGGGGTCTCCCTGGGGGAAGGCGCAGCAGCCGCGGGTGCCGCCGCTGCGGGTGCCGCCGCCACCGGCGCGCTCGCCGGCGAACGGCCCGCCGCCGCCGCCCCGCCCGCCCAGCCCTCGCCGCCCGCCCAGCCCTCGCCGGTGGCGGCCCCCGATGGACCGCCGACCGAGAGCCTCGAGCTGCCGGCCTCGGCACCGCCCGCCGAGCCGGAGCCGACCCCGCCCCCGCCGCCGCCGCCCGCCCCGCCGCCGCCGTTCGCGGCCCAGCCCCCGCCGTCCCAGCCCGCTGCCTCGGCGCCGGTGCCGGGGTTTGCGGAAGAGCAGCCGCCTTCGCCGACTCCGCAACAATCGCAGCCTGCCCCGGGCGGCGTTGAGCCGGGCGATGCCGCGGAGCGGCAGGCCGCGCTCGAGGCCGAGCAGAGGGTGCGCTCAAAGGTCGAGGAGATCCGGCGCGAGGAGGAGCGTATCCGGACCGAGAGCGAGCGCCGCCTGCAGGAGGCCGAGCGACTCCAGCAGGCAGCCGGCGAGCAGGCCTCGATGCAGCAGCAGCAGGTCGACGCGCAGGCTCAGGAGGCGCAGCGAATCCGCGCCGAGGCCGAGCAGAAGGCTCAGGCCGAGGCCGACCTCCGGGTTCAGCAGGAGGCCGAACGCAACCGGATAGAGGCCGAGCAGCGCGCCCAGGCGGAGGCGCAAGCCGCGATCGAGCAGGCCCGCCGCGAGGCCGATGAGCGTGTGCGCGCCGAGGCCGAGAAAGCTCGCGCCGAGGCCGAGCAGAAGGCCAGGATGGAGGCCGAGGCACAGGCCCGCTCGCAGGCCGCGGCTGCAGCCGCAGAGCCGCCCCTCGCCCCCCCGGCAGCAGTTCCGCCGGCCACTCCCCCGCCCGCGCCGGAGGCAAGCGAGCAGGCCCTCACCGACGCCCAGGCGAGGCTGCGGGAGATCGAGAAGCGAACCGAGGAGGCCGAGAGGAGGGCAGCCGCGGCTGAACAGGCGGCCCGCCAGAAGGCCGAGGAGGAGGCCCGTAAGCGGGCCGAGGAGGAGAGGCGCCAGCGCGAGTTGCAGCAGGTGCTCGACAGCGTCGCCGAGGCCGAGCAGCGGGCGCGTGAGGCAGAGCAGCGTGCCGCAGCAGCGGAGCAGGCCGCCGCCCAACCGCCACCCGTGCAGCCGCCTCCGGTTGCTGAGCCGGCGCCGCCTCCTCCGCCACCCGCGGCTACGGCCTCGCCCCAGGCACAACCGCCCCAGGCACAACCGCCCCAGCCCCAGCCCCCCGCCGCAGCGCCCCAGCCCCCCGCAGCCCCCCAGCAGCCCCCGGCTGCAGCCCCCCAGCCCCCGGCCGCTGCGCCTCCACAACCCCCGGTCGCCCCCCAGCCCCCAGGCGCAGCGCCCCCACAACCCCCGGACGCGCCTCAGCCCCCCGCAGCAGCGCCCCAACCTCAGGCCCCGCTGCAGCCGCCGGCAGCGCCCGAGCAGGTAGCACCGGCACCGGCCGCTGCCGCGGTCAACCTCAACACGGCGACCTTCGACGACCTCCGGAACGCTCGTCTTTCAGTGACCCAGGCGACCAGGGTGCTCGCCTACCGCGAGCGACTTGGCGGCTACCGCTCGGTCGACGACCTCGACGGCGTCCCCGGCTTCCCCGCCGACTTCCTGGCGGAGTTCAAGCGCAGCGCCACCGTCTGACCGTCTCTGGGCCGAACTGCACTCCGCGTCCGTTGGAGCCCTAACGGTGCATTCCGGGCGGTATGGGGGTTACCCGGCGCGGCACCGTACAATTGGATGCGACATAGCACGGGGACGACATGGCTTCGACGTGGTCGTCAGTGCGAACGGTTGCAGGCCGAGGTTCCCGGAGGCCTCGTAAAACCCCGGGAAAAACCAATACGTGCGGACCATGAGTTCGCCCTCGCCGCTTAGTTAGTAGCTAAGCGATGAGAGTCGGTCCTCCCTCGCCCGTGGGGAGGGGCACCGGCTTCAGAAACGGGCTCACCCGAAGCGGCTCGCCTCCGCCGCCAGGGGAAATTTCAGGGGGCTGGCTTCCCGGTAGTGCCCGCCGGCTCGGACCCCGGGAAGCGAGATCAAAGAGCCGGCTAAGCCTGTAGATGCCCTCGCAACGCGTCCGCGGACGCCGGTTCGATTCCGGCCGTCTCCATCCCCGCCCAGGCGGACCGAAAGGCGTTGCGTGCAAGCGGACCAGCAGAGTAAGGCAGCGGCGTTTCGATCCCTGCACGAGGGCGATCCGTTCATCATTCCCAACCCCTGGGACCTGGGGTCGGCGAAAGCGCTGGCCGCACTCGGCTTCAAGGCGCTTGCGACGACCAGCTCGGGCTTCGCCCTCACCCTCGGGCTCGCGGACGGCGGAGCCAGCCTCGACCAGGTCATCGAGCACACCCGGGACCTCGCCGGCGCCACTCCGTTGCCGCTCTCGGTCGACCTCGAGAACGGTCACGGGCCCCGCCCGGAGGATGCGGCGGCGGCGATTTCCCGGGCAGCCGAGGCTGGGGCGGTCGGGGGCTCGATCGAGGACTTCGATCCCGAGGGCCGGATCTACGCTCTCGAGGCCGCCGTCGAGCGGGTGGCGGCAGCCTCCGAGGCGGCCCGGGCGCTCGATTTCCCCTTCACCTTCACCGCCCGGGCCGAAAATCACATCCGCGGCAATCCCGACCTCGACGACACGATCGCCAGGCTGCAGGCATACGAGGAGGCTGGGGCGGACGTCCTCTACGCGCCAGGATTGCGCCATGCGGAGGAGGTGCGCTCGATCTGCGAGGCGACTTCGAAGCCGGTCAACGTGCTCGCCCACCCGGGGCTCTCGATGGGTGAGATCGCCGCTGCAGGGGCGCAGCGGGTCAGCGTCGGCGGCGGCCTCGCCTGGGTTGCGATCGCAGCGATGGCGACGGCGGCGGAGGAGATGCGAGAATCGGGCGACTTCTCATCCCTCGGCGTCCGGTTGCCGATCGACGACTGGCTCGGGGGCTGAGGCTTGGAGGTCTGGATCGTCGTTGCCAGCAAGTACGGGAGCACCAGGGAGATCGGCGACGCGATCGCTGATGAGCTGCGCCAAGGCGGGCGAGATTGCCGCGTCCTCGATGCCGCCGAGGTCAGCAACTTCACCGGCGCGGGCGTGGTTGTCCTCGGCAGTGCCGTCTACGCCGGCCGCTGGATGAAGCCGGCGCGGAAGCTGCTCGAAGCCCACGGCGCCGAGCTCGTCGATCGCCCCGCCTGGCTCTTCAGCAGCGGGCCGACCGGCGACCCACCGCTGCCCGAGGAGGCGGAGCCGGTTGGTATTGCCGAGGCGATCGAAGCGACCGGCGCACGAGGGCACGAGATCTTCGCCGGAAAGCTCGACCCCGACCTGCTCAAGCGCCGCGAGAGGCTCCTGATCAGCGCCATGCGGGCTCCGCTGGGGGATTTCCGCGACTGGACGGCGATCCGCCGGTGGGCGAGGTCGATCGGCGAGCAGCTCGGCGCCGGCTGAGCGCGGGAGGCCGGCTGTGACAGCCCCGGACCCCCCGGACCTCACCTTTTCGCGGCGCCAGTTTCTTGGCCGCAGCGCCGCTCTCGGCGGCGCCCTGCTCGTGGCCGGTCCGCTCGCTGCCTGCGGAGGCTCTTCGGAACCGGCTCCCGGACGACGCCGGGTCGCGGTCATCGGCGCCGGCCTCGCCGGGCTGACCTGCGCCCATAGGCTCAATCAACGAGGGATTCCGGTCGACGTCTACGAGGCTCGTCCGGACCGGATCGGGGGCCGCTGCTGGAGCGCGCGCGGATTCGCCCAGGGCCAGGTTGGCGAGCACGGCGGCGAGTTCATCGACAGCGACCATTCCCGTATCCGGGCCCTGGTCGCGGAGCTTGGCCTTCGTCTCGAGGATCGGGCGGCGTGGGCGAAGCGCCGTTCCGGCGTCCATTCCCTGATCTATCTCGACGGCTCCCTGCGCAACCAGGGGCAGGTGCTTCGCGGTTTCGGGGCGCTCAAGCGGAGGCTGCGATCCGACGCTCTGCGAACCGGGTACCTGTCCAGCGGCTACTCGAGCCCCGCCGCCCACCGCTTTGATCGGATGACCGCCCGCGGCTGGCTCGAGGCGAACGTCCCAGGCGGCGCCGACTCGCCTCTCGGCCAGGTGGTCAGCGAGTACCTCTCGGAGGAGTTCGGCCTCGACGCCGGCAGGCTCAGCGCGACCAACCTCTTCTACATTCTCGAGAAGCCGGGCGCGGACCCTGCCTCGAGCGACGGATCCGATGAGCGCTTCCATGTCCACGGCGGCAACGATCAGGTCGCCCGGCATCTGGCGGACGCATTGCCGCGGGATTCGGTCCGGCTCGATGCTCCGCTCGAGGCGCTCCGGCGGCGGCCCGGCGGCTCCTACGGTCTGCACTTCTCCGGTATCCGAGATGAGGTCGTCGCCGATCGAGTCGTGCTGACGACCCCGTTCACGACCCTGCGTCTCGTCGATCTCGAACGTTCCGGCCTCAGCCCCCGCAAGCGCGAGGCGATCAAGATGCTCGGGATGGGCACCAACTCGAAGCTGCTGATGCAGTTCCGCCGCCGCCCATCTCACTACCGTCGCTGGGATGGCGACTTCGTCACCGACCGGCCGCTGCTCGATACCTGGGACTCATCGCTGACCCAGCGTGGAGGCGACGGCCTACTGACGGTCTATTCCGGAGGCGCGGTCGGCGCCGGTTATCCGGTAAGCCGCGCCCACGGGCCCGCTCCAGCGTCGGTGGTGCGGCAGACTCTGGCGGTGCTCGAGCGGGCCGCTCCCGGGATCAGCCGCGATTTCAGCGGACGCGCCTGGCTCGACGAGTGGTCCGCCGATCCCTGGTCGCGCGGATCCTACGCCGCCTTTCTGCCCGGCCAGACCACCAGCTTCGCGGGGGCGATCGCCCGCCCCGAGGGTGGCCTGCACTTCGGCGGCGAGCACACCTCGGTCGCCTACCAGGGATTCTTCGAGGGTGCCGTCGAGTCCGGCGAGCGCTGCGCTCGCGAGGTCGCGGGCGCCCGCTCGACCTAGTCAGCCGCCTAGGATCAGGCAGGTGCTGGTCCCGTGGGCAGGGCTGAAGCCAGATGAAGCTCCCGCTAGCGGATGAAGACGTTCGAGATGTCGGCCCTGCAGATGTGCGAGTGGCCGTTGATGGTGATCCGCTTCTCCGGGGTCTTGGCGTAGAACTCACCGCCGAGGCCGTAGCCGTCGACGAGGTCCCAGTGGCCGTTGGGCGCCGACTTGGTGCCGCCGACCGGCACCAGCGTGATCGGTGGCCCGGAATCCTTGACGTAGAGCGCTACCCGACGCACCTTGCACTTCGGCTGCGACGACTTGACGACCCCATAGAAGAAGCCGAGCGAGTAGCGGTTCAGCCGCAGGTTGGTGTTGAAGGCCGTGGCCGACGCGACCGCGGAGGCGGCGAGCACGATCGCGAGCACGGACAGGGTGAAAATGAGGATCCGGTTTCGGGTTGTCATCGCTGTCCTCCCTCTGTGATTTGAACCTGGATCGGCATCCGGGCTGAATCGCTTTACAGGGCCTACAGCCGATGGTCGAGATATCCCAGGCCGGGTGAGCGCCTGGAGGGGTTATCCGGAGCTCTCCGCTCGCTGCAGGGCAGCGCGGGTCGACTCGGTCAGCTCCGCGTCGGAGAGGTCGACGCCCGGCGGCAGCTCGACATGGAGGTCGCTCGATGGGTCGATCCTGACCCTGACATCGGCGGTACGGAAGGCGAGGACGTGGCCGCCGCGCTTGCGGTCGGCCGAGATGAAATGGTTGTGGTAGCCGCTCACCTCGATACCTTCGGCGTAGTCGGGAAAGCGAAACCCGACGATCGTCCCCTCGACCGAGTCGAGGTCGAAGGTGTGCTGATCGGCGACCACCTCCGTCAGCGGTCGGTAGGGAGGCTGCTGGCGAGGCACCGAGCGGGCATGGATCCGCTCGAATTCGCCGTCGACCCGGAACGACCAGGATTCAGCCCCGGGCGGCACGCGCTCGTCTATCGCACCGAGAAACGCAGCCTCGTCGGAGGGCCCCTCGAGGGCGAACTCGACGGTCGGCTGGAACCAGGACATGACCGCGAACGGCGAGCGCACGGCGGGGTCGATCTCTGCGGTGTGCCCGTCGACGTTGGCGCGAAAGAAGCGGCCCTCGAGGGCGATCATCTCACCGTCGAGCGAGTTCAGCGTCCCGAGGCCGAGGTCGCCGTGCTCGGCAAGCTCGGCGAAGCTGACGTCGCCGTCATAGGCGCCCTCGAGCAATGCCCCCACGGTCGAGGCCTGGAACAGCACGTGCGGGAGGTGCTCGGGGCGCAGCTGCGCCCGCCGCAGCGCCCGAACGTGAAGGGCGGTGATCAACCGCTGGTCGAGCACGGGTCCAAGTCTCGCAGGGCGAGGCGCGGAGGCGTGCGCATTGCAAACTGCCGTTGCATTCGCTTAGGATTGCCCGCGCAAGCTCCTCCGCCGCCCCGAAACGTGCACCGACTGCCAGCCGCCATCGCCCTCGTCGCCGTCCTCGGCATCGCCGTTGCCGGCTGCGGCAGCAGCAGCGATACGACCACCGACCTGACCGGGGCGACCGCCAGCAACTGCACGCCATCCAAGCTCGCCACCCATGCCAAGGGCGAGCTGACCGTGGCCACCGACAAGCCGGCCTACCCGCCCTACTTCATCGACAACGACCCGACCAACGGCAAGGGCTTCGAGAGCGCGGTCGCCTATGCGATCGCCGACGAGCTCGGCTTCCCCAAGTCGAAGGTCGCATGGACGGTGGTTCCGTTCAACGCCTCCTACGCGCCGGGCCCGAAGGATTTCGACTTCGACGTCAACCAGATCTCGATCACCCCGGCGCGCTCAGAGCAGGTCGATTTCTCGGCGCCCTACTACACGGCCAACCAGGCGGTGGTTGCGCTGAAGAGCTCCGACGCGGCAAAGGCCACTTCGCTGGCGGACCTCAGCGACACCACCATCGGCGTTCAGATCGGGACGACCAGCCTCGAAGCCGTCAACGACGTGATCAAGCCGAGCACCGACCCGAAGGTCTTCGACAACTCCAACGACGTCGTCACCGCGCTCAAGCAGGGCCAGGTCGACGCGGTGGTCGTCGACGTTCCGACCGCGCTCTACCTGACCGCCGTCCAGGTTCCCCAAGCCACCGTCGTCGGCCAGTTCCCCGCCCCCGGGGGCGACCGCTGGGGAGCGCTCCTGAGCAAGGGCTCGCCGCTCACGGCCTGCGTTTCGAAGGCTGTCGAGTCGCTGAGAGCGTCGGGCAAGCTGCAGCAGATCACAGACCAGTGGATGAGCAAGGCGGCGGGGGCGCCGGAGCTCTCCAGCTAGCACTCCGGGACGGCTGAGAAGCCGTCCCACCCTGCGGTCAGAATCGGCAATTCCTTGACCGAGACCGCTGCCATCGGCGGCCGCCGCGCCGCGCGCGAGGCGGCCAAGCGCGGGCGTGCCCGCCGCGGTCAGCTGATCGCCGCGGTCTCGACCGTGGTCATCCTCGGTGGCCTCACGGCGCTCGATCCTGACCAGCTCCGGCTGGCCCAGTGTCCGTGACACGTTCTTCTCCTGGAGTGCGCTCAAGGACACGTTCCCGGACATCCTCAGGGCCTTCTGGCTCGACATCCGCGTGTTCATGGTCGTCGAGATCACGGTCCTGATCGTCGGCCTCGTCGTCGCTTTGATCCGAACCAGCCGGATGCCTTCGCTGTTCCCGCTGCGTCTGCTGGCGACCGTCTATACCGACCTGCTGCGAGGAGTGCCGATCATCCTTCTCATCTATCTGATCGGGTTCGGCATCCCCGCCCTTCAGCTGCAGGGGCTGCCCACCGACCCGGTCATCCTCGGCGGGTTCGCACTGGCGCTCGCCTACGGCGCCTATGTCGCCGAGGTCTACCGGGCCGGAATCGCCTCGGTTCACCGCAGCCAGCGCGACGCAGCGCTCGCGATCGGCCTCACGGAGGCGCAGGCGATGCGGCACGTGATCTTGCCGCAGGCTGTGCGGAGGGTCGGCCCGCCGCTGCTCAATGACTTCATCTCGCTGCAGAAGGACGTCGCCCTGATATCGGTGCTCGGGATCGCCGCCGAGGCCTACCGCGTGGCCCAGATCGACTCCGCCTCCAGCTTCAACTACACGCCGCTGATCGGCGCCGCGATCCTCTATCTGGCGGTGACGGTGCCGATGGCCCGGATCGTCGACAAGATCGGGGCCACCGGCGAAGTGCGCTCTTGACCGTCCCCGTGATCGACATTCGGGGTGTGACCAAGGCGTTCATGGAGCGCCAGGTCCTGCGGGGAATCGACCTGACCGTGAATGAACACGAGGCGGTTGCGCTGATCGGCGCCTCGGGCTCGGGCAAGTCGACCATGCTGCGCTGCATCGACCTGCTGGAGGAGATCGACGATGGCGACATCTTCCTCGACGGCGACGTGATCACCGATCCCTCGGTCAACCCGGTGGCGGTTCGCCGGCGGCTCGGAGTCGTCTTCCAGGCATTCAACCTCTTCCCGCACCTGAGCGTGCTCGACAACGTCGTCCTCGGAGCGACCCGGGCGCAGGGAATGGGGCGGGGCGAGGCGGAGGCCCAGGGCCGCGAGCTGCTCGGCGCGCTTCGGCCTCTCGGGCCGCGAGGCGGACCGCCCCGACCAGCTCTCCGGCGGCCAGCAGCAGCGGGTCGCGATCGTCCGCGCCTTCGCCTCGCGGCCGCGGGCGCTGCTGCTCGACGAGGTCACCAGCGCGCTTGACCCGGAGCTGGTCGGCGAGGTCCTGGCGGCGGTCCGCGATCTCAAGGCACGAGGGGGTGACGATGGTGATCGCCACCCACGAGATGAGCTTCGCCCGCGAGGTTGCCGACAAGGTCGCCTTCCTCCACGATGGCTCGATCGTCGAGCAGGGGCCACCGGAGCGAATTCTCGCTGAGCCACAACGACCGGAGACGCAGAGGTTCCTGAGGCGGCTCCTGGCGGCGGGGCGGATCTAGCTCTCAGGGGCGCATTTCGTAGGCGCCGGCGAGGCCCCGGACCTTGGCCCAGACGCTCTCGAAGCGCTGCTCGTCGACGACCGGCTCGCGCACGCTTTCCAGCGCCCAGGCCCGTTGGGCATCCGTGGTCGAGCCCTTGCCGTGGAGGGCCACGGCATAGGCCGAGAAATCGCGTACGAAGACGTCGAAGATCTGGTCGACGGTGTCGGTTCCAGTCCGCGCAGGGTTGCCTGCTCGCAGATCAGCTGGCCGTAGGGGATCAGGGTGAAGAGCTCGCCGAGGGTGAGCAGGAAATCGAGGTCGCGCTGCTGGTCCTCGCTCGGCGGCGCACTCTGCAGCAGCCGGCAGAGTCCCTCCGCCTGTTCCAGGAACCTGGCGACGTTGGGCAGGGCGGCGAAATCCGCGTAGGCGTTGCGCCAGTCGCCGAAGCGGATCTTCCCCAGCCCCCGAGCAGGACCCTGGCGGAAGAGGAACCCGTCGTCGGCGTCGTCGTGGCGCTGCGGCGGAGGGCCGAGCTGGCCCGGGTTGAAGAGGTAGTTGGCCATGAACTTCAGCACCAGCGCCATGTTCACGTGGACTGTCCCCTCGAGCTTCGGCAGCGCCCGGATGTCACGGGCCGCCATCTCGAAGTACATGTCGCTCTCGAATCCCTTCGCCGCGACCACGTCCCAGAGCAGGTCGATGACCCGCTCTCCCTCGGTCGTCACCTTCATCTTGTTGATCGGGTTGAACAGCAGGTAGCGACGGTCCTCGGGGCCGGCCGAGCGCATGTAGTCGACCGCCCGCTCGCCGAACAGCTTCATCCCAACGAGCCGGGCGTAAGCATCTGTGAACGCCTGGCTCACGTGGGGAAAGTCGGTCACCTGGATTCCGTAGAGGACGCGTGCGTCGGCGTGGGTGATCGCTTCGTAGAAGGCATGCTCGGATATCCCGATCGAGGCGAAGCCGAGGTTGAACTTGCCGATGTTGACCGTGTTCAGGGCCGCGGCAAATGCATCCGGGCCGGTGTGCAGGACGTCGTCTGGGCGCACCGGATAGTCCTCGAGCTCGAACTGGCTGACGTAGGACTGGGAGTTGACGACGTTGCGGACCAGCCGGTAGGCGGGGTGACCGCTGTCGGCAACGAAGAAGACGTATCCCTCGCTGCCCTCCATATCGGCGCGGCGAGAGAAGACGGAGACCATCCCCGCCTCGTTGCCGTTGCCGATGTAGTACTTGCCGCCGTTGGCACGGAAACCGCCGTCGCCGTCCGGGGTGAGGACCATGTCGGTCGAGTAGATGTCTGCCCCGTGCGCGCGCTCGGAGAGGCCGAAGGCGAAGATCGCGCCCTGATCGAGCAACTCGGCAGCTCGTCGGCGCGCTGTCTCGTTGTCGGACTGGAAGATCGGCCCCAGGCCCAGGATCGAGACCTGCCATGTGTACCAGTAGGCGAGGCCGTAGAAGGCCGTGATCTCGTTGAAGGCGCAGATGCGATTGGTGTCCCAGCGCTTGGCGGGGTCGCCACCCGCGTCGCGAGACGGTGTCAGCAGGGTCGCAAAGACCTTGTTCTCCTTGACGAACTCGAGGAAGTCGGCGTACCAGACGTGGTCCCGGTCGTGCTGCTTCAGGACCCTCTTTCCGCGCGACTCGAAGAAATCGATCGTCGCCAGCATCAACCGTCGCGACTCAGGATCGAGGTGGGTCGGGTCGTAGCTCGCCGGGTTTAGGAGGACACCGTCCCCGGGGGCCGCGCCCGGCGCCTCGCCTGCCGTTGCGGGTCGCTGCTCGACGCTCGCCATCTCACCACTCCTTCCGCTTCGATCCTCGTCGCGCCGGCCCCTGTCTCGGGCGCAGGACCCCGGACTCTACGTGCCTGTGTGCCCAACGGCACATCTGGGCACGACCGCTTGCCGTAGGCTCGAAATGATGCCTGCGGCTCTTCCACCCGGACCACGCCTGCCGAGCGCGATCCAGACGGTCGGCTGGTGGTCGCGTCCGATCCCCTTCCTCGAGCGCTGCCGCGCCCGCTACGGCAGGCGATTCACGATTCGCCTGCTGGCGACGCCGCCGTTCGTGATGCTCTCCGACCCCGAGGAGATCAAGCAGGTGTTCACCTCCCCGGCCGAGGTCCTGCACCCCGGCGAAGGCGCGCGGATCCTCGAGCCGATCGTCGGCAGCCACTCGGTGATCCTCCTCGACGAGGGCCAGCACCTCGAGCAGCGAAAGCTGATCCTCGGCGCCTTCCACGGCGAGCGGATGGAGCGGTTGAGGGGCCTGATGGACGAGGTCGCCCGCAGCGAGGTGGAGGGCTGGCCGCGCGGCGAGCGGGTGTCGCTGCACCCGCGCCTGCAGGCGCTGACCCTTGAGGTGATCCTCCGTGCCGTCTTCGGCCTCGAGCGGGGGGATCGGCTCGAGTCCCTGCGCGCGCGGCTTACCGCGATCCTCGCGTTCGGGTCCAACCCCGTTTCCATGCTGCCGCCGCTCCAGCGCCTGCTGGGCGGGCACGGCCGCTGGAAGCGCTTCGACGACCTCAGCCGCGAGACAGACGAGATTCTCGCCGGGCTGATCGACGAGCGCCGCGCCTCCGGGGTCGCCGGCGATGACGTGATGACGATGCTGCTCGAGGCGCGCCACGAGGACGGTTCCGAGATGTCGCGCGACGAGATCCGCGACGAGCTGATGACGCTGTTGGTCGCGGGCCACGAGACCACGGCCTCCGAGCTGGCCTGGTGCTTTGACCGGCTCTCGCACGAGCCCCGGGTTCTCGAGCGCCTGGTGGGGGAGATCGACGGCGACGAGGGCGAGGAGTTCCTGACCGCCACCGTGCAGGAGACCCTGCGACGGCGTCCGGTGCTGCCGAACTCGGCGCCGCGCTTCGTCAAGGCCCCGATCGAGGTCGGGGGCTGGTCCTATCCCGCCGGCGTCTGCCTGGTGCCCAACGCCTATCTGGTCCAGCACGACCCGGAGATCTACCCGGATCCATACTCGTTCCGGCCCGAGCGCTTCCTCGGCCAGCCCCCAGGGACATACACCTGGATCCCCTTCGGCGGCGGGCGCCGGCGATGCATCGGCGCCAACTTCGCCATGCTGGAGATGCGGATAGTGCTGCGCACCGTGCTCGCCGCCAACGAGTTGATCGCGGCGGAGGGGGCCACCGAGGTCGCCCGCCGCCGCGCGATCACGATCAGCCCGGCGCGAGGAGCCGAGGTCGTGCTCGAGCGACGCCCGGTCGTGGCTTAGGCGCCCGGCGCGGGCTCCGGCCCTGGGCGCTCCAGTGCCGACCACGGGGCGGGGTTGACAGTCGGCTCGATATAGAGCACCTCAGAGTCGCTCATTCGGTCCTCCCAGCCGCGGCGGCGCTCGTTGTAGAGGACTCCGAGGAAGCCGATACCGAGGGTGACGACCGAGAGGCCGAGACCGACAAGGCGTTTGATCCCCTGGCCCAGGCGCATCCGCCGCTCCCCGTGGGAGTCGAGCCTGATACGGATGAAGCGCATCCCCGGTGTCTGGCCCGCCAGCGTCCAGAAGACCAGAAGGTAGACGGCCCCCAGCACCAGCCAGACCCCGGCGCCGAGCACCAGCGCCTGTTCGGATGCACCGTCGGAATTGCCGCTGAAAGCTGACGCGATCAGGGCAACGATGGCGGCGATGGCGGAGAAGGAGAGGTTGACGACCACCAGGTCGATGCCGATTGCGAGGGCGCGGCTGATCAGGCCCGCGTTGCCGGAGGGCGCGGCGCGGGGCGTCCTGAAGACGATCCGGCGCGCGATCCGCTCGACCGTGCCGTCGACGCGGTGAGCGAAGCGGGCGATCTGGCGGCCGATGTCGGAGATCAGCCCGACGCCCTGGGCCGCGACCGCGGCGCGGACCTCGGGCGCCTCAGCGATCCGCTCGACCAGTTGCTGCGCCTCATCGCTCGCCAGAAGGCGCCGCCAGACTTCGTCGACGAGCTCGCTGTCTAGCGCCTCGAGCAGCGCCCGCTTCAGCGCCTCGCTTTCGAGCGCCTCCTGGACGGCCTGCTCGACGGCGGGCCCCTGCAGGACCCGGGAGAGCGCCCGCTCGACGGCCTCGCTCTCGACCGCGGCGACGATCGCCTCCTCGGTCGCGACCTCGACCGCCCGGTCGACCCCGGTCGCCCCGGCGACCGTCTGGGCCCCGCGAACGCCGGCGCCGAGGAGGCGGGCGGGTAGCGGTAGCGGCCGCTCCGGCCGGCGACCGCCGGGTTGGGGCGCCGTCGGGTCTGGGCCGTCAGCCATTGCGTCGCGAGTGTAACGGCGTCGCAACCCGCCGGCCGAGCTTCACTTTCCTCCGAATCTCGGGGCGGAGGTTGCGCTCGGCCGCCGGCGGGTTGCACGAGCGCATTCAGGACGGGGGAGGGGATGGCGGCGTCCGTGCCTGAGGTTGTGACGATGGTTGCTTGAACCCACTTGTGTGATCAGGGACACACAAGCGCAACACCCTGCCCTGGCAGGGTTCCCTCCCTTACACGGAACAGACCCCGGCAGGCGCCGGCCATTGCCCGACCAGCGGGCGGCGGCGCTCCAAACCACTCCCGCCGGGGCCATGGAGTCCGGAAAGTCGCCCTTTGCCTCGCAGCTCCCGTTCGCGAGGCCGACACGCGGCCGTCAGCGCGCCGGATGCGCGCGGACGACCGGGCATCGACGCACGAACGGAGGTTGTTCGCAATGTTGAAGATGAGCGTTTCCAGAATCGGAGTCACGATCGCCGCCCTGGTGGGCATCGCCTGCCCGGCGGCGGCATTGGCAGCAGCCGGCGGAGGCGAGGCAGAGTTCGGTGTCTCGCCGGCGAAGCCGGTCCGGATGCCGGCGCTCGAGCGACCGGCCAAGCACCTGCGCAAGACGATCGAGGTCCAGGTCGATCAGATCCGCGCCGAGCGACGCACCCGGCTGCGGAAGCAGCGCCGCGAGGCATTCGCGACCCTCCCCGGGGGCGTCTCGCAGGCGACGCTCGACTCGATCGGCGCGTGCGAGTCCGGCGGCGATCCGACGGTGGTCGACGCCTCGGGCACTTACCGTGGCAAGTACCAGTTCGACTTCGGCACCTGGGCGTCGGTCGGCGGCAGCGGCGATCCCGCCGCCGCCCCCGAGGCCGAGCAGGACTACCGGGCGGCGCTGCTCTACTCGCGCTCGGGCTCGAGTCCCTGGCCGATCTGCGGGTAGGGGCAATCGGACGGCGGCCGACGGCGATCGGTTAGGCGGCGTCGTCCGGCTCGGCGCCGAGGAGCGCCTCGCGGAACACGCGAGCCTCCTCGGCGAAGAGCGGGCCGAAGCTCTGCTCGCGGTCAAGCAGGATCCGGCGCTTGGTCTCGAGCGTCGCCGCGCGCGGCGCAGCCGCGATCCCGGCCGCCACCTCGAGCGAGCGCCCGAGAGCCTCGCCGTCGGCGACAACCTCGTTGACAACGCCCAGTCGAATCGCCTCCTCGGAGCCGAAGGTGCGGCCGCTGAGTGAGACCTCGGCAGCCTGCCCGGGTCCAAGCACGGCCCGCGCCGAGGCGTAGGAGGGCGGGATTCCGCGCGGCAGCTCCGGAAAGCCGAAGGTGGCCGAGGCCGCGGCGATGCGGATGTCGCAAAGCAGCGCCAGGGCGAAGCCGCCCGCCAGCGCCGGGCCGTTGACCGCCGCGACCACGGGCCGTGGGCATGACCCGATTGCCTCGAAGGCGCCGGTCGAGGTCTCGACCAACCGGCGCTTGTGGTCGGCCTCGCCGCCGAACTCGGACACGTCCATGCCGGCACAGAAGGCCGGGCCCGCACCGGTGAAGACGATGCAGCCGACGCCCTCGTCGTCGCCCAGCGCTCCGAAGGCGTCCCCCAGCTCCACCCTGAGGTCGATCGAGAGCGCGTTCCGCTTCTCGGGCCGCTGCAGCGTCACCAGCGCAACGTCGTCGCGCCGCTCGATCGACAGAAGCCCGGCCACCGACCCACTCTAACGCCGCGCCCACGGGCAGAGGCATCCCCGTTAAGGCTCATGGCCCGGGCCACGGGTCCTGTCACGGCATGGGGCCCACCACCACTCGGCTGGACGCCGAGCGGCGGTCCGTCCCATGCCGCACCACCCGTGGCAGAGGCCACAACTCAGAGCGGGCCGGCATCCGTGAAGTCGCTCCGCGTCCGAGCGGGTGCGTTGGTCCCGCAAGCGCAACGAATGGCTCGCCCGGCGGGTGGCATGGGATGGGAGGACCCATTCCCGAGCACCCTCCGTGGAGCGCAGGGAATGGCGGGTCCCATCCCATGACAGGACCCGCCGGCCCGGGCGATCCGGCCCTTGACAGAACCGCCGGGCCGCAATGGTGTGGCCCTCGGCGGGGCCTACGCGCGGGCTGGCTCCGGCTGCGGTTCTTCCTCGGGCGGCGTGGCACCGGCCTCCGGCGGCAGCTCGGCCAGGCCCTCCGCCGAGACCCGGGGGAGCCACTCGAGCCAGCTCGGCAGGTACCAGTTCCAGTCCCCGAGGAGCTTCATCGTTGCCGGCAGCAGCACGCCGCGGATGATCGTCGCGTCGATCAGCACCGCCATCGCCAGGCCGACCCCCATCTCCTTGAACTCGAGCAGCGAGAGGGTGGCGAAGATCGCGAACACCGCCACCATCACCACCGCCGCGCTGGTGACGACGCCCGCGGTCGTCTTGATCGCGTGGGAGATGGCGTCACCGGTCGGGCGGCCGCGGTCATAGCCCTCGCGGATGCGGGTGAGGATGAACACGTGATAGTCCATCGAGAGGCCGAAGAGGACGACGAACAGGAACAGCGGCAGCCACGAGGTGATCGCCCCGTTGGACTCGAAGCCGAGCAGGGACTCGAGGTGGCCCTCCTGGAAGATCCAGACTACGACCCCGTAGGCGGCGGCGACCGAGAGCAGGTTGAGGACGATCGCCTTCAGCGGGATCACGATTGAGCGGAAGGTGACCAGCAGCAGCAGGAACGCCGCCGAGAGGACGAAGGCGAAGACCCACGGCGCGTTCGACTTCATCGTGTCGTTGAAGTCCCTCGACTCCGCCGTGTAGCCGGTGACGTCGGCCGTCGCCCCCGGCACCTGCCCGATCGTCGCCGGGATCAGGTTTTCCCGCAGATCGGTCAGGGCGCGGTTGGAGGTCGAGTCGGTGCCGTCGCCGGCGACGGGGATGTCCACCTCGGCCACGGTCCGGTCGGGGTTGACGTCGGTCGTGATCGGCTGCTCGAAGAGGGGGCTTGCCGTCGTCTCTCGCTGCAGCTCGGAGATCGCCTGCCTCACCTGCGGCGCCTCCACGTCCTCGGCGCTGACCACGACCTGGGCCGGGATCGGCCCGCCCGGGAAGGCGTCCTGGATGCGGTTGTAGGTCTTGATCACGTCCAGGTCCTGGGGCAGGGTCTCGACGCCGGAGACGGCAGTGTGGAGGTTGAGCGCCGGGATCGCCATGAACAGCAGCAGGGCCGTCGCGGCCACGGTGGAGATGATCGGGTGGCGGAGGACGCGGTCGACGATCCGCGCCCACAGTCCCGCCTCGGCGGTGCTGCGCTTGATCCGCCCGATCAAGGGGACATGCCCCTTCTCGACACGGTCGCCGAGCCAGGCGAGGATCGCCGGGAGCACGGTCAGCGAGCCGAGCATGGCGACGGCGACGACGATGATGGTGCCGGTGGCGAAGGATTGGAAGGTGGCGGCGCCGGCCAGGTACATCCCGGCCATCGCGATCATCACCGTGAAGCCGGAGATCAGCACCGCCCGCCCCGAGGTTGCGGCCGCGGCCTCGAGCGAGGCTCTTGCGGTGTTGCCGGCCGCGCGCTCCTCGCGTTCCCGCCGCAGGTAGAACATCGAGTAGTCGACGCCCACGGCGAGGCCGATCAGCAGCACCACCGAGCCGATCGCCTCATCCACCGGGCTGATCTGGCTGACCAACCCGATCAACCCGATCGTCGCCGCCACCGCTGTCAGGGCGAGGATCAGCGGCACCCCGGCGGCGACCAGGGCGCCGAAGGCGATCACCAGGATCACCAGGGTAATCGGCAGCGAGGTGATCTCGGCCTTACGGAAGTCGTCCTCGAAGGCCTTGCTCAGCTCCTTGTCGGCGCTGGCGTCGCCGAACTCCTCGATCACGAACCCCGGGTTGGCTCGCTCCGCGGCGGCGACGCTTGCGAGCGGGGCTTCGACTCTCTTCTCGGCGAGGTCGGAGTTGCCGGGGATCTTGAAGGTAATCAGGGCCGAATGGCCGTCGCGCGAGATCTGCCCCTGGTTTCCGGGCGCGTAGGGGCCCTCGATCTTCTGCGCCTGGGGGAGGGCGGCCAGGCGGCGCTCCACGTCGGCAACGGCGGCGCGGAACGGGGGGTCCGTGGCCCTGGCCGCCTGGCTCTGGACGAGAACGGTCTCGCTGGAGTTGTCGGGGAAGGCCGCGGCGAGGGTCTCCGAGCCGCGTCCCGACTCCCCGACGCCGCTCTCGTCGTAATCAAGCGTCTTCGTTCCGACCGAGGTGCCTATGAAGAGGGCGACGACGACGAAGGTGAGCCATCCCCAGATCGCGGTCCTGCGGTGCTGGGCGCTCCAACGTCCTGCGCGGGCGGCGATGTTCCGGGGCTTCTGCACTTCTCTCCTCCCATTGCGGTCCGGTCAGGTGATGTGAATACAGCTTCGGTCACCTCAGCTGACTTCTCGTTGTCCCGAGGTGAGCTCCGTCACACAGCGCCTCGGGGGCATCTTTGCGAAGCTCGAGAAGACGATGAAATCACACACCGCCTACATGACTTTCGAGACCGGGCGCCGCAGGGAGCTGATCCGGATCACCGAGGACGTTCAGGCCGAAGTGGACGAGGCCGGCATCGAGGAGGGGATGGCGCTGGTATCGGCGATGCACATCACCGCCGGCGTCTGGGTCAACGACGACGAGCCCGGGCTGCACGAGGACGTGCTCGAGTGGCTCGACAAGGTGGCGCCGCCGAGCTGGAAGGAGGCCTCGAACGAGGTCGCCGGGGCGCTGCTGCCCGATGGCGGCGACTACCGCCACCATCGCGGCGGCGAGGACAACGGCGACGCCCACCTGAAGAACCTCCTCGTCCATCACCAGGCGATCCTGCCGATCACCGCGGGCCGCCTCGACCTCGGACCGTGGCAGCAGGTCTTCTACTGCGAGTTCGACGGTCGCCGGCCGAAGCGGCTGGTGATCAAGGTGCTGGGCGAGTAGGCGGCGCGGCGCCAGAGGGCCGCGGCGCAGCAGTGTTTGGACCCCCGAACTTCGCCAGGGCCGGGGACCAGGTCGTATCGGCCAAGAGCGACGGCTCGAAATGAAGCGCGTCGAAGAATTTGAAGCGCGTCGAACACTGGCTGGATCGCAATCACCGCCAGATCGTCGCTCAGGCGTCTGCGCGAACCCAGGCCGGCCCGCACTCCACTGGATCCCGCGAGTAACAACCCGTGCTTGCGTCGGCGAACTACGGATGCGTGTCTTCGCCGCCCGCGTGATGATGGCATTTCAAGGATTTCCGAATGTCAGGAGATGAGTGATGCGTTTCTACGTGGCCGTTTCATGCATCGTGGGCCTGCTGTCATTGAGCGCGCTCGCCAACGCAACCCCTAGCGCGACCCACACGGCAACGGCCTCGCGGTCGGACTTTTGCGGCGTCGTCAAGTCGGTCAACCGGGACGCACGCACCTTCCGGTTGCGGACGGCGGGGCACGGCGTCCTCAAATTCAAGGTGACCGCTGCGACCCGGTACATCGATCTCTCCGGCTTTGGGTCCGTGAAGGTTGGGCGTCGATTCGAGGTCTACAGCCGTCGCTCGGGCTCGACCCGGTTGGCAACAAGCATTGAGCCATACAGCCACTGCGGCAGCAACTAGCTTCGCCAGGCTGGGGAGCGCGACCTAACGCACGCTCCCGTTTTCGCCACGCATCGAGGAGCCCCCGGCGCGACGGGCCTGCGCTAGAGGGCCGGACGCTGCAGGCGTTCGGAAACCGGCGGCGGCGAAGCCGTGCTCGGGCGCACCTCGTGCCAGAGCAGCGGGTCGTGGACGACGCGACGGACCGCCAGGCCGTTGGGCGCAAATTGCTCCAACTGGCGCTCGATGCAGCGGGTGCAGCTGCACTCGGGCACCGTGAGTCCGGTGTTTGGGCAGGTCGACATCGTCTCTAACGAACGCTGCCGAGGCCACAGTATTCGCGCCTGCGGCGGAAAAGCGCTGCATGCGAAGGCATAAAGCCGCGCCTCCCCGGGTCTGAGAGGATGGGCCGACGGTGGTCATCGGGGTGATCGACATCGGGACCAACACGACCAGGCTCATGGTCGCCGAGGTCTCCCGGGGTCGCTTGCGACCGAGGCTCGAGCGCCGCCACTTTCTCTCGGCGGTCTCGGAGGAGGGCGCCGAGGTGCTTCCGCGACTGCTGGAGCGCGAGGCGGCGATCGCGCGGGAGTCCGGCGCCGAGACGCTGCTCAGCGCCGGCACCGCGGCGCTGCGGGGGTCACGCACGGCGCGGAGCCTGGACCGGGTCTGTGCCCGCATCGGCGCCGGCGAGTTGAGGATCCTCACTCCGGGGGAGGAGGCTGCGCTCGCATTTCTCGGCGCGACCGCATGCGAGCCCGGCGAGCTACCGGAGTCGGTGGCCGTCGTCGACGTCGGCGGCGGGTCGACCGAGGTCGCCGTGGGCGCGCCCGGCGAAGCTCCCCAGTGGTGGGCGTCGCGACCCGTCGGTTCTCGCAGGCTGACCGAGCTCGCGCTGCGCTCGGACCCGCCCACGCGCGATCAGGTGGCGGCCGCCCGCAACGCCGCCGCCCGCCGCTTCGTCGGGGTCGAGCCGCCCCCCTCCGAGCTGGCGCTTGCCGTCGGCGGCGGGGCGACGTCGCTGAGGCGGATCACCGGCGGCAGGCTCGACCGGGCCAGGATCGGAGAGCTGCTCGAGCGCCTGCTCTCGGCGCCGAGTGAGGAGCTGGGCGCCGATCTCGGCCTTGCCCCGCAGCGGGTGCGCCTGCTGCCGGCGGCGCTGGCAGTGCTGGAGGCCGTCTGCGAGCTTCTGCCCGAGCCGCTGCGGATCGCCCACGGAGGCGTCCGGGAGGGCCTTGCACTGGAGCGCTGGCGCCAGTCAGCCGACGTGCGGGAGGCGCCTTGAGCGGCGAGCCGGTTCCGGCTCCCGGTCCCGAGGGGCCGGCCCGGAAGCCGCCGGCGGAGGCGGTCGCCGAGAGCCGGGTGCGGGCGCCGACTCGTGGCAACCGCAGGCTCGAGACCTTCCTCGACGCCGTCAACTCCGACGACGAGGTTCGAGCCTGGTGGTACATGGCGCAGGTCCAGTCCGAGCGGCTGGGGATGTCGGATCACTCCTGGGTCCACGTCCAGATCGTCCTCAACATCGCCCTGCGGCTGCTGCGGCTGCTGACCAAGTCCGGGGTCGAGCCGGCGATGGTCGCCGATCACGGGATGAGCGCCCGCGACGCCGAGGTCGTCGTCGCCGGAGGGGCGCTGCTGCACGACGTCGGCATGTCGATCCACCGGGCCGACCACGAGGCCTACAGCCTCTTCCTCGCCAAGGAGGCGCTGACGAGGCTGCTCGACGGCGTCTACAAGGAGCCTCAGCGCAGCGTCGTCATCGCCGAGACCCTGCACGCGATCATCGGTCACCGCCGCCGCGGCGACCCCTACACGCTCGAGGCGGGGGTGGTCCGGGTCGCCGACGCCCTAGACATGGCTGGGGGCCGCTCGCGGATCCCGCTGCAGTCGGGGCAGGAGGGGATCCACTCGATCTCCGCCGCGGCGATCGACGAGGTCCGGATCTCCGCCGGAGAGGAGAGGCCGGTGCGAATCGAAATCGAGCTCAACAACTCGGCCGGCATCTTCCAGGTGGACGACCTCCTGGCGACGAAGATCCGCGGCACCCCGCTCGAGGGCCGGATCGAGGTGGTGGCCGAGGTCAGCGGCGAGAGCGAGAAGCGGCTGCTCTCGGGCTTCCGCCTCCCGGGTTGAGAGCAGCTTGGGACGGGACGGCTAGGGCCGGATCGTCGCGGCGAAGGCGTCGGCGGGGGATGCCGAGGCGAGCCGAAGAGTCTCCAGCAGCGGCCGCGGGTCCTCGATCGGCCCGTACTCGTCGTTGCCGCGGCGCATCTCGAAGTGGAGGTGCGGCCCCCAGCAGGAGCCGCTGCAGCCGAGGTCGCCGAGTTTCTGGCCGGCGCTGACGCGCTGCCCCACGTGGACGTCGGGTGCCGAGAGCATGTGGAAGTAGTTGTAGGTGAGGCCGGCCTCGCTGCTGTAGATCGAGGCGTAGTTGCCGCGGCCGCCCTGATAGCCGCTGCCGGTGTCGGTCACGACTGCGTCCACGATCGCCACCTCGTCGGTGCCGGCGGGGGCGAACAGGTCCTGTCCCTCATGGCCGCGTCCGGCGCCCGGGCCGTCGCCGTAACCGGGCATCGCCTCCAGCGGCATGTAGGGGCCGGCGCCGGTGGGAACCGGCAGCGACGCCCGCGCAGGGGGCGGCACGGCGGCCGGCGCCGAGGCGATCATGGTTGCGGTTGTGGCCGCCAGCAAGGCGGCCCTGATCCGGGTCTTCATGGGGGAGGTGGGAACTACACCGACGGGGCCGGATGTCTCGCTTGTGTGACGGAGGTCACACAAGACCGGCCGCGCCGGCCGCCAAACCTCCGCTATCGGGACTTCAGCTCAGGCGCTCGAGGTCGTAACGGCGGCGCTCCTTGCGCTTCTCCAGGCGCCCCTGGATCAGCGAGAGCGCCGTAACCAGGATCGGGAAGAAGGCGATCACGCCGAAGCAGAAGAAGGTGATGATCTTGTCGTCGGTCCTGCCCGCGAGGCCGACTCCGTCGGCGGCGAACGCGGCGGGCGCGGCGACGACGAGGACGAGCGCGATCAGGCAGGAGAGTGCGGCGATCCGGGCAAGCGTGCGTGGAAGGTTCACGGGTGCAATCTATCGCACCGCGGCGGCTCCTTTAGCTGCGGATTAGGCGGCCTCGACTACGATCCCCGCCGATGTCCAGCCTCGAAGCTCTGCTGCTGGGGATTGTGCAGGGCTTGACCGAGTTCCTGCCGATCTCCTCCTCCGGCCACCTGATCCTCGTCCCCTGGCTCCAGGATTACCGTTTCCTGCTCGACCACCCCGAATTCAACAAGACCTTCGACGTGGCCCTGCACGCGGGCACCCTGATCGCGGCGGTCGCCTACTTCCGGGTCGAGGTCGTGGCGATAACCCTCGGCTTCTTCTCCGTCCTGCGCAAGCGAGCGGTGGAGACGACCAGTGAGCGGCTCTCGATCGCGATTGCGATCGGCACGATCCCCGCCGTGATCGTCGGCGGCCTCGGCTCGGACTTCATCGACAGGCACCTCGGAGAGCCCTGGATGATCGGGGTCCAACTGATCTTCTTCGCTCTCCTGCTCGGCCTCGCCGACAGCCTCCCGCAACGCCGCTCGCTCAACGACGCCGGCAACCGCGACGGCATCTGGATCGGGCTGGCCCAGGTCCTCTCCCTGGCGCCCGGGACATCGCGCTCGGGGATAACCATCACCGCCGCCCGCTTCCTCGGCCTCGATCGCGACAGCGCCGCTCGCTTCTCCTTCCTGCTGCTGATCCCCGCGGTCGCGGGCGCCACCCTGTTCAAGGGGGCGAAGGTCGTCAGCGACGGCCTGCCGCCCGGCGTTGCCGGGCCGATGATCATCGGCACGATCGGCGCCGCGGTCTCCGGCTTCCTGGCGATCGCCTTCCTGCTGAGGTTGCTTCGAACCTCCAGCTATCGCCCCTTCGTCTACTACCGTCTCGTCGTCGGGGTCGCGGTGATCCTGATCATCGCGACGAGCCTGCGCCCGGCCACCTTCTGAGGCGGGAGGGCGGGTTCGACGTCCGGCTGCCAAAAAAAACGCGCGGCCCAGGGCAGGAGTTGGGGCCGCGCGCGCTGACGAGAGAGGAATCTCGTGAGTGGCTGCAGTGTGCCGGTCGACGATTGGGCGAAAGTGAAAATCCGGAGAAGCCGATGCTGCGGCATTTCAGGGGTGCAGTTCCGCGGAAAAACCGCTCTGAGCATGTGAAAGAACTGTGAAACCAGGGAAGACCCCGGTTCTCCGACCGCAGCCCCGCCCTACAATGCCGTTGTCACATCAGGTTCGCGCCCCCGTCACGTCCGAAATTGGCGCCGCCAGGATGACCACCCCGACTCACGCAGAAACCATCAGACTCGCGGTCATAGACAACGACAGCGGCTTCGTCCGCGTGCTCGCCAATCGGGTTGAGTCCGCCGGGTGGCAACACCGCCATCTCTCCAGCGCGGCTCCCCCGGAAGAACTGGTCGCGATGAAGCTCGGCGCCGTGGTCCTCGACCCCGCCGCCCTCGGCGAGGACGGCTGGTCCTACCTGGAGCGGATCTGCGGCATGCTCCCGGACCTGGCCGTGGTCGTCTGCACCGGCCCGTCCAGCGTCGCCCAGCGTGTCCGCGGACTGCGGCTGGGGGCAGACGACTGGGTCAGCAAGCCCTGCCACCCGGAGGAGGTGATCGCCAGGATCGAGGCGATCGTCCGCCGACGCCGCCACAGCCTCAGTACGGAGGTCGGCCCGCTCGTCGTCGGTGAGCTCGAAATCAGGCCCGACCAGTTTCAGGCGTTCGTCAGCGGCGTCAGCCTCGACCTGACACGGCGCGAGTTCGAGCTGCTGCAGCTGCTCGCAGGAGCCAAGGGTCAGGCGCTGGAGCGGGAGACGATCTATCAGCGAGTCTGGGGTTACGCGATGGCCCACGGTGACCGCTCGGTCGACGTCTTCGTCCGCAAGCTGCGGCAGAAGCTGCAGAAGCGATCCCCCGGCTGGAGCTACATCCACACTCATTTCGGGGTCGGTTACCGATTTGACCCGGAGCCCCACGCGGGGCAGGGCACCGGCGACCCATCCGCCGTGGACGCCCAGCAGGACCAGGCCCCCCTTGAAAGTCCCGCCGCGGAGGAATCGGAGCCTTCACTGAAGGAATACAGGGCGGTGCCGAGTAGCTCCTAGCCTCGGCGCAATGATCGAGCAAGCTAGAGACCGGATTCGCCGCTTGCGAAACCGGGCCGCGCTCGGCGACTGCCCGGTGTGCGGGAAGAAGGTCAAGCGCCGCCAGCATCCGGTCAAGGTCTGGGCTGGCAAGTACGCCCACGGGAAATGCGCCTCCTACGTGCGCCGCTCCCGGCGCGGGCGCGCCGGTTCACAGCGCGTTCACGAGAGGTTCACAACGCCGTAACCGGTTGGGCCGGCGCCCGGGGGAAGCTTTCCTCGGGATGATCAGCGACAACGGAGCCCGATCGCGCTATCTCGCCGGCCGACTGGAGATCCGGCCTGACGAGCACTCGGCGCTTGTCGACGGGCGCCCACTGAGCCTGACGGTGCGCGAACTGCAGCTGTTGAGGTGCCTCGCCTCCCATCCGCAGCGGATCATGACCCGGGAGGAGCTCTACGCCGAGGTCTGGGGAAGGGTGCCGCGCCGGACCGACCGATCGGTGGACGTCTACGTCAGCCGCCTGCGCTCGAAGCTTCGCGACGCCCTGCCCGGATCGAGGCTGATCCACACCCACACCGGCATCGGCTACCGCTTCTCCCCCGAGCCCTGAGCCCGTTCACGGTGTATTCACATCTTTTTTACATCGGCGCTACAGGCGCGTAACAAGCTGCAGCGGGGACGGCTGGGAGCCTGGCTTGGTGACCGGCCCCGGCCGGCTCGATGAGTATCAGCCAACAAAGGAGACTTAGTGATTAGCTCAAAGTGGATCGCGGCCATCGCCGCCTCGTCGGCCCTGGCGGTTGGCGTCGCGGCATGCGGCAGCAGCAGCGACAGCACAACCAGCGGCGGCGGCGGAGACCTCTCAGGCTCGATTGCAATCGACGGCTCGAGCACCGTCTTCCCGATCACCCAGGCCGCCGCCGAGGCGTTCCAGGGCAGCAACGGCGGCGTGCAGGTCACCGTCGGCGAGTCCGGAACCGGTGGAGGCTTCGAGAAGTTCTGCGCCGGTGAGACCCAGATCAGCGACGCCTCGCGGCCGATCGAGCCGGAGGAGATCTCGGCCTGCAAGAAGAAGGGAATCACCTACACCGATTTCCAGATCGCCAACGACGGCATCTCGGTCGTCACCAATCCCGACCTCGCGATCAAGTGCCTGACGACTGATCAGCTGAAGCTGCTGTGGAACAAGGGCTCGAAGATCACCAACTACAGCCAGCTCGGCAAGGACGCTGAGACCGGCAAGCCGCTCCCCGACGCCAAGGTCAGCCTCTACGGCCCGGGAACGGATTCGGGAACGTTCGACTTCTTCACCGACTCGATCAACGGTGTCGAAGGGCAGAGCCGCAGCGACTACCAGCCCTCCGAGGACGACAACGTCCTGGTCGAGGGTGTCTCAGGAGACTCGAGCGGCCTCGGCTACTTCGGCTTCTCCTACTACGAGCAGAACCAGGACAAGCTGAACCTGGTCGCCGTCGACTCCGGCAAGGGCTGCGTCGCTCCGTCGAAGAAGGCGATCCAGGACGGCACCTACACGCCGCTCTCGCGACCGCTGTTCATCTACCCGAACTCCGACGACCTCAAGAAGGAGGCCCAGGTCAAGGCGTTCGTGCAGGACTACGTCGACAACGCGGTCACCTACGCCGACACGGCGCAGCTGGTTCCGCTGACGCCGGCGCAGCTGAGCGAGTCGAAGGCGGCGCTGAACAAGGCGATCGGCTAGCGCCGACCACGGATCCCGAGTGGAGGCAGCAACAGGATCGGCGGGCAAGGTGGCGCCGGGGGCAGTGTCCCTCGGCGCCACCAGCCGCCATCTCGGCGAGAGGCTGATCCGCTACCTGCTGTTTGCCGCCGCGGCGATCTCGGTACTGACCACGCTGGGAATCCTCTACGCCCTCCTCAGCGAGACGATCAAGTTCTTCTCCGAGGTCGGGATCGGCTCCTTCATCACCGACGCCGAGTGGGCGCCGCTGTTCGAGCCGCCGCATTACGGCATCTGGCAGCTGATCAACGGAACCTTCCTGATCACGGGGATCGCGATCCTGCTGGCGATCCCGCTGGGGCTGGGGTCGGCCGTGTATCTCTCGGAGTACGCATCACCGCGCGCTCGCAAGTGGATAAAGCCGGTGCTCGAGGTGCTGGTCGGCGTCCCGACGATCGTCTTCGGCTATTTCGCCCTCACCTTCATCACGCCGACGATCCTGCAGAGCTTTCTCGGCGTCGATGTGCAGATCTTCAACGCCCTCGCAGCCTCGCTGGTGATGGCGATAATGATCCTGCCGACGATCGCCTCGATCTCCGAGGACGCGATGTCGGCCGTCCCGCAGGGCCTGCGGGAAGGCGCCTACGGGATGGGCGCCACCAAGCTCCAGGTCTCGACCCGGGTCGTCTTCCCGGCGGCTCTCTCGGGAATCGTCGCCGCGATCGTCCTCGGGATCTCGCGCGCGATCGGTGAGACGATGATCGTCCTCATCGCCGCCGGCCAGCAGCCGAACTCGGGGCTCGATCCGAAGCAGCCGTTCGAGACGATCTCGGCCTTCATCGCCGCCACCGGGAAGGGCGACATCCCCACCGGCAGCACCGATTACAAGACGATCTTCGCCGCCGGCATGACGCTGTTCCTGCTGACCCTCGTCTTCAACATGATCGCGATCCGCTTCGTCCGCAAGTACAGGCAGGTCTACGAGTGAGCACGGAGCCCAATCTGCCCACCGCCTCCGACGCGGCTGCCGCGAACCTGAAGGAGGGCCCGCGGGCGAACCGGCTCAAGGACGGCGCCTTCAGGGCGGCGATGCTCGCCTGCCTCGCGATCGCCCTGCTGACCCTGGTCGCGCTGGTGGTCCAGGACGCGATCAAGGGCATCGGCAGCATCAACCTCGAATTCTTCACCAACTACGCCTCCTCGTTCCCGGAGAACGCCGGCATCAGGGCCGCCCTTCTGGGAACGATCTGGCTGATGGGCGTCTGCGCCCTCTTCATCATCCCCGTTGGCGTCGCCAGCGCGATCTACCTCGAGGAGTACGCCGACGGAGACCGCTGGTACAACCGCTTCATCGAGGTCAACATCCAGAACCTCGCCTCGGTCCCCTCGATCATCTACGGAATCCTCGGCCTCGCCTTCCTCGTCAGGGGTCCGCTGGGTCTCGGCCGCACCGTCCTCGCCGGTGGTCTCACCCTGGCGCTGCTGGTGCTGCCGGTCGTGATCATCGCCGGCCGCGAGGCGCTCCGGGCAGTGCCGCCCTCGATCCGCGAGGGGTCGATGGCCCTCGGCGCGACCAAGTGGCAGACGGTCTGGAAGCAGGTCCTTCCCGCGGCGATCCCGGGGATCGCAACCGGCGTGATCCTGGCCCTGTCGCGGGCGATCGGCGAGACTGCGCCCCTGATCCTCGTCGGCGCCCCGATCTTCATCGCCTTCGACCCGACGGGACTCAACTCCGCCTTCACGGTCCTGCCCCTCCAGGCCTTCAACTGGATCTCCCAGCCGCAATCCGAGTTCAAGGACCTCGCCGCGGCTGCGATCCTCGTCTTGCTTGCTCTGCTGCTGATCATGAACGGCGTGGCGATCTGGCTCCGAAACAAGTATCAGCAAAGGTGGTGATCGGTAGTGTCAGACCGGGTGAGCGAATTGAGTGACGAAGAGCGCCGGCAGCACCAGACCGAGCCCGGACCGGGTGACCCGGCCGCGGCCGGCTACCAGGTCCCCGCGGCGGAGATCCAAACGACCGTGCGCAGGAAGGCCGCCGCCGACGGAAACATCGGTCGCGAGAACGTCTTCGAGCTTCGCGACGTCACGGTCAGCTACGGCGGAAAGCCCGCGGTTGCGGACGTCTCCATGGATATCCACCGCAACGACATCACCGCGCTGATCGGCCCGTCGGGGTGCGGCAAGAGCACCCTGCTGCGGGCCCTGAACCGGATGAACGACCTGATCCCAAGCGCCAGCGTCAGCGGCAGCGTCGTCTACCACGGCCAGGATCTCTACGCTGCCGACGTCGACCCGGTCGAGGTCCGAAAGCACATCGGCATGGTCTTCCAGAAGCCGAATCCATTCCCCAAGTCGATCAAAGAGAACGTTGCCTTCGGCCCCAAGATCCTCGGGCTCGACAACGTCGACGAGAGGATCGAGGCGGCGTTGAAGGGGGCGGCGCTGTGGGAAGAGGTCAAGAACCGACTCGACGAGAACGCCTACGGGATGTCGGGCGGCCAGCAGCAGCGACTCTGCATCGCCCGCTGCCTGGCGGTCGATCCCGACGTGATCCTGATGGACGAGCCCTGCTCGGCGCT
This sequence comes from uncultured Actinomycetes bacterium, assembly GCA_963840235.1. Taxonomy (GTDB): domain Bacteria; phylum Actinomycetota; class Thermoleophilia; order Solirubrobacterales; family 70-9; genus JBBRHQ01. The sequence continues at coordinate 346,252 of CAWIYC010000002.1, forward strand.
CGACCCGATCTCGACCGGGAAGATCGAGGATCTGATGACGGAGCTCAAGGACACCTACTCGATCGTCATCGTCACCCACAACATGCAGCAGGCGGCGCGGGTCTCCGATCGCACCGCGTTTCTGATCGTCGAGCTCGACCAGGCGGAGGCGCGGCAGGGCCGGCTCGTCGAGTACGACGAGACCGAGAAGATCTTCACCAACCCGGCCGACTCGCGCACCGAGGACTACGTCTCCGGGAAGGTCGGCTGATGGCCGGCGGCGTCCGGGTCGGCTACCAGGAGGAGCTCGAGCAGCTCGAGCGCTCCGGCCTCGGCGGGCTCGACCTCGTGACCTCGGCACTCGACCGCACGATGGAGGCGACCGAGCACCAGGACGTTGAGCTGGCGCAGCTGGTGATCGCCGACGATGACCGCATCGACGGCCGCTACCTCGAGGTCCACCAGAGCCTGGTCACCCTGCTCGCGACCCAGTCACCGGTCGCCACCGACCTGCGCCTGATCGCGGCGCTGCTCCACGTGATGAAGAACGTAGAGCGGATGGGCGATCAGTGCGTGAACATCTGCAAGCTGATCCCACTCTCGGGCAACGAGCCCCCCGCCGACGAGGAATTGCTGAAGCGAATCCTGATGATGGGAAAGCAGGCCCGCACCCAGATCAACCAGGCCAAGCGTGCCTTCGAGGGGCGCGACATCGCCATGGCCCGCGACCTGGTGCGCCAGGACGACGTCGTCGACAACCTCAACCGCGAGTGCTTTCAAATCGCCCTGGAGATCGGCGACGACGCCGACCGGCGCGAGTGGGGGATGACGATGATGCTCGCCGCGAGAGCGCTGGAGAGGGTTGGTGACAACACCGTCGACATCGGCGAGCAGGTCGCCTTCGTCGTCACCGGGCTCTTTCGTGAGTTCGAGGACGCCTCGCACCCGGCCGAGGGGATCCTCAACCCGCAGTCGCCGTAGCGGCGGTTGGCTGAGCGGCTCAGCGGGCGGGCGTGGGGCGCGGGTCCTGTCACGAGATGGGACCCACCAGTCCTGCGGTGCAGTGGCTCCTCGGACTGGTCCATCCCATCCGGTGCCACCCGCGGGAGAGGCCTCAGGCAGCCGCCGCTGCAGGCCTGGGTGCTGCCAGAAGCCTCACCGTTTGCTCGAAGAGCTCGCGCGGGGGTGGGACGGTGGGGGGGATGGACCTCGAGGAGCAATGGAGCATGGTGACCCCGCAACAGCGGTGCAAGCACGGTCCACGGCAGCGATCCCGCTCCCGGGGGGAGGTGGAGGTCGAGGCGAAGGGGGTCGAGATCGGGCCGGGAGGGGGAGGAGCGGCGGGCGCCGAGGTTGTCGTGCAGGTGAAAGAGGGCCACCGAGTCGAGCACCGGCTCTATCAGCTCGCCGATCCCGGCGAGGCGGAGGTCGGCGACCACGTGGGCGTGGCCGAGGTCGAGGCAGAGACCCAGGGCCGGAGAGGAGATGCGCTTGCAGAGGGTGCGCAACAGCTTCGGCGTGTGCCCGAGGTGCTCGGGCCCGCGGAAGACGGGGGCGAGGTTCTCGACCGCGATCGTCACTCCCAGGCGCTCTGCCAGGTCCGCGAGGCGGGCGAGTGAGCGTGTCTCCGCGAGGGCGAGGTCCTCGCTGCTGGGCGCGTCGGGAAAGTTGCGGCCGTGATAGACGACCGCGGCAGCACCGCCTTCGGCCGCGTAGGACAGCAGGCCTTCAAACGCCCGATCGCCTTCCCTGCCCCCGGCGACGAGGCTCCCGGGCCCGTGGACGATCGCATTGAGGCTCGTGGTGTCAAGTGACGCGGAGGCCGCTCTCGCGTGCCGGTGGCACTCGGGCGGGCTGCGAAGCACCGAGGCCGGGGGGGCCGGTATCTGGGTCCAGCCGAAGCCGGCGGCCTCGAAGCTCTTCAGCAGCGGGGCTCCCGGCCACCACTCGTAGGGGACGTTGAGCCCAAGGCGGTCTGCGAGGCTGGTTTTGAGCATCCTGGTTGTTAGTTTTCCCCGCAAATCGCGGATTTCGTGAATCCTCGGTGAAGTGGGTGTGAACACCGTGTGAACCTGGGGGCGGGCGGGTACGCCATATCCGCGCCGTCTGCCACTATTGCCCTAGGGCTTCACGATGCTCTGCGCCGCAATCGACATCGGCTCCAATACCACCCGCGTGCTCGTCGCCGAGCCCGTCGGCGGGCAGTTGAAGAAGGTGATGGAGCAGCGTGCCTACACCCGGATCAACAAGGCGCTGGACGAGGAGGGCGCGATCGAGCAGCCGAAGATCCACGAGGTCGGCGAGGTCGTCGCAACCCAGGTGCGGCTGGCCGAGCAGCTCGGGGCAAAGGTGATCAAGACGGTCGCCACCGCGGCCATCCGGGAGGCCCGCAACTCCGACGAGGTGATCCATGCGATCTCCGAGGTGGCCGGGATCGAGGTCGAGGTCCTGAGCGAGAAGGAGGAGGGGCGACTGTCCTTCATCGGCGCGACCAAGTCCCTGGGGCACCCGGTGAAGGGGAGGATCGGGGTCGTCGACGTCGGCGGCAGCTCCAGCGAGGTTATCCTCGGGACCGTGGACGGCGGGGTGGAGTCGGTGCGCTCCTGGCCGGTCGGCTCCGGCGTGCTCGCCGACGAGCTGCTCGAGCGCGACCCGCCGTCTCCAACCGAGATCCGTAAGGTGCGCGACCGGATCGAGGACATCTTTGCCGGGGTCGAGATCGAGCGGCCCGAGCAGGCGGTCGCGGTCGGTGGCAGCGCCACCTCTCTGCGCCGGCTCGTCGGTGCGGTGCTCGAGTACGAGACCTTGGAGCGGGGTATCCGGGTCCTCTCAGGCGGTTCGATCGAAGATGTTGCACGGCGCTTCGAGCTCGACCCGCTGCGGGTGCGGATCCTGCCAACCGGGGTGCTGTTGCTCGAGAAGATCTCGGAGTTGTTGGGGCAGCCGCTTCAGATAGGCAAAGGAGGGCTGCGCGAGGGCGTCATCCTCGACCTCCTCAACGACAGCCTGAACGGCTCCTCCCCCGAGGCCGTGGCGGCCTGAGCCGCGACGAGTTGCCATTAGGCTGATCCGATGGCCCGGGCCCGGGAGGTCGCAGACGTCGAGTGCGAAAAGCCTTTCGCGCTGGCCGCAGCGCGGGTGATTGCCGTGCGCACCGACGAGGTGATCAAGCATTCCGCCGGCGTGCTCGACCTCGACGACATCGAGCGCGTCCATGACATGCGGGTCGCGACCCGCCGTCTGCAGGCGGCCATGGAGGTCTTTCGCCCCTGCTTTCCGCGCAAGCGCCACCGCGCCGCCCTGAAGCAGGTGAGGACGCTGGCCGACGCACTGGGCGAGCGTCGCGACCCCGACGTCTCGATCGAGATGCTGGAGCGCTTCGCCGGCGGGATGGGGGCCGCCGACCGGCGCGGCGTCGCCGTCCTGATCGAGCATTTCAGGCGCGAGCAGGAGGCCGCGAACGAGCGCCTGGCGCCGTTCGTGACCGGGAAGCGGCTCCGCCGCCTGCGGACCGACATGGATGAGATCACCGGGGCGGCGCGGGACCTGGCGGCACGCCAGGCAAAGGGGTCGCGGCGGTGAAGGCAGGCAAGGTCAAGGGCCTCGATCCGGCTCGGTCGCTGCGGTCGAACGCCGCTCGGATCATCCGCGCGCGGCTGGATGAGATGCTCTCCTTCGGCGAAGCGGCGTCGGTGCCCGGTGCCGCGGTGGCCCAGCACGATATGCGTAAAGCCGCCAAGCGGCTGCGCTATGTGCTCGAGATCACCGAGGGATGCTTCGGCCAGGAGGCGAAGAGGGCACGGGTGGCGGCACGGGACCTGCAGTCGGTGCTCGGGGACATCCATGACTGCGATGTGATGGCCCCTCGGGTGCAGGAGCAGATCGATCAGCTGCGTGCCGGCGATGCCCACGCGATCCTGGCGCGGGCCGACGATGAGCCCGACCTCGACCCGGCGCTGGTCCGGGGCGCCCCGAACCGGACCGCGTACCAGGGTCTCGGCCTGCTGTCAGTCCACCTGGAGGCTCGGCGTGCCCTTCTCTACGAGCGATTCGCCAAGCTCTTGCGCAGCCAGCATTCCGCCGGGATCTGGTCCGATCTCGAGCGCGCCTTACGTTGACCGATCACCGGAAGTTCACCGGGGCTTACCTGCTCATTCACAACTTTTCCCTGCTCAGGGGCGAATCTGTGTGCGACAGAAGAGCGAACAGGGGAGACGCCGATGATTCCCGAGACAGAGAGCGCCGCTCTCGCCAAGGTCGCCCGAGCCGACCTTCACTGCCACTCGACCGCTTCCGAGGAGTCGAGGTTGGGTGTTCAGCGCGCGCTCGGGTTGCCCGAGTGCGCGACGCCGCCTGAGGAGGTCTACGAGCTCGCCAAGCGACGTGGGATGGACTTCGTCACGATCACCGACCACGACACCATCGCCGGCTGCGCCGAGCTTGCCGACCGGCCCGACTTCTTCGTCTCCGAGGAGCTCACTTCCCACTTCGCCGGCGAGCCCCAGGCGGTGCACGTTCTCTGCCTCGGGATCGACTCCGGCGACCACGATTGGCTCCAGGCACACTCGGGCGACGTCGAGGCCTGCGCCGACTACCTGCGCGCGGAGGGAATCGCCTGTGCGCTCGCCCACCCCTTCTACGACGTCGCCGCCCCCCTGACACCTCGCCACCGCAGGGTCCTGGCTGAGCTGTTCGATGTCTGGGAGGTGCGCAACGGATCTCGGGCGCCCGAGCTCAACATGCCGGCCGAGGTCTACACCGAGACCAATGGAGGCATTGGGATCGCCGGCTCCGACGACCACGCCGGCGTCGACATCGGCCGCACCTTCACCGAGGTTCACGGCCGTGCCTCGACGCCGGAAGAGTATCTGGCGAATATGCGCCAGGGTGACGCGACCCCCTGCGGAGAGCAGGGCAGCGCCGCCAAGTGGGCCCACGCGGCGATCGCCCTGGCGACTCGCGCCCTCGCCCTTGATGGACGGACCGGGGGCGGGGGCGCGCCCGATCCCGCCGCCATGCTGAAGATCGCCGAGCGCGTTATCAGCGAGGGCGGGGCCCGCGAGGGCATCACCTCGGACGACCTCGGGCCCGAGGACGCAAGGGGCCTGCTCGAGGCGTGGCTCGAGTCGGTCGACCTCGATCTCCGCGGTCGCGACCTGATCGCCCATCTTCAGGCCGACGGGTTCTCCCATGCCGAGTTCTACCGTCAGGCTCGCCGCAAGCACGCCCGGCGTCTTCGGGCTGCGATCAGCGATGGGACCGAACTGGTGGCCTGCGGCAATATCTCCACCGCGGCCACCGCGATCTTCGCCGCTTTGGTCCCGGCGATCCCCTACGCGCCCGCGACTGCCTTCCTCGGCCGTGAGAAGGCAAAACTGGCGCGGCGAGGGATTGAACGCCCGCGGGTCGCTCTGGTCGCGGACGGGATCGAGGCGACCCACGGGGTCAGCCGGACCGTCGGCCAGATCCGCGAGCTCGGCGTTCCGGGCTTTGACGTGGAGGTGATCGGCACCGACAGCGGGGTCGATCGCCGGCTGCCTGCGGTTGCGGAGCTCGAAGTTCCGCTGTACGAGGGGATGGCGCTCGGGGTCCCTGCTGTCCCGGACGTGGTCGAGACCCTCACCGAGGGCCGCTACGACCTCGTCCACGTGACAGCGCCCGGTCCCGCCGGAGTCGCCGCCGTTCTCGTCTCCAAGATGGCCGGCCTGCCGCTCCTCGGCAGCTACCACACGGAGTTCGCCTCCTACGCCGCGATTCGCGGCGGCGGCCCGGCGCTGCGGGGTGTTGCCGCCCTCGCCCTCGGCGCCTTCTACCGCGCTCCGCAGCGGGTGCTCTCGCCGAGCGCCGCCGGGGACGCCTCACTCCGTGCCCTCGCCGTCGAACCGGATCGGATCTGCCGCTGGGAGCGGGGGGTGGACAGCTCGAGGTTCCATCCCCGCCCGGCGGACCGCGCTGCCTTCCCAGGCGCTGTCAACGTCCTCTACGCCGGGCGGCTGACGAGCGAGAAGGGAGCCGAGCTGATGGCGGATAGCTTCCGGCGGGCGCGCGAGACGGACCCCCGCCTGCATCTGCTCCTTGCCGGAGGGGGGCCGGAGGAGGGTGCGCTTCGCGCACGGCTCGGGGAAAATGCCACTTTCCTCGGCTGGCTCGAAGACGAGGAGCTCGCTCGTGTCTATGCCAGCGCCGACCTGTTCCTCTTCTGCAGTGCAACCGACACCTACGGTCAGGTGATCTCTGAGGCCGGGGCGAGCGGGCTGCCGGTGGTCGCGGTCGCCGAGGGCGGGCCGGCGACCCTGGTGGAAGAGGGCCGAACGGGGCTGTTGCGCCCCGCGGATCCGGATCGGCTTGCCGAGGCGATCCTCGAGCTCGCCGCGTCCCCCGTTCTCCGCCGCCACCTCGCCGCGGGCGGAGTTCGCGCGGCCAGGACCCGGACATGGGAACGAGCGCTCGAGCAACTGGCTGCGGGCTACGACAATGCTCTTGCCTCGCCGTCGCGGCACCGCCAAGAGGGATGGGCGCTTGCTGCCTAGACCCCTTCTCGTCATCTTCGGCTCGGCGTGGCGCCCCGCCGCGACCCCCGGTCGGCCCCGCAGCGGCGCCCAGATTCGGCGCGATCAGCGGGGACCGCGGTCGCGCCCGGGCATGACCCGCTCCGGGCGGCAATCGCCGTCGCAGTCTGGTCGGGCCGAAGCCCAACTTTCACACCGCGCCACCCGGCCGGTTCTCGCATCCCCGCGCGAGTACCATGGCGGGGCCTCCTCGCGATAGCGGCGACGGGCTGTGCGGGGCGAGGAGTAGGGATGCTCGAAGAAGAGATCAGCACAGAGGCGGCCGAGGCTCCGGCGACGGGGGTAGATGGCGACGGTGCCAATCTCGAGGATCCCTCCCTCTACTTCAACCGCGAGCTTTCCTGGCTCGACTTCAACGAGCGCGTGCTCCAGCTCGCCGAGGAGTCTTCGGCTCCGCTCCTTGAACGTGTGAAGTTCTGCGCGATTTACGCCTCCAACCTCGACGAGTTCTTCATGGTCCGGGTCGCAGGGCTCTTCGACCAGCTCGACGCTGGAATCGACGCAAGGGGTCCCGACGGTCTTTCCCCCGGGGAGCAGATCGACGCGATTCAGGCGCGCGTGCTCGAGCTTGACGGTCGTCTCCACCGCTGCTTCAACGGAGTCCTGCGGCCTGGGCTCGAGGAGCAGGGCATACGCATCGTTCCCCTGTCCTCGGCGAGCGCGGCCGAGCGGGCGGAGATCGACGACCATTTCCACGAGCAGGTGTTCCCCGCGCTGACGCCGCTGGTGATCGGTCTCGGCCGGCCGTTTCCCTACATCTCGAACCTCTCGCTCAGCCTCGGGGTTCTGTTGCGCGATCCCGACGGCGGCCACGAGATCATCGCCCGGGTCAAGGTCCCGAAGGAGTTGCTCGGGCGCTTCCTCCCTGTCGGCGACGGTGGCACCAAGTTCGTAGCCCTGGAGGACGTGATCGGCGCCAACCTCGACGCACTCTTCCCAGGAACCGAGGTCATCGACCACGGCTACTTCCGGGTCACCCGCGACGCAGACTTCACCATCTCCGACGAGGCTGACGACCTCGTCCAGGCGGTTCAGGATGAGCTTCGCAACCGCCGCTTCGGCGAGGTGGTGCGACTCGAGATGGCGGCAGGGATGAACCCGACCCTGCGCGGGCAGCTGATTGAGGCGCTGCGGCTCGAGGAGCGGGAGGTCTACGAGATCGAGGGGCTGATCGACCTCGCCGACCTCTTTGATGTGGCCGGGGTGAAGGGCCACGGCGAGCTCCGCTACGAGCCCTGGACGCCGGTGACGCAGCCGCGCCTTCAATCGGACGAGGACGAGGCCGTCGACATGTTCTCGGTGATCCGCAACGGGGACGTGCTCGTCCATCACCCCTACGATTCGTTCTCGACCTCGGTCGAGCGCTTCGTGGAGCAGGCGGTTGCCGACCCAGACGTACTCGCGATCAAGCAGACGGTGTACCGGACCAGCGACGACTCGCCGCTCGTGCCGGGGCTGATCCGGGCCTCGGAACGGGGCAAGCAGGCGGTCTGCATGGTGGAGTTGAAGGCCCGGTTCGACGAAGAGGCCAACATCCAGTCGGCCAAGGCGCTCGAGGAGGCGGGGGTCCACGTCGTCTACGGGATCCCTGGCCTAAAGACCCACGTCAAGGCGGTACTCGTCGCCCGTCGCGAGGGCGACCGGGTGCGCCACTACGTCCACATCGGCACCGGCAACTACCACCCGAAGACGGCCCGCCTCTACACCGACCTGGGGCTGTTCACCGCCGACGCCGAGATCGGTGCGGACGTCGCAGAGATGTTCAACTTCCTCACCGGATATGGCCGTCCGACGGAATACCGGAAGGTCCTGGTGTCGCCGACGACGATGCGAACGACCATCGTCGAGGAGATCGAGAAGACAGTCGAGGCCCACCGCGCCGGGCTGCCGGCGCGAATTGCACTGAAGATGAACTCGCTCGTCGATGCGGCCTGCATCCGGGGGCTCTATCGCGCCTCCCAGGCGGGAGTCAAGGTCGACCTCAACGTGCGCGGAATCTGCTGCCTGCGCCCCGGTGTGCCGGGTGTCTCGGAGACGATCAGGGTTACCTCGATCGTCGGCCGCTTCCTGGAGCACTCGCGGATCTACGCCTTCGAGCGCGGCGGCGAGACCCGTGTGCTGATGGGGTCGGCAGACCTGATGCCGCGCAACCTCGACAGCCGTGTCGAGTTGGTGACCCCGGTTGAGGATCAGGGGCTGCGAGCCGAGGTGATCGACGTGCTCGAGCGCTCCATCGCCGACAACACGAACGCGTGGATCCTCGACCAGAGTGGCCACTGGACCCGGCTCGACCCGGGCGACGGCGAGCCCCGCAACGTTCAGGCCGAATTGCGCGAGCAGCATGCGGCCCGCGCGGCCGAACCCGCGGTAAGCGCGTAGGCGCACCGGTTGAGGCTCCGGAGCGCTCTGCTAGGTTGGCCGCGCCGTGCCGCGCCTCTCACTCCTACCGCGGGATCGCACCTTCTTCGACTTCTTCAGTGAGGCGGGACAGAACACGGTGCGCGCGGCCAGGCTGCTCGACGAGATGATGGGCGTCTGGCCCGATGAGACCGGCCTCGCGCGCGACATCCTCAAGGCCGAGCAGGAGGGTGACCGGATCACCCACGACATCATCAAGCGGCTGAACCAGACCTTCGTCACGCCGATCGACCGCGAGGACATCTACGGGCTCGCGACCCAGATGGACGACATCGTCGATTTCACCGAGGAGGCCGCCGACTTCCTCGGCCTCTACCAGATCGAGGCGCCGATGGAGCAGGCCGGCGCGCTGACGAAGGTCCTGGTCGGAGCCTGCGAGCAACTTGCGGAAGGACTCGACCACCTGCGCGAGTTCAAGGACCTCGACAAGTACTGGATCGAGATCCACCGGCTCGAGAACGAGGGCGACAGGATCTCTCGCGACGCGGTCGCCTCGCTTTTCTCCACAGGCATCGACCCGATGGTCGTTATCCGCTGGAAGGACATCTTCGCGGTGCTCGAGAACGCGATCGACGCTACCGAGACCGCCGCCCAGATCCTCGAGGGGATCGTCATCAAGAACAGTTGAGCGGATTTGAGCTCCGACGTCATCCTCGTCATCGTCGTCGTAACGGCGCTGGCCTTCGACTTCACCAACGGCTTCCACGACACCGCGAACGTGGTTGCGACGACGATCTCCACAGGCGCCGCCCCGCCACGGGTCGCGATCGCGATGGCGGCGATGCTCAACTTCGTCGGCGCCTTCCTCTCGCTCTCGGTGGCGGCGACGGTGGCGAATGATGTCGTCAACCCCAACGTGATCACGCCGACGATCGTCTTCGCCGGCCTCATCGGGGCGATCAGCTGGAACCTGATCACCTGGTACTTCGGTCTTCCTTCAAGCTCATCGCACGCACTGATCGGCGGGATCGTCGGCTCTGCCATCGCGGCAGTGGGGACCTCCGCGGTCCTCACCGACGGCCTCGTCGGCAAGGTCCTGGTTCCGGCCGTGGTCGCGCCGATCCTCGCCTTCGTCGTCGCCGGGATCGGGATCGCGGTCACCTACCGGATAGTGGGGCGTCTGAGGCCGGGACCGGTTACCCGCGGCTACCGGGCTGGGCAGGTGGTCTCGGGGGGGCTGCTCGCGCTCGCCCACGGGACCAACGACGCGCAGAAGACGATGGGGGTGATCACGCTCGCGTTGATCGCCAATGGCACCCTCTCCGCGGACGCCGACGTTCCCTCCTGGGTCGTCGTCTCGGCGGCGACCGCGATCGCCGCCGGCACCTGGATCGGCGGCTGGCGGATCATCCGCACAACCGGCACCCGGATCATCAAGATGGACGCGGCCCAGGGGTTCTCGGCGCAGGGCGCCGGCGCGACCGTGATTCTCGCCTCGACCCATTTCGGCTTCCCGCTCTCAACCACGCACGTCATCAACGGTGGGGTGATGGGCTCCGGGGCGGCAAAGCGCCTGTCCGCGGTCCGCTGGGGTATCGCGGGGAACATCGGCCTGGCATGGGCGCTGACCTTGCCGGCCGCAGCCGCGATCGGCGCCGTCACCTACGGCGTCACCCGGATCTTCGGTACCGGCGCTATAGGGCCGATCGTTGTGACGCTGATCGCGATCTCGCTCGTCGCCGCCGCCTTTGTCCGCCGTGTCCAACAGGGACCGCCGGTACCGGCGGCGTAGGGAGAGTCGGGCATGGTCCAGGCGACATTGGTCCAGGGCAAGGAGATGCTGGACACGGTCCTCTACTCGGCTATCGCCGGTGTCGGCCTCATGCTGGTCTTCTCGGTTGCGATCTGGGGAGCTACCAGGTTCGCCGAGTTCAGCCGGGACGAGCGCCGCCTGGCGGCGGGGGGAGCCGCGGCACTTTCATTGCTGGCGCTCGTCGCCGTCGCCGCCCTCGTCGTCCTCGGGATCGTGGTGATGACGGCGAAGTAGGAGGCGGGGCAGGGCGGGTGGGTCGTGGCGCCGCGGCCGTGACGGCGTAAGATTTCCACTGTGACGACAGTCCGCAATGTCGCGATCATCATGGTGCTGGCGCTCGGTGTCGCCTTCGTCCCGGGCGGCGGCAATGCCGCCAACACGATCTTCGCGGCGCTGACGATCGGTTTTCTCACCGCGATCGCCTGGCTCCTCTACACGCTCAGCCGCCAGAACCAGCTCACGCTGGCGACTCTCGGCGACGGCCGCCGCGCGATCCTCTACGGCTCACTCGGCCTGATCGCTCTGCTGATCGCCGGCACCGACGAGTTCTTCGCCAGCGGCGGCGGCACCCTCGCCTGGATCCTCCTCCTCGGCGCCGCGGTAGCGGCGATCTGGCGCGTCTGGGTCGAGGCCAACACTTACTAGCCCCCGGCCGCCCCCGACTTCGTCCCGGGCTGCCCGGGCTCGTTTGCACTGTTGTCACGCTGCGGGAGCAACGCGTGAATCCGCTGGTGGCACGGTCGTGGCATGGAATCCGCGGGGTTGTCAGGGCGTCCGGAGCGCGAGCGGGGCCAGGCGTCGGTCGAGCTGATCGGGGCGATCCCGGCGCTGCTGGTCGCCGGCCTGGTCGCAGCGCAGCTCATGGCTGCGGGGCACGCGCTGTGGTCCGCGGGATTGGCGGCGCGCGCAGGCGCTCGCGCCTCGGTCGTCGGCCGCGACCCGGGGCGGGCGGCTCGGCGGGCGCTGCCGGCCCTGCTGCGCGAGGGTGCCCGGGTGACAGAGGGGGGAGAGGTATCCGTGCGGGTCGGCGTTCCCCGCCTGCTCCCGGGCCTGCCCGAGCTCCGCGTCGGCTCGAGGTACACATTGGGGCCCGACGATGGCTGATCGCGGCCGCGGGGGGGCTGAGCGGGGGCAGGCGACAATCGAGGTGGTCGCGGCCCTGCCGGCGTTGCTCCTTGCGGGCCTGATCTCGCTTCAGCTGCTGGCCGCCGGCTACTCGCTCACCCTTGCCGATGGAGCCGCCGAATCGGGGGCGCTCGCGCTGGCGGCAGGACGCTCCGCGGCGGTCGCCGCGCGCGAAGCCCTGCCGGGTTGGGCGCATGACCGCGTTCGCGTCTCGGTCTTGGGCGGAGAGGTGATCGTCAGGCTGGAGCCCCCCTCGCCCTTCTCCGGGTTGGCGAACCGCCTCACGGTCACCTCGAGCGCCCGCGTCAGGCCGCCGCGAGGATGAGCAGCCAACTGATCGTTTCGACCTGGCTGGGCGATGCGGCCGGCTCGCTCGAGGCGGCCGCGGCGCTGACCGTGGTTGCGGCGCAGGCAGGCGGCCCCGGTGAATCAGCAGCATTGCTGATCGAGCTCGGCGATGGCGGGCCGTGCAAGCCCACGATTCTCGCCTCGGCGCCCGCCCGCGGGATCGAGAAGGAGTTGTCGGGTGCGGGCGCCGCCGCCAGGGGCCGGATCTGCCATCTGCGCCTTCAGCCCGACCGGGAGGGGCTTGAGGGAGCCGCAACCGCGATCGCCGCTCTGTCCGACCGGCCGCTCTGCCTCCTTCATGCCCCGCCCTACCTCTTGCGGCGCCTGCTCGAGTGCCCGGCCCTGGCCCCCCGGGGGGCGGTGCTGAGGGCCAACCTGGCGACCGACCGCTCGCTGGCTGCGCTGACGGTCGGCGACCTCTGCGCCCGCGGGATCAGATCCCGCATCGTCAAGCGGCGCCTCGGGTGGCTGGCGGGACGGCGGGCCCTGGCCGGCCTGCCGCCCGGGGACAACGCGGAGCGTTTGGCAAGACGCCTTCTCTCCGGCCTGTTAGGACCCGACGGCTCGATTGCCCCCTGATCGCCGCCGATCGCCGCATCGCGACAGCGCCGGGCCTGGGTGTGCCCTGGTCGTGACGGATCAGACTTGGGCCCGTCGCCCCAGACCTCGACTTCGCTGATTTGCGCCTGGAGCGTTTTTTTCTGCGCGCCACCTGCGCGGCCGAGGTCGTGAGTCTGGCGGCATGCGCGAGGACGACCGCACCACCGGATTGGCGCCGTCGGCATGCCGCGGTCAAGCACTGCCGCTGGCGATCGGCGGGATTGCGGTGCTGCTGGTCGTAACGATGGCGCTGGTCGCGATCGCAGGTGCACTGACCGGGAAGGCGCGGGTCCAGCGGGCCGCCGACCTCTCGGCGCTCTCGGCGGTGCGCTCGATGAGGGACGACCTGCCCCGCCTGCTCTCGCCGAGGATGTTGCCCGGAGGGATCCCCAATCCCATCCACCTCGAGAAGAGCCGTTACCTGGCCAGGGCCCGTGCCGCAGGCCGAAGCGCCGGTCTCGCCAACGGCGTCCGCCGGATGCGGCTCTCGTTCCCGGATCGGATCTCGTTTGTGCCCCTTCGAGCCAGGGCGGTGGTCCTGGCGGAGGTCGAGGCGGGGGGCAGGCGGACCCGGATCGAGGCCTCCGCGGTTGCGGCGGCGATGGCGCCGGCCGCGGCGGCGGGTCGGGCTCCGACGACGGCCAGCGGCGGCGGTTACAGCGGGCCCCTGGTCTATCGCCAGGGCGAGGGGATGCGCCCAGATGTCGCCGACGCGTTCGACCGTATGGCAGCGACGGCAAGGCGCTCCGGGCTCGCCCTCGTGGTCAGCTCGGGCTTCCGCTCCGATGCCGAGCAGGCGGCGCTGTTCGCGGCCCACCCCGACCCGCAGTGGGTCGCCCCGCCGGGACGCTCGCTACACCGCTGCGCCACCGAGCTCGACCTCGGGCCGTCTTCCGCATACGGCTGGCTGGCCGCGAACGCCCACCGTTTCGGTTTCAGCAAGCGTTACTCCTGGGAGCCCTGGCACTACGGCTACGACGCCGGACCGCCGCCCTGCTCTGTTGCGGGCAACTCGGTCCTCGGCTCAGGGGGCGACGGCGCCACCGCCGCCGGAGGAGGTCTGCCGTCGTTCGTTCCCGCCCGCTTCCGGGCATCCCTGCTGCGGGCGGCGACGCGATGGAACGTCTCCGCGGCGTTGCTGGCGGCGCAACTGATGGCCGAGTCCAACTTCAACCCCTTTGCCCAATCCAGTGCCGGGGCCCAGGGGATCGCGCAATTCATCCCCTCGACCGCCGCCGCCTACGGCCTTCGCGACCCCTTCGACCCCGGGGCCGCGATCGAGGCTCAGGCGCACCTGATGTCGGACCTGCTGCGCCGGTTCGGCTCGCCCTCGCTCGCCCTCGCCGCCTACAACGCCGGCCCCGCCGCCGTCGCCGCCTGCGGCTGCGTGCCCGCCATCCCGGAGACCAGGGCATACGTTTCGCGCATCCTCGGTCTGCTCGACGGTGCCGGCGCCCTGCTCGCGCCGCCGTTCGAGGTGAAGCTGATCGATTGAGGCGCCTGCGATCCCGCCCGGGCAGCAACCGATCGAGTAGGGTGCCGCCCGTGCCGGCACTGGTTGAGGTCGAGGGAATCGACGGGCTGAAGGACCTGATCGGAAAGGAGATCGGGCCGAGCGAGTGGCGCACGATCACCCAGGAGGACATCAATCTCTTCGCCGAGCTGTCGGGTGACGACCAGTGGATCCACGTCGACGTCGAGCGGGCGGAGAAGGAGAGCCCCTTTGGCACCACGGTCGCCCACGGCAATCTGACCCTGTCGCTGATCGACGGCTTCCGCAAGGATGTGATCGCCTCCAGCGGCTTCGTACTCGGCGTCAACTACGGCTGGAACAAGGTGCGCTTTCCGGCCCCCGTGCCCGCCGGCAGCAGGGTTCGCGCTCGCGCCGAGGTGGTCTCGGTCGAGGACGTCGGCGGCGGCTGGTGGCAGATCGTCAACCGCTTCACCCTCGAGGTCGAGGGAAACGAAAAACCCTGCTGCGTTGCCGACAGCGTCGGCCGGGCCTTACCCGGTTAGCCCCCACCTCCCGGCGCCTGAACGTCGCCACCCGGCAACTGAAGCCAACCCGGCAACTGAAGCCATTTCTGTCCACCCCTCGGGGGAAAATGGCTTCAGTTCATTCTCCGCGCCGACAGCCGCCGCGGCCGTGGGCTCCGGGCCGGCCGCGACCTGGACGGAGCGCGGTCAGTTGACGGTGAGGGTGCCCTCCATGCCGGCGTCGCGGTGGCCCGGGACGGTGCAGAAGAACGTGTACTCGCCCGCCTTCATGTCGGCAATGGTCAGGTCCACCTTGCCCTGGGAAACGAGGTCGGAGGTCCCCAGGACCTTGCCGGCGGAGTCCTCCACCGCGACGTCGTGCTGGATCGACGCCGGGTTGTCGAAGTCGATCGAGACCGTGCCCGCCTTCGCCGTCAGCGTCTTCTGGTCGAAGGAGAGCTGGTTGTCGGCGTTCGCGGTCAGCTTCACCACCGATCCCTTCGAGGTCGTCACGGTGGTGCCAGCGCCCGAGCCACCGGAGGCCGAAGTGTCGGTCGACCCGCTGTCGCTGCTACCGCAAGCGACGAGGGCGATCGAGGCGGCTGCGAGGGCGATCACGGCAGTTGCCTTCTTCATGCACGTTCCTTTCGTGGGTTCTAACGAGACTCTAGTCGGATACCGGCACGGCGCAAGGGAGGTTCATCGGCCGTTGAACTCGGGCTCCTCGCCGGCGAAGAACGCCTGCACGCCGGCGCGCAGGTCCTCGGTGGCCATGCTGTCGGCGATCCCGTGGCGCTCCACCTGGAGGTGGTCGGTGAGGCTGTTCTCGATGCTCTGGCCGCAGAGCAGCTTGGCCATCCGCACGTAGTGGGGCGCCTTCGCCGCCCACTTCTCCGCCACCTCGCGCGCCCGGCCCATCAACTCCTCGGCGGGGACGATCTCGGAGACGATCCTCTCCGCCAACGCGTCGGCCGGAGTCATGTTGGGGTCCTCGAGCATGATCTCCAGCGCCCGGCTCGGGCCGACGACCCTGGGCAGGAAGTAGGTCATACCGCCGTCCGGGGAGGCGCCGATGCGCCCGTAGGCGCAGGCGAAAAAGGCGCTCTCGGAGGCGATCCTGGTGTCACAGGCGAGGGCCAGCGAGAAGCCGGCCCCGGCGGCGGGGCCGTTGATGGCCGCGATTACCGGGAAGGGGATGCGGCGCAGGTCGATGATCGCCTGATGCAGGACCTCGGCGCCGCGGCGGACGTCGGAGGGGAGGTCGAAATCCTCCGACTCGACTCCCTTGCGGAACCAGCCGACGTCGCCGCCCGAGCAGAAGGCCCTGCCGGCGCCGGTCAGGATCAGCGCCCTCAGCGGAGCCCTATCCGCGAGCCAGGCGAAGGCGACGGTGAACTCGCCGATCATCTGCGGGCTCATCGCGTTGAAGACGTCGGGGCGGTCGAGGGTGAGGGTGCCGATCTCGCCGTCTATCTCGAGCCGCATCGTCTCGAGGTCGGGCGGGCTCAGGGTCTGGGTCGTCATCTGCTCTCCGTTTATCGCTTGCCGTCCGGCCGGCCGCCGGTTTGGCCGTTCGGCGAGGAGCCTACCCTTTGACCTGATGGCCGAAGGCAACGGAAAGGCGTCGAGGGCGGAACGGGTCGCCGAGCAACGGCGAGGGCTGCCCGATTCGCCCGGCGTCTACATCTTCCACGGCTCGCGGGGCGAGGTGCTCTACGTCGGCAAGGCGCGCTCGATCCGCAAGCGGGTCGCCTCGCATTTCTCCGGCGGCGAGACCGAGATGACCCGACGGGTGGACAGGATCGAGTTCCTGGTCACCGCCAACGAGGCCGAAGCGCTGCTGGCCGAGCAGAGCTTCATCAAGCGCCACCGGCCCCGTTTCAACATCCGCCTGCGGGACGACAAGTCCTACCCCTACGTCGGGGTCAGCCTCGATCAGGACTTCCCGCGCGTCTACTTCACCCGCGAGAGGCACCGCCCGGGCCGTGCCTACTTCGGACCCTTCTCGAGCGCCAAGCGCGTCCGAGAGACCCTCGACCTGCTCGGCAAGCTGTTCCAGTACCGCACCTGCGACGGTCCCGAGCCTGGGCGGCGCTCAGGCAACCCCTGCCTCGACTACTTCATCAAGCGCTGCGGGGCACCCTGCGTCGGCTACGTCGACCGCGAGGAGTACCGCCGCAACATCGAGGCGATCATCGACTTCCTCTCCGGCCGCTACCGACAGGTCGAGGCCGAGGAGGAGCGCAAGATGGAGGGGGCTGCCGCCGCCCACCGCTTCGAGCGCGCGGCGATACATCGCGACCGCCTCAAGGCGATCCGCTCGCTGTTCGAGCGCCAGCGAGTCGCCGGCGGCTCTGTCGGGACGGCGGACCTGATCGGTGTCGCGGCCGAGGGCACCGACGCCAATGCCCAGGTCTTCCAGGTCCGCGACGGCATCCTCGCCGAGCGCCAGAGCTTCTATCTCGACAACCGCGGAGAGCGCGACCTCCCCGAGGTGGCCGAGGAGTTCATCGGCCAGTACTACGCCGCCTCGCCGGCGATGCCGCGGACGATAATCGTCGGCCCCTACCTGCGCGAGCGGGCGGGGCTTCTCTCGGAGGCGCTGAGCGAGCGCCGCGGATCGCCGGTCGAGGTGAGGGCAGCCGAGCGGGGCGATAAGCGGCGCCTGCGGGAGCTGGCCGAGCGCAACGCTCGCCTCGCCCTCGACCAGGACCGGCTCCGCCGCGAGCACCGTCGCCAGCGCCGGGTCGAGTCGCTCTCGGCGCTGGCGGAGACGCTGGGGATGGAGGAGCTGCCGGTGCGGATCGAGGGCTTCGACATCTCCAACCTCGGCGCCGAGCACACCGTCGCCTCGATGGTCGTGTTCGAGGGCGGGGCGACGAAGAAGGCTCACTACCGGCGCTTCCGGATACGCGGAGCAGCTGCCGATGACTTTGCGGCGATGGAGGAGGTCCTCGGCCGGCGCATGAACCGCTACCTGGAGCAGGCGGATCTCTCGCCCCACGATGCCGAGCGCGATGAGAGCTTCGCCTCGCTGCCGTCGCTGGTGATGATCGATGGCGGTAAGGGTCAGCTGGCGGCGGGGATGCGGGCCCTGCGCCCGTTCACCGAGCGGGGTGTGACGGTGATCAGCCTGGCCAAGCGGCTGGAGGAGGTCTACGTCCCGGGCCGCCCCGCCCCGATCGACCTCGCCGCCGACTCGGAGGCATCGAAGCTGCTGCAGCGGGTGCGCGACGAGGCGCACCGGTTCGCGGTCGAGCACCATCGCGGCCGCCGCGACCGGGCGATGACCGGCTCGGTCCTCGACGGACTCAAGGGCATCGGGCCGATCCGCAAGCGGGCTCTGCTTCAGCACTTCGGCTCGCCGGAGCGATTCCTCGCCGCCAGCCGCGAGGAGCTGGAGGCGGTGCCCGGCGTCCCCGGCAAGGTCGCCCGCGAGATCCACGAGCAGCTGAACAGGACGGGATGACGGCGACGGAATCAAACGCGGTGACGATGGTCGTCATCACCGGACACTCGGGGGCCGGCAAGTCGGAGGCGATCGCCGCCTTCGAGGACGGGGGCTATTTCTGCGTCGACAATCTGCCGCCGCGGATGATCGGCGCGCTCGGCGAGCTCTTCCGGCACTCGGGCAGCGGCGTAGAGCGCGCGGCGGTGGTCTCCGACGTTCGCGGGGGCGAGTACTTCGAGGAGCTGATCCAGGTCCTCCGCGACCTCGAGAGCGACGGCCTGCCGCCGATGGTGCTGTTCCTCGAGGCGAACGAGGAGACGCTGGTGGACCGCTACAAGGAGACCCGCCGGCGCCACCCATTGGCGCCTGAAGGGCGGATAGTCGAGGGGATCCGGGCCGAGCGCGAGATGCTTGCACCCCTGCGCGAGAGGGCCGACGTGGTCATGGACACCAGCGACCTCAGCGGGGGCGAGCTTCGGCGCCGCATCGCCGATGAGATGCTCACCGCCGTCCCCGGTGGCAAGCTGGCGCTGACCCTGCTCACCTTCGGTTTCAAGAACGGGCCGCCGCGCGACGCCGACCTCACCCTTGACGTCCGTTTCCTCCCCAACCCGCACTACGTGGACGAGCTGCGGCCGCTGACCGGGCACGACGAGGAGGTGCGTCGCTACGTCGAGTCCGGGACTCAGGCGGGAGAGTTCTACGGGCGCCTGCTGCCGCTGCTCGAGTTCCTCGTCCCGGCCTACGTGGCCGAAGGCAAGAGCCACTTGACAATCGCTGTCGGCTGCACCGGCGGCCGCCACCGCTCGGTCACCGTCGCCGACCGCATCCGCCGCGACCTCGCCGGGCGCGACGATGTCATCGTCAAGGTCAAGCACCGCGACGTCGAGCTGGACGCCTGAGCGTCGCCCTGCGCCGCTTTCCGGGCGCTTCTCCCGCCTAACATCCCTGCCGATGCCCGCCCCCGTGATCTCAGTCCGCGACCTGCGCATGTCCTACGGAGAGGTCGAGGCCGTGCGCGGCATAGACCTCGAGGTGGAGCGCGGCGAGATCTTCGCCTTCCTCGGGCCGAACGGGGCCGGCAAGACGACCACGGTGGAGATCCTCGAGGGCTACCGCAAGCGCAGTGGAGGGGCCGTGTCGGTTCTCGGGGAGGACCCGCAGCAGGCCGGCTCCGGGTGGCGCGAGCGAATCGGGATCGTCCTCCAGTCCGACAAGCTTGACCCTTACCTGACTGTGCGAGAGTCGCTCGCGCTCTACGCCGGCTATTACCGCAGCCCCCGCTCGGTGGACGAGGTGATCGAGCTGGTCGGCCTTGGGGAGAAGGCGGGCGAGCGGGCGAGCAGGCTCTCGGGGGGACAGCAGCGGCGCCTGGACGTCGGCATTGCCCTCGTCGGCGACCCCGAGCTGCTCTTCCTCGACGAGCCGACCACCGGCTTCGATCCTTCGGCGCGGCGCCAGGCATGGGAGGTGATCGCCGGCCTGCGAGACCTGGGCAAGACTGTCTTCCTCACCACCCACTACATGGACGAGGCCCAGCACCTCGCCGACCGCGTGACGATCATCGTTCACGGCGAGATCGTCGCCCGGGGCACACCGGAGGACCTGGGTAACCGCGACGAGGAGCCGGCGAGAATCAGCTTCCGCCTGCCGGGCGGAGTCGCCGCAGCGGAGATGCCGCTGGAGGTGACATCTGCGTCGAACGGCTCCGGCATGGTGACGCTGAGGACGACCACCCCGGTGAGCGCGCTCAACCAGCTCACCGGCTGGGCCCTGGAGCGTGGCATCGACCTCGAGGGCCTCGAGGTCACCAGGCCCAGCCTCGAGGACATCTACCTCGAGTTGACCTCGGAGCGGGGCGGATGAGCGGCGCCGCTCTCGCAATACACCAGTTCCGCTACGACCAGAAGACCTTCTGGCGCAATCCCGCCTCGGTCTTCTTCACGGTCATGTTCCCGGTCGTCCTGCTGCTGATCTTCGCGACCGTGTTCGGCGGGCAGACGGTGGATGTCCACGGCGGGATCAAGACGACGACCTACTACGTGCCGGCGATCATCACCCTCTCGGTGATCTCGGCGACGATGCAGAGCCTGGCGATGTCGCTGACCATCGCCCGCGAGGATGGACGGCTGAAGCGGGGCCGGGGGACACCGATGCCGGCCTGGGTCTTCGTCGCCGGCAGGGTTGGCAACGCGATAGTCGTCTCGCTGCTCATGCTCGCCGTGCTGGCGGCGATCGGGAGGGTGCTCTACGGGGTCGAGTTCCCGTGGGACCGGCTGCCCGCGATCGTGCTCACGCTAGCGGTCGGCGCCGCCGCGTTCTGCTGCATGGGAGTGGCGCTGACCTCTCTCATCCCCTCGCAGGACGCCGCTGCCCCGATCGTCAACGCGATTCTGCTGCCGCTCTACTTCCTCTCCGGCGTCTTCATCCCCGACGACCAGCTCCCCACCGGGGTCATCCACTTTGCCGACGCCTTCCCGATCAGGCACTTCTTCGAGGCCTTCTTCGGCGCCTACGTCCCTGCCGGGGCCGGGGGCTCGGGGATCGAGTGGGGCAACCTCGCGATCGTCGCCATCTGGGGCGTCGCCGGCCTGCTGTTCGCCGCCCGCTTCTTCCGCTGGACGCCCCGGAGCGGCTGACGGGTCCCGGACGGGCGGGGGCGACACGTGTCGCCCCGCCCGTATAGCCTGCCCGCCGTGCTCCACCACGTCCGCCTCGAGGTTGCCGATCTCGACGTCAGCTCAGCCTTCTACGACTCCCTCCTGGCACCGCTGGGATGGCGACGGCACTTCGAGCGCGACGAGACCGTCGGCTGGGGCATCGCCAAGCCCGTCTTCTTCATCTCCGCCCACCATCCGCCGGCCCCGGGCTTCGGCCTGATCTGCTTCTCGGCGAAGGGGATAGCCGCGGTCAAGGCGGCATGGGAGGGAGGCGTAGGCGCCGGTGGCAAGAGCATGGGCGAGCCGGGCGTAGCACGTGGCCACGGCTCGGGGACCTACTCGGCTTTCCTCAAGGATCCCGACGGCTACGACGTCGAGATCACCATCGGCCCCGACTGAGACTCCCGAGACTCCATAAGATCGAGGGACCAACGATCAGGAGGGAATGACTCAATGGCTGTCAAGGTCGGGATAAACGGCTTCGGACGAATCGGGCGCAACGTCTTCCGTGCAGCACTCGCTGCCGACACGGACCTGGAGTTCGTCGCGCTCAACGACCTGATCGACCCGGAGACGATCGCCCACCTGCTCAAGTACGACTCGATCTACGGGCGCTTCCCCGGTGAAGTCGAGGCGGGCGATGCCTCGATCACGGTCAACGGCACCGAGGTCAAGGTGCTCTCCGAGCGCGACCCCGCCGACCTTCCCTGGGGCGACCTAGGGGTCGACGTGGTGATCGAGTCCACGGGCTTCTTCACCGCTCGCGCCGACGCCGCCAAGCACCTCGAGGCGGGGGCCAAGAAGGTGATCATCTCGGCCCCCGCGAAGGAGCCCGACGTCACCGTTGCCCTCGGGGTGAACTTCGCCGATTCCTACGACCCCCAGAGCCACCACATCATCTCCAATGCCTCCTGCACGACCAACTGCCTGGCTCCCGTGGCCAAGGTGCTGCATGAGACCTTCGGCATCGAGACCGGCCTGATGACGACGATCCACGCCTACACGGCCGACCAGCGCCTGCAGGACATGCCCCACAAGGATCCCCGCCGCGCCCGCGCCGCAGCCCTGAACCTGATCCCGACCACGACCGGCGCCGCCAAGGCCGTCGGGCTGGTGCTGCCGGACCTCAACGGGAAGCTGAACGGGTTCTCGATAAGGGCTCCGGTCGCGACCGGCTCTGTCGTCGACCTCGTCGCCAATGTCTCCCGCGAGGCCAGCGTGGAGGAGATCAACAAGGCGGTTCGGGCCGCGGCCGAGGGCCCGCTGGAAGGGATTCTTTCCTACACCGAGGACCCGATCGTCTCCACCGACATAGTCGGCGACCCGCACTCGTCGATCTTCGACGCCGGCCAGACGATGGTGATCGGCGACGGCCGCATGATCAAGGCCGTCTCCTGGTACGACAACGAGTGGGGTTACTCCAACCGCTGCGTCGAGCTTGCGGGCAAGGTTCTCGCCCCGGTCACGGCCGGGGCCTGAGACTCGCCGTCGCCCCATTGAGCTCGAGCAAGGCAAGCGTCCGTGACGCCGACGTCGCGGGCAAGCGGGTGTTGGTGCGGGTCGATTTCAACGTGCCGCTGGCCGCCGGAAAGGTCGAGGACGACACCCGGATCAGGGCAGCGCTGCCGACGATCGAGCTGCTGAGGAGCCGCCGCGCCCGGGTGATCCTCGTCTCCCACCTCGGGCGCCCCGGGGGAGCGCCCGACCCGGCGCTATCGATGGGGCCGGTGGCCGAGCGGCTTTCGGAGCTGATCGGGAGCGAGGTCGAGCTCGCGCCCGAGGTCACCGGAGAGCGGGCGGCGGCGATGGCCGCGGCGCTGGAGCCGGGCGCGGTCCTGCTGCTCGAGAACAGCCGCTTCGAGCCTGGCGAGACCGACAACGACCCGGAGCTGGCCGCCGCCCTCGCCTCGCTCGCCGACCTATATGTCAACGACGCCTTCGGAGCCGCCCATCGCGCTCACGCCAGCACCGAGGGAGTGGCCCACCTCCTCCCCGCCTACGCCGGCCTCCTGCTCGAACGCGAGCTGGAGCAGCTGGGCCGGGTGGTGGCCGACCCCGAGCGCCCCCTGGTGGTCGTCCTCGGCGGGGCCAAGGTCAGCGACAAGGTCGGTGTCATAGGCCGCTTCCTCGAGATCGCCGATGAGATCCTGATCGGCGGCGCCATGTGCTTCAGCTTCTTCCGTGCCCAGGGGATCGCCACCGGCGACTCGCTGGTCGAGGAGGAGGGGGTGGAGCTGGCGGCCGAGGCGCTGCGAAAGGCAGAAGGCTGCAGTTGCGGGCTGCGGCTGCCGGTGGATCTTGTCCTCGGCGACCGCTTCGCGGCGGAGGCCGAGCGCCGGGTCTCCGATGGAGTCGGGGTGCCCGAGGGCTGGATGGGTCTCGACATCGGCCCGCGCACCGCGCGCGAGTACGCCGCTGAGATATCGGCGGCCGGGACCGTGCTCTGGAACGGGCCGATGGGGGCGTTCGAGATGGAGCCGTTCGCCGACGGCACACGGGTCGTCGCCGATGCGGTCGCCGGGGCCAAGGCGACCACCGTCGTCGGCGGTGGCGACTCGGTCGCCGCGCTGCAGCAATTCGGCCTCGCCGAGCGGGTGGACTGGCTCAGCACCGGCGGTGGAGCTTCGCTGGAGCTGCTCGAGGGAAAGCGGCTGCCGGGTGTCGAGGCGTTGACGGGGAGAGCGGCCGAAGTGGAGAAAGGTGTGCAGACGTGAGCGACAGACGGCCGTATGCGGCTGCCAACTGGAAGATGAACAAGACCGTGGCCGAGGCCGAGGTCTTCCTCGACGGGCTACTTCCCGGAACCCGCGGGGCCGATGGTCCCGAGGTGGTGATCTGCCCCGGGTTCCTGGCCCTCCGCAGCGTGGTCGATCGCTGCTCCGGGACGGCGGTCAAGGTTGCCGCCCAGAACATGCACGAGGAGGAGTCGGGCGCCTTCACCGGCGAGGTCTCGGCGCCGATGCTGCTCGAGGCGGGGGTGCAGGCGGTCGTCCTCGGCCACTCCGAGCGGCGGCAGCTCTTCGGCGAGACCGACGAGGCCCTCGCCCGCAAGGTCCCGGCCGCTCTTGCGGCCGGGCTCGAGCCGATCCTCTGCGTCGGTGAGACCGAGGAGGCTCGCGACGCCGATCAGACAGAGGCCGTCCTCGAGCGCCAGATCCAGGCCGACCTCGAGGGGGTCGAGGCCGCGCACATGGAGCGGCTGGTGGTCGCCTACGAGCCGATCTGGGCGATCGGCACCGGCCGCACGGCCACCCCTGAACAGGCACAGGAGGCGATCGCCTTCATCCGCGACATGCTGCGCGCCCGCGGCGGCGACGCCGACCGGGTGCGGATCCTCTACGGCGGCTCGGTCAAGCCGGAGAACGCGGCCGAGTTGATGTCGCAGTCCGACATCGACGGGGCGCTCGTCGGCGGGGCGTCGCTCGATCCGGGGGACTTTGCCGCAATCGTTGCGGCGGCAGCATGAGAAGGCCGGGCGCCGAGTGCGGTGGAGACGGCTGGTGATGCCCACACAAGGACCCTCGCAGCTGCCGGTGCCGTCACTGGCGCTGATCATCCTCGACGGCTGGGGACTGGCGCCCCCGGGCCCCGGGAACGCGATCTCGCAGGCCGACACGCCGATCTTCGATCGCCTCTGGTCGGGATCCCCGCACACGCAGCTCTCCGCCCAGGGGCGCGACGTCGGCCTCCCGGACGGCCAGATGGGCAACTCCGAGGTTGGCCATCTCAACCTGGGCGCAGGGGCGGTTGTCAGGCAGGATCTGACCCGGATCGACGACGCGATCGCGGACGGCAGCTTCTTCGAGAACGAACCGTTGCGGG
Organism: uncultured Actinomycetes bacterium; assembly: GCA_963840235.1. Classification (GTDB taxonomy): domain Bacteria; phylum Actinomycetota; class Thermoleophilia; order Solirubrobacterales; family 70-9; genus JBBRHQ01. The sequence continues at coordinate 370,954 of CAWIYC010000002.1, forward strand.
CCGCCTGCGAACGCGCCCGCTCGAGCCCCAGCAGGCGCCTGCACCTCCTCGGCCTCGTCTCCGACGGCGGTGTGCACTCGGGCTGGGAGCACCTCGAGGCCAGCATCGAGCTGGCCACCCAGGAGGGGGTGCCCGAGGTCGTCTTCCACGCTTTCACCGACGGCCGCGACACCCTGCCCAGCGCCGGTCGCGGCTACCTCGCCGAGCTCGATCGCTGGCTCCGCCAGGCCGGGCGGATCGGGACCGTCGGCGGCCGCTTCTACGCGATGGACCGCGACACCCGCTGGGAGCGGATCAAGCTCGCCTACGACGCGATCGCCCACGGCGAGGGGCTTTTCGCCGCCAGCGCCGATGGAGCGATCGCCGATGCCTACGAGCGCGGCGAGACGGACGAGTTCGTGAAGCCGAGCGTGATCGGCGACTACGGCGGGATGGCCGCGGGCGACGTCGCCTTCTTCGTCAACTTCCGCCCCGACCGGGCCCGGGAGATGACGATGGCGCTGGCGGATCGGGGGTTCGAGGGTTTCCCGCGCTCGGGCGGGCCGCTGATAGACCTGACGACGATGACCTCCTACCGCAAGGGTTGGCCCTACCCGGTGGCCTTCCCGGAGGAGCGGCCGAAGACGACGATCGCGGAGGTCGTATCCGAGTCGGGCGGGCGCCAGCTTCACGTCGCCGAGACCGAGAAGTACGCCCACGTCACCTACTTCTTCAACGGCGGCCGCGAGCAGGAGTGGGAGGGGGAGGAGCGCACGCTGGTGGAGTCCCCCCGCGACGTCCCGACCTACGACAAGAAGCCCGAGATGAGCGCCAGGGCGGCGGCCGATGCCTTCGCCGGCGCATGGAGCGAGAACGGCTTCCGCTTCGGCATCATCAACTTCGCCAACTCGGACATGGTCGGCCACACCGGCGACATCCCGGCCGCTGTGAGAGCGGTCACGGCCGTCGACTCATGTCTGGGAGAGGTGGTGGGCGCCGTTCACGCCTCGGGTGGCGCCTGCATCATCACCGCCGATCACGGCAACGCCGACAACATGCTCGAGCCCGACGGCTCACCCAACACCGCCCACTCGCTCAACCCGGTGCCGCTGATCGTCACCGTCGATGGCGTCTCCCTGCGCGAAAGCGGCATTCTTGCCGACGTCGCCCCGACGGCGCTTGAGCTGCTCGGGATCCCCCAGCCGCCCGAGATGACGGGCCGCTCCCTGCTCGAGCCCTGATTCTGCCCCTCCGACCGGCGAAAAACGGGGCCGTCCCGAATTTCGCCGTGGCCTCCATACGCTTCCCCGATGCGCAGTGACCCCGAGCGACTGCGGTTCGAGATCGCCGCCCGCGACGGCGACGCCCGCACCGGGACGATCCACACCGCGCACGGCCCGATCGCGACTCCGGCCTTCATTCCCCTCGCGACCAAGGGGACCGTGCGGGGTCTCGACACCCCCGAGGTCGCCGGCCTCGGATTCGAGCTGGTCCTCGGAAACACCTTCCACCTGCTGGTCTCGCCCGGCCCCGAGAGGATCGCCGCTGCCGGGGGGCTGCACGGGTTCATGGGATGGGAGAGGGCGATCATCACCGACTCCGGCGGCTTTCAGGTGTTCTCCCTCGCTCACGGCAACGTCGCCGAGGAGATCAAGGGCAGCGGCAGAAGGGGGGAGGGGCAGGGGGCGATCATCGAGATCGAGGAGGAGGGCGTCCGCTTCCGCTCCTACCGCGACGGCGCCGAGCGCTACATCTCGCCCGAGGTCTCCATGCAGGTGCAGTCGGCGCTCGGGTCCGACATCGCCCTCGCCTTCGACGAGTGCACCCCGTATCACGCTGATCGCGACTACACGGCGCGCTCGACAGACCGCACCCACCGCTGGCTCGACCGCTGCCTCGCCTGGCACGAGCGCGAGGGTCCCCGGCGCCAGGCGGTCTTCGGGATCGTCCAGGGGGGAGTGCACGAGGACCTGCGGCGGGCCTCGGCGCAGTACGTCTGCGAGTCCGCCGTGGACGGGATCGCGATCGGCGGCACCCTCGGCCGCGACAAGGACGAGATGCGCGGCGTCCTCGGGCTGACGGCGCCGCTGCTGCCACCCGAGGCGCCCAAGCACCTGCTCGGGATCGGCGAGGTGGACGACCTCCTCGACGGCATCGCCCTCGGGCTCGACCTCTTCGATTGCGCCGTCCCCACCCGGCTGGCCCGCCACGGCGTCGCCCTGGTCCCGGACCCGTCGAGGCGTCACCGTCTCGATCTGCGCAAGTCGGGCCATGAGGGCGATCGCCGGCCGCTGGCGGAGGGCTGCCCCTGCCCGGCCTGCGTCCTTCACGACCGCGACTATCTCAGCTACCTCTCGCGGGCGGAGGAGCTGACCGCAGTCCGCCTGCTCGTCCTTCACAACCTCACCTATCTCGAGCGGCTGATGGTCTCGGCCCGGGCCGCGATCGAGGCAGCTACGTTCGCCGGCTACCGCGGGGCGATCCTCGCCGGCAGCCCACCCTGGGACGCCTGAGCGCAGGGACGAACTGGCGCCTTTGGTTCGGTCGTCGGCTCGAACGTCGCGTTCGGCGCTTCGCTTACTTGGTGTTGTCCTTGACCAGCTGCTTGAGGTCGCTGACGACGTTGTCCACGGTGTCGCCCGCGACCTTGCGGATCTGGACCCCGGCGGCCTTGTCGGTGGTGAGGATGACGGCGGCGGCGACGGCGGCGGCGATCAGGATCAGCGCGATCAGCGCCAGCACCGCCCTAAAGAAGCGGCCAAAGGCGGAGCGCTGGCGGCGCCCGCCCGGCTCGATCTCGGATTGGGGTGCGCGGGGCTCCCGTCGCAACGGGGGCGCGGGCGGCCCTGGCCGGTACTCGGTGGCCGCGGTCCGGCCCAGGGGCCGGGTCGCCGTCTCGCCGCCGAGGTGGCGGGTCGGGGTGTCCCCTTCTGCCATCGGCAGGGTCACGTCCTCTCCGGCCAGGCCGCGCTCGAGCCCGGCCGCGAGTTCCTCGGCGCCGGAGTAGCGTCGCAGGGGGTCGCCTTCGAGCGCCCTCAACACGGCGGCGCCGATCGTCTCGGGGACCTCCTCGTTGTAGGTGCTCGGCGGCAGCGGCCGCTCGTTCTGCTGACGCACCGCGAGCTCGGCCAACGAGGAGCCCTCGTAGGGAAGGCGCCCGGTGAGGAATTGGTAGAGAACGACGCCAAGGGCGTAGACGTCGGAGGCGGGTGTCGCTTCCTCGCCGCGGACCTGCTCGGGTGCGAGGTAGGCGGCGGTGCCGACGACGGAGCCGACCTGGGTGATGCGGGTCTGCTCCGCCGCCCGGGCGATGCCGAAGTCGGTCAGCTTGACCACCATCTCGCCGCCGCCGGCGGGGCCGCCGTCGATCATCAGGTTGCCCGGCTTCACATCCCGGTGGATGATCCCCCGTTTATGGGCGTAGTCGAGGCCGGCGCACGCCTGTATCCCGATTTCGACAGTGGTCCGCGGATCGAGCGGACCGTGGCGCTGGAGCAACTGTGCGCCTGAGCGCCCCTCCACGTACTCCATGACGATGAAATGGCGACCCTCGTCCACGCCGGTGTCGTAGACCTGGACGATGTTCGGGTGGATCAGCTTGGCCACGGCCAGGGCCTCCCGCCGGAAGCGGGCGACGAAGCGCTCATCGTCGGAGAGGTGCTCGGCGAGGATCTTCAAGGCCACTGTGCGCTCGAGGATCAGGTCGGTGGCGCGGTAGACGTTCGACATCCCGCCGGATCCGAGGCGGTCGAGGATCTCGTAACGGCCGGAGAGGGTTCCGGTTTCCATCAGCCGCTGTTGGCCTTCTTGCCGGGGCCGACGCCGCCGCTCCCCCCGCCCGCCGGGGGTGTCGTCGGGGTGGTCTGCGTCGTGGTCGTCGTAGTGGTCGGCGTCGTCGTCGGCGTCGTCGGCTGAGTCTCCGTGGTGGTCGGGGTGGTCCTCGTCGTCTCCTTGGTGGACTTGCTCTCGGTCGTCGTCTCCTCGGTCGAGGTCGTAAGGGTGTCCAGCGTGGTGTCGACGGTCGTCTCGACGCAGTCGGCGGTGACCGACTGCAGCCTCTCGGCGCCCTTCAGCAATGCCCGCCGCAGCCTCGGGTCGATCGTGCTGGGGAGGTCGGCCACCTGCAGGCGCACCTCATCAGCCGCCGACTCGGCCTCCGTGCAGTTGCCTTCGGCGTTGAGCTGCTCGACCCTGTCCAGGTTCGTGACGATTTCGGAGGCGGTGTTCCCAGGCAGCAACCCGTCCCCGCCCGAGTTGCCGCATGAGACGAGCGCGAGCGCCGCCGCGGCGCCGAGGGCGAAAACGAGGATGTAGGCGGTCAAACGGGCCACGGGGCGAGTCTAGAGAGGAGTCATTGGCCGACGTAGAGGCGCTCGGCGAGGTGCTTGGGGAGGCCGCTCTCGACGATCGGGGCGGCTGCCCGGTCGACGTCGTAGGCGACCCGGTGGAAGACGGCCCGGCACCCGGCGGTGTCAAGCTCGACCCAGGCTGCGCGCGGATCACCGTCGCGCGGCTGGCCGACGCTGCCTGGGTTCAGCAGCCAGGTTCCCTCGGTGAAATCGAGCGCGAACCCGTCGGGCGCCTGGGCGCCGCGGGTCTCGGCGTCGCCCCCATCTCCCTCCTTGCGGACGAAGTAGAGGGCGACGTGGGAGTGCCCGATCAGGCTGATCCGCTCAGGTTGGAGCTGCATGCACTCGGCCGCCTGGTCTACCGAGAGCACGTACTCCCAGACCGGGTCGCGGGGGGAGGCGTGGAAGAGCGCCATCCCGGAGCGCAGGCCGGAAGGGGAGAGCTGGCGCAACATCTCGAGCGTCGCAGGGGCGGCATTGGAGATAGTCCAGCGAACGGCATCGGCGGCGGCCGCGGAGAAGGAGGAGATGTCGAGCTCACCGAGGACTGCCAGGTCGTGATTGCCGACGAGGCATGTGTCGCAGCGCTCGCGGATCAGCTCTGCGCAGGCGTCGGGCTGGGCACCGTAGCCGACGACGTCCCCGAGGCACCAGATCTCCTCGACCCGGTCTCCGGCGTCCTCGATCGCCTCGAGGACGGCCTCGAGGGCAGGGAGGTTCGAGTGGATGTCACTGATCACGGCTGCGCGCATGGCCTTCGCCCGGCCCGGCCGATTGGCTCTCGGGGCCCGCCCGGCCCCGCCGACCGGGCCAGAGGGCCGTCTATCGTAGAGATGAGTGGCCCCGCGCACCCACCCGGCCCGCCGGCGGGCACCGCTCATCGCCGCGGTCGCCATCGCCGCCGTGTCGGTCGCCGAGATCGCCGCCTGGCTGATCGGTCCTCACGGTGGGGTGATCGACCCGGACAGGGTCTCGGCCGGCGCCTATTTCAGCCCGGTCCAGGTCGACCGGGCGGCCGACTTCAGCGGCCCCCAACGCTGGATCGGGCTGGGCGGCCTCGCGGTCCAGTTCGCCGTCCTTGCGACCCTGGCCCTGTGGCGTCCCCGGCCCCTGCGCCGCGCCCTCTCGGCGGCCTCACGGCGCCCGCTGATCGGGGCGGCGGGGGTGGCCGGGGTCGTCTCGCTGATCCTCGTCCTCGCCGGACTGCCGCTCGGTGCCATCGGGCATGAGCGGGCGCGGGATTTCGGCCTTGCGACCCAGACGATCGGGCCCTGGCTCTCCGACCAGGCCCGCTCGGCTGCGATCGCCGCCGGTCTCGCCGCCATCGGGGGCTTGGCCGCGATCATCCTCATCCGCCGCCTCGGGCGCCGTTTCTGGATCGGCGGCACCGTGCTCGTGATCGGCTACGCAGTCATCGTCACCTGGCTCGCCCCGGTCCTGCTCGCCCCGGTCTTCAACCGCTTCGATCGGCTCCCCGACGGGCCCACCCGCTCGCAGGTCCTCCGCCTCGGCCGCGAGGCCGGGGTAAACATCAGCCAGGTCTACAGGGTTGATGCCAGCCGCCGCTCGACCGCGATCAACGCCTACGTGGACGGCCTCGGGTCCAGCAAGCGGGTCGTCCTCTACGACAACACGGTTCGCCAGCTGAGCCCCCCCGAGCTGCGCTCGATAGTCGCCCACGAGCTCGGCCACGTCAAACGCGACGACATCGTCCACGGGCTCCTCTTCGTTGCCCTGATCACCCCCCTCGGGGTGCTGTTCGTGCAGCTGTCTAGCTGGGCCCTGGCCGGGCGCAGCGGCGACGACGTCCGCTCCCCGGCGGTGATCCCGGCTCTGGCGCTCTCGGTCGCGCTCGCGACCCTCGTCCTCGGGGTCCCCGGGGACCAGCTCTCGCGCCGGGTCGAGGCCCGAGCCGACACCTTCGCCCTCGAGCTCACCCATGATCCTGCGGCGTTCATCGCCTTGCAGCAGCGGCTGGCGCTGGCGAACATCTCCGATCCCGATCCCCCCGGGCTGCTGCACTTCCTCTTCGCCACCCATCCCTCCACGCTCGAACGGATCGGCGCTGCGGTCGCCTACCGCCGCGGGCGGACGGCCGATGAAGCTACTCCTCGCCCGGATACTCCGGCAGGCTCTTGATCCCCTCCCGTGTGCTCCACTTCGAGTAGTTGTCGTCGAGCGCGTCAATCAACTCGCGCATGAACCGGGGTGCGACCGCAATCCGGGAGACGACCACCCCCGGCACCTCGTCGTCCTCGATCTCGTGGTCGACACGGGCGAAGGTGATCGTGAACTCGTAGTCCGAGTGGCTGACGTTGGCGAAGTTTGCGTAGACGCCGGCCATCTGCTCGGGCGAGCTGTGGATGTTGATATGGCGCTCGCCGTGCTCTTCCTCGGGCATCTGTCTCCTCTCTCGCGAGCTTCCAGTGCACCTAGTATCGCAGCGCCGGATCGCCCCCATACCGAACTGACCCGATGAAGACCACCCTGCTCACCGTCGGCCGCGCCAAGCCGCCCTTCGCCGACGCCGCCGCCCACTACCGCAAGCTGCTCTCGCGGTATCTGCAACTGGAGGTCGTCGAGGCGCGGGACGAGCGCGACCTCCTGCGAAAGCTCCCCGGCCATAGTCGCCTGGTCGCGATCGATGCCGCCGGGCGCGGAATGGACTCGCTCGAGTGGAGTCGCTGGCTGGACGAGCGGCGGCTCGAGGCCCGCGACCTCTGCCTGCTCCTCGGCGGCCCCGCCGGGATCCCGCGCGAGGCCCTTGCGGCCGCCGATGAGACGATCTCGCTCGGGCCACAGACGATGGCCCATCAACTGGCCCGGGTCGTCGTCCTCGAGCAGCTCTTCCGCGCCTCGAAGATTCTCGCGGGTGAGCGTTACCACCACTGAACGTACGATCTATGAGGATGCCTGAGACCAGCAGCGATCCAATCTCCGCCTTGCGCGGCGCCGTCGAGCGCGCTGCCGGGTCGGTGCGCGGTGACGGCGCCGCCCCGGCGGCCGAGCCCTCGTTGGAGCGGCCGCCGAAACCGGAGCTCGGCGACTACAGCTCCAACGCCGCGATGCTGCTGGCGGCGCCATTGGGCGCGAACCCGCGCGATGTCGCCGAGCGGCTCGCCGCAGAGCTGCGCAGGGACCTCGCGGGCAGCGTCGAGCGGGTCGAGGTCGCCGGGCCGGGGTTCGTCAACCTCTTTCTCACCGACGACTGGTTCGGGGGCGCCATCGACCTTCTTGCCGAGGCCGGCGGGGACCTCGGCGGCTGCCGGACGCTGGATCCCGAGCGGGTGCTGGTCGAGTTCGTCTCAGCCAACCCGACCGGGCCACTTACAGCCGCCAGCGGCCGCCATGCCGCCTTCGGCGATTCGGTCGCACGGCTACAGGCGGCGATCGGCCACGAGGTCGGCCGCGAGTACTACGTCAACGACCAGGGCGGGCAGGTCGATCGCTTCGCCGCCTCGATCTCGGCGGCGATGACCGGCGATCCACCGCCCGAGGACGGATACGAAGGGGAATACGTCGGCGAGCTCGCGGCGGAGCTGAAGGCCGAGGGGGTGAATCCGGCCGACCACGACGCCGTCGGTCGGATCGGCGTCGAGCGCATGGTCGGCCAGATCCGGTCCTCGCTGCACCGCTTCGGGGTGGACTTCGACATCTGGTCCTCGGAGCGGCACTTCCACGACACGGGAAAGCTGAATGCGGCGCTCGACCGCCTCCGCGACACAGGACACACCTACGAAAGCGAAGGCGCGCTTTGGCTGCGAACGACCGAGTTCGGCGACGACAAGGACAGGGTCCTCCTGCGAGCCGAGGGGTCGCCCACCTACTTCGCCGGGGACGTCGCCTACCACTGGGACAAGCTCGAGCGCGGCTACGAGCGCCTGATCGACGTGCTCGGCGCCGACCATCACGGCTACCTGGCCCGGATGAAGGCAGCAATCGAGTGCCTGGGACGGCCCGGGGATGTCTTCGAGGTCGTGACCATGCAGCTGGTCAACATCGCCGAGGGCGGGGAGCGCTCGCAGATGTCGAAACGGCGGGGGGAATTCGTGACCCTCGACGAACTGGTCGAGGACATCGGCGTCGACGCGACACGGTTCTTCATGCTCCAGCGCAGTCACGAGACGACCGTCGACCTCGACCTCGACCTGGCGCGGCGGGAATCAAACGAGAATCCCGTCTACTACGTCCAGTACGCGCACGCCCGCATCGCCAGCATCCTCCGCAAGGCCGCCGACGGCGGTGTGGGCTCCGAGCCGGGAAGCGGGCGGGCGCCGGAGCGGGCCGCTCCGCTCGAGCCCGCCGAACGGGTTCTGGTCAAACGCCTGCTCGAGCTTCCGGGTGAGGTCGGGGAGGCGGCCGAACGCCGCGCTCCCCATCGGCTCTGCGCCTACGCGACCGCCGTGGCCGCCGACTTCCACGCCTTCTATCGCGACTGCCAGGTGCTCGGCGCCGAGGGTGAGGGGGTCGAGGCCTCGCGGCTATTGCTTTGCCTGATCACGAAGAGGACGATCGCTCGCACCCTGGGGTTGCTCGGGATCTCCTCGCCGGAGCGGATGTAGGCGGCAGACGCCATTCATCGGCGCCCGCCGCAAGGGTGCGGTGCGGGGGTGCCGAAAGTAGGGCGGATGGCCGTCCTCAGCCGCCTCCGATCGCTGCGCGCCCACCACAGGGCCCAGCGCCCGATTCCGAGCGGTGAGCAACTCGCCAGCGCCACCGGTCTGCCGTTGCTGATGGAGGCCCCGCAGAGCGCCCTCGCCGGTCCGGGGGAGGGGCGGCTGCCCTCGTCGTCGGTGAGCCGGGCCCAGCTCGAGACCGCTCGCGCCCTGATCCGCGCCCTGGCGTCGCTGACAGGGGGCGAGCCGCCGCGCTCCGTCTTCGTCTCCGACGGGATCGAGTCGGGAGACGGGGTCGCGCCGGGGTTGGCGCTGGCGACCGTCTCGGCCCTCGACGGTCGTCGCACCCTCTTGGTCGATGTCGACTTCCGCCGCCGCCCGGTGGGTACCGGGCTGGAGTTGGATGGCGCTCCCGGTATCGGCGACTACCTCAACCGGGCGGCCCGCCCGCAGGCGCTCCTGCAGCCGCTGCTGCTGGAAGGGCGGGCTGCAGGCGACGGCTCCGGGCCGGGGTGCCTGGTCTTCATTGCCGCCGGCGACGGAAGCCCCGATCCGATGCCGACCCCCACCTGGGACCGCTTTCGACACTTCGTCGCCAAGGTGACCAAGGCCTATGACTTCGTCGTGCTTGCGGGCGAACCGTTGCTGGCGCCGTCGCAGCCGGGCCAGCTGATCTCGCTGGTGGATGCGGGCGTCGTCTGTGCCCGGCCGGGCGTGGTCACCGCCGCACAGGCCCAGCAGGCGGGAGCGGCACTGCACCGGTGGTTGCCGCGAACCGTCGGCCTCGTCGCCGCCTCCGGCTAGGCCGCGGGCTCCCCCCGCTCAGAGGTCGTAGCGCGCCAGGTCCGACTCCAGCCGATCTGCGTCCTCTCCCTGCGGCGCGACCGCCGGGCCGTCGCCGCTGTTGTGGCCGCGCCGCCGCCACCGCGCCACCCCCACGGCCAGCGCCACCGCCCCGACCAGGAAGGCGAGCACGGGGACCCAGTAGGCGGTGAGGTCGAAGCCCGAGTCCCCGGGCAAGGCCAGGACCTCGGTGCCATATTCGCCGACCAGGGCGTCCTTGATCTGCTCCTTCGAGCGCCCCTCTGCGATCAGGCGGCGGACGTAGGCCCGCTCGCGCTCCGCCTGGGGCGAGGTCGAGAGCTCCAGCAGGGTGCCGCATATCGGGCACATCACCTCGTCCTCGACGTCGGGCAGCGAGGCTCGGGGCGCGGCACCCGCCCCCGCCGGCAGGGCCAGCAGGCCGAGGGCGATCGCTCCGAGGAGTGCGGCGCGCCTCATTCCGGCCCCCCGAGCGCAGGCAGCCGAGGCAGGACGAACTGCTTCAGCCAGGCGTCGCTGACCGGGCCGCGCCGCAGCAGCCGCAGGCGCCCCTGCGGATCGACGAGGAAGTTCTCGGGGACGCCGGTGGTGCCGTAATCGGAGGCCTCGTCACCGTCGCCGTCGCGAAGCTGCGGGTAGGTGAGCCCGAACTCGCGGACGAAGGCGCGGCCGTCCCCGGTCAGGTCGCGGGTATTGATCCCGAGGACGGTGAATCGGGGCCCACCGTGACGATCCTGGAAGCCCTCGAGTGCCGGCGACTCCTGGCGGCAGGGAACGCACCACGAGGCCCAGAAGTTGACCAACACCCACTTCCCGCGGTAATCGGCGAGGGAGCCGTTTCCGGCGCCGTCGAGCCTCGGCAGCGCTCCGGCGGGAGCGGGCGAACCGATCTCCGCCCCCGAGGCGCCCTTTCTGGAGAGGCCGAAGGCGAGCAGGCCGACGATGGCGAGGACGGCGATCACGGCGAGAAAGGGTCGGGTGCCCATCGCGGCAAAGCGTAGATAGCTGCAGCTGCCGGCCGCCCCCCGGCGGCGCCGTCACCCCTAGAATCCGGCGGGCGCGGACGTAGCTCAGCTGGTAGAGCGCGAGCTTCCCAAGCTCGAGGTCGCGGGTTCGAGACCCGTCGTCCGCTTCGCTGCCCGTCCTCCGGCAGGTTTCGCCGGAATGTCCAATCGGCGGCATCCGAATTCGACATCGATCTGTGACACATATCCCGGAGTAGTGCTAGGCTGACGGCGTGTTGAATCGGGTCTGGCGTTCAGCAGGGGGAGTTGTTCTTTTTGCGCTTGCGGGCGTGATGCTCGTCGCTGCGCCGACCGCCCAGGCCGAGAAGAAGCTGCTGAAACGGCTGCCCGACGGGGTCGAGCGGATCAAGTACAGGGTCGGCCCCTTCAACGTGACCCCCGGGCAGAACCGGATCGGCAACAGGCCCATACTGGGCAGTGAGCGACCCGCGGTGGACGGCTGGATCGTGCGGATGAAGCCCGACCTGGTCTGGTCGAGCGGCTCCAGGGAGGGCAAGCCGCCCTCGACCGAGAAGGTGATGTTCCACCACGGCGTCTTCATCAACCTCTCGCGCAAGGACGCGACTACCGGCGCAAACTACGAGCGCTTCATGGGCAGCGGCGAAGAGAAGACGATCATGCAGTTCCCGCGGCCGTTCGGCTACCGCTACAAGGCCAGCGACAACTGGTTCCTAAACCACATGATCCACAACCTGACGGCGCAGCCGATGACGCTCGACATCTCCTACACGGTCGACTTCATTCCCGACACCTCCCCGGCCGCCGAGGGGATGCGGGGGGTCAGGCCGATCTGGATGGACGTCGAGAACGGCAGCGGCTATCCCGTCTTCGACACGATCAAGGGCTCGGGCGGCAAGGACGGCGAGATCGTCTACCCCGATGACGTCCCTGACGCCTACCCCCCCGGCGTCCATAAGAACCTCTGGACCGTCGACCGCGACGGGGTGCTCGTGAACACCGCCGGGCACGTGCACACCGGCGGGCTCGCGACAGACCTCTACCTGAGCCGAGATGGGGCCAAGTACGCCGGCCCGCGCTGCAAGAGCAAGCCGAACGTGGCCCAGCGCCGCGCCTGCCGCGAGAAGATGCCGCGCGTCGAGGGCAACAAGGTGCACCTGTTCCGCTCCGACGCCAAGTACTACGAGCCGGCGGGACCGGTCTCCTGGGACGTCAGCATGAAGGGCACCCGCCCCGGCTGGAAGGTGGCTGTGAAGAAGGGCGACACGCTCGAGGTCAACACCACCTATGAGACAAAGCTCGCCTCCTGGTACGAGTCGATGGGGATCATGGTCGTCTACATGGCCGACGGGGGCGGGGGCAAGGATCCCTACAAGACCAAGCTCGACTACCCCGGCGTGGTCACCCACGGGCACCTGCCCGAAAACCATGTCCACGGCGGCAAGGCAACCGACCTGCCCGACCCGCGAAAGCTCGCCTCCGGCGCCAGCAGCGGCGACCCCTTCCTGATCAGCGGCTTCACCTACGCCGCCGGCGACTTCCGCATCCCGGGCGCCAGCGGCCGCCCACCCGTGGTCAAGCGCGGCCAGTCGCTGACATACGAACTGGCGGCGGCGGACGCCGGGCGCGAGGAGTGGCACTCGCTGACCTCCTGCGCGGCGCCGTGCAACCGCTCGACCGGGATCGCCTACCCGATCCCCGACGGCAAGTTCCAGTTCGACTCGGGCCAGCTTGGCGACTTCACCCCGGCGGTCTACCGCCGCACCTGGTCGACGCCGAACGACCTTCCGGTGGGCACCTACACCTACTTCTGCCGTATCCACCCGCTGATGCGCGGGGCCTTCCGCGTGGTCAACTAGTCACGTGACCCGGCTTTGGCGTGCAGCAGGAGGATTGGCGCTGGTGGGCGCCATGCTCGTGGCCGCGCCGGCCGCCCAGGCCTCACACGGCCCGGCAAAGCGCCTCGCCGACGGCGTGCAGCGGATCACCTACGACGTCGGCCCCATCGACGTGACCCCGGGGCAGAACCGGATCTCCTACAAGCCGATCACCGGCGCCGACCGGCCGCCCGTGGACGGCTGGATCGTGCGGATGAAGCCGGATCTGGTCTGGGCCAACGGTCCGCGGAAGGGCAAGCCGCCGCAGACCGACAAGGTGATGTTCCATCACGGCGTCTGGGTCAACCTCTCCCGCGCCAACGCATCCACGCCGAGCCTTCCCGAGCTGTTTGCCGCCACCGGCGAGGAGAAGACGATCATCGGCTTCCCCCAGGGCTACGGCTACCGCTACAAGGCGAGCGACGTCTGGATTCTCAACCACATGCTCCACAACCTGACGGCGCAGCCGATGAAGCTCGACATCCGCTACACGATCGATTTCATCCCGGATACGGCCCCAGCCGCCGAAGGCATTCGCGCCGCGCGGCCGATCTGGATGGACGTCGAGAGCGGCAAGATCTACCCGGTCTTCGACGTCCTCAAGGGCTCAGGCGAGAACGGCAAGTTCACCTATCCGCGTGACGACCCCAACGCCTATCCGCCCGGCGTCCACAAGAACCTCTGGACCGCGGACCGCGACGGCGTCCTCATCTCCACCGCCGGGCACGTCCACACCGGCGGCCTCTACACGGATCTGTTCCTGCGCCGCCCGGGCGCTCGCTACGCCGGCCCCAAATGCCAGAGCAAGCCGAAGGCCTCGCAGCGCCGCGCCTGCTGGGAGAAGGCGCCGCAGGTCAAGGGCGACCGCGTGCACCTGTTCCGCTCCGACGCCAAGTACTTCGAGCCGGCCGGGCCGGTGTCCTGGGACGTCAGCATGAAGGGCACCCGCCCGGACTGGAAGGTCCAGGTGCACAAGGGAGACACGCTCGAGATCCAGGCCACCTACGAGACCAAGCTGGCCTCCTGGTACGAGTCGATGGGGATCATGGTCGTGTTCATGGCCGACGGCACCGACGGCAGGGATCCCTTCAAGACCAAGGTCGACTACCCGGGCCAGGTCACCCATGGCCACCTGCCCGAGAACAGCGTCCACGGCGGCAAGGCAACCGACCTGCCCGACCCGCGAAAGCTCGCCTCCGGCGCCAGCAGCGGCGACCCCTTCCTGATCAGCGGCTTCACCTACGCCGCCGGCGACTTCCGCATCCCCGGCGCCAGCGGCCGCCCGCCGGTGGTCAAGCGCGGCCAGTCGCTGACATACGAGCTTGCCGCGCCCGACGCCTCGCGCGAGGAATGGCACTCGCTGACCTCCTGCGCGGCGCCCTGCAACCGCTCGACCGGGATCGCCTACCCGATCCCCGACGGCAAGTGGCAGTTCGACTCGGGCCAGCTGGGCGACAGGACCCCCGCGGTCGGCCGCCGCACCTGGTCGACCCCGAACGACCTCCCGACCGGCACCTACACCTACTTCTGCCGCATCCACCCGCTGATGCGCGGCGCCTTCCGCGTCGTCAAGTAGTTCGATGAGTCGGGCCCGGCAGGCAGCTGGAGGTTTGGTGCTGGCGATCGCCGGTGCCCTGCTCATGATCGCGCCGGCAGCCCAGGCCTCCCACGGCCCGGTCAAGCGCCTTGCCGACGGTGTGCAGCGGATCACCTACGACGTCGGCCCCCTCGACGTCACCCCCGGCCAGAACCGGATCTCCTACAGGCCGATCACCGGCGCCGACCGGCCGCCCGTGGACGGCTGGATCGTGCGGATGAAGCCGGATCTGGTTTGGGCCAACGGTCCGCGGAAGGGCAAGGCGCCGCAGACCGACAAGGTGATGTTCCATCACGGCGTCTGGGTCAACCTCTCCCGCCCCGACTCGCTCTTCGCCGCGACCGGCGAGGAGAAGACGATCATGGAGTTCCCGCCCGGCTTCGGCTACCGCTACAAGGCGAGCGACGTCTGGGCACTCAACCACATGATCCACAACCTGACGGCACAGCCGATGAAGCTCGACATCCAGTACACGGTCGACTTCATCCCCGACAGCTCCCCCGCCGCTGCGGGGATTGAGCCCGTCCGCCCGATCTGGATGGACGTCCAGAACGGCAGCGGCTACCCCGTATTCGACGTCTACAAGGGCTCAGGCGAGAACGGCAAGTTCACCTATCCGCGTGACGACCCCAACGCCTATCCGCCCGGCGTCCACAAGAACCTCCGGACGCTGAACAGCGACGGCGTCCTCATCTCCACCGCCGGGCACGTCCACACCGGCGGCCTCTACACCGACCTCTTCCTGCACCGTCCGGGCGCCAGTTACGCGGGGCCGAAGTGCAACAGCAAGCCGAAGGCGGCGCAGCGCCGCGCCTGCTGGGAGAAGGCGCCCCGCGTCAACGGCGACCGCGTGCACCTGTTCCGCTCCGACGCCAAGTACTTCGAGCCGGCGGGGCCGGTCTCATGGGACGTGGCGATGAAGGGCACCCGCCCGGACTGGAAGGTCCAGGTGCACAAGGGAGACACGCTCGAGATCCAGGCCACCTACGAGACCAAGCTGGCCTCCTGGTACGAGTCGATGGGGATCATGGTTGTCTACATGGCCGATGGCACCGACGGCCGGGATCCATACAGGACCAAGGTCGACTACCCCGGCCGGGTCACCCACGGACACCTGCCCGAGAACAAGGTCCACGGCGGCAAGGCGACCGACCTGCCCGACCCCCGCAAGCTGGCGTCCGGAGCGAGCAGCGGCGACCCCTTCCTGATCAGCGGCTTCACCTACGGCGCCGGCGACTTCCGCATCCCGGGGGCCGGAGGCCGCCCACCGGTGGTCGAGAAGGGACAATCGCTGACCTTCGAGCTGGCGGCTGCCGACGCCTCGCGCGAGGAGTGGCACTCGCTGACCTCCTGCGCGGCGCCCTGCAACCGCTCGACCGGGATCGCCTACCCGATCCCTGACGGCAAGTGGCAGTTCGACTCCGGCCAGCTCGGTGACAGGACCCCCGCCGTTCTGCGCCGCACCTGGTCGACCCCGAACGACCTCCCGACCGGCACCTACACCTACTTCTGCCGCATCCACCCGCTGATGCGCGGCGCTTTCCGCGTCGTCAAGTAGAGCCCGATCCGCGGACGGGGTACCGAGGTCGTGCCGGCTGGCGAGGCCCGGCCAGGACACACATGCCCCGGCCGGGCCGCCTGGTCCTAACCCTTGGCCAGGATCTTGGCCTTCATCGAGTCGTACTCCTCGGCCGAGATGCCGCCCTTCTCCTTGAGGTCGTTGAGCTTGTGCAGCTCATCCACCTGTGAGGTGCCGGCGGTCTCGCGGACGTACTCGTCGAAGTGCTTCTTCTGATCAGCCTGCTCCTTGATCGCCCGCTCCCGCATGCCGCTGCCGCGAGCGATCAGGTAGATCAGAGCCGTCAGGAACGGAACGAAGACGAGGAAGAAGACCCAGATCGCCTTGCCCCATCCGGACAGCTCGTGATCGCGGAAGACGTCGATCAGGATCGTGATCATGATCCAGACCCAGATCACGAAGAGGAAGATCTCGAATACGGTCAGGAGCACCTGGCCAAACGTGTATTCGGCTAATACCAAGTGGTCGGTCCTTTCAATTGATTGTGGACAAACTCCGTCGCACGCCCGCGAAGCGGGAGCTGCGCAGAAGGAATTGGAGGGTATACCTCGCCAGCGACGGCTGGCGGTCCCGCGCGGCGGCCCGGGGCGCGGGTACTGTGCGGACGTGTCCCGCCCATCGCTGAGCGTCGTCATCGTCTGCCACAACTCGGCGGCCGAGTTGGAGAGGACGCTGCCGGCCCTGGTCGCCGAGCTCGGCGACGGGGACGAGCTGATCATCGCCGACAACGGCTCCGCCGATGCCAGCGTCGAGGTCGTCGGCTCGCTGGCCCCGGGGGCGGCGGTACTCGAGCTCGGCGCCAACCTCGGCTTCCCCGCTGCTTGCGACGCCGCCGCCGAGCGCGCATCCGCGGACCTGCTGGTGATCCTCAACCCCGACGCCAGACCGCTTCCGGGCTTCGGTGAGGCAATCCGCCTGCCCTGGGTCGAGGCCCGGGGCTGGGACGCCTGGATGGCGGCGATCGCCTGCGATGGGGGCCGCAGGATCAACAGCCTCGGCAACCCGGTCCACTTCACCGGCATCGCCTGGGCTGGGGGTCACGGCGAGCCGATGCCTGCCCGTGTCGAGCCGCGCGAGGTGCCTGCCGCCTCCGGCGCCTGTCTGGCGATCGCGTTGCGGCGCTGGCGCGAGGTGGGCGGCTTTCCCGCCCCGTTCTTCCTCTACCACGAGGACATCGACCTCTCGATGCGCTTGCGCCTCTACGGGGGCCGGGTGGGGCTCGAGCCGCGCGCCGTCGTCGATCACGACTACACCTTCGATGCCGGCGGGGCAAAGTGGCGACGTCTCGAGCGCAACCGCTGGGCCTTCCTCATCCGCGTCTACCCGACGCCGCTGCTGGCGCTGGTCGCGCCGGCCCTGGTGCTGACCGAGCTGGTCCTGATCCCGGTCGCCGTCGCAGGCGGCTGGGGCGCGGAGAAGTTGCGCTCTCTCGTCGACGTGGCCCGCTGGTTTCCGCGCCTGCTGCGTGAGCGCAGGGCGATTCAGGCGCGGCGCTCCGTCGACACCGCCGAGTTCGCGGCCTGGCTCACCCCGGACCTCGACTCTCCGTTCATACCGGGCCTGGCCCGCAGTGCCCCGGTTCGCGCCGTGCTTCGCGCCTACTGGTTCCTGGTTCGCGCGGCGCTTGGCCGCGGCTGATCAGATCGGCTGGCTGGTCGGACGGATCAGGATCTCGTTGACGTCGACCCCCTCCGGCTGCTCGAGCGCGAACATCACCGCCCGGGCGATGTCCTCGTCGCTCAGCGCCCAGTCCCCGGGGCGCTCGTCGAAAAACGGCGTATCGACCATCCCGGGCTCGATCAGGGTGACCTTGATCGCAGTGTTCTCGTGCATCGTCCGCAGCTCGGCCCGCAGCGCTTCCCCCATCGCCGTCGCGGCCCACTTGGTCGCGGAGTAGAGCGATCCCGGCAGCGCCCTGCGGCCTGCGACTGAGCTGGTGATGAGGAAGTGGCCGTCGCCGCGCTCGAGCAGATGGGGGAGGGTGGCGCGGATCGTCAGGGCGACGCCGAGGACATTGGTCAGGACCATCGAGCGCCAGTGCTCCACGGATTCCTCGAGGAATCCGCGGGATGCGCCGAAGCCGGCGTTGGCGAAGACAGCGTCGATGCGGCCAAAATGGTCGAGGGCCGCGGCCGCCATCGCCTCAACCTGCTCGGGCTCGGTGACGTCGCACCCGACCGCGAGAGCCCGCTCCTCGCCGCCGAGCTCTTCGGCCAGGGCCTGGGTGGGCTCGAGCCGGCGTGCGGCGAGGACGAGTCGGTAGCCGCCGGAGGCCGCCCTCGCGGTGGCGGCGCCGATGCCGCTGTTGGCGCCGGTGATCAGGAGGACGGGGTCCTGGGAGGCCATCGCAGCGATTCTCCCAGATGACGTGCCCCGGCTCGGGGCTGCCGCCTTGCGATAATCCGGCGCGTCACATGGACCCCGGCAGAAAGCGCCAGATCCGCCTCTTCGTCGCCCTCGGTGCCGCCGTGCTGCTCTCGGCTGCGCTGGTCTATACCTCGTTCAGCGCCTCGACCGAGGCCAAGGAGCCCTCGCAGCTGCTGACCGCGGCGCCCGGGCAGAGCTATGAGATGACGGGCAGGGTCGTGCGGGGCACGGTCCGCCGCGATGAGGGGGCGCTCCGATTTCGCGTCGCCGACCGCGATGGTGGTCGCAGCATCCCGGTCGCCTACCGGGGCACGATCCCCGACCCCTTCCGTGGTGGCCGCGAGATCGTCCTCACCGGCGAGGTCCGCGACGGCACCTTCGTCGGCGAGCGCGACACCCTGGTGACGAAGTGCCCGTCCAAGTTCTCGGAGGCCAAGAATCAATAGCCTCGGCAGCGCCGCCCTGGCGCTGGCTCTGCTGACCGCCGTCTTCGCCGTAATCGCGGCGCTGATCGGCCGCCACGGCGACCGGCGCTGGATCGACACCTCCCGGCGGGCGGTGTACGCGCTCTGCGCCCTGCTGACCCTGTGCGTGGTGATCATCGAGATCGCCTTCGCCGGCGACGACTTCTCCTTCAACCTCGTCGCCCAGCACTCCTCGATCGAGACGCCCACCTTCTACAAGCTGGCGGCGATGTGGTCGAGCCAGGAGGGATCGCTTCTTCTCTGGGCCTGGGTGCTGTCGATCGCCTCCAGCGCCGCCCTTTTCGCCACCCGCAACCGCCTGCGCGAGATCGTCCCCTACGCCACCGCAGTGTTGATGGGGATCGCCACCTTCTTCGTCGGCCTGATGCTGTTCGCGGAGAACGTCAACCCGTTCGCGACCGTCAGCCCGGCCCCGGCCAACGGCGTCGGCCTGACGCCATTGCTTCAGCACCCGAGCATGATGATCCACCCGCCGATGCTCTACTCGGGCTACGTCGCCCTGACGATCCCCTTCGCCTTCGCCGTCGGCGCCCTCATCACCCGCCGCCTCGACGCCGCCTGGATCCGCTCGACCCGGCGGTTCGCGCTGATCGCCTGGACCTTTCTCGGCATCGGCCTGCTCCTGGGGGCGCGCTGGTCCTACACCGAGCTCGGCTGGGGCGGCTACTGGGCCTGGGATCCGGTCGAGAACGCGGCCCTGATGCCTTGGCTGATGTGCACGGCGTTCCTGCACTCGATCATGGTCCAGGAGAAGCGGGGGATGCTGAAGGTTTGGAACGTCTCGCTGATCGTGGTCACCTTCTCGCTGGCGCTGCTGGGAACCTTCCTGGTGCGCTCCGGTGTCCTGCAGTCGATCCACGCCTTCGGGGACTCGACCGTCGGCCCCTACATCCTCGGCTTGATCGCGGTTGTCCTGGTCGGCTCGACTGTCCTGATCGCGTCCCGGCTGGACGATCTGCGCAGCGAGAAGCGGATCGACTCCCTGGCCTCGCGGGAGGCGGTCTTCCTCGTCAACAACCTCCTCCTTGTGGCGATGACCGCGGTGATCTTCTGGGGAACCTTCTTCCCGCTGACCTCGGAGCTGTTCACCGGCGAGAAGGCCTCGCTGGCGGCGCCCTGGTTCGACCGCTACACGACGCCGCTGGCAATCATCCTCGTCCTATTCACCGGCATCGGCCCGCTGCTCGCCTGGAGACGGGTGAGTTGGTCCTCGGCCAAGCGGGTGTTCGTCTGGCCGGCGGCGATCGCCGCCGGCGGTGGGGTGGCGCTGGCGCTCCTCACCGACGCGGCGCAGGAGCCTTGGGCATTCGCCCTGTTCGTCTTCGCGTTCTTTGCGCTGGCGGCGTTGGCGCAGGAGTTCTGGCGCGGGGCGAAGGCGCGGCGCCAGGTTGCCGGCGGCTCGATCCCGGTAGCGATGTTCGCCGTCGCCGCCCGCAACCGCCGTCGCTACGGCGGCTACATCGTCCATGCCGGGGTGGCGATCCTGCTGATCGGGATCGCGGCTTCCTCCAGCTTCCAGACGAACCGCGACATCACCCTGCGGCCAGGCCAGAGCGCCGCCGTCGGCGACTATCGGGTCACCTATGAGCGGCCCACCGTCAGCGCCGATCGCGAGGCGCTGACCTTCGGCGCCCTGCTCAACGTCGAACGCGGCGGCAAGCAGTTCGCCCTGCTCAGCCCCAGCCGTCGCTACTTCCGGCCAACCGGGGTGTCGAGCGGGACCATCGGCAGCTTCTTCGAGGGCGAGTCAACCAGCGAGGTCGGGCTCAAGACCGGCGCCCGCAGCGACTTCTGGACCGCAGTGCAGCCTGACATCGGAGGTGTCCAGCGCAAGGTGAGGGCCGCCGACCGCGGCTTCCGCGATTGCGTCAGGGCGGCTCCCGGGACCCCTCCCGAGTGCCGGGCGGTGAACGCGCTGATGCGCAGCGCCGCCGCCGACCCCTCGCTTCGACCCACGGCGCTTGCCCAGATCAACGATCTTCAGTCGCGGACCGCGGACCAGCTCGCGCGCGGGTACCTCGCCGAGAAAGCGCCCGCCACCTTCCGGGTGATCGTCGACCCGCTCGTCACCTGGATGTGGATCGGGGGCCTGATCGCGCTCGCGGGCGCCCTGATCGCGATCTGGCCGACCCCTGGCGCCGGCCGCCGGCGCGTCTCCAGCTTCGAGGGGGCGCGGCTCGGGCGAGGGCTCTCGCGGGCCTAGGCGGGTTTCGGTGGAGGTCCTCTTCGGAGCCCTGCTGCTCGCCCTCGTGGCCGCATTCGTGCTCTGGCCGCTGCTCCGGGGTGGGCAGCCCCCGGAGACCCGGGAGGACCCGGTTCTGGCCGATCTCGAGGCACGCAAGGAGGCCAAGTACCGGGAGATCCGCGACACCGAGCTCGATCATGCTTCGGGCAAGCTCTCCGACGATGATTTCCACGGTCAGGATGCGCAGTTGCGGTCGGAGGCCGTGGAGCTGCTGAAGCGGCTTGACGAGGCCCGCGAGAATGCCCATGCCAACGGCCCGGCACAGCCTCGGAGCGATTCCCCCTAGAATTCCCGTCCGTGTACACGATTCTCAGCGTCATCCAGGTGATCATCGCCGTCACCCTGATCTTCCTCATCCTTCTCCATTCGGGCAAGGACGCGGGCCTCTCCGGCGCCTTTGGGATCGGCGGCGGCGGCAGCTCGATCGGCGGCGGCTCGATGGTCGAGCGCAACCTCGACCGGGCGACGATCTTCTTCGGCATCCTCTTCGTCCTCAACACCTTCGTCCTGCTGAAGATCTGAGGGCTGCCAGGTGGCGCCACGGGTTCGCGCCATGCTGGTCGCGGTCCTGGGCCTCGTGCTGTTCGGTGGCTGCGGGGACGGGGGGGCGCCCTTTGGCGGCGCCGGCCCGGCTCCGGCGGGGATGGGGGGCAGGCTCTTCTACGCGATCGCCGAGGGGCCCGGCGACCTCGACCCGCTTCACGCTGGCAACTTCTCGGCCAGGGTTGTCTCCCGGCAGGTGTTCGAGCCGCTGGTCGCCCGCCTGCGTGGTCCCTACGCCGCCGGCAGGCATGCCCGCGCGGGACTCGCGCTCGGCTGGTCTCACTCGCGCGACTTCCGCGTCTGGAGCTTCCGCCTGCGACCCGGGCTGCGCTTCCAGGACGGGACGCGGCTCGACGCCACCGCTGTTGCGGCCAACGCCGAGCGCTGGCTCAGCGATCCCGTCGGGCGCCGTCTCGTCCCGGGGCTGATGGCGGTCGCGGCGCCGCGACCCGATGGCGTCCGTCTGATCGGTTCCCAGCCACTGTCGGACCTTCCCGCCCGGCTCGCCGACCCGCGGCTGGGAATCGTCTCCCCGCCGGCGCTGGCGCCGGAGTCCGGAATCGGCGCCTCGTTCGTCGGTGCCAGGGAAGCCGGATCCGGCCCGTTCGTGTTGCGCGGCCGCGTAGCCTCGGTCGCCGTCCTGGAGCGGAATCGGCGCTGGTGGGGCAGCGAGCTCGGGCTCGGCCCCTCACTCGACCAGGTCGTCTTCCGCGTCGTCCCGGACGAGACCCGGCGGGCTGACCTCTTGCGAAGCGGCGCCGTTCGCGTTGCCTCTGGGCTCGGAGCGCGCGCGGCGCGGGGAATCGTGCGCGATCCGCTGCTGGCTGCTGTCGGGGGGCGCGCTGCGGGTGGCGCTGAAGGGTGGATCGGATTCGAGCGCTCGGTCCGCGGCATCGACGCCCCCCGCCCGACGCCGCTCTCGGGGGTCTGGGTGGCACTGCTGGGCAGTTAGGGCTGAGCACCGCCCCGACCGCCACAGCCGCCCCGACCGCCACAGCCGCCCCGACCGCCCAGCCGCCCCGACCGCCACAGCCGCCCCGACCGCCACAGCGGTCCCGGGCGCTCAGTGAATGTTTTCAGCACTCATGGGTGCTGAAACTCTTCAGCGGACCGATGCGCCACTGAGATCAGCATCGACGCGACATGATCCGGATCGTGGGCGACCTGGGCGTGGGTGAAGCGAAGTGTCCGGAGGCCGGCCGCCGCCTGAATCTGGTCGCGCAGGTGATCACGGCCTTGTTGGGCCGGGGTTCGGTGGTAACGGAGGCCGTCGGTCTCGACCACCAGTCCGAGATCGGGCCAGTGGAAGTCCACCCTGAACCCGTTCAGGGTTTCGCCGGCTTCCGGTAGCGGCAGTCCGGCACTGCGGACGATCCGCAGGAAGCGCCGCTCCAGCTCGGAGTCGGTGAGAGTGAAGGTCGCCCGGTCGAGCAGCCGCCGCAGGGGCGCTATCCCAGGCCGCCTCGACAGCCGCTCGAGCGCTGGCCGCAGCGCCTCAGGGTCCACCAAGTCGAGCTTGTCGGCCTCGTTGACCGCGTTCTCGAGCTGGTCCGCGCTCAAAGTGGCGGCGAGATCGACGAGGGTGCAGACCGGATCGGTAACGGGTATCAGATCGCACGTCCGGGTCTCGAACGCGCCTCGGCGGTGGATGCGAATCCCCGGCCGGTCGGGATTGCGGCCTGCGGGAACGGAGATGTCAACCACGGCATCTCCGGGGTGCACGCTCCACCAGCGCTGCTCGGCAGTGCGGGAGGCGCGGGCGGGGAATCGACCCCCCGCGAGCGTCGGTGGAGCGCCGAGGATTCCCAGCAAGTGGGCGGCGCTGCGATGGCTGAGTGCAGCCCCCTGCCCGCAGGCGAGGACGGCCGCCATCCAGCGGCCGTGCGGCGAGAGCTGAGGACGCCCGACGGCATAGACTCCGCGCCACAGGGGATGAAGTCGACCCCTGCGAACCCGGTGCCGAATGGCCCGCTCGTTGAAGCCGAGCTGGAGCAGTTGGGTCCGCGACACCACCCCGTGCTGTGCAGCCGCCAGCGCCAGGACCTCTCTCAGCGTTGGATGAGCGGTTTCAGCACCCATTCGTGCTGAAAACCGTTGAGCGGACCGGACTCGCCCCCCAAACGGACCGGACTCGCCCAAACGGACCGGACTCGCCCCCGGTGGAGCAGAGATGCGGCTGAGAGGAGTCGAACCTCCACGGACCTCTCGGTCCACAAGGCCCTCAACCTTGCGCGTCTACCAGTTCCGCCACAGCCGCTCGAGGGCGGTTGATTCTAGTGGTCGGGGTGCAGGCCGGGCGACGTCCTTGAAAGTGTCCGCAGGGGGAGCTACTCTACGAACATGTGTTCGAACGAATCGACACCCGCCGCGGCGGCCGAGGAGGAGAGAGGCGACTCGTGGACCTGACCAAGAGGCAGAAGGAGATCTTCGATTTCATCCGCCGCTACGCGGCCAAGACCGGCTACCCGCCCACGGTGCGGGAGATCGGCAAGGCCGTCGGGCTGCACTCCTCCTCGACCGTCCACGCGCACCTCGCGAATCTCGAGAAGGCCGGCCTGCTGCGCCGCGACCCGTCGAAGCCGCGAGCGATCGAGCTGCTGATCGGCAAGGCGAAGAGGGCGATTCGAACCGACGGCTTCCCGCTCGTCGGGCAGGTCGCGGCCGGCGAACCGATCCTCGCCGAGGAGAGAATCGAGGAGTACCTCGAGATACCCGACGTGATCGGCGGAGAGGACGGCGACTACATCCTCCAGGTCCGCGGCGAGAGCATGAAGGACGCAGGCATCCTCGAGGGCGATTACGTGGTCGTGCGGCCGTCCGACGACGCCGACAACGGCGAGATAGTCGTAGCCCTGATCGGGGAGGAGGCGACGGTGAAGCGGATCTATCGCGAGGCCGACCACATCCGCCTGCAGCCGGAGAACGAGGCGATGGAGCCGATCAGGACCGCCGACGCGCAGGTCCTCGGCCGCGTCGTGGGAGTCTTCAGGAAGGTTTGACGTGAGCGCGCTGGCCACAGATTCGATTCGGCCCCGGCTCGCGGAGGAGAGGGAGATGGGACGTTCGGCAGCGCGGTTGTTCGAGCCGTCGGGTTGGACGCTTGAGGACGCGATCCTCAGCGTCTGGGAGGACTTGACGGCCGGCAACCCGGCCGAATGCCCTGTCTGCCAGGCCCGCATCCGGGTCAGCAGCGGCTGCGAGAGCTGCGGCTCCGAGCTCAGCTAGGCCGGGAACGGAGCCGGCGAATAAGCAAGCAGTTCGAAATGCGCTGCTTTGCAGCCGGCCGCTGGAGGACTACCATTCCCTATTGCGGGCTGAGCGACCGCGGGGGGAGAGAAAACCCCTCGAGGAAAGTCCGGACACCGAAGGGCGAGGGCGGTGGGTAATTCCACCCGGGGAAACCCGCGGGAAAGTGCCACAGAAACACACGGCCGATGGCGCGGCCACACGTGAGCCGCGCACAGGCAAAGGTGAAAGGGTGCGGTAAGAGCGCACCGGCGTCGCGGTGACGCGGCGGCCAGGCAAACCCCGCCCGGTGCAAGGCCAAACAGGATCGACGACCCGGCCCGGCGAGATCCAGGTGGGCTGCAGGGCGGCCGCTTCGGCGGTGGCCCCGGCGGGGCGAGAGTCCCGGCGAGACAGATGGTCGCTCACGACAGGATCCGGCTTACAGGCCCGCTGAAGGAGAGGCTCCCGCGAGGGAGCCTCTCCCATTTTGGGGAGACGTCAGCCCGGGGGCCAGCTACCGGACTCGATCAGCTTCTTGTAGCGGCGCTGGCGTCGCGCGGCGTCGCGCATGAACCAGGAGATGCCCCTCACCCCGAAGGAGGGGAAGGCGTCGAGTAGACGCACCACCGCCCCCCGCCAGCGCGGGATCGTGAGGACGGGGCGCGGGCGGTCGATCAGCCTGCCGACCTCCGCCGCCACCCGCTCGGGGGTTTGAAGCACGCCGGAGAACGAGGCGGCGGCGGCGGGGTCGTCGAGCTTGTCCTCGAGCATCGGGGTCCAGATCCCGTCAGGGCAGACGGCCGATAGATGGATGCCGCGGATCCCGGCCCGTCGCAGGTCGAGCTGGGTCCCGAGGGTGAAGGCCATCGCGCCGTGCTTGCTGGCGGCGTAGGCGACCTCCCCCGGCGCCGCAATCAGGCCGGCGAGCGAGACGACGTTGATCACGTGTCCGCGCCCGGCCGCGATCATCGGCTGCAGTGCCGCCACAGTTCCGTTCATGGTGCCGATCAAGTTCACCTCGATCATCAGCTTGCGCGTGGTGGGGTCCTGCTCCCAGGAGTTGCCCGTGATCAGCACCCCGGCGTTGTTGACCCAGACATCGAGCGAGCCGGCCATCTGCACCGTGGTCGCGGCGACCGAGTGGCATGCCTCCTCGTCGCGAACGTCGAGCGCGGAGCCGAAGGCGCCCCGGCCGATCTCCGCGGCCGCCTCGGCCGCCGCCGACTCCTCGATGTCGGTGACGTGGACGGTGAAGCCGCGGGCGGCGAGGGTCGAGACGATCGCGCGGCCGAGGCCCCCACCGGCTCCTGTGACGACCGCGGTCGGCATTGAGATGGAGGATATTGGCAGGCGCCACTGAAAACGAAAGGGCGACCGTGGAGGTTTAGACGGTCGCGCCGTGGGGGACGGTGTTTACATAACGCCGAGTCTTCCGCTAACGTGCACGACCGAACCGCTGAATCTCCGCCACATATCCGGAGATCGGGGGACCCGTCAGTTGGGGCGAATCGCCGGCATCTGCCGCGTAGCGCAGCTCTTTCAGCGCGAGCCCGTCAGCTAACCCCGTAAGCGTTGGAAAGAGTATGAGCGAAGGCGCACGCCCACAGAGGGCGCATATGAGCAGCAAGCACGTCGTCGCCTCGGCGTTCGGTCTCCGCAGCCGGATCGGGCTCTTCCTCGCGGTCCTTGCCCTCGCTCCGGCTGCCGTCGCCCAGGCTTCGAGTGGGGGCATCTCCTCGACCACCACCGGCGGCGCCTCCCCGAACGGGCCGGAGATCCCCTTCGGGGCCCGGGTCCTGAAGCTGGGGATGGAGGGAAACGACGTCGCAGTGCTGAACGGGATCGTCAAGTCGAAGGCCTACGGTGACGCGGTCCGCTTCGGCAGCGAGTTCAAGAGCCCGACCGCCTCTGCGGTGAAGGAGTTTCAGCGCCGCAAGTCGCTGTCGCCGAGCGGCGTGGTGACCAAGGCGACCGCACAGGAACTGGCGGCTTCGATGAGGCATAGCGGCGCCACCTGGTACGGACCGGGCTTCTACGGCAACAAGACGGCCTGCGGGCAGGTCCTGCGCACCGCCACCATCGGCGTCGCCCACAAGACCCTTCCCTGCGGCACCAAGGTCACCTTCTACTACCACGGCCACTCCGCGATCGCCCGGGTGATCGACCGCGGCCCCTTCACCAGGGGCAACGACTGGGACCTGACCAACGGCCTGCGCAAGATCCTCCATTTCAACGGCAGCGACCAGATCCGCTACGCCGTTTCCAACTAGCGTCTCAACCCTTCGACCAGGCGTCCACGCCGGCCTCCGGACCCCGGGGACCGCAACCTTTGGCCTTCCCGAGCATTTAGGCTGCTGGCAGCACCACCTACGGAAGGAGCATTTCAATGCCGAAGTCCACCGAAAACGCGCCTCGGGGCGCGAACCGGCCGCGGCCCGCGCTGGCGGCGACGGCGGCCCTGGTGGGCTGCCTATCGGTTCTGCTGGCGCTGGTCGCGGGCGCCTCCGGCGCCGGTGCGCAATCGGCGAAGACGACCGTGATCCTCGGCGGCGCGGGCCAGCTTCCCGACCCGTCCTGCCCCGAGAACCCCTGCCGGGCGATCGGGAGCGTCACCGGGTTCCAGGCGCAGACCCCGAAGTCAAACCTGCCCTTCCGGGTTCCCGGCAACGGCAGGATCACCGCCTGGAGCATCACCCTTGCCCAGCCGACGAACAAGCAGCGCTCGTTCTTCAACGGCTTCTTCGGCACTCCACCCGAGGCGCGGATCGCGATCCTGAAGCGTGTACCGGGCACCAGTCCCCCTCGGTACAAGCTGCGGCGACAAAGCGCGATCCGGGTCCTCAGCCCCTACCTCGGCCAGACGGTCAAGTTCAAGCTCGGCAAGGCCCTTCCCGTGCGCAGGGGCAACATCGTCGGGCTGACGGTGCCGACCTGGGCGCCGACTTTCGCGATCAACCTCTCGGGCAAGAACGCCTGGCGGGCGAGCCGCCAGAAGGGCAAGTGCTACAACACCACCGATCTGCGCCAGGGGCGGCCGCAGCAAGTGGTCGCATCGAAGCGGGCCTACGGCTGCCGCTACACGACGGCCCGCCTGCTCTACACGGCGACGCTGATCCAGGATCGCTAGCCGCCCGAGACAGGCGCCGGGGCAAAGGTCCCGGCGCCTGCGTCCTCTGGGTGGCCTGCGCCTCGCCCTAGGCAGCCGCGGGCAGGACCCGCGGCGTTGCCTGGTCCTGCGGCAGCGCGGCGGCAGTCGCAATCAGGCTCTGGAACTCGTTCAGCGCCAGGTGCCCGACCGCCTCGAGGATCTCCTCGTCGGTCCAGCCGATCTCCCGCGCCTCCTCATGGAGGTGGAGCGGGGGGTGGCCCTCCGCCTCCAGGGCCGCCTTCAGGTAGCGCAGCAACGCCGCCTCCTTCTCATCGCCAGAGGTGAACCTGCGCGCCCGCGAGACCTCGTCGAGGCCGAGCCCGGCGCGGCGGGCTGACTTCGCGTGCTGGGCGATGCTGTAGCTGTCGCCCCGGTGCTCGGCAACGGCCAACGCGATCCGCTCGCGAGTCGCCTGCGGCAGGACGCCGCCGCGAAGCTCCGAGCGCATCCGGGTGTAGGCGCGGAGTACAACCGGGGCCCCCGCCAGTACACCGATGAACTTGCTCACTGCCCCGCCCGCTGCCTGGATCGTCGTCAGGATCGGTGCGCTGCCGTCGGGGGCCGTCAACTCGTCGTGGATCTGGAATCTGCTTACGTCTGTCTTTATCGTCACGATCAACCTGCTTCCGGCTCGAATGGGCCGCCTTTTCGCTTGATCACGGGCGATTCCCTCGCTGTTGATAAGCCTTGAGCTTTCCCTTTACTTTACTTTGGGCCAACTACTTACAACGGGTAAGTTATAGCTCTTTTCGGACGGGCTCGCAAGCTCTGCCCCGCCTCGCATCTACCCGCTATACGAGCACCGGCACCTCGGCGGTTCACTTTTCGCCTATCGTTGGCGGGCCGAGCAGGTCGACCCCGGGAGAGCAGAAATGGCAGAGCCGCCGAAGAGCGCCAGCGACGTAATCTCGATCTGCGAGGAGCGCGACGTCCGCTTCGTCCGCCTCTGGTTCACGGACGTCCTCGGCCAGCTCAAGAGCTTCTCAATCAACTCCTCGGAGCTCGAAGACGCCTTCGAGGGAGGGATGGGGTTCGACGGCTCCTCGATCACCGGCTTCAACCCGATCGAGGAGTCGGACATGATCGCAATGCCGGATCCCTCGACCTTTGCCCTGCTCCCCTGGCGTCCCGAGGACGCCAACGCCACTGCGAGGATGTTCTGCGACGTCCGTGTACCCGGCGGCGACCCCTACGAGGGTGACCCCCGCTGGATCCTGCGGCGGGCTGTGGAGCGCGCCTCGGAGCTCGGCTTCGATGCCTACAACGTCGGCCCGGAGCTCGAGTTCTTCTATTTCAGGTCGGCCAAGCCGGAGGGGCCGCCCGAGGTCCTCGACGAGGGCGGCTACTTCGACCTGACCACGCTCGACGCCGGCTCCGACGTCCGCCGCGAGACGGTGCTGGCGCTGGAGAAGATGGGCATACACGTCGAGTACACCCATCACGAGGTCGGCCCCTCGCAACACGAGGTGGACATGCGCTACAAGAACGCGCTTGCGATGGCTGACGATTGCATGACCTACCGCATCGTGGTCAAGGAGTACGCGATGAAGTACGGCTGGCACGCGACCTTCATGCCCAAGCCGCTGTTCGGCGAGAACGGCTCCGGCATGCACGTCCACCAATCGCTGGGCAAGGATGGCAGCAATGCCTTCTTCGACCCGGACGACCAGTACTTCCTCTCGCAGACGGCGAAGTCGTTCATCGCAGGCCAGCTCAAGCACGCTCGCGAGATCTCGTCGCTGTTCGCCCAGTGGGTGAACTCCTACAAGCGCCTCGTCCCCGGCTACGAGGCGCCGGTGTATCTGGCCTGGTCCCGTCGCAACCGCTCGGCGCTGATTCGGGTGCCGCTCTACCACCCGGGCAAGGAGACCGCCACCCGCGCCGAGCTGCGCTGCCCCGACCCGGCATGCAACCCATACCTCTGTTTCGCCGGGATGCTGCATGCGGGCCTCGAGGGGATCGAGAAGGGCTACGAGCTGCCTGAGCCGATGGAGCAGAACCTCTACCATCTCTCCCCCGAGGAGCGCTCGCAGCGGGGGATCGAGCAGCTGCCGGAAACCCTGGGCGAGGCGATCGAGGTCGCGGCCGAGTCGGAGCTCGTCCTGCGCACTCTCGGCGAGCACACCTTCCGCCGCTTCATCGAGATCAAGCGCCAGGAGTGGGATGACTACCGGGTCCAGGTCACCCCCTTTGAGATCGAGCACTTCCTGCCGATTCTCTGATGCCCAGGCTGCACGTTCTTCGCGTCTTCGTCAACGACGAGGGCGAGTGGGGAAACCCGCTCGGCGTCTTCCTCGACGGGGGCGAGGTCCCGGAGTCCGAGCGCCAGCCGGTCGCCGCCGACCTCGGCTACAGCGAGACGGTCTTCGTCGAGGACCCGGTCGTCGGCGAGTTGCGGATCTTCACGCCGGCCGCCGAGATCCCCTTCGCCGGGCACCCGCTCGTGGGCACCGCATGGCTGCTCGCAAGTCAGGGACGGCCGCCCCCGGCGCTGCGCCCGCGAGCCGGCCGGGTCGAGGTCCGGTTCGAGGGCGAGGCCGCCTTCATCGCCGGCCTGGGGGAGTGGTCTGCCTTTGCCGAGGTCGAGCTGGCCGACCCGGCCCAGGTCCACGCTCTGCGGGGGCGTCCGGAGGGCATGGAGGGAGACGTCTACGCCTGGGCCTGGATCGACGAGGCCGCGGGCACGATCAGGGCGCGGTCCTTCGCGCCCGACTTCGGCATCCCAGAGGACGAGGCGACCGGCTCGGCCGCGCTCGGCCTCGCAGTCAAGCTCGACCGCGAGGTGACGATCCACCAGGGGCACGGCTCGGTCCTCGTCGCCCGGGCGCTGGGCGAGGGTCGCGGCGAGGTCGGGGGGAGGGTGGCGCTCGTCGAGGAGCGCGACTACCCCCTTCGTCCCAGCCGCCGATCCGGGGCGGTCAGCTCCGGCCGCTGAACCGCGCGACGGCCGCCGTCTTCAGGTTCATCGCTCCGAGCATCGCCCGCTCCGCGACCGATCCCGTCGGGGGCAGCGCGCCCAGCTTCTGGGCTATGTCGGCGCCGTTGACGTAGGCGCGGTTCTCGGTCACCAGGCCGTCCCCGTTGAAGGTCAGCAGGTCGCAGCCCTCGGTCTCGATCCGGGCGCCGTTGGCGATCAGGCCCTGGAAGCGGGCGTCGCCGGTGAAGGATCCGGTCGCCCGCCAGCGCACCGCCGCCCGGTCCTCGCCGGCGACCACGTCCACCACCTCGAACTGGAAGTCGGGAAAAGCGGCGAACAGGTTCTCGAAGTAATCCCGGTATCCCTCCGGCACGTGCAACTCGGCCATGCCGTAGATGTAGGCGACTCCGCCCGGCGCCCAGTTGGCGATCATCTCCTCGACGTCGCGGTTCGCCGCGGCCGCGAAGTACTCCCGCGCCAGGTCCTCGGTCGTCTTCTCAGTCGTCGCCATCTAGCTCCTCCCTCAGTTGCTCTGGATCTGTAACCGGCATCCGGCAGTTGAAGTTCTCGCACAAATAGGCGGCCGACCGCCCCTCGACCTCCGTCCGGCCCTGCATCAGCTCCGGGCTCTCGCTGCCCTCCGGCCCTCCGGCGAGCACCAGGTGGGGGCGGAACGCGGAGCGCGCGACCGCCGCCAGCTCACCCGGGCGATCGCCCACCAGCGCCAGCTCGCGGGTAGGGGCGAGGTAGAAGTCGAGCGCCTGGAGCAGGTGGCCGAATCCCTCCGGCTGGCGCCGGGCCGCGGGTGCGAACAACCGCAGGACCCCGACCGCCTGGCGCTCGTAGTCGCGATCGCCGGTCAGGGCAGAGAGCCGCAGCAGGCCGAGCGCCGCCGAGGAGTTGCCGGAGGGGATCGGGTGATCGCCGATGTCCTTGCGCCGGGCGATCAGCTGCTCCTGGTCGGAGGCGGTGGTGAAGAAGCCGCCGCGCTCGGGATCGGAGAAGCGCGAGACGAGGACATCGGCCAGCGAGCGGGCCCGATCGAACCAGCGCGCTTCCAGGCTGGCCTCATAAAGCTTCAGAAGCGCCTCCAGCAGGAAGGCATGGTCCTCGAGGTAGGCCGTCAGCTTCGCCTCGCCGTCCTTGAACGTGCGCAGGAGGCGGCCCTCGCCGTCCCGGAGCTCGGTCAGGACGAAATCCGCGCAGCGGCCCGCCGCCTCGAGGTAGTCGCTGCGACCGAGGACGGCTCCGGCCTCGGCGAGAGCGCTGATCATGAGCGCGTTCCACGCCGTCAGGCGCTTGTCGTCGAGCCCCGGCCAAACCCGCTTCGAGCGGGCCTCGTAGAGCAGCGCCCTGTCCACCTCGAACCCCTCGGGCGGCCGCGATCCCGCCCCGCCGGGAAGGTGGAGGATGTTGGCGCCTTCGAAATTGCCGTTCGCAGTCACGCCGAGATGGGAGATCGCGTCCCCGGCGCGCTCGCCCAGCAACTCCTCCATCTCGGAGCGCGACCAGACGTAGAAGCGCCCCTCCTCGCCCTCGGAGTCGGCGTCGAGCGCGGAGAAGAAGCCGCCCTCCGGGCCGCGCATCTCCCGCAGCGCCCAGTCGAGGGTCTCGGTGCAGACGCGGCGATAGCGCTCGTGTCCGAGTACCTGCCAGCCGTGCAGGTAGGAGCGGGCGAGGAGGGCGTTGTCGTAGAGCATCTTTTCGAAATGCGGGACGAGCCAGGCCGCATCCACCGAGTAGCGGGAGAAGCCGCCGCCGATCTGGTCGTAGATGCCCCCGGCGGCCATCGCGTCGAGGGTCCTCTCGACGATCTCGTCGGCGCCTCGGGCCAGCAGGAGCTCGAGCGTGGAGGCGGGCGGGAACTTGGGCGCCCGACCGAAGCCGCCGTTGACCATGTCCGCACCCCGGCGCAGCCCCTCGACGGCGTCATCGAGGAGCCCTGCCTCGAGCGGGTCATCGGAGGCCTCGATCTTTCCGATCGCCCCGAGTTGGGCGCGGGTCCGGGGGGCGGAGTTGCGGATCTCCTCGCGGCGCTCGCTGAATCCCTGGCTCACGGCCTCCATCACCTGGCGGAAGCTGGGCATGCCGTGGGCGGGCTCTGGGGGGAAGTAGGTGCCGGCGTAGAAGGGCACGCCTTCGGGATCGAGGAACACCGTCATCGGCCAGCCACCGCGGCCGGTCATTCCCTGGACGGCCTCCATGTAGAGGGCGTCGACGTCGGGCCGCTCCTCGCGGTCGACCTTGATGTTGACGAAATGCCGGTTCATGAACTCGGCGGTCTCAGGATCCTCGAACGACTCCCGCTCCATCACGTGACACCAGTGGCAGGAGGAGTAGCCGACCGAGAGCAGTATCGGGCGGTCCTCGGCTCGCGCCAGCGCCAGCGCCTCGTCGCCCCACGGGTACCAGTCGACCGGGTTGTCGCGATGCTGGAGCAGGTAGGGACTGGTCTCGTCGGCGAGGCGGTTGCCCACCTGCCCAGGTTAGGCGCAAGTACAGAAAAGATGCCAACCGCCCGCCACCGCCGGGGGGCCAGGTGGCGGAACCCGGTCCCAGGCACTACGGTCGTAGCCTGCCGGGAAAAGTCAAGCAACCCTTCCGCAAGGCCTTCGAGTACGCGCCCCTCGGCGTTGCCCTGGTCTCCTACGAGCAGGGCGGGGCGAGAATCCTCGAAGCCAACCTGGCGCTTTCCAGGATTACCGGTCTTGACCCCGCCGAGCTGCGCTCGCTCGACTTCGAGGACCTGATCGACCCCGCGGATCGCGACTCCGATCTTGAACAGCGCGGGATGCTGCTCGCCGGGGAGCTCGACTCCTACAGCTTGCAGCGGCGCCTGGCGCACAGTGCCGGAGACACGGTCTGGTGTCAGGTGACCGCCTCGCTCGTGCCTGGGGCCGGGGGCGCACCCGCCGGCGGAGTGGTCCAGGTCGAGGACATCAGCGAGCGCCGGCGATTCGAGCAGCGGCTCCGCTTCCTCGCCGATCACGACTCGCTCACGGGCCTCGTCAACCGCCGTCAATTCCGGCACGTGCTCGAGGACACCGTCTCCTTCAACTCGCGCTATGAGGAGACCGGAGCGGCGCTGGTGATCGACATTGACGGGCTCAAGGTCGTCAACGACACCTACGGGCATCACGAAGGGGACAACGTCCTGCGACGGGTGGCAGCCGTGCTGCGGGGACGGGTTCGCGGGACCGACCTCATCGCCCGCCTCGGGGGCGACGAGTTCGCCGTGCTGGCGCCGAAGTCCGAGGCGGAGGGTGCGCTCCAGCTCGCGGAGGACCTGCGCGCGGGCATAGGCGAGCACGACCCCGAGGAGGACGGGCCGGCGATCAGCGCCAGCATCGGGATCGCCATTTTCGGCGGTCCCGGCGGCGCCGGCGCCGAAGCCGTCCTCGAGAGCGCCGATCAGGCCATGTACCGGGCGAAGGAGGAGGGCGGGGACCGAGCCGCGCTGTTCGAGGCCGGCGGGGACAGCCCGAAGCGCGAGCGCCGCCAGAGTCCCGCCGCCCGTATCCGGGACGCCCTCGCGGCGGACCGGTTGACGCTCCACAGCCAACCCATAGTCGAGCTCGACTCGGGCCGGGTGGCGCGCCACGAGCTGTTGTTGAGGATGGAGACCGAAGCGGGGGAGCTACTGCCGGCGGGCGCCTTCATCGAGGCGGCAGAGCGCAGTGGGGTGGTGGTGGAGCTGGACCGCTGGGTCGTCGCCCACGGGCTCGAGCTGATGGCCGAGCGGGCGCGGGCAGGCACACCGATTTCGATCCACGTCAACCTCTCAGGCGCGTCGATCACCGATCTCGAGGTGCTCGAGTTCATCGAGGGACGGCTCGACGAAGGCGCGGCCGATCCTTCCCGGGTCACCTTCGAGATCACCGAGACCGCCGCGATCGGCGGCTTCGAGACGGCAGTCATCTTCGCCGACCGCCTGACCGAGTTCGGCTGCCAGGTCGCGATCGACGACTACGGCGCCGGGATCGGGCCATTTCACTACCTCAAGCACCTGCCTTTCGACCTGATCAAGATCGACGGTCACTTCGTCCGGGACCTGCCGGGCAGCGACGTGGATCAGCTGACGGTGAAGGCGATCGTCGGCATCGCCAGGGGGCTGGGCAAAGAGACGATCGCCGAGTACGTTGAGAACGAGCGCACCGAAACCCTGCTGCGCTCATTCGGCGTCGACATGGCCCAGGGCTATCACCTGGGCAGGCCAGCCGAGCTTTCCGAGATGCTCGGCTGATCCGTCTCCGCTGCCGTCAGCCGCCGGTGACGTCCCTGGCGAAGGTCTCGAAGGCAGCGAGGTAGCGCTCCAGGTCCTCGTCGCTGTGGGCGATCGAGAGCGTCCACTCCTCCTCGACCCCTGGGGTCATGAAGATGCCGTGGTTCATGTGGTAGAGCCAGGCCAGGGTCGAGAGCTCGCCGTCCACCTTGGTCAGGTAATCGCGGTACTCGTACATCGGCTCGGGAGAGAAGATGACGCATCCCTTGGCTCCCAGGCCCTGGGTGTAGGCGGGCAGGCCGTAGTCCTCGATCAGGCCCTGGCAGCCCTCGAGCAGATTCGTGTTCTTCTTCTCCAGCTCGGCGTAGGCATCTTTGGTCAGGACCTCGGTCAGGGTCGCCTGCGACGCCGCCATCACCAGCGGGTTGCCGTTGAAGGTGCCGATCTGATGGACCTTGTCGGAGGCGACCACCGCCCCCAGGTCCGCGGTCATCCCGATCGCGCCGCCGGGGTAGCCGCCGCAGACCGCCTTCGCCAGCGTGACCATGTCCGGCTGCACGCCGAAGCGCTGGGTGGCGCCGCCGTAGGCGATCGTCGCACCTGTCTTCACCTCGTCGAAGATCAGCTGGACCCCGTGCTCGGTGCAGAGCTCGCGTACCCGCTCGAGGTAACCCTCGCGCGGGGGGATGATGTTGATGTTCATCATCGCCGGCTCCATGATCAGCCCGGCGACCTTGCCCTCGTGGCTCTTGAGGATCCCCTCCAGCACCTCGGCGTCGTTGAACGGCACCGGCAGGGTCAGATCCGTGATCGCCTTCGGGTAGCCCTCGCCGAAGGGGACCGGGTGAGGGCTCTCGCGCGGGCCGAGCTCGTCGAGGTCCGGATAGCAGGAGACCATCACCGCGTCGTGGTGGCCATCGTAGGAACCCTCGATCTTGATGATCATGTCTCGACCCGTCGCCCCCCGTGCGAGGTGGATCGCCGCCATCGTCGACTCGGTGCCGGAGTTGCTGAAGCGCCACTGCGGCAGGTTGAAGCGCTTGGCCAGCTCCTCGGCGACCGCGATCGAGCCCCCGGTCGGGGCGGCGAAGTGCGTGCCCTCATCGACCCGAGCCTTGACCGCGGCGCCGACGATCGGGTTGGCGTGACCGATGCACATCACCCCGAAGCCATTGTGGAAGTCCACGTATTCCGCGCCGTCCACGTCCCAGATGCGGGAGCCCTCTCCGCGCTCGATGTAGACCGGCCAGGGATCGGTCGCCTGGAAGGAGGAGGGGACGCCGTTGGGCATCACCTTGGTCGCGCGCTGGAAGTACTCGCTGGAGGTGCCGGTGCGCTCCTTGTAGGTGTTCATCTCCTGCTCGGTCAGCGCCGCGACCCGGTCACGGTCGATGGCGGAGGTCCCTCCGGTGCTTGACTCGACGGTCATGCGTCTCCTTGGTCTACTCGGATTTCGGGGAGCCTAACGCCCCTCGTAGCTGTGCCCGCTTGATCTTGCCGCTTGCCGTCTTCGGCAACTCCTCGGCGAACTCGACGATGCGGGGAAACTTGTATGGCGCGGTTTCGCGCTTGCAGTGCTCCTGGAGTTCGCGGGCCATCTCCTCCGACGGGCCACCGTCGCGCAGGACCACGACCGCGCGAACCACCGAGCCGCGGTCCGGATCGGGCGCGGCGACTGCCGCTGCTTCAGCGACCGAGGGGTGGGAGAGGAGCGCGGACTCGACCTCGAACGGCCCGATCCGGTACCCCGAGGAAAGGATGATGTCGTCGTCGCGGCCCTCGAAGAACAGATAGCCGTCGTCGTCGGCCCTGACCAGGTCACCGGTGCTCCACCACTCCCCGTCGAAGCCGGCCCCGTCGAGGTAGGAGGAGAAGAATGTCGGACAGGAGGGGACTCGCAACTGAAGCTCGCCCTCGAGGACCCGGGTCTCGAAACCCGGCAGGGGGCGGCCCATCGAGCCCTCGCGGACCTGTTCCCCAGCGAGGTTGCCGGTCACCTGGCCAGTCTCGGTCTGGCCGTACCCGTCGGCGACCTCGAGGCCCGTGGCCTCGCGGAATGCGGTGATCACCTCGGGGTTGAGGGGCTCTCCGGCGGAAACCATTCGCCGCAGGGTGGGCAGCGGGCGCAGTCCCGTGCGCTTTGCCAGCATCCGGTACTCGGTCGGCGCCTGGCAGAGAACGTTGACGCCGAGGCTCCCGACCAGGTCGAGCCGCTGATCGGGATCGAAGCGGCCGTCGTGGATGACGGCGCTCGCGCCGGTGAGCCAGGGGGCGAGGAAGACGTTGCGGGCGGACTTCGACCAGCCGGTCGCGGTCGTGCACCAGGCGAGCTCCCCCTCCCGGCTCCCGAACCAGTGGTGCGCCTGCGCCCGGTTTCCGTAGAGGTAGCGATATGCATGCACGACCCCCCGCGGTCCCCCGGTTGTGCCGGAGGTGAAGACGATCAGCGCAGGGTCCCCGGGGCCCATCTCCGCGGGGTCCGCCGGGGTCTCCTGGGGTCTGTCCTCGTCGAGCGCGTCGGCGACCTCGTCGAGCGTCATGGTCGCGACTCCCCCGGGAAGTTCGGTCAGCAGCCTCTCCTCACCGACGGCGAGCACAGGCGAGGCTGCCCCGACCCGATGCTCGAGATCGTGGCGGCGCAGCTGTGTGTTACAGGGGAGCGCCACCGCACCCATCCGCCAGCAGGCGAGCATTGCCAGGACCCATTCGATGCGGTTGCCGACGAGCATCAGGACGACGTCGCCGCGCCGGACCCCCCGTGCGGCGAAGGCGCCGGAGAGGCCGGAGCTGCGGGCGATCAGCTCGCCGAAGTGCCAGTCGCGGCGCCGGCCTTGGCGGTCGAGGGCGACGACCCCGAGCTTCGACGCCGGGAAGGTCTCGAGCAGGTCCTGGATCAGGTTCACGGGCGCAAGTCTGCCGCAGCCGCCTAGTATTCGCCGCGTGATCCGGTGGGATCAGTCATCGAGCCCGACAGTGGGGGCCCGGACGGCGCCGTTCTTCCTGGTCGTCGCGATCGCGGCGCTGGCTCTCGCCGGTTGCGGCACGAAGAAGCTCGACACCGGCGACGTCGAGTCGGCGATCAGCGACGGCTTGACGGAGCGGGTCGGCGTCAGGCCGAAGTCCGTCGACTGCCCCTCCGACATCACCGCCGAGAAGGGCGGAAAGTTCAACTGCACCCTGACCGCTCCGCACGGCACCCGGTTCACGGTCAACGTGACCCAGCTCGACAACGATGGCCACTTCCGCTATGCCGTCGAGTCCGGGCAGTCCAAGTAGGCCTGCGGGTCCCCCTCTAGTCCTCGTAGAGCTTCTTGATCCGGACGGCGCCGTCGGGCGCCGCCTCGACGCAGAGGTGGCAGAGCACGCACTCGTCGAGATTCGAGGCGACGATCGCGACACCGCCCCCGGTGGCCTCGAAGATGTCCACCGGGCAAACCTCCTCGAGCCGCCGGGCCAGGTCTGCGTTGCCGGCGACTGAGGCATCCACCTCGACCGCGATGAAGATCCCATCGAGCTGCTCGGAGCCGTTCATCGTCCTGCCTCCAGCCGCACTTTGACCGCGGCCGGGATCTCGTCGATCCGCTCCACGACCCGGATGCCCGCGGCCTCGAGGCGGGCGATCTTTTCGGTCGCGGTGTCCTCCTTGCCCTCGACGATCGTTCCGGCGTGGCCGAAGCTCATCCCCTGCATCTCGGCGTCGTCCATGAACTTGCCGGCCATGAAGGCGACGATCGGCAGGCGGGAGTCGTTCTCGGCGACCCACTCGGAGAGCTGGGCCTCCATCCGTCCCCCGGGCTCGGTGTAGATGACGATTGCCCTGGTCTGCTGATCGGCTTCGAAGTAGGGCATCAGCTCGGCATAGGTGGAGCCGATGATCGCGTCGCCGCCGATCGAGATCGCGGTCGAGACC
Organism: uncultured Actinomycetes bacterium; assembly: GCA_963840235.1. Classification (GTDB taxonomy): domain Bacteria; phylum Actinomycetota; class Thermoleophilia; order Solirubrobacterales; family 70-9; genus JBBRHQ01. The sequence continues at coordinate 409,821 of CAWIYC010000002.1, forward strand.
CCGAGCCCGGCCTGGGTGAGGGAGGAGGAGATCTCGGTTGTCATCCCGCCTGAGCGCGACATCACCCCGATCGGTCCCGGCGCATAGGCCTTTACGGCGTCCTTGGCAGGGCCTCCGATGCCGCCCATCTTGCAGACCTCCGGGACGATCAGGCCGAGGCAGTTGGGGCCGATGATGCGGGCGTCCCGCATCGTCGCCAGTTCGACCATCTCAGCGACGTCGCGGCGCGGGATCCGCTCGGTGACGACGACGATCAACTTGATCTGATTCTCGATCGCCTCGAGCACCGCGTCCTTGGTGAAGGCGGGGGGGACTGTGACGACGGAGCCGTCGACGGGGGCGCCGTGGTGCTCGACTGCCTGCGCGACGGTGTCGAAGACGGGGACGCCGTGGACGTCGCGGCCCTTGCGGCCGGGGGTCACGCCACCGACCACCTTCGAGCCGTAGTCGAGGCACTCGCGCGTCAGGTTGACCGCCTCTCGCCCGGTTATGCCCTGGACGATGAAGGTCGTGTCCGCGCTCAGCAGGATCGACATCTAGCCGTCCCCCTGGATCTTGGTCACGGCCCTTCCGGCGGCTTCCCACATCGAGACCGAGCGATCGCAGTACTCGACCCCGTAGCGCTCGAGGATCTTGAAGCCCTCCTCCTCCCAGGCGCCGGGGATGCGGAAGATCGCGATGGTCTCACCGGGGTCCCTGCCGAGCTCGAGGCAGGCCTTGATCACCCCGCGGGCGACGATATCGACCCTGGTGTTGGAGACGATCGACATCATCACCGCGATCTTCGTGACCCCTTCCTTCTGCAGGACCTCCTTGGCCAGGCCGCAGGACTTGGCAACCGAGGGGTTGCCGCCGATCTCGGAGTAGTTGGCCGGGCGCCCGCCCTGACTGCGAACCGCGTCGGTGAGCGTCAGCGAGCCGCCGCCGGCGCCGATGACCAGGCCGAGGTTGCCCTCGAAGCCGTGGTCCTTGCCCTGGATCACTCCGCGGTGGTCGGCCGCGTCGATGGCAGCCACGTTGCGCTCGAACCTGCTCGGCTCATACGGCTCGCGGGTATCGTCGGAGGCGATCTCCAACTCCCCCTCGAGCAGCGACTTCTGTCGCGGCTTGGCCTCGTTCTCCATCTCCATGTGGGCGTCGAGGGCGACGAAGCTCCCGTCCGCCAACTCGGCCAGCGGGTTGATCTCGGCCAGGGTCATGTCGCGCTCGCGGAAGAGCCTTGCCAGGCGCGCCAGCACCGGCGTCGCCCGGTTCAGCTGCGACCCGGAGACCCCGGTTGCCGCGATCACCTGCTTGGCCTCGAAATCGGATATCGGCAGCAGGTTCGAGAGATGGCCGCGGCCGACGTGGTCAGGATGCTTCTCGGCCACCTCCTCGATGTCAATGCCACCCATGTCGCTGAACAGCATCAGCGGCTGCTTGCGGGTGCCGTCCCAGACGACACTGGCGTAGTACTCCTGCTTGACCTCGGCCTTGGGATCCACCAGCACTCCCCGCGGCATGTGTCCGCCGATCTCGAGCTCGAGGATTGCGGCCGCGTGCATCTCGGCCTCCTCGGGCGTGTCGGCGAATTTGACGCCGCCTGCCTTCATCCTGCCGCCGGTGAGGACCTGCGACTTGATCACGACCGGGCCGCCGATCCCCTCGGCCGCCTTGCGCGCCTCCCCGGCGCTGCGACAGAAGCCGTACCTGGTGACCGGGATCCCGGCCAGCTCGACGATCCTGCGGGACTCGTACTCGTAGAAGCGCATGAGCGGGCGGGAACCCTACTTCAACCGGCGCGGGCCCGTCCCGGCGCCGCCGGTCCCTCCCCCGGCGATAGTCTGGCGCCCCCGAACCTCCTGAAGGGAGTGCAGGATGCCGAAGGCAGCGCGGACCGCAGGTGCAGCCGCAACCATGTTCGCGGCGCTGGCGATCTCCTCCTGCGGCGACACCGTGATCGACGACGCCAAGGCCGAGGACGCGATCAGGGACAACGTCGAGAGCAGCACCAAGGTCAAGGTTGCGGCCGTGGACTGTCCCGCCGACGTCAAGGTCGAGGCGGGGCGGAGATTCGAATGCCTGGTCACCGCGGAGAGCGGGAGGAAGGCCACTGCAACGCTGAAGATCCTCAACTCGGACGCCGACGTCAGCTTCGTCGCCCTGCGCCCGGTCAAGTAGCGGAAGTCACTAGGTTGACGTAACCAAGCCGCGCCGCAAGGGGCGGTTCGGCAAAATGCGTTCTGGGGACAAGGGGAGATGTCCGGGACGCAGCACGAAAAAGGAGTAGTGAGACCACACCCGTGAGCCAGACGACCGCGGCCACCGCGCTGACCAAGCATGCCAAGCTGATTTCCTGGGTCGAGGAGATTGCCGCCCTGACCCGGCCCGATTCGATCCAGTGGTGCGACGGGTCGGCCGAGGAGTACGACCGGCTCGCCCAGGAGCTGGTCGACGCGGGCACCTTCGAGCGGCTCTCGGAGGCGAAGCGGCCCAACTCCTACCTGGCGCTCTCCGATCCCGCCGACGTCGCCCGGGTCGAGGACCGCACCTTCATCTGTTCCGAGCGCGAGGCTGATGCGGGGCCGACCAACAACTGGACCGACCCGACCGAGATGCGGGACACGCTCAACGGTCTCTTCTCCGGCTCGATGAAGGGCCGCACCATGTACGTGGTTCCCTTCTCGATGGGCCCGATCGGCTCCCACATCGCACACATCGGCGTCCAGCTCACCGACTCGGCCTACGTCGCCGTCTCGATGCGGATCATGACCAGGATGGGCGCCGGCGCGCTCGAGGCCCTCGGCGACGACGGCGTCTTCGTGCCCTGCGTGCACTCGGTCGGGATGCCGCTGGCGGAAGGAGAGAACGACGTCCCCTGGCCCTGCAACGCCGAGAACAAGTACATCGTCCACTACCCCGAGACCCGGGAGATCTGGTCCTACGGCTCCGGCTACGGCGGCAACGCCCTGCTGGGGAAGAAGTGCTTCGCACTGCGGATCGCCTCGGTGATGGCCCGCGACCAGGGGTGGATGGCGGAGCACATGCTGATCCTCAAGTTGACCTCGCCGGAGGGTGGCGTCAAGTACCTCGGCGGCGCCTTCCCCTCGGCCTGCGGCAAGACCAACCTCTCGATGATGATCCCCAGCCTGCCTGGCTGGAAGGTGGAGACGGTCGGGGACGACATCGCCTGGATGAAGGTCCACGAGGACGGGCGCCTCTACGCCGTCAATCCCGAGAACGGCTTCTTCGGCGTCGCCCCGAACACCAGCCCGAAGACCAACCCGAACGCGATGAAGACGGTCGCCGAGAGCTCGATCTTCACCAATTGCGCCAAGACCGACGACGGCGATATCTGGTGGGAGGGGATGACCGAAGAGCCCCCCGCCCACCTGACCGACTGGCACGGGAACGACTGGACCCCCGAGTCCGAGGCGAGCGCAGCCCACCCGAACGCCCGCTTTACCACGCCCGCGTCGCAGTGCCCCTCGATCGCCGACGAGTGGGAGGACCCCGAGGGCGTTCCGATCGACGCCTTCCTCTTCGGAGGCCGCCGCGCCACGGTGCTGCCGCTGGTGCACGAGGCGTTCGAGTGGGAGCACGCGGTGTTCATGGGCTCGACCATGTCCTCCGAGACGACCGCGGCTGCCGCCGGCGCTGTTGGCGAGCTCCGCTTCGACCCGATGGCGATGCTGCCGTTCTGCGGCTACAACATGGCCGACTACTTCTCCCACTGGCTGAAGATGGGCCGGCGCGAAGACATCAAGCTCCCACGCGTGTTCTACGTCAACTGGTTCCGCAAGGGCGCCGACGGCAAGTTCCTCTGGCCCGGGTTCGGCGAGAACAGCCGCGTGCTCGAGTGGATCTTCAGACGCTGCGACGACGAGGCCGAGGCGGTCGAATCGCCGATCGGGCTGCTCCCTGCAGAGGGTGCGATCAACGTCGAAGGGCTCGGCATTTCCGATCAGGCGATGAAGGAGCTGACCACGGTGGACGCGACCCTGCTGCGCGAGCAGTTGCCGCAGATCGAGGAATACCTGGCGAAGTTCGGCGACCGCCTCCCCGCAGAGGTCACGGCCCAGCTCGAGGCGCTGAAGCAGCGGCTGGCGTCCTAGCCCTCGGCCGGCCGAGGGCGGTCGGGCGAACGTGGATCGACGAGGTGATCCAGGGTGCCCCGGCGCTGGGCCCGGCGACCGGGTTGCCGGGCGCCCGCGCCGTCCCACGGCGCCTGTGCCGTCGGAATAGACTCGCCCCATGAGCGAGGAAACGACGAAGATCCAGCTGCCCGAGTCCGCGATCCCGACTTCATGGGTCAACCTGCTGCCCGATCTCCCGGGTGAGCCGCTGCCGCCGCTGAACCCGGAGACGCGGGAGCCGGCGGGGCCACCGGACCTGACCCCGATCTTTCCGATGGGGCTGATCGAGCAGGAGGTCTCGGCCGAGCCCGAGATCGAGATTCCCGAGGAGGTTCGCGAGATCTACAGGCTCTGGCGGCCGACGCCGCTGATCCGCGCCCACCGCCTCGAGCGCGAACTCGACACCCCGGCCCACATCTACTTCAAGTACGAGGGCGTATCGCCGGCCGGCTCGCACAAGCCCAACACGGCGGTCCCGCAGGCCTACTACAACCGCGAGGCCGGGATCCGCAAGCTCGCGACCGAGACCGGGGCCGGCCAGTGGGGCTCGGCCCTGGCGCTCGCCTGCCGGCTGTTCGAGATGGAGTGCGAGGTGTTCATGGTCGGCGTCTCCTATGACCAGAAGCCCTACCGCCGGGCGATGATCGAGACATGGGGCGCGACGGTGCACCGCAGCCCGTCCGAGTTGACCGAGGCGGGCCGCTCCCAGGCGGAGCACACCACCGGCAGCCTCGGCATCGCGATCTCGGAGGCGGTCGAGGTTGCGGCAACCAGCGAGGACACCAACTACTCGCTCGGCTCGGTGCTGAACCACGTCTGCCTGCATCAGACCGTGATCGGCACGGAGGCGATCGCGGCGATGGAGATGGCAGGGGAGTACCCCGACGTCGTCGTCGGCTGTGTCGGTGGCGGCTCAAACTTCGCCGGCATCGCCTACCCCTTCGTGCGCGCAAACCTGCGCCAGGGCAAGACCACCCGCTTCGTCGCTGCCGAGCCCGCCGCCTGCCCGACCCTGACCCGCGGCGTCTACGCCTATGACTTCGGCGACACCGTAGGGATGACCCCGCTGATGCCGATGTACACGCTGGGGCACGACTTCGTGCCCCCGCCCGTGCACGCAGGAGGGCTGCGCTACCACGGGGACGCTCCCAGCCTCTGCGCCCTGGTCAAGGCGGGGATGGTCGAGGCCAGGGCGATCTCCCAGAACGCCGCCTTTGAGGCCGCGGTGCGCTTCGCGGGCTGTGAGGGGATCATCCCGGCACCGGAGCCCGCCCACGCGATCCGGGCCACCTTCGACGAGGCCGAGGCGGCGAAGGAGGCGGGGGAGGAGCGGGTGATCCTGGTCAACGTCTGCGGCCACGGCCACTTCGACATGGCCGCCTACAGCGCCTACCACGCCGGCCAGCTCGAGGACCTCGAGTTCTCCGAGGCCGAGATGGAGGCCGCCCTCGAGCGCCTGCCCGAGGCACCCGCCATCGCTTAGCCCTGCTCCCGGGCGGGTTCTCTGGACGCGAAACCCCCCGCAGGCTTCGCTGAAGGGTTTGACCACCCATGGGGGGCCAAACCCTTCAATCGACGATGCCGCTCGCTTCAATCGACGATGCCGCTCGCTCCAGGAACTGAATTCATAGCGGTGGCCCTCCTCCTCGACGTCAAGACACTCGAGAAGGGAGCGAACTTCACCTTCGAGACGCCCTACGGGGATTTCGACGTCCTTGCTGAAGTCGCCGGAATCCACTCCTTCGAGGAGCTGCGATCTGCAGCGGACGAGCACGAGATCGCCGGCCTGACCGTCAAGGTGGCATCGCTCGATCATCTGATTGCGATGAAGCGGGCATCCAATCGCCCCAAGGACCGCAACATTCTCGAGGAGTACCTGGTTATCGCCGACCACGAGGACCGGAGCGGCGCGGACCGGGGCGACTCCTAGGACCCGTAGGCCTCGGCCAGCTCCGGGTCCTTCTCGGCCAGCATGTCGGCCAGCTCAACCATGACCTTGCACTGCTTCCAGGTGGCGTCGTCCTGCATCTTGCCGTCGATCATGTGGACGCCGCGGCCGTCGGGGATCGCCTCCAGGACCTTCCTTGCGAAGCGGACCTCCTCCGGCGGGGGGCTGAAGACTTTCTTGGCGATGTCAATCTGCACCGGGTGCAGCGACCAGGCTCCGACGCAGCCCATGAGGAAGGCGGCACGGAACTGGGTTTCGCAGCCGGCGGTGTCCTTGATGTCGCCGAAGGGTCCGTAGAAGGGCAGGATCCCGGTCGCGGCGCAGGCATCGACCATGCGTCCGATCGAGTAGTGCCAGAGGTCCTGCTGGGCGCTGACCCGGCTCTCACCAGGGTTCTCCGGATCCTCCGGATCCTCCATAACCCGGTAGCCGGGGTGTCCGCCCCCGACCCGGGTCGTCTTCATCCGGCGCGAGGCCGCGAGATCGGCAGGTCCGAAGCTCATCCCCTGCATTCTCGGGCTGGCGGCGGCGATCTCCTCGAGATTGACCACGCCCTGGGCCGTCTCCAGGATCGCGTGGACGAGGATCGGGCGCTCGAGCCCGGCCTTGGCCTCGAGTTGGGCGAGCAGGCGGTCTACGTAGTGGATGTCCCAGGCGCCCTCCACCTTGGGGACCATGACCACCTCGAGGACGTCGCCGATCTCGGTCACGAGTGTCGTCAGGTCGTCGAGGACCCAGGGGCTCTCGAGCGAGTTGACCCGGGTCCATAATGCTGTTTGGCCGAGGTCGGACTCCTTCGCCGCCTTGACCAGCCCCGCGCGAGCCGCCTCCTTGCGGTCAACCGGGATCGCGTCCTCGAGGTTGCCGAGGAGGATGTCGGTCTTGGCGGCGATGTCCGGCGCCTTGGCGACCATCTTCTCGTTGGAGAAGTCGAGGAAGTGGATCATCCGCGACGGCTTCACCGGTATCTCCCGCAGCGGTTCCGGGGCCCCGATCGCCATCGGTGCGAAGAAGTCTCTGGGGTTTCTCACGGCGTCGAAATCTACATGGGTGCCCGGGTCGGGGCATTGACCGGCGCCGCCCTCCGTTTGCCGCTGGACCGGCCGCTAGATTGAGCTGCCAGATGGTGTTGATGGACGATCGCGGCAGCACCCAGGACTGGCTGCTCCCGGAGGACCGCGAGAGCGTTCCTGCCGACGTCGGCCCCGTCCGCTCCCGACGAGCGGATAGAGGAGGCCCTCTGCCTGGCCCGCGCCTCGGCCGAGGTCGCGGTCGAGGCCGAGCAGCGGGCGCTGCTGGCGGGGAACGAGTCGGAGGCGCGGATGCAGCAGATCCTCTACGTGGCCCGCGCCTCGGCCGAGGTCGCGGTCGAGGCCGAGCAGCGGGCGGCGAAGGCCGGAAACGATGCCGAGATACGTCTCGGCGAGTTGGCTGAGCGGGTCGAGATGGCGCTGGCGAAGATCGAGGCCAGGGAGAGGGCCACCCGCCGCCGCGCCTTCGAGGCCGAGCGCGAGGAGGAGACGCTTCGCAGCTTCGGTCGCCGCGCCGATCGCATCGTCCGCCGGCTGCGCCAGCTGGAGCAGGCTCCTGCGATTCTCAGCCGACGGCCTGCGCAGGCGCGATCAGGCTGAGGGCCCGAGGCCGCCCGCGCGCCGCAGCTGCTCGCGGTCAAGGTGGAACTCGACCCGGCTGAGCCGGCCCCCGCTGAAGAACCAGGCCGCGCCCCCCTCGCTGGTCATCTCCGCGCCGCCGCGCGAGGAGCGGCCGCTCATTCGGATGAAGTCGACGACGCAGTCCGGGCTCGCCTCGACCAGGTCCTCGACCTCGATCCCGACGTCCTCGAAGGCGCTCAGCCAGTCCGCCCAGACGGCGATCACCCCCGCCACTCCGGTGGAGTCGGCGTGAAATCCGCCAGCGCCCGCCATCATGCATTCGAGCCCGGGATCGGCGACCTCCTCGAGCACCCCCACCAGGGCGTCCCGGCTCTTCCGGTCGCCGAGCACGGAGCCGCCGCTGGAGATCATCGCCGCGTGGATCCGCTGCACGGTGGCCAGGTTCGACTCCATCCCGGCAGTATCGCCCAGGCCCTCCCGGGCGAGCGCCGCAGCTATCCTTGGCGCACTCGCGCGCGCCCTCGTGCCACATTCTGGAGCGCGCCAAAACGACCCCACGGACAGGAGAAATGGCCGTAGCAACCGACGCTTACAGCGAGAAGACGGAGATCCAGCGCGACATCACCGAAATGGTGCGCCAGTTCGCCGACGAGCAGATCATCCCCAATGCCGAGCACTACGACCACGAGGACTCCTTTCCGGAGCCGATCGTCGAGCAGATGAAGGAGCTGGGGCTGTTCGGGGTGACGATCCCCGAGGAGTACGGGGGCATGGGGCTCGACCTGACCACCTACGCGATGATCGTCGAGGAGCTCTCACGCGGCTGGATCTCGATCTCGGGCGTCGTCAACACCCACTTCATCGGCTCCTATCTGCTGATGAAGTTCGGCACCGACGAGCAGAAGGAGCACTTCCTGCCGAAGATGGCGACCGGCGAGATCCGCGCCGCCTTCTCGCTTTCTGAGCCGGAGGTCGGCTCCGACGTCCAGGGGATCAAGTCCTCGGCAAAGCTCGGTGAGGACGGCAAGTGGGAGCTGAACGGCCAGAAGATGTGGGTCACAAACGGGCTCGGCTCGGGGGTCGTCTTCGTCCTGATCAAGACCGACCCGAAGGCCGAGCCTCCCTACAAGGGGATGACCTGCTTCATCACCGAGAAGGAGCCCTGGGTGGAGGAGAACACCGGCGATTTCGCTGGGTTGAAGATCCCGCCGAAGATCAAGAAGATGGGCTACAAGGGGGTCGAGTCCACCGAGCTCGTCTATGACGGCTACCGCTGCCCGCCGGAGCGCATCCTCGGCGGCGAGGCCGGGGTCGGCGAGGGCTTCGTGCAGATGATGGATGCGCTCGAGGTGGGCCGCGTCAACGTCGCCGCCCGAGGCGTCGGCATCGCCCAGCGGGCCCTCGAGCTGGCGCTGCGCTACAGCCAGGAGCGCAAGACCTTCGGCAAGCCGATCGCCCAGCACCAGGCGATCCAGTTCAAGCTCGCCGACATGGCGACCAAAATCGAGGCCGCGCGCCTTTTGACCCTGAAGGCGGCGAGGATGAAGGACGCAGGCGAGCGCTCCGACCTCGAGGCCGGGATGGCGAAGCTGCTCGCCTCGGAGACCGGCAAGGAGGTCGTCGAGGAGTGCTTCCGCATCCACGGCGGCTACGGCTACTCGAAGGAGTACGAGATCGAGCGCCTCTACCGCGACGCGCCGCTGCTGCTGATCGGCGAGGGCACCTCCGAGATCCAGCGCATGGTCATTGGCAAGAAGCTCCTGCAGCGCCACAGAATCTAAATTCCGGCCGAATGCTCGCTTCCGCGAGAGCTCGCCACCATAGTCAAATGAGCCTGCGAGCTCCCGCTCTCGCGTCCGCTTCGGCCGGGTTGTCGGTGGCTCGTGGTTGAAGCGTCGGCCGCGCTTATCTCGGGGGCCAACCGGGGAATCGGGCGGGAGGTCGCCCGCCAGCTCGCCGGACTCGGGTACCACGTGTTGCTGGGATCGCGCGACCTCTCGCCCGGGGAGCGGGAGGCGGGCGGGATCGAGGCCGAGGGCGGCTTGGTCTCGGTGGTCGAGCTCGACGTAGCCGACCAGGAGAGCGTCGAGCGCGCCGCCCGCGACCTCAGCGCCGATCCCGGCCGCCTCGACGTCCTCGTCAACAACGCCGGCGTCTACGGGTCCTTCGCCGGCGTCGGCGACTTCGACCTCGACGAGGCGCACGCGGTCCTCGAAACGAACCTCTTCGGCGCCTGGCGGTTGACCCAGGCCATGCTCCCGATGCTTCGCTCGAGCCCTCATCCCAGGATCGTCAACGTCTCCAGCGGCGGTGGCCAACTGGCTGAGATGGGAGGGGGGAGGGCCGCATACCGGGTCTCGAAGGCGGGCCTGAACGCCCTCACCAGGGTGCTCGCCACCGACGAGGCCGGCTCCGGAATCCTCGTCAACTCGCTCTGCCCCGGCTGGGTGAGGACAGACATGGGCGGGGAGAGCGCTCCCCGATCGGTCGAGGAGGGTGCCGACACCGCCGTCTGGCTGGCGACCCTGCCCGACGGAGGCCCCGGCGGAGGCTTCTTCCGCGACCGCGAGCCGATTCCCTGGTAAGACACAGGATCATGGCCTCAACCTCGGATCTGATCAGCACCGCCGTCACTCGCTTCCAGGAGGAGGTGCCGGCGTTGGCGAAACTGAAGCTGGTCTTCGGCCTCGAGCTTCGCGGCCGCCGCGACATCCAGCTCTACCGGGTCGAGGTTCCGGGACCAAGGGTCAGCAAGGACCTCGCCCGCGACGAGCGGGTCCTGGTCGAGATAGATCGGGCAACCTTCAACGAGTTGGCCGAGCGCGGCACCGTCAAGAGCTACCGCAAGGCCTACGAGACAGGCCACATCAAGGTCGAGGGCGATTCCAACGTGCTCAAGCTGATCGCACAGGTGGTCGAGCGCCAGGAGCAGCGGGCGCGGCTGAAGAAGGCCAGGTAGTGACGGCACGATGGCGGCGCCGCGCCCTGCGTCCGCGCCGATCGCTCGATCCAGCGCTCGTGGACGATGCGCGGGACGATGCACCGTCGAGCCCTTCGGCCGGCTGCCCGAACCGGCGGTTGCCGGGATCGAGCGCGAAGTCGGCGACGTCGGCCGCTTCGAGGGGTTGAGCGCGACGCTGGCGATCGCCCGAGGCGGGTACGATCCCGCGCCGGGAGCGAGGAGGGGTGAAACCCAGCCAAGGAGAGACGCCCACCAAATGAGCGAGAAGACCCACAAGCTGAACACCGACCAGGCAACCCGGGAGGCGTCCGGGGCCCACCGCTACGGGCGCTACCTCGAGGAGTTCGAGGTCGGCGACGTCTACGAGCACTGGCCTGCCAAGACGGTGACGGAGTCGGATGACCACCTCTTCTGCCTGATCACGATGAACCACCATCCCCTTCACCTCAACGACGTCTACGCGGGTGAGTCCCAGCAGGGTCAGAACGTCGTAGTCGGCCCGCTGGTCTACTCGCTGGCGCTGGGGATGTCGGTCTCCGATGTCTCCGGCAAGGCGATCGCCAATCTCGCCACCGAGGAGCTCAGCCACCCCGCCCCGGTGTTCCACGGGGACACCCTCTACTGCGAGTCCGAGGTGCTGGACGTGCGCGCGTCGGAGTCGAAGCCCGACCGCGGCGTGGTCAAGGTCCACACCCGGGTCTACAAGCAGGAGGGGACCCTGGTGGCGGAGTTCAAGCGCGCCGTTCTGGTCCCCCGGAAGCCCTAGCATTCGGGGTTCTTCCCACCGGCAACGAGGAGGACGGCATGGTCAACTTCAAGAAGCTCACCGACAGGGCCAAGGACGTGGTCGACAAGCGAGGCGGGATGGACTCCCTCAAGGAGGACGCGCAGGAGCTACGAGGAGTCGCCAAGGGCGAGGGCAGCCTCAAGGACAAGGCGAAGGCGGCGGCCGAGGCGGTGAAGGAGCCCGGGGGGCCCGGATCGCAATCCGGCGGCGACGCTGGCGGGCGGGAAGCGACGGAGTCGGGTAGGGGAAGCGAGGAGGACCGCTCCGCCGAGTGAACGGAAATGGTCGCCCCGGCGACCAGAAGTGTTCACCGGAGTCGGTCTCGGGCCTGGAACCGCCGGGCCGGAGTGGCGCCTCGGACTCAGTGGGCCTCGTCGGAGGCATGCGCCGGAGGGCGTGACTCCTCGGCCAGGGAGGTGATCTCCAGCAGCCCCCGGGCCGCGTCCTCGAGCACATTGGTCGCCTCCTCGGCCGAGCGCGCGTAGAGCTCGACCAGGAGGTGGACGACGATCTGGTCCTCGTCGTGCTTGTGGAAGCGGACGTGGGTGAAGAACTCGCGGGTGCCGGCATCGCCGAAGGCGCCGTAGGTGAGCGATTCCGCCGCCTCGGGGCCCGAGCAGGTCTCGACATGGTCGTGGTCCACGGTGACTGTGCATGACGCCACCCAGGGCGTTCCCGCGACCATCCGCTCCCAGCGGTCCTCGATGCCCACCACGCGGTCGCCCTGGAGGGCCAGGTGGGGCTGGTCGTGCATGCAGTCCAGGCACTGGACCACCGATTCTTGGACCTCGTCGATGCCCTCGGTGGGGACGCCCGTCTCAGGGTCGACCCGGCGGATCGCGTCGTAGTGGACCTGGATCTCCAAGTTCTGCGACCAGCAGCGGTAGCAGCGAAGCCACGCCGAGCGGTCTCCGTTCAACTCGCTCATCCACTCATTGTGGCGGAATCGGAGCCGAATTCCGGCAGGTCTCAGCCGACCTGGGAGATCGCGGTCTCAAACGGGGCCGCCGAGAGTCCCGGTGTGCCGAGAGTCTTGGTCCCGTTCGGCCCGGTGACGACGAAGGAGGGGGTCCCGTTGAAGCCGAACGAGACCGCCTGGTTGCTGGTCTTCGTCATCTCCTGCTTGACGGCCGGGCTCTTACGAGCGCTGTTCCACTCTTCGATGTTGGGCACCCCGGCCGCGCGGGCCACCGACTCCAGGAACGAGTCGTCCGCGTAACCGGAGTTTTCGACCCCCTGGTTGCGGTAGAAGAGCTCGAGGTAGTTCCAGCCGCGGCCCTGCTGGCCGGCGGCAATCGCGGCGGCGCCAGCGTCAGCCGACTGCGGGCCGATGATCAGATAGTTGCGGAACTCGATCCGCGCCTTGCCCTGTTGCACCGGCCCCGAGATCAGCTTGGGGATCACGGTCTCGGCGTACTCCTTGCAGATCGGACACTGGAGATCGCCGAACTCGATCAGCTTCGCCTTGGCGGCGGGGTCGCCGAGGGTCAGTCCGGACTGCGGAATGCCTTTGAGCTGACCGTTGACGAGGCCGGCATCCTGGATGTTCGAGGAGTCGCCGCCGGAGTCCGAGCCCGACTGGCTGATCAGGATGGCGGCGGCGACGATCACGATCGCGGCGAATGCCGCGGCCGCGCCCAGCTTGAACATGCGCTGGCGGCGTTCGTTCGCCTGCGCCGCGGCCTCCTCCCGGAGGCGGGCCTCACGCAGCTTTGCCTTGCGCTCGTCGCGCTCACGGTTCGCCATCGGCGGGAATCCTAGGCGGGATCGCTGAGCGGGGGCTCGACGCCCCCGTCATCGTGGCGGAGCTCGTCCCCGGCGAAGCGGAAGGCGCGGATCGCGTTGAGCGCGAACAGGACCGTCATCAGCACGGCGCTGGCGACGCACCACTGGCAGATGGCGTCGATTACGAACAGCTCCAGGTAGGTGAGGTAGGCGCTGAAGCCGAAGCCGACCAGCGCCAGCAGCAGGCCGCCGAAGCGGGCGAAGTCGCCGCGCGCGATCGCCGCCCCCAGAAGCGCCACATAGCCGAATATGCCGATCACGGCGACGTTGACTCCCCCGAGATCGGAGTAGACGCTGCTGGCGACCGTCTCGCACCCGCCTCCGCCGGCGAGGCAGGCCGGGGCGCCGCCGCCCGACTCGGCGATGGCGATGTAGGTGGCGACGCCGATCCCGGCCAGGGCCACGGCCGCGGACACGCCTCGGATCGTGCGCTCGGCGGGCATGGCGTGATTCTAGGGAGGGGAATGCGGATTCCGGGCGTCGCGAAGGTCTCGGCGGGGCTCAGGCGGGGGCCGGCTCGGGGGAGCCGTGGCGCTGGGCGACCAGCTCGACCATCTCGGCCATGATCCGGTTGATCTCGAAGTCCCTGGGCGTGTAGACGCCGGCGACGCCCGCCTCGTGCAGGCGCTTGGCGTCGGCCGCCGGAATGATGCCGCCGACCACGATCGGAACCTCGACACCCTGCTCCCGCAGGAGGCGAACGACCTCGGGGATCAGCTCCATGTGCGAGCCGGAGAGGATCGAGAGGCCGACGATGTCGACGTCCTCCTCGATCGCCGACTCGGCGATCTCGGCCGGCGTCAGCCGGATCCCCTGGTAGACGACCTCCATGCCGACGTCGCGAGCGCGTAGAGCCACCTGCTCGGAGCCGTTTGAGTGCCCATCGAGCCCGGGCTTTCCGACCAGGATCTTGATCCGGTGGCCTATCGCCGCCGAGACCTCATCGACGCGTGCCCGCACCTCGGCCAGCTGGGCGGGATCGCCGGGAGGCGCCGCGCCGTCGACCCCGGTGGGCGCCCGGTAGGCGCCGAACGCCTTGCGCAGGACCTCGGACCACTCGCCCGTGGTGACTCCCGCCTTGGCGGCGGTGATCGTCGCCGGCATGATGTTCTCGTCCTCGCTGGCGGCGACCCGGGCCAACTCGTCCAGTGCCGCCCGCACCCCGCCGTCGTCGCGCTCGGCCCGCCAGCGCTCGAGCGCCTCGATGCACTCGCGCTCGACTTCGGGGTCGGGCTCCAGGATCCCCGCGCCTGCGCCGGCCGTCAGCGGCGACTCCTCTGTCTCGGTGAAGCTGTTCTGGCCGACCACCTTCTGCTCGCCGCGCTCGATTCTGGCCAACCGCTCGCGCTGAGACTCGACCAGGCGGGCCTTCATGTAGGGGACGGCCTCGACGGCTCCGCCGTGCTCCTCGACCACGGCCATCTCGGCGCGCGCCCCGCCACAAAGCTCCTCGACCAGGCCCTCCATCACCTTCGAGCCCTCGAAGATGTCGGGGTAAGCGAGCAGGTCGGTCTCGTGGGCCAGCACCTGCTGGATCCGCAGGCTCCACTGCTGGTCCCAGGGGCGGGGAAGGCCCATCGCCTCGTTCCACGCCGGAAGCTGCAGCGCCCGCGCCCGCGCGTCGCGGCTCAGCGTCACGGCCAGCGCCTCGAGCACGATCCGCTGCACGTTGTTCTCAGGCTGGGACTCGGTCAGGCCGAGCGAGTTCACCTGGACTCCGTAGCGGAACCGCAGCATCTTCGGGTCGGTGACCCCGAAGCGCTCACGGCCGATCTCGTTCCACAGCCGGCCCATCGCCCGCAGCTTCGCGATCTCCTCGATCAGCTTGATGCCGGCGTTGACGAAGAACGAGACGCGTCCGAAGACCCTTGGGAAGTCCCGCTCGGAGACCTGGCCCCGGTTCCGCACCTCCTCCAGCACCGCGATCCCGGTGGAGAGCGCGTAGGCGATCTCCTGCACCGGTGTCGCCCCGGCCTCCTGCAGGTGGTAGCTGCAGATGTTGGTCGGGTTCCAGCTCGGCACCTCGTTGACGGCGAAGGCGACGGTGTCGGCGATCAGCCTCATCGAGGGCCCGGGCGGGAAGGCGTAGGTGCCGCGCGAGAGGTATTCCTTGATGATGTCGTTCTGGGTCGTTCCCTTGAGTGAGGCGCGATCGACGCCGTTCTCCTCGGCGACCGCGACGTAGAGGCCGAACAGCCAGGCGGCGGTGGCATTGATCGTCATCGAGGTGTTCATCTCGTCAAGCGGGATGCGGTCGAGCAGGGTGTGCATGTCCCCCTTGTCCGCGATCGAGACGCCGACCTTGCCCACCTCGCCGCGGGCGAGGACGTGGTCGGGGTCATAGCCCGTCTGGGTCGGCAGGTCGAATGCAATCGAGAGCCCGGTCTGGCCTTTCCCCAGGTTGCGGCGGTAGAGCTCGTTCGAGCGGCGAGCGTCGGAGTGGCCGGCGTAGGTGCGCATCACCCACGGCCGGTCGGGCTCGGGCAGGCGGTGATCGCTCATATGCCGAATGATATTTGGGCCCCGCCCGGCACCGCAATCCGGTCACGATCGGGCAGAGAAATCGCCATTTCACGGGCTCCGGCGCCGCACCTTTCGTCGCCGGCTGTGTTTAGGCTCCCTGTGCGGGTCGCCCCGGGCCTGCCCTGACGATGAGAAAACGCCTCACATTCGCCCTCATTTGCGCCTCCGTGGCGTGCCTCGCCGTGGCCGCGACCGCCTTCGCCACGGCCGCAATCGGGATCTACCGCAACAGCATGGACACCGGCTCCAAGCGCTCGCAGATGGTGAAGCTGTCCGGCTCGAACTGCGAGCGCGGCGGCGCCCGGACGGCGCTGCGCATTTCCGTCGGCAAGCGCACCCCGGAATGCAGCTACCGGACCCCGGTGATCGGGCGCGACCTCGAGGTGTTCGTCACGGCCCGCCTGCTCAACGGCACCCCCAAGGCGCTGCGGAAGAAGATTTTCCTCGCGGCCAACCTGCGGTCCGGCGGCGGCGGCAAGTACCAGCTGGCGGTCTTTCCGCTCCAGCGCAAGTTCCAGATCCGTAAGGACTTCCCCAACGGCACCCGCCAGTTCATCAAGGTCAAGAAGGGCGTGAAGAGGATCAAGAACAAGATCAACAACGCCAACAAGCTGCGCCTGCGCGCCTTCAACATCACCAGCGGCGCCAACAAGGATGGCTGCCGCATCCTCGTCTACATCAACGACAAGAAGGTGGCGGCGATCACCGATCCGCACGGCGGCTCGCTCGAAGGCCGCTACTCCGGCTTCTCCGTCGGTTCCTCCAAGAACGCATCGCGGGCAGTGGCCAGCTTCGATGACGCCGTCGTCCGGGTTCCCAGCCCCTTCTAGCGCAAGCGGCCCCGAAGGCCGATAATCCCGGCGATGTCGACGACCACCGTCGAGCGCCCCCAGGTAGGCGGCCCCGGCTCAGGCCTGGGCGGCAACTGGCATGTGATCGTCCGCAACGACAACCACAACACCTTCGACCACGTCGCCCACACCCTCGCCGCCGTGATCCCGGGGATCTCGCTCTCGAAGGGCCACGCGCTCGCCGACCAGATCCACACCAGCGGCCAGGCGATGGTCTGGTCGGGCCCGAGGGAGCCGGCCGAGCACTACTGGGAGCAGCTCAAGGCGGCCGGGCTGACAATGGCCCCGCTGGAGCAGCACTGATCGCAGGCCAGCCGCCCGGCGAGCTTCGTTTCTACTCGGAGACGAGCAGGGTGTGCCAGGAGGGAATCAGGGGCTTGTCGTAGAGGTCGATGATCGCCTTGCGGGCGGCCTCTATCTCCTCCGAGTACCAGTAGCGATCGAAGTCCTCGCGGTTGCTCCAGATCCCCGACTGGCGGAAGGCGAGGCGGTCGTCGATAGAGCGGGTCAGCGACCAGCTGGAGGCGCCGAAAGCGGGCATACGCGCCGCCGCCGGATGCCAGAGCTCGTACCAGCGGTCGGCCCGGTAGGGGACGATGTGCCAATCGATCTCGCAGATCTCGCCAGGCACGGCTACGCACCCACCTCGGCCCGGATCGCCCCGGGGCCCTCCTCGTTGCGGCCCGCGTCGCCGTCGCCGGCTCCGACGAGGATCGAGATCTTGCCCAGGTGCTTGTTCTCGTGCAGCAGCTGGTGGGCTCCGGGGACCCCTTCGAAGTCCATCGTCTGCCACAGCACCGGCCGGATCTTGCCCTCGGCCATCAACTGGTTGGCGCGCATGCACTCATATGCGTTGGCGAAGTGCGAGCCGATGATCTGCTTCTGGCGCATCCACAGGTAGCGGACGTCGAAATCGAGGGTGTAGCCGGAGGTGGCGCCGCAGATCACCACCTTCCCGAACGGCTTGACGACGAAGACCGAGGTCGGGAAGGTCGCCTGGCCGACGTGCTCGAAGACGATCTCGGGAGCGTCCCCGAGGATCTGCTTGACCCGCTTGGCGAACCCGCGGGAGACCTTGAAGCGCTCCTTCTCCTCGTCGGGCGACTCGCCGCCCTTGCGCATCATCCCGGCGAACTCGGAGCGGTTGATGTAGTCCACCGCGCCCAGCTGCTTGACCAGCTCGCCCTTCTCGTCCGAGGAGACGACGCCGACCGCGTTTGCCCCGGCCGCCTTGCAGAGCTGGGTGGCGAAGACGCCGAGCCCGCCGGCCGCGCCCCAGATGAGGACGTTGTGGCCCGCCTGGAGCTTGCACTGGTCCATCAGCATCCGGTAGGCGGTGAAGTAGGTGAGGCCGTATGCGGAGGACTCGGCCCAGGAGAGGTTCTGCGGACGGGGCAGCAGCTGCTGGGCCTGGACCTTGGTGAACTGGGCAAACGATCCCCAGGTGGTCTCGTAGCCCCAGATCATCTGGCTCGGGGCGGCGAGCGGGTCGAGCCCGTGGACCTCGACGTCCTCATAGGACGCCTGGTTGCAGTGGATCACGACCTCGTCACCCGGCTTCCACTTGGTCACGCCCGGGCCGACCTTCCAGACGATCCCGGAGGCGTCGGAGCCGCCGATGTGGTGGCCCCACTCGGGGTGGTCGCCGTAGTTGAAGACCGACACCGGCTTGCCCAGCGCGGCCCAGACGTTGTTGAAGTTGACGCCGGCAGCCATCACCCGCACGATCACCTCGAAGGCGCCGGGCTCGGGAACCTCGATCTGCTCCAGCTTGAACGCGTCCTTCGGCTCGCCCTCGGTCTCGGGCCGGATCACCCACGCCGCCATCGTTTCCGGGAGCGTTCCCGGTTCCACGTCGAGCTTCGAGACTTCGCTGATGTCAACGGCCAAGAGGGATCCTCCGCGCGGTCGGGGTATGAGCGGGGCAATCCTAAAGGAGAGGGATCGGCCGGGGCAGTCGAAGAAACCCGGCCAGCGCCGTCAGATTCCTGTCCGGGCGCCCGACTACATTCGTGAGTCCAGATGGAAGCCTCCGAAAAGCCACATTTGAGCCCAGCGAACGCGACCGTTCGCGCGCTGGGCGATCGCCTCGTGATCGAGCGCCTGGAGGTCGAGGACGGGCGCGCTGCTCGCCTGGTTCGTGAGCGGGTCGAGGCCGGGCATTCCGGCGAGGAGACCGTCCGCGACGCGATCGAGATCGGGGCGCGGGTGCTCGAGCGGGAGGACACCGGCGCCGAGGTCGACTACGTCAAGGCCGAGTTCGGAAAGCACGCCGGGGAGTTGGCCGAGAGGCTGATCAAGTCGATCGATGCGGGTAACGATCTTCTCGCCGAGGAGATCGCCAAGAGCTTTGGGGCGGAGCGTCAGGGCACCGTTCAGCACCAGATCAAGGAGATGCTCGACCGCACTGCCGAGACCCAGCGCGACTCGCTTGCGCGCCAGTTCTCGGCCAGCGACGGAACCAATCCGCTCTTCGACTTCAAGGAGAGCGTCGTCCGCGCGCTCAAGGACGCTGACGTGCGACAGCAGAAGGAGAGCGTCGAGGCCCGCAGGCGGATCGAGGCGCTGACCAGGGAGGTCCTTGAGCTGAAGGAGCGGGACGAAGCCGATCGCCGCGTCGCTGACGCCGAAGAGGCCGGAACCCGCAAGGGCCTTGACTTCGAAGGTCGCGTCGACGAGGCGATCTCCTGGATCGCGTCGGCTCGGGGCGATGCCGCCTCTCACACCGGGGGGGAGCTGGCCGACGGCGGCGGCAAGAAGGGGGACACGGTCGTCGAGCTCGGCGCCGCCGAAGGGCCGTCGGCCGGGCGGATCGTGTTCGAGTCCAAGGACAAGAGCCTCTCCCGCAGCGCCGCCTGGAAGGAGCTCGACGAGGGGATGGCCGCGCGCGCTGCCTCGTTTGGAGTGCTCGTCGTCGCCGGCGAGGAGCGGGTGCCGGCGAAATGCGAACAGCTCACCGAGTACCACGGCAACAAGCTGATCGTCGCCGTCGATCGGGACGAACCCGGAGGGCTTGCGCTCGAGGTGGCCTATCGCCTGGCAGCGGCACGGGTCCTGATGACCCGCGACAGCGATCTCGAAGTTGACGCCGCAGCGGTTAGCGACGCGGCCGAATCGGCGATCGCAACCCTGCAGCAGGCTCAGAAGATCCGCTCCAACCTGACCGCGGTGAAGACCAGCTCGGACAAGGCCCGCGACGGGCTCGACCTGCTTGTCGAGGCAGTCAGGTCACAGCTCGAGCGAATCGAGTCGCTGGTCGAAGAGGCCCTTTCCTCGGACGCCGGCGATGACTGACTTGAGCCACTCCGCTGACGCTTGGACTGGATCCACTCCCGCCGACACTTGATTGAGGGGTTTCAACACCGATAGGTGCTGAAACCCTTCAGCGAGCCCGCCCCCCGTGAGCGCCCCCGTGAGCCCGCCCCCAGCAAGCCTTCACGCTGCGAGCCTCCGTGTCGCCGGGCCGCTGCTGACCCGGCGCACCGGGCGCTAGGGGAGAAGAAGCTCGTTGGCCGAGGAGGTGCGCTCGGGGCCGACGCTGAGGCGGGCAGAGATAGCGCCGGGGATGTCTGCCGCCCTGACCAGGTAGTCGCCGGTGGGGAGGAAGGCCTTGTAGCTGGCGGTGCCGTTGGCGACGACAAGGGGGGAGGTCGAATCCTTCGGGCCCACGATCTCGAGATGGCTGTCGAAGTTGGTGAGGTTGGCGATGGTGAGGGAGACGAGCAGGGGGGTGTTCTGCTTGACCCCCTGCTGCAGTGCCTGCGCAAGGCGCCTGGGCTCGACCACGCCCACCCTCAATGGCGCCAGGCTGACCTTCTTCTGGCTGATCCCCACCGTGATCTGGGTCGGTGTGGCCGGGCGTGGTTCGTTGGCATGCTCCTTGGCCCCGCAGCCGGGGAGGAGAACGCCGACGATGATGGCCCCGAGCACGCAGGCAACCGCCGATTTGCCTCTCCCGCTGGCCATCGGGGAGGGAATCTAACCGAAGAGCGCGGATGGGGCGCCGGTTTCCGGGCCCGAGAGTGCGGCTCGTGCCTCTGCGGGGCGATCCTGGGCTCAGCCGAACCAGACCGAGCGCCGGGCTCCCAGCATCTGGTCCAGCTCGAGCTGGATCCGGGTCCGGATGCCCTCGGCTATCGCCTGGATCTCGGCCGGGTCGTCGGCGGTCTCGGGCGGGTACTCCGACATGTCGAGCGGCTCGAGGAAGCGGATCTTGAACTTCGCCGGCATGTACATCAGCCCCGCCGCCAGGCCGAAGTGGGGGAAAGCGTGGTTGAGCGGGAAGTAGATGAGGCCGCTGAGGCGCTGCATCACCCGCAGGTGGGCGAAGATCGGCATTGCCTCTTCGCCGCCGATCAGTGCGATCGGGACGATGGGAACCCGCGCCCTGATCGCAGTGCGGACGAAGCCGCCGCGACCGAATCGCCGCAATCTGTAGCGCTGCCAGTAGACCTTGCGCGTGCCCTTCTGGCCCTCCGGAAAGACGATCGCCAGACGACTCTCGTCATAGAGGAGTCGCTGCGCGTTTTCCCGGTGGGCGGCAACCATCCCGATCTTGTTGGTCAGCATCCCGATCCCGGGATACCCCTTGAACCAGTGCTCGCCGAGCAGGTACAGCGGCCGGGGGTGGGGATGCTCGTTCCGGATCGCCTGCATCAGCATCGGCGCGTCCGGGGGCAGGGCGCCGGAATGGTTGGAGACGAGCAGGGCGCCGCCCTCTGAAGGGACGTTCTCGATCCCCTCCGTCTCGACCCGGAACCAGTAGCGGTAGTAGAAGTTGAGCGCCGGCTCGAGCAGGGACATGACCCGCTCCGAGCGTCCCCAGTCGTCGAGCGAGCGCTCCTCCTCGCTCGCCGGCAGCAGCGCCCGCAGGTCCGGAAGGTTTGCGCGGCTGGCCGGCGCCTCGGGGGGCGCGGAGAGCTCGTCCGGATTGGGGTCGAACGTCTCCTCGTATCCGCTCGAGTCTTCGGCCCCGGCCCCGGCCTCCGGCGCCCCGCCCATCTCCGGCGCCGGCTCGTCGGCGACGAGCCCCTGGCCGCCGAGCAGCGGACTGTCGGCATCGAGGGGCCTGCCGCCGAGACCGCGCCCGCGGGCGCTCACGCGCTCTCCGCGAACGGGAGCTCGACCACCTCGGCGTTGCCGCCCCCGGTCACCTCCAGGACGGCCCCGGGCTCGGCCTCCCGCCGCAGGATCGCCAGCCCGATCGGGCCGAGGGCGGGGGAGATGCCGGCGCTGCCAACGCTCCCGACCTCGCGCTCGCCCAGCCGCAGCCCTGCCCCGGCCACCGCGGGCGAGTCGAACCGCAGTCCGCGCAGGTGCCGGTTCGGCCTGCCCTTGTAGTGGAGGCGGGCGACCGTCTCCTGGCCGATGTAGCAGCCCTTTGTGAAGCTGACCGCCTCGGCGACGATTCCCGCTTCGGCCGGCATCGTCCCCGGCGCCATCTCGGCCCCGAAGCGCGGCACCCCGGCTTCGATCCGGGCGATCTCTGCAGCCCCCTCGCAGATCTCGCCTGCGCCGCGGCCGATCAGGGCCGCGATCAGGGCGTCCTTCTCGGAGCCGGCGAAGGAGAGGTCGATGCCGTCGCGGGTGGCGATGGCGAGGCAGCGGATGCCCGCGATCTCGGTCTCCTCGGAGCTGTGGAGCACGCCCGGCACCACCCCGGCCACCTCTGGGCTGCGGGGGCCGATCAGCGAGATCAGGGCGCGCTCGGCGGTCTCGTCGCTGACCGCGGCCTGACGGCCGATGTTGTAGGTCTGGAGGTGCCGCCGGGCCGCGTCGAGGCCGGCTTCCTCGGTGTCCAGCAGGTACTCGTCGGCCGCCGTTCGCAGCACCCGAAGATCGGCCTGGATGTGCCCCTTGCGGTCGAGCAGGGTCGCGTAGCAGCCCTCGCCGGGCTGCAATTGCTCGACCTCGTTTGTCACCTGGCCCTGCAGGTACTCGCCCGCCTCGGAGCCCCGCACCGCCAGCCGCCCGCGGCTCGAGCGGTCCAGCAGCCCGCATTCCTCGCGCAGCTGCCGGTACTGCGCGTCGAGCTCGATTGCGGCCGGTGCGCTCACCCGCCCGATTCTACGGGAGGGGGCGTTCGCCAAGTTCCGTGATTTAGATATGTCAAAATCCAAATTGCGGATGGCCAAACATTCCCACGGGACCGACGCGAGAGACAGCGGCGACGAATCCGCCAAGGGGCGGATCAGCAGGCGGGCCCTGCTGGGGGGCGCCGCGGCGGGGGCGGCCCTGCCGGTACTTCACGAGCTGGTTCCGCATCAGGGGATCCACAACGCGGTCGAGGGAGCCAAGGCGGCCTCGGGCGAGCACGCCGCCCACGGCGGGCAGAGCGCGCCCGGGATGGCCGCGATGAGCCCCCACAGCGGATTCGCCGCCGGCCCGGACGTGGACCACGGCGCCAACGGCTTCGACCCCTCTGATGTCGTACGCGACTTCGACTGGGGGCGAACGCGGCGCCTCGGCAGCGGCCGGGTTCAGCGGGAGTGGGAGCTGGTTGCGATCGACAAGGAGATCGAGGTGGCCCCCGGGGTGCGCTTCCCGGCTTGGACCTACAACGGGCGCGTGCCCGGCCCGGCGCTCCGCTGCCGTGAGGGAGAGCGGCTGAAGATCCGCTTCGGCAACGGCTCCGCGCACCCCCACACGATCCACTTCCACGGCATTCACCCGGCCGTGATGGACGGGATGCCGGGGATCGGGGAGGAGCTCGGCGGGGGCCTGATCGAGCCCGGACAGAGCTTCACCTACGAGTTCGACGCCGAGCCGTTCGGGATGCACCACTACCACTGCCACGTTTCGCCGCTGGCCGAGCACATCGCCAAGGGGCTCTACGGGATCTTCATCGTCGATCCGAAGGGCGGGCGGGAGGAGGCCGACGAGCTGGCGATGGTGATGAACGCATTCGACACCAACTTCGACTTCTCCAACGAGGTCTACGCAGTCAACTCGATCGGTTTTCACTACGGCCGTCACCCGATTCGGGTCCGGCAGGGCGAGCTCGTCCGGATCTATCTCCTCAACATCACCGAGTACGACCCGATCAACTCCTTCCACGTGCACGCGAACTTCTTCCACTACTTCTCGACCGGCACGTCCCTGCAACCGCTCGAGTACACCGACACGGTGATGCAGGCGCAGGGGCAGCGCGGGATCCTCGAGTTGCGCTTCCCGCACACGGGCCGCTACATGTTCCACGCCCACAAGACCGAGTTCGCCGAGCTCGGCTGGCTCGGGTTCTTCGAGGTCTTCTGATGGAGGCAACCGAGGCAACCGAGGCAGCCGAAGGACTCCGGGCTCCCCATCGCCTTCCCGCTTGGATGCTCGGCATTGCGCCGCTGGCGCTGATCGCCGCCGCGATCGCCGCCTTCGCCCTGCTGGGGGCGCCGGGCCTCGGCAAGCGCAACGGAGTCCCGGTCGAGGACCTGGTCGTCGAGCAGACCGTGCTGCGCCCCGGAGAGATCGAGCTGACGGTTCGAAACGACGGGCCCGACCCGGTCGAGATCGCGCAGGTCTCGGTCAACGACGCCTACGTTGGCTTTGACGCCGGCGAGCGCACAGTCGGGCGCCTGGGCTCGACGGAGATCGCCATTCCCTACGGCTGGATCGAGGGCGAGGCCTACGAGATCTTCCTGCTCAGCAGCACCGGGGCCACCTTTACGACCTCGATCGACTCAGCGGCCGAGACGCCCGAAGCGGATGGCGGCTTCTTCGGCCTGATGGCACTTCTCGGCGTCTATGTCGGGGTGATACCGATCGCCCTGGGGATGCTCTGGCTCCCCTTCGTGCGCCGTATCGACCCTCGCTGGGTCAGGTTCCTGCTCGCCCTCACGGTCGGCCTCCTCGCCTTCCTCGGCCTCGACGCGATCCAGGAAGGTGTGGACGTGGCCGCTGTCGGCTCGCAGGCCTTCGGCGGGCCGCTGCTGGTCTTCGCCGGAGCGCTCGTCGCCTTCCTTCTGCTTGCGGCAATCGACGCCCACATGTCCGTCCGGCGCGGCCGCGCCGCCGCAGCCGGGGTGAGCGGGTTCGGGCTGGCGCTGCTGGTCGCGATCGGGATCGGGCTGCACAACCTGGGCGAGGGGCTCGCGATCGGCTCCTCCTACGCCACCGGGGCCCTGGCGCTCGGGGCCTTCCTCGTGGTCGGGTTTGCGATCCATAACACCACCGAGGGATTGGCGATCGTCGCCCCCCTTTCGGGGAAGGCGCCGGGGCTGGGGCGACTGGCCGCGCTGGGGGCGATCGCCGGCGCTCCTGCGATCGCAGGCGCGCTGATCGGCGCAGTCGCCTTCAACTCGAGCCTGGCGGCGTTCCTGCTGGGGGTCGGCGCGGGGGCGATCGCCCAGGTCATCGTTCAGATCGCCCCCTCGATCCGCGACGAGAGCGGCCGTGCGCTCAACCCCCTCAACGTCGGCGGTCTGCTCGCGGGGATCGCGTTGATGTATCTGACCGGGCTCCTGGTGGCCGTCTGATGTCAGGCCTGTCCCACACCCGTCGCGCCGGCCGCTCGACCCGCTCGGAGGCGATCGAGGACTACGCCAAGGCGATCTACGGGCTCAGCCACCGCAGCGATGGCCCGGTCGGAACGAGCGAGTTGGCCGAGCGGCTGGGGGTGACGCCGGCCACGGCAACCGCGATGCTGAAACGCCTCGACGCGCGCGGACTGGTCCGCTACCAGCCCTACCGCGGGGCGGTCCTGACCGCGGCCGGGGAAAGAGTCGCGCTCGAGGTCATCCGGCATCACCGATTGCTCGAGTCCTATCTCTCCGAGGCTCTGGGGATGCCCTGGGACCGGGTCCACGAGGAAGCGGAGGTTCTCGAGCACTACATATCCGAGGACCTCGAGTCGCTGATCGCCAAGAAGCTGGGCGAGCCCAGCCACGATCCCCACGGAGACCCGATACCGGGTCCGGACCTGGCCCCGCTCGGAGACCCCGGCAGCCGTCCCCTGGGCGAGCTCGAGCCCGGTCAGAGGGCGACCTTCGCCCGCGTCTCCGACAGCGACCCGGCGATGTTGCGATACCTCTCCGAGCGGGGGATCACCCCCGGGGTCGAGATCCGTATCACCGGTCGCCAGCCGTTCGAGGGGCCGCTCCTGGTCGAGGTTGGCGGGATCGAGCACGCGCTCGGTGGTGAGCTGGTGCGTCGGATCCGGGTCGCGGAGCCGGCGGCGTGAAGCCACCCCCCGTCGCGGAGGCACCGCCTCCGCTAGAGGATGCGCCGGCCCACGAGCAGACCCTCGAGGATGTCCTCCCCGGCGAGGCCGCCGTCGCCGAGGCCGCCCGTCGCTCCCTCGAAGGCCACTCCCGCGGCCTTCGCGGCGTCTGGCCCTTCCTCGGCCCCGCCTTCATCGCCGCGGTCGCCTATATCGACCCCGGCAACTTCGCCACCAACATCGCCGGAGGCGCCAAGTTCGGCTACCTGCTGCTGTGGGTGGTCATCTCGGCCAACCTGATCGCGATGGTGGTCCAGACGCAGTCGGCAAAGCTCGGGATTGCGACCGGCAAGAACCTGGCCGAGCTCTGCCGCGAGAGTTTCTCCCGGCGCACCTCGATCGGCCTCTGGATCCAGGCGGAGCTGGTGGCGATGGCGACAGACATCGCCGAGGTGGTCGGCGCCGCGCTCGGCCTCAACCTGCTCTTCGGGATCCCGCTGTTCCCGGCCGGGCTGATCGCCGGCGCCGGCGCCTTCGCCATCCTCGCCCTGCAGCAGATGGGCTTCCGCCGCCTCGAGGCGGGGATCACAGCACTGGTCGGGGTGGTCGTCACCTCCTTCATCTTCGAGCTCTTCGAAGCGAATCCCGACGGCGGCCAGGTCGCCGGCCATCTCTTCGTCCCCGGTTTCGCCGGCACCGAGAGCATCCTGCTGGCGACCGGGATCATCGGGGCGACGGTGATGCCGCATGTGATCTACCTGCACTCGGCGCTGACCCAGCGGCGGGTCGTCGGCCGCGACGAGTCCGAGAAACGTCGGATCCTGCGCTTCGAAAAGATCGACGTGGTGATCGCGATGTCGCTGGCCGGCGTCGTCAACCTCTCGATGATGATCGTCGCGGCGGCGCTCTTCCACGAGGGCGGTCTCACCGGGATCGACTCGATCGAGGGCGCCTACGCCGGTTTCGAGTCCCTGGTTTCGACCAACGCGGCGACGATCTTCGGGATCGCCCTGCTGGCCTCGGGATTCGCCTCCTCCTCGGTGGGGACGATGGCCGGGCAGGTCGTGATGCAGGGCTTCATCCAGCGGCGGATCCCGATCTTCGTCCGCCGCGCCGTCACCCTGGCGCCGGCGTTGCTGGTGCTGGCGATCGGGCTTCCCCCGACCGAGGCTCTCGTCGGCAGCCAGGTGGTGCTCTCGTTCGGGATCCCCTTCGCCCTGGTGCCTTTGCTGATCATCGCCCGAAAGCCCGAGGTCATGGGCGGTCTCGCCAATCCCCGCTGGCTCACCGTCTTCGCCGGCAGCCTGGCGGCGATGATCATCGCCCTCAACGTGTTCCTGCTGCAGCAGGTGTTCTTCGGCTAGCCTGGGCGCGTGGCCCTGGCCGACGAATTCCAGCAGGTCCTCGATTCGCTTCCGCCCGACTGGACGGACCTCGGTCTCGACCTGCGGATCGACGACGAGAGCCGCTACGTCGAGGCGGCCGTTGACCTGACCCAGATCAACGCCCATCCTTACTCCCAGGCCGATTGGCACTGGCGCATCATCGTCGCCAACAGCTTCGGCCACGCGGCCGCGGCCGAGACCGTGAAGGGAGTGCTGGAGAGGCTGGATCGTGAGGGCATCACAGGGATCCTGCGGCTGCGCGAGGTGCGCGAGGGTCGGGCAGAGGTGGTGCAGATGTGGGGTAGGCCCGAGAGCGTTCGCGAGGAGTTCCGCGAGCGCCGCTCCCTCTGAGCCCCGGCCCGTGGCCCGCGTTCTTGCAGTGGTCGCAGACCTGATGCTGGCCAGCCGGGTCGAGGGCAGCCTCACCGCGGCCGGGCACGACGTCAGCGTCACACCGTCGCTGCCGGCGGCCGTAGAGGCCGACCTGCTGGTCTGCGACCTCGACGTTGTCGACGCCGCCGCGATTGCTGCCGCCGGAGTTCCGGCGCTCGGCTTCTACTCGCACGTCGACGTCGATACGCGCACCCGCGCCGAGCAGGCGGGGGTCGACCTGGTGGTGCCGCGCTCCCGCATGGCGAGGGAGCTGCCCGAGCTCGCCCATCGGCTCCTCGAGGCTCAGGGCAACTGAGGGCGGAAGGCGGTCGCGGGGGCGAGCGGGCGCTCGAGGATCCCGTGGACAAGCGCCCATCCGGCCCACTCCCTCAGGGCCGAGGGAACGAAGCGACCGACCGGGGCAAAGGCCGGCATCAGGACGCGAAGCTGGGCTGCCTGATCGCCGCGGTCGAGTCCGGGGGAGCCAGAGAGCAGGTCGGTCAGGCCCTGCCGGGGGTGGGAGACGACGAAGCGGTAGCCGCGGGCGGTGGCCGCGACGACCCCGTGCACCAGCGCCGGCCGGGCGCGCAGGGTCGCGGCCGAGGTGCAGAGCACCAGTTCCGGGAAACGGGGGGCGCCGAAATCGTTCACCTTGAAGACACGGACCGGCACCTCCCGGCGGCGGAGGGTCACGGCCTCGGCGTTGCGGAAGCCGGTGGCGGCGTCGATCCTGCTCGCGGCCAGCGAGGCTACCGCGTCGAAGCCGATCGTGATTCGGTCGACCTTCGCCGGATCACCGCCGTCGCCGGTGACGACCGAGTCGAGCACCGCGTCATCGGAGGGCAGCCCCGTGACGCCGACCGTGCGCCCCTCCAGCTCGCGCGGGCGCCTCAGGGGCCCGTCAGCGCGGGCGATCACCGATGCCAGAGGGGCGGAGACGATCGGAGCCACGCCGACGAGGTCGAGGCCGCGCTCCCGCGCGATCCCGAGGTCCTCGATGTCGAGGACCGCGAACTCGGTGCGGCCCGCCTCGAGCAACTTGGGTGCGTCCGTCGAGTCGCCCGGTTCCCTGATGTCGACGTCGATCCCGGCGTCCCGGTAGTAGCCGCGAGCCCGGGCGGCGTAGATGCCGCTGTGGGCTGCGTTGGGGGTGTAGTCGAGCACCAGGCTCGCGCCCTCTGGCGCGCCCGGTTCAGCGCCGTCGCCGCCGCAGGCGATGGGTGCCGTTGCGGCGAGGACGGCCGCCAGCAGCGCGACGACCCGTTTCACGTCAGCCGGCAGGATAGCCTTGTGGCGTCGATGGCTGACCACCATCTCATCGAGGAGCTGCTGGCCTTCATCGAGATCCCGAAGGGCAGCCGCAACAAATACGAGTACGACGAGGGGATTGACGCCGTCATCCTCGACCGCTTCCTCTCCTCCTCGATGGTCTACCCGACCGACTACGGCTACCTGATCGGGCACCGGGGCCGCGACAGCGACCCGCTGGACGCGCTGGTATGCGTCTCCGAGCCGACCTTCCCGGGCTGCGTGATCCCGGTCAAGCCGGTGGCGGTGTTCAAGATGCGCGACGAGAAGGGCGAGGACGACAAGATCGTCTGCGTCCCGACCCACGACCCCGGATGGAACACAGCCCGGACCCTCGACGACATCCCCGAGCAGCTGCAGCGGGAGATAACCCACTTCTTCTCCGTCTACAAGCAGCTCGAGGGCAAGGCGGTCGAGGTCCAGGGCTGGAGGTCTCTGGAAGAGGCGCTTGCGGTGATCGAGGACGGCAAGCGGCTGCAGCGCGAGTACGAGGCCGAAGGGGCCGGTTGAGCAAGCGCTCGGCGTTCGCCTGCTTCCTCCTCACACTGGGCCTGATCGGGACGGTGGTTACGGTCGCGGCCGCCCGGGTACCGGTGATCGCCGCCGCCGGCGACGTTTCCTGTGACCCGACCAGCGCGCATTACCACCGCGGGAACGGGAGCCCCATCCACTGCCGCCAACGCCTGGTCTCGAAGCTGATCCTGCGAGGCCGCTACAGGGCGGTGTTCGCCCTCGGCGATCTCCAGTACCAAAATGGGAAGCTTTGGAAGTTCGAGCGCTCCTACGCCCGCAGCTGGGGCCGGTTCAAGCCGAAGACGATGCCGGTGGTCGGCAACCACGAGTACGGGACGCGGAACGCCCGCGCCTATTTTTCCTATTTCGACGGGCGGGGCAACGCCAACGGCCGGGCCGGACACCGCAGGCGCGGCTGGTACAGCCGCGACCTCGGCCGCTGGCACGTCGTCGTCCTCAACTCGAACTGCGGCAAGATCCGCTGCGGGCCGCAGTCGCGCCAGGCGATCTGGCTGCGCCGCAATCTCCGGCACCATCCCAACCGCTGCGTCCTCGCCGCCTACCACCACCCCCGCTACTCATCGGGCGTGCATGAGGAGGATCAGAAGGTGAGCACGTTCTGGAGCATCCTCTACCGGGCGGGCGCGGACGTCGTCCTCAACGGGCACGACCACGACTACGAGCGCTTCGCCCCGCAGGGCCCGCGCCATCGGCTCGACCGGGCCGGGGGTGTGGTCGAGTTCGTCGTCGGCACCGGCGGCCACTCCCTGTTCAATCTCGGCAACCCGGCCCCGAACACCCGCGCCAGCCAGGACAGGCGGTTCGGGTTCCTCCGCATGCGGCTCGGGCGGGGGCGCTATAGATGGGCGTTCAAGTCGGCGCCGAGCGGTCGCCCCCTGGATGCCGGGAATCGTCGCTGCACCCCCATCGGGCCCCTTGTGACGAACTACCTGCAGGCCCAGAAGAAGCACAAGCACAAGGTCCGGGACGCGTCCCCGGCCAACCAGGGATAGACTGCCGCCGGCAACCGACCGAGGAGGTTTCTTCCAAGTGCAGGAAAGAGGACTCGCCGCCTACATTGCCGAGCTGATCGGCACATTCCTGCTGGTCTTCTTCATCACCAGCGTCGTCGTGCTTTTCGTTGCCACGGGGAACCAGGCCCAGTTCGGTTCCGACTTCGCCGTGGTCGGTTTGGTCCACGGATTCCTCCTCTTCGGCCTGATCATGATGTTCGGCATCGTCAGCGGCGGCCATTTCAACCCGGCCGTGACCCTGGCAGCAGCGGTGATCAAGCGGATCCACCCGATCGACGCCGTCGTCTATATCCTCGCCCAGCTCTCGGGCGGTGTCCTCGGTGCCCTTCTCACCAAGGCCCTGCTGCTCGACGAGGGCCGCGCCACCCATTACGGGGCCGTAAGCGTCAGCCCGCTCTTGTCGGGCAATGTCGCCGGCGCGGTCGTCGAGGCGATGGGAACGTTCGTCCTGGTGTTGGTGATCCTGGCCACGGTCTTCTCGAGCAAGAGCGTCAAGGACTGGGGCCCACTGGCGATTGGCACCACCCTCGGATTCGCGGTGATGGTTGGTGGCCCGCTTACGGGCGGCTCCTTTAACCCGGCTCGTTGGTTCGGCCCGGCGCTGGTTGCCAACTTCTTCGGCGGAACCTGGCCCTATCTGGTCGGCCCGATCGTCGGTTCGCTGCTGGCGGCGCTCGTATTCCGCTTCGTCATAGAGGCCGGCGGGGCCGCGCCCACCGAACCCCCCGAGAAGGTCAAGGGCTCGGCATAGCGACCCCGGGCGGTGGGCCGGCCCACCGCCTCGTGTAGCTTCAAAGCGTGCGTCGGGTCACCTACTCACGCAACTACACGCTGTCGCTGTCGCGGACCTGCCAGTGCTACTGCAAGTACTGCGCCTTCGCCACGCATCGCGCCCACATCCACCCGCCCGAGGAGGTCGAGAACCGTCTCGAGGAGGCGGTCCGCCGCAACGCCAAGGAGCTGCTCGTCCTCACCGGTGAGCGACCGGAGGTGAATCGCGAGGTCGCCGGGCGGCTGGCGCAATGGGGCCATGCCGACTTCACCTCCTACGTCGTCTGGACCTGCGAGCGCGCGCTCGAGCGCGGCATCCTGCCCCACACCAACCTCGGCGTGCTCTCAGACGAGGACCTTGCCCGCCTGCGGGAGGTGACGGCCTCGCAGGGGCTGATGCTGGAGTCCGTCTCCGAGCGGCTGATGGACACCGTCCACGCCGGGTCGCCCACCAAGCATCCCGCCCGGCGGCTGGGGACGATCGAGGCGGCCGGAGAGCTGCGGATCCCCTTCACCAGCGGCATCCTCGTCGGCATCGGCGAAACGGAGGCCGAGCGGATCGGTTCGCTCGAGGCGATCGCCGACTCCCACGCCCGCCACGGCCACATCCAGGAGGTGATTATCCAGAACTTCGTCCCGCACCCGAGGTACTACGGAGCCGAAGTGGCGGATATCGCCGACGAGGCGTCGCGCCGCCGCTGGCAGGAGGAGGCGCCGGGTGACAGCGCCGACGTCACCTGGCCCCCTTGGGCCAGCGAGGTCTCCCTGGAGGAGATGAGGCGGCTGATCTCCGAGTGCCGGCGGCTGATGCCCGACGTCGGCATCCAGGTTCCGCCCAACCTCTCGCAGTGGTGGGTGGAGCTGGTCGGGGCCGGCGCCACCGACCTGGGCGGGCTCTCGGCCAACGGCGACCACATCTCCCCCGAGCATGCCTTCCCCAGCCCGCACGAGCTGCGCAAGTCGCTGGCGCCGGCCGGCTATGCCCTGACCGAGCGCCTCTGCGCCTACCCGCAGTACATGCAGCCCGATTGGATGGAGCAGGGGGTCCTCGACGTGATCAAGCTCAAGTACTGGAGCTTCATCCCCCGCGGCGGCTCAGGCCGTCGGCGCGAGGAGAACCTCGACCCCGGCCTGGCGACGGGGGCGATCGCCAAGGGACGCGAGGGCGTCGCCCTCTCGGAGGACGAGCTGACCGCGCTCTTTGCCGAGACCCGTCCGGAGGTGATCGAGGAGATGAGGCTCGCCGCCGACGAGCTGCGCTCCGAGCTGGCCGGCGAGCGGGCCACCTTCGTGATCAACCGCAACATCAACTTCACCAACGTCTGCGTCGTCGGCTGCGCCTTCTGCGGTTTCGGCCAGGGGCGCCGCTCGCCCGATGCCTACCTGCTCGACGAGGACGCCTTCGCCGCCCGGGTGCGCGAGGCCGTCGACTTCGGCGCCACCGAGATCTGCATGCAGGGCGGGATCCACCCCGATTACGGCTTGGCCGACTACGGTCGCTGGCTGCGCCTGGCCAAGGAGGTGGCCCCCGGGATCCACCTGCACGCCTACTCGCCGATGGAGGTCCACTACATGTGCGAGCGCTCGGGCAAGGAGCCGCAGACGGTGTTCGAGTACCTGCGCGAGTGTGGGCTTGGCTCGACTCCCGGCACCGCGGCAGAGGTCCTCGACGACGGTGTCCGCCAGCGGATCTCGCCCAACAAGCTGCCGGTGGAGCGCTGGGTCGAGATCATCGAGGCCTCCCACGCGGCCGGCCTGCGCTCGACCTCGACCGTGATGTTCGGCCACATCGAGGAGCCCCGCGAGCTGGCCCGCCACATGCGGGTCGTGCGGGGGCTCCAGGAACGCACCGGTGGCATCACCGAGTTCGTCCCACTCAGCTTCATCCCCTTCAACACCATGCTCGGGCGCACCCACGGGATCGAGGAGATCGGCGCCGCGGAGAACCTCAAGCACACGGCCGCCTTCCGCCTCGGCCTCGGCAGGACGATCCCCAACCTCCAGGCGAGCTGGGTGAAGATGGGGCTGTCCGCGGCCACCGAATCGCTCCGCTGGGGGGTCAACGACCTCGGCGGCACCCTGATGGAGGAGAACATCTCGCGCATGGCAGGCTCCCACCACGGCGTCCGCCTCGAGCCCTCCCAGCTGATCGACGCCGCCCGCGCCGGCGGCCGGGTCCCGGCCCAGCGGACGACTCTCTACGAGATCGTCGAGACCTACTGACCCGGGCCCCCCGGCGGTTCCACCCGACGCCTGGTTCCACCGGGGCGGCGCCTGCCGCGCTGCATCAGTGAACGGTTTCAGCACCCATAGGTAGTGAAACCCTTCAGCGAGCGTCGAGCTCCCGCGAAGCAAGCGCTGGGCCCCGCGTAGGGGTGGTGCGCTGGCGGCTTGGGGGAGAATTGCGCCATGCGCGCGATGCTGCTCGAACGCCAAAGGGAGCCGCTGCGGGAGGCCGAGATCCCGGCGCCCGAGCCGGCCCCCGGCCAGGCGCGACTGAGGGTCCATGCCTGCGGCGTCTGCCGCACGGACCTCCACGTCCTCGACGGCGATCTGACCGAGCCGAAGCTCCCGCTCGTGCTTGGCCACCAGATCGTCGGCACGGTCGAGAGCGTCGGGGAGGGAGAGGCCCGGTTCGAGGTGGGCGAGCGAGTCGGCGTGCCGTGGCTCGGCTGGACCTGCGGGCAGTGCCCGTACTGCCTCTCGGGGCGGGAGAACCTCTGCGACCGCGCCCGCTTCACGGGCTACGACATCGACGGTGGCTTTGCCGAGGAGACGGTCGCCGACGAGCGCTTCTGCTTCCCGATACCCGACGGTTACCCGGACGCCCAGGCTGCGCCGCTCCTCTGCGCCGGGCTGATCGGGTACCGGGCCCTGAGGCTCGCCGGCGACGGCGAGCGGCTCGGGCTCTACGGCTTCGGCGCCTCGGCCCACATCCTCTGCCAGGTCGCCGCCGCCCAGGGCCGGCGCGTCTTCGCCTTCACCCGTGAGGGCGACGCCGAGGGCCAGGCGCTTGCCCGCGAGCTCGGCGCCGAGTGGGCAGGGGCGGCGGGGTCCGCCGCGCCGGAGCCGCTGGATGCGGCGATCATCTTCGCTCCCGCCGGTGAGCTCGTTCCCGAGGCCCTGCGCGCCTCGGTCAAGGGGGCGACCGTAGTCTGCGCCGGAATCCACATGAGCGAGATCCCGGCGTTCCCTTACGAGATTCTCTGGGGCGAGCGCTCAGTTCGCTCGGTCGCCAACCTGACCCGTGCCGACGGCGCCGAGTTCATGCGCCTGGCGCCGGAGGTCCCGGTGCGCACGCGAGTGCGGGCATATCCGCTCAATCGTGCCCAGGACGCTCTCGAGGACCTGCGGGCAGGTAGGGTTCACGGAGCAGCGGTCGTGACGATTGAGGCGAGAGGGGGTCTGGATGGCTGACGTGACGGTGAGGACGCTCGAGGAGTTCGAGGCCATCTTCGGCGGCGGCATGCGGCGGGCCCGGGCCGGGCTCGGTGTCAGCTCCTTCGGCATGCAGGTGATCGAGTTGCCGCCGAACTACAAGATGTACCCCGATCACGACCACTCACACGACCAGCAGGAGGAGGTCTATACCGCCCTCAGCGGCAGGGCCACTGTCCTGGTCGGCGACGAGTCGTTCCAGCTCGAGCCGGGGGTCTTCGCCCGCATCGGCCCCGGCCAGCGGCGCAAGTTCATCACCGAGGATCAGGGTGTTCGCCTGCTCTGCCTCGGCGGCGTCCCGGGGGAGGCCTACGTGCCGCCCGCCTGGACTGAGGAGGGCGGGGTTCTGCCACCACACAAGGAGAAGGTCGCCCACCACTAGCGGAGAGGTCTCGCCGCTAGCGAAATAGGTCCTCGCAGCGGAGGCGGCGCAGGGGAGCGGCCCCCGGTCCGTCCGCATCAACCACGCAGTGCCCGAGGCCGCGGAGGATCGCGGCCGGGACGCCGCTGTCCTTTCCCCTGACGAGGTCGGCCGCGGCCGCGGCTTCGTCGGCGACCGCGATCAGAGTCGCCTCGAGGCGCCTCCCCTCGCGGTCGCTGCGGCCGGTCCAGTCCTCGAGTGGCTGCAGGCCGGCACACCCGATCGCGACTTCGCTTTGACCCAGGCGCCAGGCGCGCCCGAAGCTGTCGGAGACGATCACAGCCGGCGCCAGGCCGGCCTCCTCCACGATCTCGGCCCGGATCCGCCGCGCCGAGGCGTCGGCGTCCTCGGGGAGCAGCGAGACGGTATCGCCCTCGGGGACGTTGGAGCTGTCGATCCCCGCATTTGCGCAGACCCAGCCCTGCCGTGTCTCGGTGATCAGGACGCCCCGCTCGGCCCGGATCACCTCGGTGCTCTCTTCCAGGATCAGCTCGACCAGCGCCGGTTCCTTTCCCAGCACCGCTGCCAGCCGCCGCGCCTCCCCACCGGGGAGCACGCTCGAGAGCCGGCGCACCCTGCCCTCCGCCTTGGAGACGATCTTCTGCGAGACGACGACCACGTCATCAGCCTCCAACTCGGCCCGCCTGGCAATCTCCGCTCCGATCCGGGCGCCCTCGCCGATCTCCGGAATCCCGGCTACGGCCAGCACCCGAAGGTCGCCCGGGGCGCTCAAATCCCCAGCACCCGGGCCGTCCGCTTCGCCCGGTCGCGCCCCGATGCAAGCTCGGTCGCGAGGGCAATGATGTCGGCGGGCGTGTCGAGGTCGAGGGCGAGGGAGGGGAGAGATTCGACCGCGTACGGAACCCCCGACTCCCTGGCGGCGACGACGTGGCGCTCGCGGCTGCCCTCACCGAAGGATGGGCGGATCGCCTCCGGGGGGGAGAGCACCAGGGCGTTGGTGCCCGTGCCGTGTCGGTCGGGGACGACTGCGACGTATCGCTCGGGCACGGCCGTCAGCAGGCTGTCGAGCTCGCGCGGATCGAGCATCGGGCAATCGCCGGGGAGGAGGACGACGCAGCCGGCGCCATCCTCGCGGGCGCGGGCGATCCCCAGCAGCGCCGCCTCGGAGTGGCCCTCGTCGGTGGGGTCGGGGATCACCTCGGCTCCGGCGGCGCCGGCGATCGTGATCGCCGCCGGGTCGCCGCTGACGACGATCGTCCGCTCCACCGTCCTCGATTCAGCGATCGCCTCGAGCACGTCCTCGAGCATCGCCGCGATCAGGGGCCCACGCCTCTCATCGTCGATGGCGGGGCGCAGACGCCCCTTGGCGGCCTCGAGCCTCTTGACCGGTAGGACCGCGGTCGCGCTCAAGTCTCCTCAAGCCCCAGGCCGAAGTCGAGCACCTCGCGTGCGAGCCCGCCCCGGGCCTCGGGTCCCGCCATCAGGGTCGGTAGCGCCTTTGTCGGGATTGTCTCCGGCGGCGGGTCCGGATCGCCCTCGTCTACCACCATGCCGTCGATCAGCCCCTCGTAGAGGGAGGCGACGCCCGCCGCCGTGGAAGGGCGTCCGACGGCGGTCATGAACCTCTCGGTCGGGCCCTTCACGACCTTTCCCGCGACGTAGGGGCTGACGGCCACCACCTTCGCACCGGACTCCCGGATCGCCGCCGGGATCCCGGGGACCGCAAGAATCGGGCCGATGCTGATCACCGGGTTCGAGGGGCCGAACACGATCAGGTCGGCGCTGGCCAGGGCATCTCTCACCTCGCGTGTGGGCTCGGCGGCCGCGATCCCGTCCAGTTCGACCGCCTCGACCTCGACCTCGCCGCGGTCGATCACCAGGTACTCCTGCAGGCCGCGCCAACCGCCGCCGCACAGGACCCTGGTCCGAACCTGCTGCTCGCACATCGGCAGCACCCGGGAGCTGACGCCGAGGCCGCGGGAGATCTGGGCCTGGGCGTCGGTCAGGCGCCCGCCGTCGTCGAGGAAGTGGCGCCGGTACAGGCAGGCGGCCAGGTCGCGGTCCGAGAGCCTGAACCAGTTGGGGGCGCCGAGCTGGACCATGCGCTCGAAGGCAGCGAAGCCGTCGTCGCGTAGCCCCCAGCCCCGCTCCTCGTCGATCTCGCCGCTGAGCCAGTAGGTGACGAGGTCGGGGTCGGGGGAGACGTGGACCCCGAGGATTTCGATGTCGTCGCCGGTGTTGGCGATCACCGAGAGGTCGGGACCGATCAGCGCCCCGAATCCGGCAGCAAGCTTGGCGCCGCCGGTGCCACCCGCGAGAAGGGCGACCCTCACCGGCCCCTGTTGTGCCCGGATCGGGGGTTGGACTCGGTCAAGGCGCGCCAGTCTATGCTGCTCGCCGATGAGGCTCGAAGGACGCAAGGCCCTGGTCACCGGCGGCGCCAGCGGAATCGGCGCCGCGACCGCGGCCCGTCTGGCGGCAGAGGGGGCCGAGGTCTGGATCGGCGACATCGACCTGGAGGGCGCCGAGCGGGTCGCCACGGAGGTCTCGGGGCACGCGGTGGAACTCGACGTAACCGACCTCGCCGCCGCCGAGGCGGCGGTCGAGGCCAGCGGCACCCTCGACATCCTCGTCAACAACGCCGGCATGGACGAGTTCGGCTTCTTCCCGCAAACGACGCCCGAGCAGTGGGCGAGGGTGATGGCCGTCAACCTCACCGGAGTCTTCAACTGCACCGCCGCCGCGCTGCCGGGAATGCAGGAGGCCGGCTACGGGCGCATCGTCAGCACAGCCTCCGAGGCGGGCCGGGTCGGGTCGAAGGGCTCGGCCGTCTACTCCGCGGCCAAGGGTGGCGTGATCGCCTTCATGAAGGTGATCGCCCGCGAGAACGGGCGCTACGGCATCACCGCCAACTCGATCGCCCCGGGACCGATCGAAACCCCCCTGCTGATGGGGGCGAAGCAGCTCGGAGAGCTTGGGGAGAAGATCATCGAGACGATGCGGAGCCAGACCCAGATGCGCCGGCTCGGCGCCCCTGACGAGGTCGCGGCCGCGATCGCCTTCCTCGCCTCCGACGACGCATCCTTCGTCACCGGCGAGACGCTCGGGGTCAGCGGCGGCCTAGGCATGGTCTAGGCGCAGCGGGCGGGCCTGTGGCACTCGAGCCGGGAATCGAGAGGACCGAGCCCTTTACCGTGACTGACCTGTTGGTCACCGATGTAGGCGGGACGATCGGCGCCAGGGTGCTCTCGACCCCCGGGATGATCGCGATGATGGAGCGCTGCTCGTCGGTGCTTGCCTTCGAGAACCTCCGCGACGGCAAGGCCACGGTCGGGTTCGAGGTCTGCGTCAAGCACGTCGCCGCCGCGCTCGAGGGCAGCGAGTGCACCGTCAGCTCCGAGCTGCGGGAGATAGCCGACGGCCGCAAGCTGCGCTTCGACGTCGAGGTCCGCGAAGGCGAGCGGACGATCGGCGTTGGCACCCACGAACGCCGGGTGATCGACGTCGGCGGGGTCAAGAGCGGATGAGGCCGTCATCGGCCCGTCTGGTGCGCGGCACCTCTTTGCAAGTGAGGGAGCGAATCCAGTTCGCTGAACGGATTTGGCTGCTATGGCCGCGAAATCCGTTCAATCAACGAGCCGCGCGGTATGGAGGCGAGACCGGGCCCACGCTCGGGCCGGCTTGACCACGCTTCGTTTCACCCATGCGCAGGTCCGGGGCGAGCCCGATGAGGTGCGTCGCACGCTGGCCGCGGTTGCTGCTCGCCTCGGGAGCACCGGGGGGTCCTAAGCTCAGGTCGGTGAATCGTCCCAGCATGACGAACATGAGTCGGCTCCCGGCCGACGTCAGCATCCGCGAGGTCGGGCCCCGCGACGGCTTCCAGAACGAGCCGGAGGTGATCCCGACCGCCGAGAAGGTGCGCTTGATCGACCTGCTCACCGCAACCGGGTTGCGACGCCTGGAGGTGACTTCCTTCGTCCGTCCCGACGTCATCCCCCAGCTCTCCGACGCGGCCGAGGTCCTCGCCGCGATCGACCGCCGCGACGGGGTCTCGCTCTCGGTGCTGATTCCGAACGAGCGCGGACTCGAGCGGGCGCTGGAGATGCGCGAGCGCTTCGACGAGATCAGCGTCTTCCTTTCGGCTTCGGAGACCCACAACCTTCGCAACGTCAACCGCTCGGTAGAGGAGTCGCTGACGGGCCTGGAGCGCGTGCTGGAGACGGCGCGGGGAGCGGGGTTGCGCAGCGAGGGCGTGATCGCGACCTCGTTCGGCTGCCCCTACGAGGGCCGGGTGCCGCCCGACAGGGTCCTCGGGATCGCCGGGCGGCTGGCCGAGGCGGGCTGCGAAGAGGTCGGCTTCGGCGACACCACCGGAATGGCGAACCCGCGCCAGGTACACGAGTTCTTCGCGGAGGCTCCCGATCGGCTCACCGGGGCCGAGCTGACCGCCCACTTCCACAACACTCGCGGCCAGGGTCTGGCAAACGTCCTGGCCGCGTTGGAGGAGGGCGTGACCTCGTTCGAGTCGAGTTTCGGCGAGCTTGGCGGGTGCCCGGTGCCCCCGGGCTCGACCGGCAACGTCTCGACCGAGGACGTGGTTTCGATGCTGCATGAGATGGGGCTCGAGACCGGGATCGACCTCCCGGCCCTGCTCGAGGCCTCGCGGGCCGCCCAGGGGGTCCTCGGCCGTCCCCTCGGCGCCCACGTGCTGCGGGCCGGGCCGGTCGATTGGCACGGGGAGGAGTAGGGTCCGCCCATGCGCAGCGACGCTTTCCGGGCCGCCGCAGAGGCCAAGGACTTCTCCGCGATCGAGGAGCTGTTCTCGCCCGAGGTCGTCTTCCGCAGCCCCGCGGTGTTCAAGCCGTACGAGGGTCTGGAGCCGCTGAAGCTGCTGCTTGGGAACGTCGTCCAGGTGTTCGAGGACTTTCGCTACACCGACCAGGTCGAGACCGGCGACACCGCCGTCCTCGTCTTCGAGGCGCGTGTCGGCGATCGCAGCCTCAACGGAGTCGACGTGCTCCGGTTCGGGGCCGACGGCCTGATCACCGAGCTGATGGTGATGATCCGGCCGCTGAGCGGGCTGCAGGCGGTTG
The DNA here is from genome assembly GCA_963840235.1 of uncultured Actinomycetes bacterium. Lineage (GTDB taxonomy): Bacteria > Actinomycetota > Thermoleophilia > Solirubrobacterales > 70-9 > JBBRHQ01. Next base: position 449,852 of record CAWIYC010000002.1, read on the forward strand.
CCGAGCAGATGGCCGAGCGGCTCGGCGTCACCTCCCAATAGGCTGCGCGCTCGTTCGAACCCGAGAAACCAGGAGTCACTCAAGTGGAGATTGAGAAGGTTGGTGTCGTCGGCTGCGGCCTGATGGGCCACGGAATCACCCAGATCTGCGCCCAGGCCGGCTGGGACGTCGTCGTCCGCGAGCTCTCGCAGGAGAAGCTCGACGCGGGGATCGGCAAGATCGAGAAACAGCTCGGGCGCGCGGTCGAGAAAGGCAAGCTCGAGCAGTCGGAGGCCGAAGCGATCCGCTCGCGGATCACCGGCACCCTCGACTACGCCGATCTCGCCGACAGCGACCTCGTGATCGAGGCAATGACCGAGGACCTCGACGGCAAACTCGAGATGTGGCGCGAGGTCGACGCCGTCGTCAAGGACAGCGCCTACTTCGCCTCCAACACCTCCTCGCTCTCGGTCGCCGACCAGGCTGCGGTGACGGGGAGGCCGGAGCGGTTCCTCGGCCTGCATTTCTTCAACCCGGCCCAGGTGATGCCGCTGCTGGAGGTTGTCAGCGCCGAGCAGACTAAGGATGACGCCTACGATCTCGGCTTCGCCCTGGGGGAGAAGCTAGGCAAGACCACGGTCGCCGCCGGCGACAATCGCGGTTTCATCGTCAACCGCCTGCTGGTCCCCTACCTGCTCGACGCGATCCGGGGCCTCGAGGAGGGAATCGGCTCGATCGAGGACATCGACACCGGGATGATGGCCGGCGCCAGCCATCCGATGGGACCCCTGACCCTGTCGGATTTCGTCGGCCTCGACACGCTGGCCTCGATCGGCGAGATCATGCACGCCTCCTACGGGGACGAGCGCTTCGCACCTCCGCAGACCCTGCAAAGGCTCGTCGATGCAGGCCATTTCGGCCGCAAGACGGGGCGGGGCTTCTACGATTACTCGGGCGAGAAGCCGGTACCGGTCGATCCCCAGGTCTGAACAGCCCGGCCCGAGGGGCCTACGAAGGAGGAGAGAGTGGATCAGGACAGCGTCGATCGCATTCGAAGTGCCACCTTCAACAGCGCCCGCCGGGGCTATGACCGCGGCGAGGTGGACTCCTACCTCCAGGGCCTGGCGGACTGGCTCGAGGACGGCGGCGCCGACACTGCACCCTCGGAGGCCGTCCAGCACGAGCTCGACAACGTCGGCCGCCATACCGCCGGCGTGCTGAGCGCAGCCGGGGAGGCCGCGGGCTCGATCCGCTCCGATGCCGAGTCCGATGCGGCCGAGCTGATCGAGAAAGCCCGGGTAGAGTCCAACGCCGTCCGCGTCGAGGCCGACGACTACGCCGAATCGGTCCGGTCTGAGGTCGACGAGTACGCCCAGGCCGAGCGCGGGAAGGCCGACGCCTACGCGCTCCAGATGCGCGAGGATGCGGGCGAGCAGGCGGGGAAGATCGTCGCCGACGGGCAGAGCAGGCGGGATGCGCTCGAACAGGTGATTGCCGATCTCGCCGAACGTCGCGACGAGCTTCTCGACGAGCTCGAGGGCATCGCCGGCAGCATCGCCGGCACGGCCAGCCGTGCTCGCGGGGAGTCCTCGGGCGCCGCTGCGGCCAACGGGTCGCCGGTCCCCTCCGAGGCCGAGACCACCGAAGCGCCGCCGACCGAGTGACCGATATCGGTCCGGCCCTCGAGGCCGCCCTCTCGGGGGGGCCGGAGCGGCATCACTCCAAGCTCGCCGAGCAGGAAAAGCTCGAGGCGCGCGAGCGCGTCGAGCGCCTGATCGACTCCGGCAGCTTCGCCGAGGAGGCGCTGCTGGCCAACTGGGAGAGCGAGGGCCTGGGCGCCGATGGGGTGATCACCGGGACGGCCCTGATCGGCGGCCGCAGGGTCGCCCTGATGGCGAACGACCCCACCGTCAAGGCGGGCTCCTGGGGGCCGAAGACGGTCGAGAAGATCCTGCGGATCCAGGAGCGGGCGCTGAAGCTGGCGATCCCGATGATCTACCTGGTCGACTCGGCCGGGGCCAGGATCACCGACCAGGTGCAGATGTTCCCCGGCCGTCGCGGTGCCGGCCGCATCTTCTACAACCAGGTCCGCCTCTCCGGCCAGGTGCCGCAGGTGTGCCTGCTGTTTGGCCCCAGCGCTGCCGGGGGGGCCTACATCCCGGCCTTCTGCGACGTCGTCATCATGCGCGCCGGCAACGCCTCGATGTATCTCGGCTCGCCGCGGATGGCCGAGATGGTGATCGGCGAGAGCGTCACCCTGGAGGAGATGGGGGGCGCGAAGATGCACACAGGGGTTTCCGGCTGCGGCCACTTCCTGGCCGGCAACGACGCCGACGCGATCGACACCGCCCGCCGCTACCTCTCCTATATGCCCGCCAACTGGACCGAGGGACCGCCTCCGGCGCCGCCCTCGGGCCCGGTCTCGACGGAGCCGATCGCGGAGATCATCCCGGCCGACGAGAACCAGCCCTTCGACATGATCCAGCTGATCGATCGCCTCGTCGACGAGGGCTCGCTGCTGCAGGTGCACGAGCGCTGGGCCAAGGAGCTGATCGTCGGCTATGCGCGCCTCGACGGGCGCGCCGTCGGGGTCGTCGCCAATCAGCCCCGTCAGAAGGGAGGCGTGCTCTTCGTCGACTCCGCCGACAAGGCGGCGCGCTTCATCCAGACCTGCAACGCCTTCAACGTCCCCCTGCTGTTCCTGGCCGACGTTCCCGGGTTCATGATCGGCACCGCGGTTGAGCGCCAGGGGATCATCCGCCACGGCGCGAAGATGATAAGCGCCGTGTCCGAGGCGACCGTGCCGAAGATCTCGGTGATCGTCCGCAAGGCCTACGGCGCCGGCCTCTACGCCATGGCCGGCCCTGCCTTCGAGCCCGACTGCTGCATCGCCCTGCCTAGCGCCTCGATCGCCGTCATGGGTCCCCAGGCGGCGGTCAACGCCGTCTTCTACAACCAGATCCAGGAAATCCCAGAGGGACCCGAGCGGGAGGCATTCATCAGCGCGAGGCGTGAGGAGTACGCCGAGGACATCGACATCCTCCACCTCGCCTCGGAGCTGGTGGTGGACGCGGTGATCGAGCCCGCCGACCTGAGGGGCGAGCTGATCAGGCGCTTCGCCGCGGCTGAAGGCAAGGACCGGGGCTTCGCAAGCAGGCGAAATCCGGTCACTCCCGCCTGAGTCGGCTACCTTTGGGCCATGAGCAGGGCACTCTCCAAAGCACCAATTGCGGCAGCCGCCGCCTGTGCCGCCGGCTTCGGCGCGGTCATGTTCCTCGTCTACGGGACCTTCAGAGCCGCCAACCTCGACGCGAGACTGTTCGAGGGCCTCGGCAGCATCGCCACCCCCGCCCGGACGCCGCTGCTTGACGCCGTCGCCCGCAGCGCCGACCCGCTGCCCCTGCTCGGCTTCCTCGTCGTGCTGGCGATCCTCGCCCTTCGCTGGGGCCGGCGTGCCCACCTCGTTGCCGCAGTGGCCGCAGTGGCCGCCGCCGCCATCACCACCCAATTGCTCAAGATCGGCCTCGCCCACCCACGGGTGCAGCCCGCCCTCGGCCACGGCATCGACCCGGTCTCGTTCCCCAGCGGGCACACGACCGCGGCGATGTCGATGGCGGTCGCCCTGGTTCTGGTAGCGCCTCGCAGGTACCGGTCCGCGGCCGTCGTCCTCGGCGCCGGATACGCGCTTGCCGTCTCGGTTGCGGTGATCGCCCTCGGCTGGCATTACCCCAGCGACGTCCTCGCCGGAACGCTGGTGGCCACCGGGTTCGGCTTCCTCGCCATCGCCGGCTTGCGTGCCCGCGGCGATCTCAGCGGGGAGCGGCCGCTTGCCGAGGTGGAGCCGGCCCCCCCGCCGGCGCTTGAGATCGCCCTTGCCCTGGGCGGGTTCGCGGTGGCGTTGCTGGCGATTTCGCGGGGCGACGCCGTGCTCGACTACGCCAGTTCCCACACAGGCGCGACATTCGTCGCCTTCGGCCTTGCCGGGGTCTGCGCGGCGTTGCTGGCGGCGCTCTCGGCTGCCGCCGAGGAGTGAGCCCAGGCCCAGCGATCTCGGTCGACTCACTGGTCGTCGATCGCGGTGGCCACGAGGTGCTTCACGCCCTCGACTTCGCCCTTCCCGCTGGAGGAATCACCGGGTTGCTGGGGCCGAGCGGCTGCGGCAAGACGACCCTGATGCGGGCGATCGTCGGTGTTCAGATCGTCGCCTCGGGGAGCGTCGAGGTGCTGGGGACGCCCGCCGGGTCGGCGTCGCTTCGACCCCGTGTTGGCTACGTCACCCAGGCCCCGTCCGTCTATGGCGACCTCAGCGTGCGCGAGAACCTCGCCTATTTCGCCAGGATCCTCGGGGTCGGGCCCGAGCGGGTCGAGGAGGTGGTCGCGACGGTGGACCTCGGCGAGAACATCGACCAGGTCGTGGTCAATCTCTCCGGCGGGCAGCGCTCGCGGGTCTCGCTGGCCACGGCGCTGCTCGGCGACCCGGAGCTTCTAATCCTCGACGAGCCGACCGTCGGTCTCGACCCGGTGCTGCGGGTTGAACTGTGGAGGACCTTCGGCAGGCTCGCCGCGCTCGGGACGACGCTGCTCGTCTCCAGCCACGTCATGGACGAGGCCGATCACTGCGGCTCGCTGCTGCTGATGCGTGATGGGGACCTGCTGGCCACGTTGACACCGGCCGAGTTGCGCTCGGAGACCGGCGAGGACGGTCTCGAGGACGCCTTTCTCGCGCTGATCGAGCAGACGGAGGATCGGTGAGCCCGAGGATCACGGCGGCGACCGCGCAGCGGGTTCTGATTCAACTGCGGCGCGACCCCCGAACCATCGCCCTACTTATCGCGGTGCCGCCGATCCTGATCACCCTCCTGAAGTACGCCTTCGACGGCGACCCGCTTGCCTTCGACCGGATCGCCGCCCCGCTGGTCGGGCTCTTTCCTTTCATCACCATGTTCGTGGTCACCTCGATCACGATGCTGCGCGAGCGCACCACCGGAACCCTCGAGAGGCTGATGACGATGCCCCTTGCGAAGCTCGACCTCCTGCTCGGCTACGGGATCGCCTTCGGCGTCGTCGGGGTGGTCCAGGCGCTGGTGACGTCGGTAGTTGCCTTCGGGCTGCTCGGGCTCGATGTCGCCGGCTCCACCGCGCTCGTCGTAGCCATCGCCGTCCTCGACGCCCTGCTCGGAATGTCGCTGGGCCTGTTCGTCAGCGCCTTCGCCCGGACAGAGTTCCAGGCAGTGCAGTTCATGCCGGCGCTGGTCTTCCCGCAGCTGCTGCTGTGCGGCCTGTTCGTCGCCCGCGAGGAAATGGCGCCGCTGCTCGAGACGGTCTCCTACGCGATGCCGCTGACCTATGCCTTCGACGCCCTCGACCGGGTGGCAAACGACGGCACCCTGGCAGGGGCGGGAGCCCTCGACGTATTCGTGATCTGCGCGGTGACGGTCATCGGACTCGCTCTCGGCGCGGCCACCCTGCGCCGTCGCACACCCTGAGTGACTGCTCCCTGGCAAAGATATCGGCGGTGGGCCCGACGGCCGATTCAGGTAGGAGCGCCCGCAAACACGGGGCGCGGCGTCATGCCAGCAACCATCGAACGATTGAAGAAGGGCTTCACCGACCGCCCGGCGGTGAAGCCGTCCGAGGACCTTCGCCTGATCGCAGTCACATACGGGGTCCTCTTCATCACCGGCGCCGTCGTCGGCGGCCTCTCCCTGTTCCTGCCCCACGACCCCCACCGCGACCTGGTCGGGGTTCTGTGCGTGGTCGCGGCCGCCGCCGGCGCGGGCATCGTCTGGGCCGGGCTCGCCGGCCGACTGCCGCCCTGGTTCCTGCAAATGAGCCCGGCGCTCTCGGGGCTGCTGGTCGCGACCTTCATCTACTTCACCGGCGGGACCTCGGCCGGGGCGTACGCGATGTACATGATGTGGATCGTCGCGACCTCGGCCTACTTCTTCTCCTTCACCACCTCGATCATCTCGGTCCTGATCGCCTGCAGCGGCTACGGCGTCGCCCTCTACGCGGGCGACGCGCCGCTGCCTGAGCTGCACCTGGCGTTCGCGATCGCCGCCCTGATCGTCTCGGCGATCGTCCTCACCCTGATGCGCCAGCGCCTCGACGTCGTCATCAACCACCTGCACGACCTCTCGCGCACGGACTCGCTCACTGGACTGCCGAACCGGCGCGAGTTCGACGAGCGCCTCGACGAGGAGCTGGAGCGGGCGATGCGGGCCGGCGGGCGGCCGATCGGGGTGGTGATCCTCGACCTCGACCATTTCAAGGCCGTCAACGACCGTTACGGCCACCAGAAGGGCGACGACTGCCTGGTCCGCTTCGGTCGCATCCTCGCTGCCGAGAGCCGCACCAGCGACCTTGCGGCGCGGATCGGCGGCGAGGAGTTCGCAGTCCTGGTGCCTGAGGTCGAGAACCGGGCCGAGGCCGTCGCCCTGGCCAACCGGATCCTCGGCCGAGTCCATGCCGAGTTCGCCGGGGAGCCGTTCGAGCTCACCGTCAGCGCCGGCGTCTCCGCCTTCCCCGAGGACGCGGCCGCCGCCGAAGGTTTGGTCGGCTCGGCCGACGCCGCCCTATACCAGGCCAAGCGGGAGGGCCGCGACCGCACCGCCTCCTACGGCGACCTCACCGGGCGGGAGGTTGCTGGTCCTTCCGGAGCCGCTCGGCAAGCGCCGTGAAGAAGTCGAGCGAGCCTGGGTTGGCGAGGGAGTCGCGGCTCGCCGCCCGCTCGGCCGGCGTCCCCATCAGGATCCGCTTCACCGGGACCTCGAGCACCTTGCCGCTCAACGTCCGCGGTACCTCCGTCACCTCGAAGACCTCGTTGGGGACGTGCCGCGGCGAACACTGCTCGCGGATGCGCCTGGCGATCTCGCGCTCGAGGTCGGCGTCCAGCGTGGCGCCCTCGCGGAGGACGACGAACAGCGGCATCCACCCCTCGGTGCCCTCGCGGGGCACGTCCACCACGAGCGCGTCGACGATCTCCGGCACCCCCTGCACCGCCCGGTAGATCTCGCTGGTCCCCATGCGGATCCCGGAGCGGTTGATGGTCGAGTCAGAGCGGCCGTAGATGATCGCGGTGCCGCGCGGGGTGATCTCGATCCAGTCGCCGTGGCGCCAGACGCCGGGGTAGTGCTCGAAGTAGGCGGCCCGGTAGCGGCTGCCGTCCTCATCCCCCCAGAAGAAGACCGGCATCGAGGGCATCGGCTCGGTGACGACGAGCTCGCCGACCTCGCCCACCAGCGACCGGCCCTGCTCGTCCCAGGCCTCGACGGCGGCGCCGAGGGCGCGCGCCTGAAGCTCGCCCCTGAACACGGGGAGGGTCGCGACGCCGCCGACGAAGGCGGTGCAGAGATCGGTGCCGCCGCTGGTCGAGAACAGCCAGGTGTCGGAGCCGACGTGCTCGTAGATCCAGTCGAAGCACTCGGGAGAGAGCGGCGAGCCGGTGGAGCCGACCGCGGTCAGCCGGGAGAGGTCGCGGCCGCTGCCGGGCTCGACGCCGGCCTTCATGCAGGCGGAGATGTAAGGAGGCGCTGGTGCCGAAGCAGGTGACCCCGGCGTTCTCGGCGAGGTCCCAGAGCACCCCCATGTCGGGATGGCTCGGATTGCCGTCGTAGAGCACGATCGCGGCCTCGGTCAGCAGTCCCGAGACGAGGAAGTTCCACATCATCCAACCGGTGGTGGTGAACCAGAAGATGCGGTCGCCGCGATGGAGGTCGGCGTGGAGGTGGAGCTTCTTCAGGTGCTCCAGCAGGATCCCGCCCTGGCCCTGGACGATCGCCTTAGGCAGCCCCGTGGTGCCGGAGGAGTAGAGCACCCAGAGCGGGTCGGAGAAGGCCATCCGCTCGAAGGTGAGGTCGGCGCCTGCGCCCTCGGCCACGAACTCCTCCCAGGCGATCGCCCTGCTGAGCCCGGAGAGGTCGGGAGCCCCCGAGAGGTAGGGGAGGACGACGGTGCGCTCGAGGGTCGGCATCTCGTCCTGGAGGCCGGCGAGGACCTCGGTGCGGTCGAAGTCCTTGCCTCCGTAGCGGTATCCGTCCGCGGCCAGCAGGACCTTGGGCTCGATCTGGGCGAAGCGGTCGACGACGCTGGAAGCCCCGAAGTCGGGCGAGCACGAGGACCAGACGGCGCCGATCGAGGCGGTGGCAAGGAAGCCGACGATCGCCTCGGGGACGTTGGGGAGGTAGGCGACGACGCGGTCGCCGTGCCCGACGCCGACAGACCGCAGGCCGGCCGCGGCCGCCGCCACCTGCGAGCGCAGGTCTCCCCAGCTCAGCTCGCTCAGCGGGCGCAGCTCCGAGGCGTGCAGGATCGCCGCCGCGGACGGGTCGCGGTCGCGGAACACGTGCTCGGCGTAGTTGACCCGGGTCCCGGGGAACCACTCGGCGCCCGGCATCTCGCGGGAGCCGAGGGCGCGGGTGGGGGCAATGTCCGAGCGCACCTCGAAGAAGTCCCAGATCGAGCCCCAGAAGGCCTCCAGGTCGGAGACCGACCACTCCCACAGCGAGGCGTAGTCGTCGAAGGCGAGGCCCCGCTCGGCCTCGAGCCATCGCCGGTACTCGGTCATCCGTGAGCGCTCGACCATCTCCTCTGACGGTTCCCAGAGCAGCTCTCCCTGCCCGCGCTCGGCCTCGGCGTTCACGGCGTCGGCTTATACCCGATGGGTGGCCTTCGCGGCATCCGTGCCGGAGGTGCCGGCATCCTCGTCGGCGGGCCCGGCAGCGTGGTGGCCCCCGCTGCCGGTGACGCCTACGTCGCGATCGATCGCCCGCACCAGCTCGAGCGTGAACTCGACCGCCCGCGTCATCGCTGCGGCGTCGACGTTGGCGGGCTCGTCCTCGGGCGTGTGGTAGTAGGGGGGGCCGACGCCGTCGTCGGCGCCGACGATCGAGATCGCGCGGAAGCCGCGGACCACGGCCGGCAGGGCGTCGGTGTGGAAGGAGTGGCGAATCGGGCGGGCGGCGTGGCCGGGGTCGCCGTCGGGATCGGACCGCTGGGTTTCGGCGATCCCCTCGCAGAGCTCGACCAGGCGGGGGTCCATCGCCTGGTTGATGATCGCCCCCTCGCTGCGCTGGTAGTGAGCGTCGCCGTAGGAGACGGAGTCGAGGTTGACGAAGAAGGTGCGCTCGCGGTCGATCTCGGCCCGATGGGCCCGCATGTAGCAGGCCATCCCTTCCGCGTTGCACTCCTCGGCTCCGGGGAGGATCACCCAGACGTCGAGGTTTGCGGGCGGGTGGGCGTCCAGCTCTTCCGCCACCGAGAGGACGGCAGCGACGGCAGAGGCGTTGTCGCAGGCGCCGGGGACGATGGCGGAGAGGGCGATGTCGACGAGGAGGACGAGCGCGACCAGCATCAACGCGATCACGGCCAGTTGCGCGATCGAGAGCCAGGCGTCGCCGAGCCCCGCCAGCCGCGCTCCCGAGATCAGCAGCAGCGGGACCACGCCGGCCCAGAAGATGAGCCGGATCGGGCCGAGCAGGACGCGGCCACGCTCGGAGAGCCGGCGGGCGAGGCGGACAGAGCGCCGGCCGAAGACGAGCCCGGTCTTGGCTGCGTCGTAGTGGGCCGAGAGGACGACGCGGGCCGGAGCGCCGGGGTTCGGGCCCGGCGAGACGACGTTCTGCGAGGCGCGGCGGAAGAGCAACCGCCGCAGCAGGTAGAGGCGGGTGTTCTGATCGAGGAAGAGCGAGAACGCCGCGAACAGCACCAAGGCGAAGCCGGCGGCCGGGGACAGGAGCGCCAGCAGACTGCCGGCGATCGCCAGTGCCACGTGTAGCCCGATCGCAAGCGAATACTCGGGATGGACGTAGGTGGGTTCGACCTGCACCGGACGGCCCATCCCCTTCAGCTTCCCGGCGAGCCAGTTGGCGGCGCGGCGCTCGGCGTCGGTGCCGGGCCCCCGGCCCTCGAACGAGCAGAGCTTCTCGATCACCTCGAAACGGCCGGCGGCGTCCACGAGCGGATTATCGCCGGGAGGGCGGGTTATCGTGTCCGCTGTGCTGGCCGGAGTGGTGGAACGGTAGACACTCGGTCCTCAAAAGGCCGTGCTCGAAAGGGCGTGTGGGTTCGACTCCCACCTCCGGCATTCGCCGCAGGCGATCAGGCCGGCTGCGGTGCGGATTCGTCGGGTGGGGCGCCGGCGCCGTAGTCCTCGCCTGAGCCGATCGGGCGCTCCTCCTCGACGTGCCACTCCTGGTTGAAGGCGATCATCGCGACCACCATCAGGGCAATCTGGAGCGGGATAAGGATCACCACCAGGAGACCGATCAGCGGCACGGGGATCAGGGCCTCGTCGAATCCGACCTTGTCGCGGGAGAACCAGCTGTTGGCGCCGACCGCGCAGAAGATCACCAGAAGCACCGCCCAGGCGGCGGCCACCGGCAGCACCCCCCGCTGCCAGCGGGCGATCATGAATGCGAAGAGGGCGTAGAGGATGACGTAGAAGATCAGGCAGATGATCCCCATCGCGGCCCCGCCCTGGAGAATCGTCCAGCCGGCGATGGTGACGATGCCGGCGATCGCCGCCGACACCAGCAGCAGCAGCACGACCACGAACTTGGTCGTGATCGACTGAGGCTTCTCCCTGTTGGGCCGCCAGAGCTCATAGCCCGGCCTGGCCTCTCCAACCGCCATCACGACGATCATAGATTCTCTGCAAGATGCGCGCACGGGATTCTTGGCCGGATCCCACGTCGAGGGCTTCAACCTCCGTCTCCGCGCTCGCGCTTGAACCCCCGCGCTCCTAGAATCCCTTCGGTTGCGGGCGTGGCGGAATTGGAATACGCGCCAGGTTTAGGTCCTGGTGGGCTTCGGCCCGTGGGGGTTCAAGTCCCTCCGCCCGCATTGACCCCGTCGCTCCGCCACATCCGCCGGCTGGTCGCGACCGCCCGCTGAACGGTAGTGGCACCCACGGGTGCTGAAACCGTTCAGCCGACGGATTTGGCCGCGGGTAGCATGGGCCGCTCTGACCCCGGGGGAGTGAGTTAATGGCTATGCGCACGGTCTCCAAAACCGTGAATCCGGGTTCGAATCCCGGCTCCCCCGCTCACTCGACCGTCCCGCCTCGGCGATGCGGCTGCGGTCACCACCGGTGCTGCGCCGGCCGTCATGAGTTTCAACCGCGATACCGGGTGGGCGTGCCTGGACGCAACCCCGGCGATCTCTACGATCGACCGATGCCACGGATCGCGATCCCGGTACTGGCAGTCGCTGCGCTGGCCGCGGCGATGCCCGCCGGCAGCGCCGCGGATGCCCCCAGCCGCGCCGATGACCCGGTCGTTCTCACCGGGGCCGAACTGCCGACTCTCGTCGGCTCCCCGCCCCGAAAGCTGGTCGCCTTCGCCTGGCGGGGCGGATGGAAGCAGGTGCCGGTGCAGATCGACGAGCGGGCGCTGATCGATCTCGGAAGCGCCTATGACTCGGCCCCGGTCGGCGTCTCTCAGCTCACCTACACCGATCCGGGCACCTTCGTCGGAGCCGATCCCGACCCCGACCTCGACGGCAACGACGAGGTTGCTTTGATGGCCGGCGACGCCGGCGCCAAGGCGTCGGGCGCGAACGAGCCGGGCGGGGCGACGCCGGGCACCGGTGTCGAGGTCCGGGTCGCCGATCCGCTGGCCGGCGGCAGCGTTGACTACCTCTACCTGTTCCGCGCCGGTGGATCGCTCGACCCCTCCGCCGGCAAGCACTACGTCAGCTACGACTTCAACCTCGAGTCGGGGGACTACAAGTCGACCTACGGGCTCACCTCGGGTCCCAACCCCGAGGACTCGACCATTGCCACCCCCTACTTCTCCCAGCACTTCTCCGACCGCTGGATCGACGACGGCCTGCAGATTCACGCCGGCAACGCCAGCGGCGCCGACATCCTCGACCGCCACAAGTCGATGTTCGCGCCGGGGAGTTGCGGGCGCAGCGAGGACACTTTCTCCGCAGGCGAGGGAGCCTTCATTGTCAACCGCAACGGCCCGGTGCGCGCGATCCGCTCCTATATCGGGGCGAACAGCGGCCCCTATACACAGCGCCAGCACGTCTTCTACCGCCGCAGCGAGGAGATCAGCACCTTCCTGCGGGTGCACGCGATCCCGAGCGTCCTCGACTTCTTCGACTACTCGCCCGCCGCTTTGGGAATGACCTACCGCAACGATCTCAACACCGCCGGGGTGACAATCGACGGCGTGCCCGAGACGCCGACCCCCGGGGCGCCCCGATGGGAACAGGTCAGTGGCCCGCAGGGATCGATGTCGATCATCAACGCCCGCGACGCCGACTTCGCGATGACCGTCACCTCCTATTACCTTGACGACAGCACTCCCTCGATTACCCAGTGCACGGGCGACGCGACCGCGTACGGATCGAGTGGCTCCTACATCACCAGCAGCATCCCCAACACCGACCCCCGGCTCGGGGCCGCGGGCACGCTGATCGCCAGCAGGGACCTCTACTTTGATCCGCCCGGGGCCGGCGCCGCCACGGCCCGGGCCCGCGCCGAGGAGGCGGCCGCGCCGCTTCGGACCCGGGAGCTGCGCCGCCTCCGCGTCGGCGCCACCGCGCACCGGGGAAGCCCCGTTTCGGGGGCCTCGATCAGCGGCCATGCCTGTCCGGCGGGGAGCGCGACCACGGGCCAGCTCGAGCGCCGTGCCCGCAGCGGCAGGTTCGCCAGGTTGCGCAGCGTGGCCCTCACCCGCAAGGGGGGCTGCTGGACCTACAGGGCAACCGGCGTGCGGCGCTCGGGCCTCTACCGCGTGCGGGTCCCGGCCGACTCCACCCAGGCCGGGTCCGCGAGCGCGCCGGTCCGGGTCCGGCCGCGGAACTGAGCAAGGGCGCCGCCCGCCGCCGTTCCGGCCCGGCCGACCTATAATCGATCCCCCTGCGGGCGTGGTGTAACGGTTGCACAAGACCCTTCCAAGGTCTCAGTGCCGGTTCGATTCCGGTCGCCCGCTCCTAATCCGAGGATCTTGAGTTGGGGCTGAGAAGCACTCGCAACGCTCCACGCCGTCGCGAGGTCCGGCGCCGATGGCAGTTGGCGCAGACTACCTCGCATTTCTCGATCTCGGCAAGGATGCTCTTCCAGGCGCGGTAGGGGAGAGCTTGGCCGATGCAGAACGACTTTCGAGCTGGATTGAGATGGTCGAATTCGAGGACCACGGGGTCGCTCTCACCGCAGTCGGAGCAGGGGTTGCGGGAGAAGTACTCGAACAGGTAGATGGTCCGCTGCAGCCTGAGAGCCTGCTTCCTCGCATTCGCCTGTTCTACGTACCGACACTTGTTCGCCAGGTAGTGAGAGCGATGATAGGCCGCTCGGCAGGGCCGGCACATATTGTCGCGTTGATTGCGCCCTTTCCGCCGCCAAGCAAACTCCGCGAGGACCTTCAACTCCCCGCAGCTGCCGCATCTCCGGATTTCGGGTCCAATTCCCATTTGGTCGAACACATGTTCGCATCTCTGCCAGACGGCATCGCTGGGTAAACTCGACCGAAACATCGGGGCGTGGCGCAGTCTGGTAGCGCACTCGGCTGGGGGCCGAGCGGTCGCTGGTTCAAATCCAGTCGCCCCGACTAAACGGAAGCCCGCTTCCAGAGCGGGGTTCCGGCGTTCAGGTCCCTTCGGCGAGCGGCTTCACGAGCACCTCGTGGTACCA